>NZ_JAVDXR010000009.1:0-186327 GCF_031458035.1 Flavobacterium aquidurense
AATTTTAAAAGCTCTATCGGGGTCATCTTAAATTCTTAGATTGCAAATTTCTCATTTTATTTTGATATTTCCTCCCCAAGATTTGTTCTTGATCCCTAGTAAGTTTGGAATTTGGTATTTGTTTTTGGAATTTGTTTTTTTGATTTATCAAAAAAAAGCATGACGTTTAAGTCATGCTTCATCTTGGTTATTATGGTTTGGTCTGTGAATTATCGAATTTCTTCAAATGTATTTCCTTGTTTAATATCTCCGGTTTTAAAGCCTTTTTTAAACCAGTACATTCTTTGTTCTGATGAACCATGTGTAAATGAATCCGGAACAACTTGACCCTGCATTTTACTTTGGATAGCATCATCGCCTACAGCATTGGCTGCACTTAAAGCTTCATCAATATCATCAACATCTAAGTTTTTCTGATTAAAGTGTGTCCATACTCCGGCATAAAAATCGGCTTGTAATTCAAGTGCAACAGAAAGTTTATTTGCTTCTGTTTCACTTTTGCCTTCCTGAGCCTGACGCATTTTTTCAGAAGTTCCAAGTAAGGTTTGTACGTGATGGCCAATTTCATGCGCTATAACGTATGCAATAGCAAAGTCACCACCCTTAGCTCCAAATTTAGTTTTTAGCTCTTCAAAGAAGCCTAAATCCATGTAAACTTTTTGGTCACCCGGGCAGTAAAATGGTCCGGAAGCTGATGACGCCCCTCCGCAAGCAGTTTGTACAGAACCTCTAAAAAGCACCAATTTAGGATTCTTATAAGTCATGCCGTGTTCTTCAAATATTTTACTCCAGATATCTTCATTGTCGGCGAGAATTACGCGAACAAAGTTTCCCATTTCTTCATCTTCCTTGCTTAGTGGTGCAGCTGCTTCAGTTTGTTGTTGGCCACCCTGCAATTGCTCTAACGCATTTCCCACAGTTTGTCCGGTTTCACCACCAAAAACATTTAATAACAAAATAATAATACCAATAACTCCGCCGCCAACTGCAACTTTTCCGCCTGACATACCTCTTCGGTCTTCAACATTATCACTTTGTCTTCTGCCTAACCATTTCATAATACTATGTTTTTAACTGTTTTAAGTTTTCTTTCATACGAATTTATGTATTTTTTGGGAAATATACGTTAATCGAAACCATTTACTTTTTATATTATTTCAACCATTTTCTTAAGGCTTCTTCGACAGTTCCTCTTATAATAGGTTTTGAGATATAATCGTTCATTCCGGCAGAGAGACATTTGTTTCGTTCTTCTTTTTCGGCTCCGGCGGTTACGGCAATTATCGGTATGTTTTGGCCAACTTCAGTAGTTCTAATGGCTTTTGTAGCTTCATAACCGTTCATGATTGGCATTTGAATATCCATAAAAACTAAGTCAGGATTAATATTTTCGATTTGTTTTACAGCTTCATATCCGTTTTCGCATTCGAAAATAATAGCATTCAAGTTTAGGTTTTTGAGAATAGTTTTTAAAAGAAGCATATTTACTTTGTTGTCTTCTACAATCAATATGCTAATTTTGTTTTGATTAGAATTATAACTTAATGCGTATTCTGGATTTTGATTGTTCGAAATTTCCTTGAATTTTTCATTGTTGCTTTTATGGCTTGTTTTTAAATTCAGATCGAAGTAAAAATTACTGCCTTCACCTATTTTGCTGTGAAGTTGTAAACGACTTTCCATTAAAGCCAATAACTGATTTGAGATGGTTAATCCTAAGCCTGTTCCGCCAAATTTTCTTGTTGTTGAACTGTCTTCCTGAGAAAAAGCCCTAAATATTTTCTTCTGATTTTTTTCTAATATTCCAATTCCGGTATCAATTACTGAAAAACGAATGACATAATTATCATCACATTTTTTATCGACGACGGTAACATTTAATTTTATAGAACCTTCGTTCGTAAACTTAATCGCATTGGATAAAAGGTTGATCAGAATTTGTTTTAAACGGACGATATCGGTCCACATGTATTTTGGTACCGAAGGATCAACGTTTAATTCAAGTTGTAGATTTTTTTGATTGGATTCATAAACAATCAGATCAAATATTTGCCCTAATATTTTTTGGACATCATATAAATCAATGAACAGCTCCAGTTTTCCGGCTTCAATTTTAGAAAAATCAAGGATGTCATTAATGATTTCGAGTAATGAATGTGCCGATTGATTGATGGTTGTCATGTATTTTTCCTGAATTTCTTCAAGATTGGTTTTCATCAATAAATGTGTAAAGCCTATGATTCCGTTTAATGGAGTTCTAATTTCGTGCGACATATTGGCAAGGAAATCAGATTTAGATTTATTTGCTGCTTCTGCTAATTCTTTAGCTTTAATCGCGTCTTCGCTTTCTTTAATTTTAGCAATATTTCTGTTTCGGTCTAAAGCTGATGAAATATTATTGGCCAGTGTCTGAAAAATATAAATCTCATCATCGGTCCATTTTCTTTCTTTAGTGCAATCATCAAAACCAATAAAACCAGAAAAAATATTGTTTGTAAATAATGGTAAAATCAGAATCGACTTGATGTCATTGGCAACTAGTAATTTCTTAAAAAAGGTATCATCTAATTCGCAGGTTTTTGTATTTAAAACTTTTCTGTTTTGAGAATGGATAATTATTTCTTTTAAATTTTCTTCTGTAAAAATTTGCAATTCAGTAATCTGGTGTGCAATTCCGTTTCTTGACCATTTGTATTGCTGGCTAATAGTATTGGTATCAAAGTTTTTTTCGTGATAAAAAATATGATCCACTTTTGAAGCTTTTCCGATAATATCGAAAGTTTCCTGAAACATTTTTTGCAGACTTTTGCTTAGCAAAAACTTTTCTGTACACAAAGCCAGAGCTGATAGTAATTCACTTTTAAGTTCTAGTTTTTTCTCAGCTTTCAGTCGCATTTGAGAAGAAATTGCCAATGAGATCACATCAGAAACAGTCTTGGCGTAATTGATGTCTTCGTTATCCCAATCTCTTTTTGTTTCGGTGCTTTCAAAACAAACCACGCCGGCTAATTCTCCATTTGAAAAAATTGGAACATCCAGCATCGATTTTATTTTATTTTTGTTAAAATAAACTTCTTGAAATTCGGAGGTTTCTAGTTTATTAAAAACATCGGAAGCATTTATAATAGCTTTGTTTTTTAAGGTTTCAAAGTATATAGGAAATGATTCCATTTTCAGGACATTCTTGTCATTTAAACTTTGATTGTCTTTACTGAACAGATTTTTGCACATAATCACATCTTCTGCAAATTTCCAAAAGCTTACTCTGCTTGTCTTTGAGATCGTTGCCGCTTCTTTAATGATGTAATCAATTACTGTTTTGAGATTATCGTATTCCCTAAAATCTGTTGTAGAAAGTTTTTTGGTTGAATTATTGTAGGCTTCAATTTTTTCTAAACGTCTCTTTTTCTCATTTTCAATGTTTTTCATCTCCGTAATATCTCTTGCGATACCAGCAAAACCAATAATTTCGCCTAAATCGTTTTTACGAATGATTACTTTTTGTGAAATCCAGAGTTCTGTTCCGTCTTTTTTAAGAATAGGAATTTCAATTGTCGGATAATTGGTTCCGTTTTGTTCGAGATTTTCATAGAAATCGACAGCGTTTTTAATATAATCTTCATGAATGAAATTGGAATAATGCTTTAAAATCACTTCATTTTCGGCATACCCTAAAATAGAAAATCCAAATTCATTGATAAAAGTAAAATAGCCATCAGAACTTATTTCGAAGATAATATCTGTCGCGGTTTGAATCAGGTTTTTATATTGGTCCTGAACTAAAATCTGTTCAGTAACATCCTGGCCAATGCTGATGATTAAATTTTCAGAAAACTTTTTGTCTTTCCATTGAATGTATTTAAATTCTCCATTTTTATTTTTTAATTTTCTGATGTATAATTTGTTATCTACGTAGTTTTTATGGAAATTTTCTTTGTCAAATTCAGCATCTTCGGTAAGTTTCCAAAATTCCATTGCCATAACTTCCTCAGGTAAATATCCTAAAATTGAAGTTATAGTTTCGCTGCAGAAAACCAATTCTCCTTTTTCGTTAGTAGCAATTGTCAGTGAGTTTCCTTTATGGACAATCTCATTTGTAAATCTGAAATTATCACGTATAGTTAGTAAAACTGCATATTTTACCTGATTGATAATGAAAATTAGAATAGAAAAATTAATTAATAATATCGAAGATTTTATGGGAATCAAGTCAAAAACAATTGTTGCAGCAAGAAAAGAAAAGACAACACCAACAAAAATCCAGTATATTTTTATTGGTTTTAAAATACTGTACGAAAAGAAAAATGAAAGTAAAAAAGTAATAATGGGTACAATATCATCGGGAAGGTAAATAACATTATGACCGATATAGATCATATAAACGATGAATGCTATTATAAAATTTCGCTGAATTTTTTCGCGAAGAACTTTTATTTTATCAATCAATAAATAAATGAGCAGTATGCCAATACCAATTGAAGCGTTGACATATAATAAACTTTTTGGTCTGATTTTAAAGATTTCATTGATGATTTCCATCACAATGAAAGCAATTCCAAAAAATAAAATGTACAGCTTATATTCGTTGTTCGCTGTTTCGGTTTCTCTTTTTTTCTCTATGAAGTTACCAATTTTGGACTTAATTCTGAAAAATTGATATACAAGAACAGTTAAAAAACCAAAAAGCGAGAATCCCAGAACAATAAGTTTAGGATTATTGTAAAAAATAATTTCGGGAGTGAAAACATACAAGTTTGTAATAAATGCTTTCAGGTTATTACCAATGAAGGTAATTCCTGAAAGCAATAAATTATAAAAACTATAGTTTTCTACCATAGTATTTTTGGTATTTTGGTTTAATTTATAGCATTTTGAATTTTCTAAACTGAGGGAGAGTGGTTAAGTCTTTTTGTCTAGAAATTTCGGTTTATTCTGCGTCTGATTGACCAATTGAATCAATAGGATCCTCTTCTTCCATATTAAAAAGTGAATAATAAGTTGCATACGTTAGTGAGGTATTAAAGACAATTGTAAAAATTATCCCGATACAACATCCTACCAAACCTACTATTGACCCTAATATTCCAGTAATAAATATTACAAAAATCATTAAAGGATTTTTGCTTATGATAATTAAATTTGATTTTATAGCATCTAATGCTTTTAGGTTTCCGAAAACAATCAATGGAATAGTAAAAAAAGTAAAATAGGATATAAAAAAAGAAAAACCATTTCCGACATAGTTTAGGTCCAGGCTTTCAAAAAAAACGGAAATTGCTGTTCCGGTTAGGGAAATAATAAAAGAAGCTGTGAATATTTGTGCAAAATATGGCGCTTTGTAATAAGCGAATATAGTTGAAACATTAAATTCTTCATCTTTATCTGCGCAATCTGCCATTTTTAAAAATCCGGCTCCAAAAGGAGCGACAAGACCACTTATAGCTGAAATGGCAAGTGTAGAAAATAGTTGTTGTATATAAGTTAATTTTTGACTTTCTAAAGATTGTATAAAGTCCTGACTCATACTTTCAACACCAAAATAAGCAATGACAATACTGAAAAGTGCAATAAAAAAGATAAAGGTAAATACCAAAATTATCAATCCGGCGTACAGCGCTATTTTTTTATAATTTTCGAAAGCATGATTAAAAATAGTTGAAAAATCCAGAGAATAGCCATGATTTTTAATGTCTTCGATTTGATCAGTTGTAGATTTCATTTTTTGTAATAAAATTGTGGTAGAATTGTTTTATACTTTTTAATATTGATGATGAATATTGAAACGTAAATATAATATTTTTAATCAATTAGATATGATAATCTACAAAATATACATAAGTTGATTTTTATATGCTTACATCCAGTCTAATAATCGTTTAAGAGAAGCTAATTTATCTTTATATGGCGCATATCGCATTGGCAGATCCAGCCAGTTGGCTTTTTTAACAACAGCTTTATGGTGACAGAAAATATCAAAACTTAACTGTCCGTGGTAAGCTCCGATACCGCTATGCCCAACACCACCAAAAGGCAGTCTTTTATTCGAAAAATGAATAACCGTATCGTTGATGCAGCCGCCTCCAAAAGAATAGTTTGTTATTAGTTTTTTTGCAAAAGAATGGTTTTCACTAAATACATAAAAAGCGAGAGGTTTTTCGTATTTGCTTATTACGTTCTGAATGTCAGCTTCTGTTTCGTAAATAAGAATTGGCAAAATAGGTCCAAAAATTTCTTCTTTCATTACAGGGCTATCTAATGCAGGTTCCTCTATTAACGTCGGCGAAATATATAATATGTTTGCATCAGTTTCTCCTCCAAAAATCACTTTTTCGCGTTCAATCATACTGTCTAATCTAAGAAAATTTTTAGTATTGATAATGCGCGCAAAATCAGGCGATTTTTCCATTTTTTTGCCGTAAGCCTTTATGATTTCCTCGATCAGAAAGGTGATAAAATTTACTTTCATATTTTTCTGAATCAAAATATAATCTGGTGCGATGCAAGTTTGTCCGGCATTTATAAATTTCCCCCAGACAATTCGTTTTGCGGCCAATTTTAAATTGGCAGTTTCATCAATAATACAAGGATTTTTTCCGCCTAATTCTAATGTTACAGGAGTCAGATTTTCGGCTGCTGCTTTGGCGACAATTTTACCAACAGCAACACTTCCTGTAAAGAAAATATAATCCCAACGCTGCGCCAGTAATTTATTGGATACTTCGACACCGCCTTCATGTACTTCAACATGATTGATGTGAAAAGTTTTTTCTATAATTTTTGCAATGATTGCTGATGTCTTCGGAGTAAGTTCAGACGGTTTTAAAACGACTCTGTTTCCAGCTGCAACGGCTGCAATAAGCGGACATAGAGCCAATTGAAAAGGGTAATTCCAAGGAGCAATTACCAAAACATTTCCGTAAGGTTCTTTATAAATATAATCTGTTGAAGGGAAGTTGAGAATGGAAGGAAAAACACGTTTTGGTTTAGTCCACTTATAAATATTTTTGATAGTATCTTTTAAGTCCGAAATAACATAGTTTGTTTCTGTTAAAACAGCTTCAAATTCAGGTTTTTTAAAATCTTCGTATAAAGCTTTTACGATTAAGTCTTCGCTTTTTTGAATGTTATACAATAACTTCTTCAGCGTTTCTTTTCTGTACTTGATGTTATTTTTATAGTCCATGTTTACGATCAGCTTGTTTTTAGTCTATGCAAGTTAATCGATAAAACTTAAAAAATTAACAATTATATCATAAAATCATAAAGCATTCCAAATGGTTTCATCGGGAGTTGGTGCAATTATGGTAATGTTTTCTTTGGAGACAGGATGCACGAAAACCAATTTTCTGGCATGAAGATGAATTCCTCCATCAGGATTGCTTCTGTCAAAACCATATTTTAAATCGCCCTTGATTGGAGACCCAATGGCTGATAATTGCGCACGAATTTGATGATGACGACCTGTGTGAAGATTGATTTCTAAAGCTACATAATTTTGAAGTTCTTTGAAAACAGTATAATCTAAACTCGCTATTTTACTGTCCGGAACTTCTTTTAAATGTGCTTTTGAAGTATTATTTTTTTCATTTCTTTTTAAAAAATGAACCAATTTTGCAGTTGTTTCCTGAGGTTTATTCTTTACTACTGCCCAATAGGTTTTTTGCGTCTCACGATTGCTGAACATCTCGTTCATTCGTGTTAGTGCTTTACTTGTTCTGGCGAAAACTACGATTCCGGTTGTAGGTCGGTCCAAACGGTGAATTACTCCCAAAAATACGTCACCAGGTTTATTGTATTTATCTTTAATATATTCTTTTACAACATCAGATAAAGGTTTATCACCCGTTTTGTCACCCTGCACAATATCACCCACACGTTTATTAACCACGATGATATGATTGTCTTCGTGTAGAATTTGGAGATTATTTTTATCTGAGATTACTTTCAAAATAGATTTTTAGATTTTTAGATTATTGGATTTTTAGATTTTTAGACTGAAACTATGCTAAAGTTGATCTAAATTTCGATGTCATTTTTACAATTCGGTCTAAGTTAAAACATAATTCATCTAATTTTACTTGATTTATATATCCTAAATCAAAAGAAATTAGTAATTGAGTTTCGATTTCAAAGATTGAACCTATAGCAATTTCAAGAAATCTGGAAAAATCTTTATTACTACTTCTTGAGCAACCTTCAGCTATATTAGAAGGAACAGAAATAGACGCACGACGAAGCTGGTTTATTAATCCAAATTTTTCAGATTCTGGAAAACCAGAGGTAATTGTATAAATCTCAGAGCAAAATTTTCTGCTTGATTTCCAAATTTCTAAATCTTTAAAACGATGCATTTTTAATATTTAAATTTTGATTTTAGATTGTTAGAAAATATCTTCTTCTAACAATCTAAATATCTAATAATCGAATAATCCAATTTAATACTGTTCTTTCTCGTTCGGAAAATCACTCGATTTCACATCAGCTACATATTGACCAATTGCAGAAGTCATTTCCTGATATAAATTAAGGTAACGACGTAAGAAACGAGGACTGAATTCGTTGTTCATTCCAAGCATGTCATGAATAACCAAAACTTGTCCGTCAACTTTTCCTCCAGCTCCAATTCCGATAACCGGAATCGAAATACTTTTGGCTACTTTTTCTGCTAATTCAGCGGGTATTTTTTCTAAAACTACAGCGAAACAACCTACTTTTTCAAGCATTTTTGCATCTTCAAGTAGTTTTTCAGCTTCTTCATCTTCTTTGGCACGAACACTGTAAGTTCCGAATTTATATATCGATTGTGGTGTTAAACCCAAGTGTCCCATTACCGGAATTCCTGCGTTTAATATTTTTTTGATAGATTCTTTAATTTCTTTTCCGCCTTCAAGTTTCACAGCATGTCCACCGCTTTCTTTCATGATTCTGATCGCAGAACGCAAAGCTTCTTTAGGATCGGATTGGTAACTTCCAAAAGGTAAATCAACTACAACCAAAGCTCTTTCGATAGCACGAACAACAGATGAAGCGTGATAAATCATTTGATCTAAAGTAATTGGTAATGTCGTTTCGTGTCCGGCCATAACGTTTGATGCCGAATCACCTACTAAAATCACATCGATTCCTGCAGTGTCAACAATTTTTGCCATAGTGAAATCGTAAGCGGTTAACATAGAGATTTTCTCTCCATTGCTTTTCATTTCGATTAACGATTTGGTAGTGATTCTTTTATAATCTTTTTTAGCAACTGACATTATAAGTAAGTTTTTTAGTTTTTTTGAATAGTTTTAAAAGCAGAATTTACTCTTAAAACGAAAATTTTGACTGCAAAATTAAGTAATTATATCCCAATAGTCGCAAGTCAATCCCGAATCCTCGGGATAAAAGTCAAAAGGCATTGTCAATATTGACTTTGCATACTTTTTGAGTACACCATAAGGGTGAAAATAAAAATGAATGAAAATCAGTAAGTACAGGACTTTAAGAACTTTATGACATTTGACTTGCGACTTTAGGGTAATCATATTCTAACAATCGGCCATATTTACCGCAATTGCCAATCCGCCTTCAGAAGTTTCTTTGTATTTAGAATTCATATCTTTTGCAGTTTGCCACATCGTGTTAATTACTTTATCTAAAGGTACTTTTGCATTTTTAGAATCGGTTTCTAACGCTAATTCGGCAGCATTAATTGCTTTTATGGCACCCATTGTATTTCTTTCGATACACGGAATCTGAACCAAACCGCCAATTGGGTCGCAGGTTAAGCCAAGATGATGCTCCATGGCAATTTCGGCGGCCATTAAAACCTGAGCAGGAGATCCGCCCATTAATTCGCAAAGTGCTGCTGCGGCCATTGATGACGAAACACCAATTTCTGCCTGACAACCGCCCATTGCTGCTGATATTGTAGATCCTTTTTTGAAAATACTTCCAATTTCTCCGGCAACCATCAAAAATTGTTTGATTTCTTTTTCGCCGGCATTATGATTTTCGATTACCAGATAATACATTAAGACAGCCGGAATTACACCAGCGCTTCCATTAGTTGGAGCAGTAACAACACGGCCTAAAGACGCATTCACTTCATTCACGGCAAGTGCAAAACAGCTTACCCATTTTAAGATTTGGCGGAATTTAACTTCGGTTTTTCTAATTTCTTCCAGCCACGATTGCGGATCAGAATAATTAGATAATCCAATTAAATTCTGATGCATATCAAAAGCTCTTCGACGAACATGTAACCCGCCTGGAAGAATCCCTCCTGTATGACAGCCAATATACATGCATTCTAGCATTGTGTTCCAAATGCGCATTAATTCCGAATGAATTTCGGCTTCAGGACGCATCGATTTTTCGTTTTCATAAACAATCTCTGAGATTAATTTGTTTTCTGAAATCGTATAATTTAAAAGCTCCACCGCGTTTTGAATTGGAAACGGAAAAGCACATTTAATTTCTTCTTTTATTTTAGCATTTGTACGTTCTTCTTTCACTACAAAACCTCCTCCAATAGAATAAAAAGTCGATTCATATTCAGAATCATCAGATTTGTAAGCTGTGAATTTTAATCCATTTGCATGGAAAGGTAGAAAGTCTTTATTGAAAACAATGTCCTGTAGAAAGTAAAACGGAATAGTAATCTGATTGCCTAAAATAATTTCATTGCTGGTCTCAATCGTTTTGATAATTCCGGCAATATTATCCACTGGAATATATTCAGGATCTTGTCCGCTTAAACCCAGCATAACCGCTAAATCAGTAGCGTGACCTTTACCGGTAAGAGAAAGTGAACCATATAAATCGACTTTAACTCTGGTAACCTGTTCTAAAATAGATTCGTTTTTAAGCTCTTCTAAAAAACGTTCAGCAGCGCGCCATGGCCCCAAAGTGTGCGAACTCGAAGGCCCAACACCAATTTTAAGCATATCAAAAACAGAGATACATTCTTCCATTGTTCAAGTTTTATTAAGACAAAGATAATTGAATAATGCAATGAAGTTTTATTTTCAATTATAAATGTTGCGGTTTTGTTAAAAAATATATTAAATATTGGTAATTTGACAAAGAAGTAAATTTAATTAGTTAATATAGGGCTTTCGTAAAAAGTTCGGGATTTTTTTAGGTATTTTTGTAAATGAGCTATTACTAGAAAAAACTGAACTTTTTAGTTTTTTAATAATCGAAATAAACTGCAACTTTGGGTATTTTGTCTATTTGCTGAAATGTCTTTTTGCGATAATTTAGAATACCACAAAGAAGCTAAAATTACATTATGATAGAATTTTTCAGGCATTTACTACAAGAGTTCGAATTACCACTAAGCAATCCAGTATTGATTTTTTCGTTGATACTTTTCATTATTTTATTGTCGCCAATTTTACTGAAAAAAATTAATATTCCCGGAATTATTGGTTTGATTATTTCAGGAGTAATTATTGGACCTCACGGACTTAATATTCTGGCCAAAAACTCGGCGGTAGATTTGTTTTCGACCATTGGGCTTCTTTACATTATGTTTATTGCAGGTTTAGAACTTGATATGAATGAGTTTAAAGCCAATAAAAATAAAAGTTTATTGTTTGGTTTTTTTACCTTTATTTTTCCGCTTTCGATAGGATTTCCGGTTTGTTTTTACCTTTTAAAATATGATTTCGATGCCAGTTTTTTAACGGCGAGTATGTTTGCGACGCACACTTTGGTAGCGTATCCAATTGTAAGTAAACTTGGAATTGCAAAAAATCAGGCGGTTGCCATCACGGTGGGCGGTACTATTTTAACAGACACTGCGGTTTTAATTATTCTTGCCGTTATTATGGGAAGCAGTCAGGGCAATCTGAATCAGGCTTTCTGGATAAAATTAGGAGTTTCACTGGCTATTTTCTCAGCAATTATGTTTTTACTGATTCCGAGAATTGCAAAATGGTTTTTTAAGAAGCTGGAAAGCGAGAAACATGCTCATTATATTTTTGTTCTTTCAGTCGTTTTCTTTGCGGCGTTTTTAGCGCAAGTAGCAGGAGTGGAGCCAATTATTGGTGCTTTCGTTGCCGGATTGGCATTGAATCCTCTTATTCCGCAATCATCGGCATTAATGAATAGAATTGAATTTATAGGGAACTCACTTTTTATTCCGTTTTTCCTGATTTCTGTGGGAATGCTGGTTGATATTCGTGTGATTTTAAGCGGCCCCACAGCTTTAATTGTTGCCGGAACATTAAGTGTTGTGGCAATTTTCGGAAAATGGTTTGCAGCGTTTTTTACACAAATTGTTTTTAAATATACCAAAACCGAAAGACAACTTATTTTTGGTTTGAGCAGTGCGCACGCAGCTGCAACTTTGGCCGTTATTTTGGTAGGTTTTAAAGCAAAAATTCTGGATGAAAATATCTTAAACGGAACTATTATTTTAATTTTAATTACGTGTATTGTGGCTTCTTTTGCTACAGAAAAAGCCGCTAAAAAAATTGCAATCTGCGAAGAAGAAATTTCACATGAAGACGCCAATAAAGATCAGATTTTAGACGAACATATTTTAATTCCATTAGCAAAAACTTCTGCGACGGCGAGTCTTTTAGATTTTGCTCTCTTGATAAAAGATAAAAAATCTGCCAATCCGATTACATTACTGACGATTGTTCCGAATAATGATCAGGCAGAAATTAATATTCTGAAATACCGAAAAGCAGTTGATAAATTCGTAATTCAGGGTTCCGCTTCTGAAGTGAAAATCAATACCATTGCCAGAATCGATCATAATCCTGCGAGTGGAATTGCGAGGACTTCAAAAGAAATCATGTCGGATATTGTGATTGTGGGATGGCCAAGAAAAACAGGTTTTCTTGATAAAATTTTTGGTGAGAATGTCGATTCGATTATCAATAATGTTGATAAGAGTTTATTTATCTGCCGTTTTCAAAAAACATTTATAGAGGAAAAAAGACTGGTTTTCATTTGTCCGCCTTTTTCTGAAAGGGGAGCTGGATTTCAATTATTACTTCAAAAAATTTGCCGACTTTCACAAGAATTAAGCGTTCCGATTGTGATTTACGCCGAATATAAGACGCATCAGGCAATTCAGCAAATTGCCAATAATTTAAAGCTGAATGCGAAACTAGGTTTCAAAAGTATCTTAGACTGGGATGATTTTGAATCGATTTCAGACGAAATAAAATCAACTGATTTGATCGTTTTCAATTTATCAAGAAAAGGATCTGTTTCGTACCAGTCGATTTTTGATAAACTGCCTTCTAAATTCGAAAAATCTTTTGATGATAACAACCTTATTTTGGTTTATCCGCAAGACGAGAATAAAGTAACCGCTATGGATGCCTATGAAGATTTTACCGCAACACCATTAACGAAAGGTCTTGAAGCAATTGAACAAATTGGTAGAGGTTTGGGGAATATTTTGAAGAAGGGGTAAAATTTTGCTAATGTGTTTGCTTCGTTCCTCGCCATGACCCGCACGAGTCTTTGTGATGAACGAAGCAATCTCATTTTGTTTGTGTATGAAACGATATTGTTGAATTTATAAACTTAGATAATTATGCAACACAACGTCAAATCCATTCGACCATTCATAGGAGCAAAAGATTTCGAAATCTCAAGAAGTTTTTACCGTGATTTAGGATTTGAAGAAACAGTTTTAGATCCAAAATTTTCTGTTTTCAAAACTAGCGAAATTGCCTTTTATCTGCAGGATTATTATGCCAAAGAATGGATTGAAAACACCATGATTTTCTTAGAAGTCGATGATGTAGATCGTTATTATCAAGAACTTTTAGCTTTAAATCTTACTGAAAAATATGGTGTAAAATTAACTCCAACACGTCATTTAGATTGGGGTAGCGAATGTTTTTTACACGATCCTTCCGGTGTTTTATGGCATTTTGGAAAGTTTAAGTGATTTTGTTTTTTTAAAGAAAATCATTTAAACCTGTTGTATTTTGCCCTTAATTGCATAAAAGGTTTTTCGATTGTTTTATTAAGAATATAAGCGATAATAAGGCATGCTAAAATGCAGATTATTAAGGTGATAGAGCTATTGATATCTATATTTAATGTCAGGAGAAACTGCTGTGTAAGGTGAATTATTCCTTTATGAATCAAGTAAATCCCATACGATAGTGCAGCGATAAATGTGGTTGTTTTTGAATTCCATTTGTACAGAAAACTGGTTGGACACACCGCACCTAAAACCATAAATCCATATCCTAAATCTACTAAAGGAAATCCTAAAACTGAGGCATAGAAAGATCTTACTTCATAACATAAAAAATAGGCCGCGATCAATAATAGGAGACTAACGATTAAAAATGTATTTCCGAATCTCGAAATCTTGTTCCAGAATTCAGGTAAAAATTGATAAATAGCTGCAATTGATACGCCTATCAGCAATCCATCCAAACGGTTGTATGTTGGGTAGTATATAAATTTAGACCAAAATAACCATGCATTGTCTTTGTCGCTGTTTGGAAAATATAAAATTTCCCAACTATAAAATCGAATTATAAAACCGAAAATAAACAATGCAATTAATATCCAATATGATTTATTAAAAAGATTAGTTGTTTGCAGAAAAAGCAGCATAAGAGGTAAAAGCAAATAAAAATGTTCTTCGACACAAAGTGACCAACCATGTGAAAATGTTCCATAATCCTGAATATTTAATCCGAAATTTTGAGTGAAAGTCAATAATTTCCACAACGGAGGAAGCGCTTCTTTTTCTCTAAATATCGGAACAAGAAAATATACCGCAGTAACGAACCAAAATAAAGGTAAAATCCTGAAAAAACGTTTTAAGAAGAAATCTTTAAAAGATATTTTTATTCCATTTTTAATATTAAAAAAGAGTTGCGAAGAAATTAAAAATCCGCTTAAAACAAAAAATAAATCAACTCCGGTCCAGCCAAATTTAGCAATACCGGTTAACCATTCCGGATGTCCAAAAATTGGAATTTGATAGTGATATAAGAAAACGAAACATATTGCAAAAGCCCTTAAATGATCTAGTCCGTATAATTTTTTCTGCACTTCCGTCTTTGTATATTTTGTTTTAAAAGCTCAAAGATAGTAGAATCACAAGTCTTTGATTTTTGAAAATATAACTTTTATTAACAAAATAAAAAGGCGCAAATTTAAAAATCTACAAATACAAATCAGCCAGATGCCTTGTATTACTTTCGCGCTGATACCAGTCATTATAAACTAATTCGAGTTTATCAACGGTAAATTCACCAAAATCAAAATCTCTAAATTTCTCTACAACTTTGAGTAATTGCTTTGGATTTTGAAGTTTTTCCTGAAATCTTAAAACTGTCGAATGTGCTGTGGAAATGGAATAACGGCTATCGATACTTTGTTCTAAAGTTGATTTTTTGAAATTCTCACGTAATTTATCTCTCAAATTATTTAGAGAGTCATTAACCGGAAATCCCTGAATCATTATCGCCGAAGGAGAAGCTGTAACCCCTTTAAATTCAATTTTAATTTCATCAATATCAATCAGGCTCTTTTGAATAATTTCGATATAATCATAAGTTTTGATTTTATCTAAAGTGAAATCCTCATAACACGAAATAATAGACATTACAGTAATATGAATGTCTGAATTCGGATAATAATATTGTTCCGAATCTACTTTTTTCAATTCATCTAAAAACAACTGAATTTTCGCTTTAATTACATCGTTTGGACGAATCAGTAAAGTAATTCCAAATCGGGAATCTGATGCGTTATTAATTTGGTTGTCAATTTTATAGTTTCCATCTAAAATCGCTTTAGCTGAATTTTTATAAAGTTGATTGTAATGCGATTGTAGTTTCATTTCAGTTTATTTCTTTTTCCCTTTTCGAGATTCTCTTTCACTCTGAATTTTACAATTTTGGCAATCAAATCGAAAGGCATTGGTTGATTTAAAGGAAACTGCACCGAACCTTTTCCGGATTTATATTTGGAAAGTTCTTCTTTAAAAGCTTCATGCCCGCTCGGCAAAGCATACAAACCAATATGATTTTTAAAAGCCGCAAAATAAACCACGATTCCGTTTTGCTCAAAAGCCGGCATCGAATAACTGATTTTTTCTTTGGCATCCGGAGCTGCTTCTTGAATTGTCATTCTAACTTTCTCTAGAATTTCCTGAACATCGTTTGGAAACGCGCCAATGTATTCGTCGATATTTACTGGTTTTTTTGTCTCCATTGTGGTTAGTTTTTTTTTGTTTAAAGTTTCAAGTTTCAGGTTGTTGGATCGAACTTGAAACTAAAAAAAATTGAAACTTGAAACTTTTTTTAAGCTAATCCTTTCGGAAACCTATCTAACACTAAATTCAGCTGAATTTTATGTTCTAAATAAGCTTTGGCTCCTGCCAAAACCAAAGTAAAACCTTCCGTCGAATTTCTGACCTGATCGATAATTTTATCTGAATCTCCTTTTAAGCCTGAATTGGTAATGCTTACAAAAGTTTCATTTTCATTTAATGGCGAAAAAATCCACTCGACGATTGTAGTTTCGTCTGGATTTCCCCATTCGATGACAATTTTTTTATTTTCCTGCAAAACATGAGTGGTTACGGTTAATGAAAAGCCATACATTTCCCAGGTCCATTCGGTTGTAGTATCTTGTTCTAATTTTCCGGAACCTTTGGTAAACCAAAATTTACTGGTAATTTCCGGATTTATAAAAGCCTGAAAAACTTCAGAAACAGGTTTTCTAATCAGCATTTCAGCTTTTGCGAAGTGGTTATTTTCTGCTTTCATCTTTTTGTTAGAAGTTATATGTTGCGTAAAAACTATTTTTTTAAACCTCTAATTTAAGAAGAAATTACAAATATTCGGACAAAATAAAAATCCGAACAAATTAAATTTGCCCGGATTTTAATTCTAAAATTATTTTATTCTCTAATTGTCGTTTTATCATGTAAAGCAATTTCGGCAATCTCATCTTTACGTTTAAAACTCACACCTTGATGCTGTTGCATGTATTTAATAAGATCATTTGCCGCTTTAACCATTTGTGGAGTTCCACCAATACGATCATGAAAACTAATTGACATTTGTCGGCGTTGTGTTTCGCTTTCGGCATACAATTGATCGAATTCCATTTTAGCTTGTTGTAAAAACTGATCTGCCGAAAAATTTTTACCTTCGATTAAAACAATATCATTGCATCGAATTGTATACGGAACCACAGCAAAATCTTTGTTTTTTACCTGAATGATAAACGGTTCATCCCGACTTAAATCGTCAATGTGATATTTAAAGCCGAGCTCTTGTAAGATGTTAAGTGTATTTGTGCCGCGGCGTAACCAGTTTGCATTATAACCAACAGGAGTAAAGCCGGTTATGTTTTTAATGGCATCAGCTCCATCTTTTATAAATTTCTTTTCTTCTTCATATGGCATTGTGTATTCCGTACTCCAGCTCATCCCATGCGCTGCTGCTTCGTGCCCGCGCTGTACAATTTCTTTAGCCAGTTCCGGATTTTTCAAAACAGCAGTTCCGACCATGTGCGAGGTCACTTTTACACCCAGTTTGTCCCAGTTGTCCAGCATTCGCGGAATCCCTTCTTTATAGCCGTAATCGTACCAGGTTGCGGCAGGAAGATCTATATAGCCTTTTTGTATATTTTGAGGAAACGGACTTTCGGCATTTTCCGGTTGTCCGCCGGCCTCAAATTGCATCGAAATCGAAACTACTAATCTCGAACCATCTGCCCATTTTGTCTTTTGCGGAGATAAAAATGATGCTGTTTTTGATACTTCTGAAAAAGTTTCTATTGGATTCATCATACCGACCATTCCAATAATTCCTGTTTGCTTTATAAAATTTCTTCTTGAACTCATGGTATTTATTTCTTAATGAATAGATCGATAGCCCAACTATTAGAATCGATAAAATTTAAAAGTAGAGCAATAAAAGCAATATGAATTAATTGTGAAGGAACTGCTTCCCAGTTCTCAATCATCGCAGTTCCAAATAGTAACACAAGCATGATAAGTCCTCCGGCGATGAGTGAAGGTTTTGTAAATAAGCCTAACAGCAACAGTAAACCAATTGAAAATTCGGCTATTGGTAAAATATAGCTAAAAGGTGTTACAAGTATTTTTGGCAGTATAGAATTTTCAAAACTTCCAACCATCCAGTTACTGAAAATTGTTAGTTTTGGCAAACGCACAAGTCCGTGGCCAAACATGCTGATGGCGATGGCAAGACGTATTAATAAAAAAGAAGTTGTTTCCATATTTGTATAATTTTATAGTACAAAGTTGAGAAGAAGCTCTCTTTAAAATTTGTACAATCATTGGAATAATTTGTATTTTTGAATATGGAAATTAGAAATTTATATCATCCGTTTGAACTTCAGTTTTTGGAAGTTTCTGAATATGAAGCCAAGGAACGCAAAAACACATTTTTTGAGATGGTTTTTGTTTTGGAGGGAAAAGGAATTCAAATTATTAATGATCACCGATTACCTTATACAAACGACAAGTTGTTTTTGATTTTTCCGCAGGATACCCACAGTTTTGAAGTTATTGAAAAAACAAAGTTTTTTTTTATTAGGTTTCATGATAGTTATCTTAAAAACCAAAGTAGTGACTGGATCCAGAAATTGGAATTTATCTTTCATAATCACAATCATTTGCCAGGCTGTATTTTAAAAACAGTAACCGATAAACCTTTAATAAGAGCGATGATTGAGGCTTTGATTCGGGAAGAAAACAGTGATTTTCCGCAGCAGCAAGAAGTAATCAAACAGATTATAAATACCATTATTACGATTGCTGCCAGAAATATTTCGCTTATTGCGCCACTTGCAATTGCTCCCTCCAAAGCAGAACCAAGTTTAGATCTGCTACATTATGTACATCAGAATATTTATCAGCCCGAAGCATTAAAAACAGCAAAGATGGCATTGGAATTTAATGTTTCGCCCACTTATATTAGTGAGTATTTTAAAAACAATATTGGACAGAGTATACAGGAATATACCATTGCTTATAAAATAAAACTGATTGAAACGAGATTGAAATTTACCAATATGCAAATCAATGAAATAGTTTATGAGTTTGGATTTAGCGATGCAAGCCACTTGAATCGATTATTTAAAAAATATCTAGGTATGAATCCAAGTGACTATAAAAAGCAATTTCAGAATTAGAATTTTTGGTATTTTAAACTTTGTCTTTGTCAATCCATTTCCCAACAGTTGGCGGTGTGTAATTTCTCATCTGTTGCAATAAATCGGGAATATTGTCGCTTACCAATAGCATTTTCTGATTCGCTTCTTTTAATAAACCTTTTTCGACCATGGTTTCTGTTAGTGCAATTAAAGAATCATAAAAGCCATTGATATTCAAGATGGCAATTGGTTTTTTGTGAAGTCCTAATTGTGCCCAGGTCAGCATCTCAAAAAGTTCTTCGAGTGTGCCAAAACCACCCGGAAGCGCAATCACGCCATCACATAAATCATTCATTTTGGTTTTTCTTTCGTGCATGCTTTCGACCAAAATCAATTCGGTTAAACCAAGATGTGCAATTTCCTTTGATCGTAAAAAATTCGGTAGAACACCAATTGCTTTTCCGCCATTGCTTAAAACAGCATCGGCTACTGCGCCCATCAGGCCTACATTTGCGCCGCCGTAAACCAAGTCAATGTTTTCTTCTGCAAATGTTTTACCAAGTAATGTGGCTTGCTCTGTGTAAATTGCTTCGGTTCCAAAACTTGATCCGCAAAAAACGGTTATTCTTTTCATGAGTTGTAAATTATGAGTTGTAAATTATGAGTTATGAATTAGGAGTGAATATCGAATTTAGGTAAAGCATTGTTATCTCAACAAAATGGACGTATAGTTTGTCATTCCTCGTGCCTCGGAATGACAAAAAAGCTAGCAAAATCATATTCTCTTTACCTGAACGCAAGAAACATTCTCCATTTTAACTTCTTTTCCCACTTTTTTTAGCATTCCCGTTTTTGTATTTCTTTTAAAAACTACTACGTTTCCAGAATTTACATTGGAGGCAATTACGAATTTTCCGCTTTCATCAAGAGCAAAAATTCTTGGATGTTTTCCGAGAGTTGATTGATAGCCAATGCTTTTCAAAATACCATTTTCATCGATAGAAAAAATAGCTATGTTATTTTCTTTTCCGCGATTGGTGGCGTATAAAAATTTTCCGTCAGGTGAAATATGAATATCCGAACTTTCGAAACCTTCCTTGATTTTATCGGGATGTGTATTGATTCTCTGGATTTTTTTGAATGTTCCGTTTTCGTATTCATAAACACTAATTGCTCCGGCCATTTCCTCAATACAATAACCAAATTTTTGGTTCGGATGAAAAGTGAAGTGTCTTGGTCCGGCTTGTAAATCGGTTTTTGTAAAAGGCATTTGTGTTTCGACTAAAGGCTGTTTCAGGCTTTCGTCAAAACGATAACAGCGAATTTTATCGGCACCTAAATCAGGTAAAAAAAGATAATCATTTTGTGGAGAAAATATAGCCGAATGCACATGAGATCTCGTTTGTCTTTCTTTATGAACGCTTCCGTCAGAATATTGAAAATTCTGCGCAAGCGAATCAATTCTTCCATTTTCAAGTAAAGGATGAACTGAAACACTTCCTTCCGTATAATTAGCATTCACCAGCCATCTACCACTTTTATGAACCGAAACATAAACCGGATTTTCGCCGCCGCTTGTCTGTTTGTTCAAAAAAGTCAGTGTTTTATTTTGAGGATTAAATTCAAAACTGCTCACGCTTCCTGCATTCGGGGTTTTTGTTTCGGTGCAGGCGTACACATATTTTCCGTTTGGTGAAACAGTCAAAAATGACGGATTAATAACATTTTTTACCGACGTTATTTTAGTCAGTTTTCCATTTAAAGTATCGAGTTGATATATCTGAATTGATTCGACGGTTATGTCTCTGTTATAACTCCCCAAAAAGACATAAGTATTTTGAGAAAATAGATTTAAAGTTACCAGAAAGGTAATGATGAAGAGGTTGATTTTTAGTTTCAAGGTTTAATTATTTATTTGTTCAATTCGGTTTTTAGTCCCATTAAGGTTTCAAATTTATGTTCAATATTGTCATTTCGAAGAAGGAGAAATCACACGCGTAATTCTACAAAAATTGGCGATTTTGATTGTAGAGTTACTTGCGGAGATTCCTCCTCCGTCGGAATGACAAACTGGTCGTTTCTTACAGGCATTTCTTTATCAGTCTAAAATCTAAAATCTAAAATCTAAAATCTAAAATCTAAAATCTGCAATCTAAAATCTACAATCTATTTAACTCCTTTCCACCATTGCTGAAACACTTGATTTTCATTTGTCAATTGGACTAATTCTCCAATCATCGGAGTAATTAATGGAATCGGATTTTCAGATATACTATTCAGTTCCGTTACTTTAATCAAAGGTTCGTCCCAGGAATGAAGAGACAATGGAAATTTTGAATTATGCACCGGAAATACCCTTTTTGCTTTTAGATCTTTCATTGCTTTTATAACATCTTCGGGCAAATTATGAATGTATTTCCATGCCGGATTATATTGACCATTATCGATAAGCGCAATATCAAAGGGGCCGTATTTATCGCCAATTGCCGCAAAATGAGTATCGTATCCACTGTCGCCGCCCAAATACATTTTGAAGTCTTTAGTTTCTAAAATAAAAGATGTCCAAAGTGTATTGCAGCGTTTGATACTTCTGCCGGAAAAATGCCTTGATGGAGCGGTGTAAATTATTAAATTCTGATCTAAAACTATTTTTTCATGCCAGTCTTTTTCGATCGTATTTTCAACTGGAAATCCCCAAAATTCAAAATGCGAACCAACGCCAAGCGCCGTGATTACTTTTTTTATTTTTGGTTTCAGTTTCATAATGGTTTTATAATCTAAATGATCATAATGGTCGTGTGTTATGAGCAAATAATCAATTTCAGGAATATCATCATAGGTGTAAATATCAGTTCCCTTAAAGGCTTTTGTAGTTCCGTAAATAGGAGAGGCATTGCCGCTGAAAACAGGATCTATTAAAAAGCGTTTTCCTTCAAGCTGAATGTAATAAGAAGAATGCCCAAACCAAACCAAAACGTCTTGATCTAGAGTGAGTTCCTTTAAATTGGTTTTTACCGAAGGAATCAAATCCGTTGGAATTTTTCGATCAACTTTTTTGAATAAAAATTCAGTTAAAACATCATAATAACCATAACCTTCAGCAAGCTCCGGAGTGTAACTTTCATTTTCGAATTTACCATTTTTGTATTGTGGAGATTGTTGTATTAATGCCAATCTTTCGCCGGCAGGTCTTTTTCCAAATCTGGGATGAAATAAAAAATAAAAAACGACTGCCAGTAAAAGAATTATTAAGGTTAGAATCATTGTTTATTTTTTTTTATGGATTATAATTTCGAGTAAATTTTTAATATAATATTATATGATAATTTGATGCCTATAATTGTTAACATAATCAATGTCAAATATAATCGATGACTTCGGAATTCAGTAATTGGGAAATTTTCTGCGAAATATTTACGAACGTTTTTATGATTATAAATGCAAAACAAAATAAGGGTTATAAAAATTAAAAAGAAAATAAATTCTAGTATAAATGCGTCATTTTCTTGCTGAGAACCATTCTCTAAAAATATTTTATTCATTAAGTTTCGCAATGATTATTTAGAAGGATATAATTTATTCAAATTTTCTACAGAAAGTGCCACCATTTTTTTGAGAACCTCAATATTGATATCACGCAGTTTATTAAAATAAATACAGCCTTTCGACGGTTTGTGTTTTCCAAATTGCGGAAGCAAAGTTTCTCTATTTTCAGGAGACAAACTAACATAAAGCGAGAATGCTGCTTTTCGTGGTGAAAACCCCGCAAGAGTAGAATCGCCTTCGTGACCGCTGGCATATTTGTAATGATAACTTCCAAAACCAATAATGCTTGGTCCCCACATTTTAGGCTCAAAACCCGTCACTTCCTGCATTATTTTGATAAGTTCAAAGGAGTCATTTCTTTTCACTTCATCTTCTACAAAAGTGTTTATAAAATCTAAAACACTGGTTGCTGTTTCTGTGGTTTTATTTTTAGCCATGGCTTACTTTTTTGGTTGCACTAAATCACTTTTCAATAGTATATTTTTGATTTTAATTTCAGATGCATAAAACAAATTTGAATCTTCGTTCATTTGATTTTCAATAACAATCAAACTCACGTCACTTTCCGGGAAATACAAATTTAAGCAAGAAAATCCATCACCTAAACCTGTGTGGCCAAGATATTTTACGGTATCTTTTTCAATAATTCTAATGCCGTAACCGTATCCTTCTTTTTCTTTTCCGAATACATTATGTTGTGATAAAATGGTGTTTGTTGTAAATAATTTATACGATTCAGGTTTTAGAATTTTTCCTTTATGAAGATTTTTATTCCAGATTGCTAAGTCCTCAACAGTTGAAATGATACCGTCTGCACCCAAATTATCAGGCCTAATGATACTTGGATTTACCGAAGTTATTACGTTTTTTACATTGTTGTATCCCGTTACCAGGTTTTGAATTTTATCTTTGGCATAACAAAAAGTATGGTTCATTTTTAATTTCTTAAAAAGTGAATTGACAACTTCTGTATAGCTTTTTTTAGTACTGAATTCTACAATTTTTCCGAGGAGAGCATAGCTTAGATTTCCGTATTTATATTGCGTTCCGGGTTTAAATGCTAAAGGTTTCTGCAAGTCAAGAATTCCGTGTGAATGATTTAATAACTGATGAACCGTCACTGAATCTGCCAGCTTTGTTTCAAATCCGGCAAATATTTTTTGATGGGAGTATTCAAATCTATTTTTCCTTTTTCCACTTCCAAAAGAATCAAAACTGCAGTAATTTGTTTGCTGTTCGACATAATTTGAAATTGACTGTCTAATTTTAAAGGTTTCTTAGTTTCGAAATTTTCAAAACCCTGCGCTTTCGAATACAATGTTTTGCCATTTTTGGAAATTAAAATAGTGCCATTAAATATAGGTTCTGTAACTTTAATTAAACTGTCAATTTTAGCCGCATAATTATCCTTTTTTTGGGCGAAAGAATTACAGTTAGAAAATAAAAAAAAGATAGCAAGCAGGGAGGAAAATCGAAAGATAGTGTTCATTAAGAGGTTTTGGTTTTTTAGTTTATTGTTTATTGTTTATTTTGTTTCAGGTTTCAAGTTTTAATCGCAGTCTCAGTCTCAGTCTCAGTCTCAGTCTCAGTCTCAGTCTCAGTATTCAGTTTTAATGTGCGACTGAAAACTGAGACTGCGATTGAATACTCTTTCTAAAACATCCCGTTTTCGTTAAGTTTTTCTTTAGGAATTGGTTGTCCTAAATCCCAAAGTTCTACGATTTTATCCGCTTCGAATCTGAAAATATGAACTACCGCAGCACCAATATCGGCTGAATTTTGTTTTACATGCGAATGCACCGCAACCATATCTCCATCTCTTAGAGCATGATGAATTTCAAAAGTTTTATTTGGATTTTTTCGTGATGATTCTTCCATCGCCAGCATCAGCGTTTCAGCATCGCCTTTAAAATAAGCATTGTGATGTTTGAAGTTTTTGCCTACATAGAGCCGGAAAGCTTCGTGCGAATGCCCGTTTGCTGCGAGTTTCAAAAATTCCTGGGCAATATATTTCTTAGTCATAATTTCACAATTTAAAAGGTAACTAAGTTATGAAATTTAGGGCCAGCTTTCTTATAGAAAAGAGGTAGAAAACAGAAATATTTTTATATTTCTTAGGCCTTTATCTGACTGTAATTATTAAGAGAGACAGCAGAATTTTTAAAACATTTTTTTTCAAAAATTTACTTAAAAAAAACTACTTCGAGCTTAGATTTTTTTCGTTTTCTGTTCGTGGTTTATCTTTACCATTTGGCTCGCCTGTTCCCGTAGTAATTAATTTTTTTAAGCTATTCTGAATATAATTCGTCCAGGAATCTCTACAAATATCAAAACATTCGTAATCCGGAACCAAACCAAAATGCGTAAAACGAAGTTCTGTTTTTCCATCTTTTTCTGAAATCTCAAAAGTAGGTTTTGTACCTGTCCATTCCGTTTCGTCTTCGGTAAATTTAAAATAGTTTTCTTCTACCAGCCAAACGATTTTCTGGTTCGGAATTACTTCTATCAATTTGACTTTGCAGCGATGAACATCTTCATAATGATAATCAAATTCATCGTTTAGTTTGGCTGTATTGCCGTCAATTTCTTCTGACCACCAACCGCGAACATTTGTAACGGCATTAAAAACTTCTTCAGGAGATTGGTCAACTACAAGTGTTGTGGTAAAATCTTGCGCGCTCATTTGTATCGTTTTTGAAAGTTAGATAACAAATGTACGTTCTAAAAATCAATAAGTTAGGGTGTTTACAAGACAATTTTTAGGGTTGAATCAGACAGATTTTAAAATTTTAAAATTTTAGATTTTAGATTTTAGATTTTGGATTGTTGGATTGTTGGAATTTGGAATTTGGAATTTGGAATTTGGATTGTTGGATTGTTGGATTGTTGGAATTTGGAATTTGGAATTTTGAATTTGGAATTTTTCTTTTGGGACTTGGAATTTTAAATTATCAGAAGCAGAAAAATCATTTTTCATCAGAACCACCTGTCCCGCTGTCCGCTATATTCCCGATTAACAAAAACTACGACTAAAAAGTCTTGTTTTTCTAAATCGGGAGATGCCGCTCCCATCGGGGCTAGATTTGAGGTTTGTTTTTTATAAGACCTTTTTTCTAAACCCGACAGGTTTTAAAAACCTGTCGGGTTTGTCAATTGAATACGTGGTGTTTATAAATAATTTGCAACTTCCTATTTCAAAGCCTTAGATTCATTCTCCAACATTTTCTCGATATTAAAGTAAATACCATCAACGTTATATTTCCCTTTTTCAAAACTCAGATAATCACAATTACCCACCAAAGCTTGGGATTTACTTTCTATTTCAAAAACATTTAGCATTAAATATTCATGTTCAACAAGTATTACATGAAAACCAGTTTCGCATTGTTTTCCGTCACCGGTTGAAAAAATAGCATTTAGAATACTGTGGAATTTTAAAGAAGCCATTTTAGCCGCTTCTTCATCTCCTTTTAAGTGATAGGTATAGCTTAGAAAGTTAAGTTGCTTTAAATCAAACGGAAAATCACTTAAAGAATGAGTGGCTAACTTTATAATTTCATCATAATCCTTAGTGTCAAGCTGTTCTTTGTTATAAAATTCGCGAAGTTTTTTTTCATCAGGCGACGTCCAGAATGCATTATATTTTGGTTGAAAAACATATCCCAGATATAAATGCTGATAATCTTCAGTGGTTAAGAGCGTGTCATTGCTAACAAATCTTTCCATTAATTTTGGATAATAATAGTTGGATTTTTTATCCTTAATTTCTTTTTCGATGGCTTTATAATCAGGTATTTTAAAAGCACTTTCCTGAGCGAAAGAAATTATTCCGGATAATAACACGGTAAGAAATATGAATTTTTTTATCATGGTTATGTTTTTTAGTTGAACTAAAGTACAATTAAAAATCAATATTTGTATGACGCTTAAATTCAAATTTAAGAATAAATTTCTGTTTAATTTTTTTACGGTTTACTACTTTAAGCGCTCTAAAACACCTTTGCGTTTGACAATATTTTTATAATCCCATTGGATTTCCGTTGCTTTTTTGAGCCAGCGTTTTAAGTCTTCTTCGTTGATTTGTTCGGCAGATGTATAACGGAATTCTGCTGCCTTAAAAGAACCTTCATTGACAAGTTTTTCTTCTTCGAATGATTGGCCACTCCAAAATAATAAACGAACACATTTTTTTAATTTATGATAACCTACAATTGGATTTCCTTCTAAAAACCAAACTGGATGTGCGTGCCAGATTTTGTTTTCGGCGTCGGGAAGATTTTTATGGATTATTGTAAATAGTTGATCGCAAATTTCTTTGTCGGTATCATTTTGTGAGTTATTATAATCTTGAATAGATGTATTCATAATAATTATATTTAGTTTTATAATTCATTGAATATGTTGGTGTTAATTGTGTTTTTAGGTTTGTTGCAACAAGCTAAAATAGTGATTTTTTAAAACTAAATATGAATTAAAAAAGGAGTTCTTATGAAAACGAGTTTTTGCGTTAGGGTTAGAGGCGGTATCTCTCGATTTAGAAAAACAAGGCTTTTTAGCCGTAGTTTTTGTTAATTGGGAATATAGTGGATAGCCCGACCCGCTCCCGAGGCTTCGGGATCGGGGGGACATGCCCAAATATTAATCACCCTTATTTTTACCCAATTAAATTTCCATGCCTGAACTAAATTACAATTGAACTATTTTTCCCGTGTGTACGTCGTATCGCATAGCGACAATTTTTGCATGATGTTCTTTTACAATTGGATTGCTCTGAATTAATTTTAAAGAATGCTGAATATTTGCATTAATAGCACCTAAATAATTAGTGGCTTTCGGGGTAATTTTGTCCGCTTCAATTTCTTCGCTTTCCTGAGCAATGGTTTCGATGATATAGTCGATATGATTAAAGTGATTTTTGTATGAACCGTTTTTATCATCAATATAGGCTTTTATGGCACCGCATTCTGTATGACCTAAAACGACAATTAATTTGGTGTTTAAATGCTCAACGGCATATTCAATACTTCCCATATCGATGTCTGAAATCAAATTTCCTGCGTTGCGAATTACAAATAGATCTCCAATACCCTGATCGAATAAGATTTCTGGAGCAACCCTGCTGTCTGAACAGGCGATTATGACCGCAAAGGGTTTTTGGCCATTTTGATTAGCCAAAACTGTTTTTTTGTTCTGATGCGGATGAATTGTTTTTTCGTCAAGAAATCTTTGATTTCCAACAGTTAGTTGTTCAATAGCAGTTAGATTTGTGTTGTTCGTTACATTTTCTTGTTTTTGGCAACCAATTACATAAAAAATTATAATCGCCAATAATGCAATTTTTGTTTTCATTTTATGAATTTTTTAAAATTAGATTTTATTGTTCTTGTGCTTTAATGCAGGACAATTACTCCGAAAAATTTATTGCAATTGGGCTGTTTTATTTTTTAAATGTATTGAAAGTAGTGCTAATATTTGCTACAAAATCTTTTGTATACTGTCCGGTTGGGTCTAAATCCGGATCTAAAATGGTGATTTCGAATCCGCTTAATTTTTCACTTTGAAACAAATAGGAGGTAAGCTCGTTAAATTCGGCATACGTAAGTCCGTCAGGCGTCCGGCTGTCGACGCATGGCATTACCAAATCGTCTAAAACATCTACATCAATATGGAGCCAGAAACCGTCTAAATTTTTTTGGTTAATTGCTGAAAGAAATGATTCGACACAATTTTTAATGCCTTGTTTTCTCAAATTTTCCAGACTTATATAGGTTGCGTCAGCATTGCGGATTTCGTTTTCATATTCGTCATCATATTCACGATTGCCCACACACCAAAGGTTTTCTTCTTTAATATACGGTGAAAGATTGAGGATGTTAGTTAGTTTTTCAGGACCGTTTCCAATTACAATCGAAGCTGCCATTCCGCCAACACCGCCAGTTTCAGATAAAGAAATATCCATGAAATCAGTATGGCCATCAAGGTAAAATATTCCGTAATTTCCTTTTTGTTTTAATGCGATTGCAACGCCCAAAAGAATACTGCAGTCACCGCCAAGGACAAAAGGAAATTTTTTCTGGGTAAGTAAATTGTTTATTAAATAGGCTTGTTCTCTGGCATATTCAACAAGGGAATTTGAATTGAGAATTTGAGTTTCGCTGTCTCTGATATTCGAATATTTTGGAGAATCTATTCGAATAATGTCTTTGTGCTGAATGGCTTTATGCAAATTGTGTTTCCAAAACCAGTCGGGTAATTTTTTTACCCCGGGTTCTTTTCCGGGTTGTGGTTCTTTTAAACCCAGATTCGATGGAAATTCTACAATGCATATTTCTTTCATAATCCTTTGCTTGATGTAAAGTTATGAAAATAAAGTGTTTATGCTTTTTAAAGGAAAGCAGAAATTATATAAGGAATGATTTAAGAAAATAATTTAAAGAATAATTCGAAGAATATTTTTAAATAGTATTCAGTTTATTTATTATTTGAGCTACGGAAGCTTCCAATCCTTTATAATAATCGCCTTTTCTAAATTCTGGAACAGCAAAATTGGCTATGATATTTTTGGTGTCATCATCAGAAAGTTTATAGCGTATAAGATCTATACTTTGAACCTGAATTTGCCTCAACTCTTTACTAACTACAATTAAAATTGTTGGATCAAGCTTTAAGTCGTTTATTAAATAATGATCCAATCTTAATGAGTAATCAGGAAAATCCGTATAAGGATTTATGGATGAAGTGCTTACAATGATAATTTTATAAAGTGACTTTTTTTCAAAGGATTTTAAAGTGGTATTTAATTCACTTATTTGACTTTGAGTTAATATTTTTTCAAAATCGTTTACATAATCGTATGATTTTGAAAAGACGTTTTGTGTTTGAGAGATAACACAGTTTGTTGAAAATAATGCAACTATAACAATGAATAATATCTTTTTCATAACAAATATTGAAGGGTAGATTGGGATTGCAAAAATACCACTTTATTCTCAAAAATCATTCTTAAATTTTAGGCATAAATTGGATAATCTGGAATAAATAGGGGAGGCTAACATCATTATACTTAACGAATTTATCGCGCATAAAAAAAATCCGGCTTGCTTTCACAAATCGGATTTTTTAAATTGAAAATTATATGTAACCAATAGAGGCACACAGTAGTGCGTCTCTGCAATGTTATTACAAGTGAATTACTTCGCCGTAAGCATCAGCAACAGCTTCCATAACAGCCTCGCTCATTGTTGGGTGAGGGTGAATAGATTTTAAGATTTCATGACCTGTAGTTTCTAGTTTACGAGCTACAACAGCCTCAGCAATCATATCTGTAACACCAGCACCAACCATGTGGCATCCTAACCATTCTCCGTATTTAGCATCGAAAATTACTTTTACGAATCCGTCTGGAGTTCCGGCAGCCTTAGCTTTTCCTGAAGCTGAGAACGGGAATTTACCAATTTTTAATTCGTATCCTTTTTCTTTAGCTTGTTTTTCAGTTAAACCAACAGAAGCGATTTCAGGAGTTGCGTAAGTACAACCAGGTACGTTTCCGTAATCGATTGGCTGCACGTGTAAACCAGCAATTTTTTCAACACAGTTAATTCCTTCAGCAGAAGCAACGTGAGCTAAAGCTTGTCCCGGAGTAACGTCTCCAATTGCATAATATCCAGGGATATTTGTAGCATTGTAAGCGTTTACTAAGATTTTATCTCTGTCAACAGCGATTCCAACTTCTTCTAAACCAATGTTTTCGATGTTAGTTTTGATTCCAACTGCAGAAAGAACAATATCAGCTTCAAGAACTTCTTCACCTTTTGCAGTTTTAACAAATGCTTTTACACCTGCACCAGCTGTATCAATACGCTCAACAGATGAGTTGGTCATGATTTTAATTCCGGCTTTTTTCAAAGAGCGCTCAAATTGTTTTGAGATATCTTCATCTTCAACAGGAACAACATTTGGCATAAATTCTACAATAGTAACTTCAGTTCCCATTGAGTTGTAAAAGTGAGCAAATTCTACTCCAATTGCTCCAGAACCTACAATAATCATAGATTTTGGCTGCGTTGGTAATGTCATTGCCTGACGGTATCCAATTACTTTTACTCCATCCTGAGGTAAGTTTGGCAACTCACGAGAACGGGCTCCAGTAGCAATAATAATATGGTCTGCGCTATATTCAGTAACTTTATTATCTTTATCTGTAACGTCAAGTTTTTTACCTGGTTTTAGTTTTCCAAAACCTTCAATAACGTCAATTTTGTTTTTTTTCATCAAGAACTGAACTCCTTTGCTCATTCCTTCAGCAACACCACGGCTACGTTGTACAACTGCTGGAAAATCTTTATCGAATTCAGAAACTGTCAATCCGTAGTCAGATGCATGCTTTAAATAATCAAAAACCTGAGCTGATTTTAGTAATGCTTTAGTTGGGATACATCCCCAGTTTAAACACACACCACCTAAGTTTTCTTTTTCAACTACAGCTACTTTAAAGCCCAATTGTGAAGCTCTAATCGCTGTTACATATCCGCCAGGACCACTTCCTAAAACAATAACGTCGTATTTCATTTGTTTGGTTTTTAGTATTTATTACCGAAAATGAGGTTTATAATTCCGAAACTCACTTTTCGTTTTTATTTTGTTATTTGTGATTGCGAATTTAAGGATTTATTTTAAAAAAATAGTAAGATGTAAAAAAGTAAAAAGTAAAAAGTAAAATTGTAAGATGTGAAAAGTAAGATGTGAAAAGTAAGATGTGAAAAGTAAGATGTGAAAAGTAAGATGTGAAAAGTAAGATGTAAAAAGTAAGATGTGAAAAATAAAAAGGTAAAATGTGAAATGGCGACTCAAAGTTCCTACATTTCACATTTTACCTCTAACATTTTACTTCATGCTAATTATACTTTCACATGTCCCCAGTTTTCTCCGCTGGCAATACGTCTGATCTGCATTTCGCTTACGCCGAATTGTTTTGCGATCATTTTTAGACGTGTTTTTTGTTCCGGTCTAGCCAGGATCTTCTTAATCAACATTACTTTTGTAGTGGTTAATTTTCTTCCGTCAGCTTTTAAGTTATGCTCGATAAGATTTTTCTTTGCCTGAATCACACGCGGGCTTTTACGGCTGTGCGCCATCATTTCGGCTTTTGTTGCCCAGCGTAAATTACTTGCATCGTCATTACTTCGGTTATAATCTAAATGCAAAACATAAGTTTGCTCTTCAGATTCTTTCGGAATAAAATAATGGGCTACTAATTTGTATAAAAAGAGATATTTGTTGATAATTTTGTCGTCTTTTTTAACTTTAAATCTAAAGGTGGGATAACCATCACTCAAACCTCCTTTTAAAAGGCGTCCGTTTTCAATTTCGTCAGTAAAACTTATTAAACGGCCTCTGTTTGAAATGGCGTATTTAAGTTGTAATGAAGCATTTATTTCTATTTCTTTGAATTGTTCGTTGGGGTAAAATCGATTTTGTGGCATTTTCTTTTACATTTGATTTTTATAATCTCAAAGGTAAATAATAAACCAAAAAAGAATGCTATAGTGCTGGTTATGAACCGTCACTTTTATGATTCCTATAACGCTAATTTAACTTTTTTAAGAATTTTTTTAGCATTTGAAAATCTAATTCGCTACCGAAAATTGTGAGTCGTACAGATTTTTATAATAGCCATCCGTTTTGTTCAGTAATTCCTGATGCGTGCCTTGCTCTACAATTAAGCCTTTGTCCATTACGACAATTTTATCAGCATTTACAATTGTTGCCAATCGATGTGCAATGATGATTGAAGTTCTTCCTTTTGTGATAGTTTCGGTCGCACGCTGAATCAATTCTTCTGAGTAAGTATCAATAGATGAAGTGGCTTCATCCAAAATCAAAATACTCGGATTGCTCACATACGAACGCAAAAATGCAATTAACTGGCGTTGCCCTGACGAAAGCATGACACCACGTTCCTTAACATCAAAATCATAATTATCAGGCAAACTCATAATAAAGTCGTGCACACCAATTTTCTTGGCTGCATTCAAAACCTGTTCGCGGGTAATTTCAGGATTGTGCAAAGTAATATTGTTGTAAATCGTATCGGCAAACAAAAAAACATCCTGTAAAACCACTGCAATTTGTTTTCGCAAAGATGCTAAAGTGTAGTTTTCGATATTATGTCCGTCTATAAAAATAGTTCCGCTGTTGATTTCGTAAAAGCGATTGAGCAAATTGATAATAGTAGATTTTCCGGCTCCTGTCGAACCTACAATCGCAATTGTTTGTCCGGCATTAACAGATAAATCAATACCTTTTATTACTTCTTCCTCCGGAATATAACTAAAACGAACGTCTTTGAATTCAATACTTCCGTTAAAAATTGGTGCTTCGAGCGTTCCGGTGTCCTGAATATGATCCTGAGTGTCGATAATATCAAAAACACGATTGGCAGCAATCATTCCCAATTGCATCTCATTGAATTTATCCGCAATCTGACGCAAAGGGTTAAACAACATTCCGATGAACATTGTATATGAAAATAAATCTCCAAAAGTGGTAAAATGATCGCCATTCAAAATTTTAAATCCGCCATAAACCACCACCAATCCTAATGTAATCGAAGAAATAATATCAGCAATTGGGAAGAATATCGAGTTGTACAAAATCGTTTTAATCCACGCAACTCTGTGTTTATTGTTGATTTCCTTGAAGTTTTCGGCTTCGATTTTCTCGCGGTTAAAAAGCTGCACGATTTTCATTCCCGTAACACGTTCCTGCACAAACGAATTCATATTGGCAATCTGCGTTCGAACCTCCTCAAAAGCAACCTGCATTTTACGCTGAAAGATTCGGGTAATGTAAACCAAAATTGGCATCGCAACAATCACAATCCAGGTCAATTTCCAGTTCATGTAAAACATAAAAAGCAAAACGACCAGCATTTTCATCAAATCACTTATAATCATAAATAATCCCTGACTGAAAATACGCGCAATTGATTCAATATCAGAAACGGATCTCGTTACCAATTGTCCAACCGGAACCAAATCAAAATACTTCATTCGGAAACTTAAAATATGTTTGAAAAGTTTTGTCCTGATATCTTTTACAATATCCTGCCCGAGCCAGTTTGCCCAATACACAAAATAAAACTGAGAGAAAACTTCACATAAAAGTACTACTCCCATCAAAACAATATACATCAATAAGCCATGTTTATCATGCGTTTTAATGTACCCATCAACGGTTTGTTTTAATAAATAGGGGCGAAGTGCCGCAAAAATAGACAGTGAAACTGCAAAAATAATAACGCCGTAATAACGCCATTTATAAGGTTTGGTATATTTTAAAATTCGTTTGAATAATCCAGTATCGAATGCTTTTGCTTTCATTTATTTTTTTAAGCTTTAAGCTTTAGGCTCCAGGCTTTAAGCTTACTGCTTACTGCCTACAGCTTATAGCTATAAATAATCGTATTTAATCTCGGTAAGATATAAACCATGTGCCGGAACCGAAAATCCAGCTTTTTCACGACTTTTACTCGCAATAATGTTTTCAAAATCTTCCAAGGAAATTTTGTGCAAACCGATATTTACCAATGTTCCCACAATGGCGCGAACCATATTTCTCAAAAAACGATTCGCCGAAATCGTAAAAATCAGTTTTCTGTTTTCTTCTTTCCAATAGGCCTCAAAAATTGTGCAATCAAATGTATTGACATCTGTATGTACTTTCGAAAAACATTGAAAATCGGTATGATTCAGCAAAATCTTAGCCGCTTCATTCATCAAAGCTACATCTAATTTTTGATTAAAATACCAACTCAATTCCTCCAAAAACGGATTTTTAACAGTATTGATATGGTATTCATACGTTCGCTTAGTAGCGTCAAATCGGCAGTGCGCATCATCATGAACCAAAATAATATCAAAAATTGCAATATCTTTAGGTAAATATGAATTCAGTTTGTGCACTAAAGTCGGAACGTCAAGTGAAGTTTCAACATCAAAATGACCAAACATTTCCTGCGCATGAACTCCCGTATCCGTTCGTCCGGCGCCCATTACATTTATAGGAGTATTTAATAAAACCGAAAGCGCTTTGTTTAAAGTTTCCTGAACAGAAGCCGCGTTGGGCTGAAATTGCCAGCCGTGATAATGTGTGCCTTTATAAGCGAATTGAATAAAATATCTCATTTTTTAGGGACAGAGGTTCAGAGGGGCAAAGGTACAAAGATTTTTTTCTTTATAGGTTCAAAGTCGCAAAGGTACAAAGGTTCAGAGGTTTTTTGTAGAGGCGCACAGCAATGTGTCTTCCACAACGTATGAAAATTACCAAAGATGCAATGCTGCGAATCTACTTAAAAATTAAATTCGCATTTAAGGAAACCTTTGAACCTTTGCCTCTATGAACCTTTGCACCTCTATAAAAACTGTTAAAACCCAAAATACCAATCCATAGTTTAAACAGCAAAAAATCGTGTCAGAAACTGACAATTCCAACGATTTAAAATCAAGAGATTTTTAACTTTTTTTTGAAAAAATAGCTAAATGTTAATTTTAAAAATATTTGATTTTAACAGGAAATATTTCTCTTATGTTTGTAGTCTAAATATCAAAAACTATGAATGAAATTACTTCTTATTGGTGGATAATTTTAATCTTATTCTCCATTATTTTTTACAAATTTATTTTACGTGTTTTCTTCGGAATGGTAATGGTTCCTGAAGATAAAATTGGTCTTGTGACCAAAAAATTCGTTTTGTTTGGTGCCGACAGGTCGCTTCCTGATGGTCGCATTATTGCGACAAAAGGAGAAGCTGGTTATCAGGCACAAACGCTTGCCCCGGGTTTGTATTGGGGAATGTGGATTTGGCAATATTCAATTGATATGACCGGATTTACAATCATCCCGGAAGGGAAAATCGGACTGGTTTTAAGTAAGGATGGAAAGGAAATTCCAACTGGACGAATCTTAGCCAGAAAAGTAGAAAGTGACAATTTTCAGGATGCTACTTCATTCCTGAACAACGGCGGACAAAAAGGACGTCAGACGGCATTTATTACCACAGGTTCGTATCGTATTAATACGTTCTTGTTCGAAATTGTAATTGCGGACCAAATCAAGATTTATGAGAACATGATTGGTATCGTAACTGCTTTGGATGGAGAACCAATTCCGCAAGGACAAATTGCCGGAAAGTTTGTCGATAACCACAATAACTTTCAGGATTTTGATAAATTCTTAGAGAGTGGAGGAAATCGTGGTTTACAGCCTCAGGTGATGTTAGCAGGTTCGTACTACATTAATACATGGGGAATTCAGATTGAACAAAATCCCATGACTGATGTGCCAATTGGATATGTGGGAGTTGTGATTTCTTATATTGGAGAAGACGGACAAGATGTTACCGGCGATACTTTCAAACACGGAAACATTGTTTCAAAAGGACAGCGTGGTGTTTGGATGGAACCGCTTGGACCTGGAAAATATGCATTGAATAAATACACAACAAAATTAGAAGCTGTTCCAACGACAAACTTGGTTTTGAACTGGGCAAATGCAAGAAGTGAATCGCACGATTTGGATAAAAACCTTTCTACGATTACTGTTCGTTCTAAAGATGGTTTCCCGTTTAATCTTGACGTTGCGCAAATTATTCACGTTCCGGCAGCGGAAGCTCCAAAAGTTATTGCCCGTTTTGGAAGCATGAACAACCTGGTTTCTCAGGTTTTAGAGCCTACAATTGGTAACTACTTCAGAAATTCGGCTCAGGACAGCGATGTGATTTCGTTTTTGACAACAAGAAAAGAACGTCAGGAATCAGCTAAAAATCATATTAAATTAGTGCTTGACGAATATAACGTAAACGCAGTCGATACTTTAATTGGAGATATCGTTCCGCCAGATTCATTGATGAAAACGTTGACAGATAGAAAATTAGCGGAAGAAGAGCAAAAAACGTATCAAACCCAAAGAATGGCGCAGGAACAGCGTCAGGGAATGGAGAAAGAAACCGCGATTGCCGATATGCAGAAAGAGATTGTTCGTGCATCACAAAGTGTTGAAATTGCACAAAGAACTGCAGATGCAACCGTAAAAAAAGCCGAAGGTGATGCGACAAGTTTGAAACTAAATGTAAACGCCGAAGCTGAAGCGACAAAAATGCGTGCGAATGCAGAAGCAGAAGCAACCAAAGCAAGAGCAGGAGCACAAGCCGAAGCAACTAAACTGAACGCAAGCGCTGAAGCTGAAAGAATCTCAAAAACAGGTTTGGCCGAAGCAGAGAAAATCATGGCAATCGGTAAATCAACTGCTGAATCATATCAATTGCAAGTTAGTGCGATGGGTGGAGACAACTTTACAAGATATAAAGTTACTGAGGAAATTGGTAAAGGAAATATCAAAGTAATTCCGGATGTTTTAATTTCCGGAAATGGCGGTTCTGATGGTTCTATAAGTGGTCTGTTAGGATTAAAACTAATGGAAATGATGGATACAAAAGATTCTAATGATGGTAAAAATCCTAAGAAACAATAATTGGTTATAGGTGTAAAGCGTTAGATGTTAAATGTTAAATGTGAAACGTGAAACGTGAAACGTGAAATGCGAAAACGTTAGAGACCTAACAGGTTTCAAAAACCTGTTAGGTCTAACTAACATCAAATTAAAAAATCCGGTTTGTGAAAACAAATCGGATTTTTAATTTTAAAAGCAATCATAATAAAGAAGAAATGCAATACGTCTCTACAGGAAAACCTTTGTCCCTTTGTTCCTTTACATCTTTGAACCAAATAAAAAAAAACCTTTGTACCTTTGCCCCTCTGAACCTTTGCTCCTCAAAAAAGAATGAAAAAAATCCTCCTGCTGTCCGATACTCACAGTCATATTGATGATACAATTTTAAAATATGTAGTTCAGGCCGATGAAGTTTGGCATGCCGGCGATATTGGAGATTTGAATGTTACCGATACCATCAAAAAACTAAAGCCTTTGCGTTGTGTTTATGGTAATATTGATGGGGCAGAAGCGAGGTTGGAATTTCCATTGCACAATCGTTTTTTATGTGAAAATGTTTCTGTTTGGATCACGCATATTGGCGGTTATCCTGGGAAATACAATCCGGCAATTAGGGAAGAAATGGCGACAAATCCGCCTAAATTATTTATTTGCGGGCATTCACATATTTTAAAAGTAATGTTCGATAAAAAAAATAACCTACTGCACATGAATCCTGGTGCGGCAGGTAAAAGCGGTTTTCATCAAATGCGAACCATGCTTCGTTTTGTTATTGATGACGACAAAATAAAAGATTTGGAAATCGTTGAAATAGGAAAAAAATAATACCGTATTTTAATGTGGTAACGGTATTTTAATTTTAATCTTTGTTCCTTCATTTGGCTTTGAAATGATAGTAAAACTTCCTTTAATTTTTTTAACTCTGGCCCTGATTCGGTTAATTCCAAAACCTTCAACCTCATGTATTTTTTTAGTTTCAAATCCTTTACCATTATCAAGGATTGTCATAATGAATTGATTGTCGTTTTCTTTTAATATTATTCGGGCTTTTTTTGCCTTACTGTGCTTAATGATGTTGTTGAAAAGCTCTGAAACAATAAAATAAATCTTCATTTCGAATTTTTCAACATATCTTTTTTCTGTTGGTATTGTAGCTGAAAATTCAAAAGTAATATGCGAATTCGAATTTCTTTCGCATAAATCTTCCAAGGCATAGATTAATCCAAAACGCACCAATAGAGTAGGGATCAGATCGTGTGACATATCGCGCATAAGGTCATGAGCTTCTGCCAGAATCGCTTTTGTTTTCTGAATTTCGTCAGACTTTATATTGTGCTGAGTTGTAAAAACATTTAAATGCAAGCCTGCTGAAGATAACAACGAATTGATATTATCGTGCAAAAATGTGGCAATCTTTTTACGTTCGATTTCCTGACTGTCAATTCCGGAATTAATAATATTGAGTAATATTTGTTGCTTAATGTCTTGTCGTCTTATTTTCTGTTTTAATTTATTATTCTGATAAAAGAAATAAAACAAGAATAATAATATGATAAACAGTACAATTGACAAACTGACTACTTTTTTGTTTCGTAATTGTTCAAGTCTGTACAATTCAGAAACGCTGATTTTTTTTGACTTTTCATACGAATGAACATTTTCTTCCTTTGATGTCTCTTTTTGCTGACTGAAGGCAGTACTTCCATTAAAAGAAATGAAGAAAAAGAGGAGAATAAAAAATCTAATAAACATAATGGGTTGTAATTTTAACGGATTTCATTTTCAAAAAAATGATTACGGCTTAATTAAGTTATTTTTTAATGCATACTTTACAAGGCCAATGGTATTTTTAGTCTGTAGTTTTTTCATTATATTTTTTCGATGTGTTTCAACGGTATTGGTGCTGATAAAAAGTTGTTCACTTATTTCTTTTCCGCTGTATTCCAGTGAAATCAAGGTAATAATTTCAATTTCCCTAGGACTTAAAACCGGATTTTCTATATAAATATTTTTATTTAATTTTGGATTGTTGTCAGTAAAAGTGTTAAATATTTTTTCTCTGACAGCATTCGAAAAATATTCCTGACCCTTGTGAACTGCTTCTATTGCTTCAATGATGTTTTCGCCAGCGCATTTTTTTGTTAAATAACCTTTTGCACCTAATTTCATTACTTCCTTAATGATTTTTAAATCATCATAGCTCGATAAAATAATGACCTTGCATGAATTTTCATTTTCATTAAATTTCTGCAGGACTTTTATACCGTCTTTTTGTGGCATGCTGATATCCAAAACGAGTATATCTGCTTGATTTTTAAGAATATCATTGTACACGTTTGTGCCATCAAGAGAATTGCCGACCACTTCAAAATTGGGTACTGTCTGTAATAATGTGGTAAGGCCATCTATTAATACCTGATGATCGTCTGCAAGGTGAATTTTTATTTTGTGGTTCATTTGTTTTTTGGTATGAACAGCAAATTTATGTGGCATTATTCAATAAAAATACCCTTATTGGTCTGTTTTATATCATTTTAAGACACAAAAAAACCCGAATATAAATTCGGGTTCTCTTCGCACAAAAAAATTAAGTTTATAGGTTTACCTCAAACGGTCTACAGATTTTACGAGATCTTCATCCTTCTTGATGGCCTTATTAGCTAAAACTAATAACACGATAGCAACAATCGGTAGAAACATCCCAATACCTTTCTCAGAAACAATGTTAGTTGTCTCTCCAGATAAATTTAGAGATCGATATACAAATAATCCTAATAAAATTAAATTTAATATTATGTTCAGCCTGCCCATGACAAACTGATTTTGTCTCTTTTTATATGAAATAATACTAATAATGGTAAGCATAGTACTTAGACCTAAAAGTACAGTGTAAACCTGATCCTGCATAAAATAGAATGCTTTTCCGGTGTTTAATGTCCAAAGCGGAATAAAAAACATTAAAACCCCTGTTATAACAAAGGTAAGAAGTAAATAAACGGTTTGAATTCTTTGTATCATGGTCTAAAATTGTTTTACAAAAATATATTTTCTTTTTTATAAATACTATTGTATGATTAAATTTTATTCGTATTATTGCATCATAATACCGTAAGCACTTCATACTGCGGTCAATTGAAAACAATTATCTACCTATTCTTTTTACAGTTTTCCTTTAAAATAATTAAATTCATAGAATATTCATGTTTGATATTTCTGCATTAAAAGAAATGAAGCTTTCTGAGCTTCAAGAAATAGCTAAGTTAGCTAAAACTATAAAGTTTAATGGCGTTAAAAAAGAAGCTCTGATCAGTCAGATTTTAGCACATCAGGAAGCGACTGAAAAGCCGCAGGTCAATGTTGCGCCTCAGGCAGAAGTAGTAGATGACAAACCAAAAAGAGCAAGAATTGTTCCGGTTAAAAAAACAGCAATTAGTAAAAATACACCTGTTTTAGAGTTTGATACAGTAGAGGAAATAACTGAGAAATTAGAAGAAGCACCTGAAAAGACAGTGGTGCCTAAAATTTCAAAACCAAATACAAAAATTCAGCCGGCTCCTAAAGTTCAGGAAACTACAGAAACAGCACCAATAGAGAAAAAAGGACCGAAAATCGTAAAATTTAATAAATCAGCTTACGAGAAAAAGGTTGCTTTACAAAAAGAAAAAGAAGTAGTTCCTGAAGAAGTTACAGAAACGGCAGCTCCAGCTCCAATTGCTGAAAAGGCTGAAGGAAATACTCCGGTCAAAAAGATAAATCCAAATCAGAATAAAAATCAGAATCCGAATCAAAACCCTAACCAGAATCCAAATCAAAACGGAAACGGAAATGGAAACGGGAATAACGGAAACCAAAATCCAAATCATAAAAATAAAAAAAATAATTTCAGAGATTCAGACTTTGAATTTGACGGAATTATTGAAAGTGAAGGTGTTCTTGAAATGATGCCTGACGGATACGGTTTCTTACGTTCATCAGATTATAATTATTTAGCCTCTCCAGATGATATTTATTTATCAACTTCACAAATCAGATTATTCGGTCTTAAAACCGGAGATACTGTAAAAGGAGTGGTTCGTCCTCCAAAAGAAGGCGAGAAATTTTTCCCATTGGTTCGTGTATTAAAAATTAATGGTCACGATCCGCAGGTAGTTCGCGATAGAGTTTCTTTTGAACACCTGACTCCGGTTTTTCCTTCTGAAAAATTCAAATTAGCCGAAAAAGGCAGTTCAGTTTCAACCCGTATTATCGATTTATTTTCTCCAATAGGAAAAGGACAGCGTGGTATGATAGTCGCACAACCAAAAACCGGTAAAACAATGTTACTAAAAGACATTGCCAATGCGATTGCAGCCAACCACCCTGAAGTTTATCTAATCGTTCTTTTGATTGATGAGCGCCCTGAAGAGGTTACAGATATGCAACGAAGTGTTCGTGGTGAAGTTATCGCTTCAACTTTTGACAGAGAACCACAAGAACACGTAAAAATTGCTAATATCGTTCTTGAAAAAGCAAAACGTTTAGTAGAATGCGGACACGATGTTGTTATTCTTTTAGACTCAATAACGCGTTTAGCAAGAGCTTACAATACGGTTCAGCCTGCTTCTGGAAAAGTTTTAAGTGGAGGTGTTGATGCAAATGCATTACAAAAACCAAAACGCTTTTTTGGAGCGGCAAGAAATGTTGAAAACGGTGGCTCGTTGAGTATTATCGCAACTGCATTGACTGAAACAGGTTCTAAAATGGATGAGGTTATCTTTGAGGAATTCAAAGGTACAGGTAACATGGAGCTTCAATTGGATCGTAAAATCGCCAACAAACGTATTTTCCCTGCAATCGATCTTACGTCTTCAAGTACACGTCGTGATGATTTATTATTAGATGAAAAAACATTACAAAGAATGTGGATTATGCGTAAATATCTGTCTGATATGAACCCGGTAGAATCTATGGATTTTGTAAACGAACGTTTCAAGAAAACCAGAAATAACGAAGAGTTTTTGATTTCTATGAATGACTAGAGGAAGGTACAAAGGTACTGAGGTGCTAAGGGACTAAGGTTTTTTTCTTTGGCTTAACTAAATGATATAAAAAAAGGGATGAGTTTTAAAACTCATCCCTTTTTTTATGCTTGAAGTTTTTTAAACCTCTGGACCTTTGTTGCTTTGAACCTTTGTTCCTTATTTAATCGGTTTATCAACTACCGGTCTATTCTCTCTATTCGCTAAATCCCAGGCAACAACAAAAGCCAATTGTGCTCTTTTTGCTAAAGCATCGTATTCGATTTTTTCAGGTTCGTCGCCTTTACCATGGTAATCTTCGTGAACTCCATTAAAGAAGAAAACGGCTGGAATACCAAATTTCGCAAAGTTATAATGGTCAGAACGCTCGTAAAAATGATTTGGATCTTTTGGGTCATTAAATTTAAAATCAAGATCTAATTTGGTGTATTTTTCGTTTTGAGCAACAACGGCATTGTGCAAATCTGTTGACAAACGATCAGCACCAATTACGTACACATAATTGTTGGTTTTTGCATGTTCTACATCACGACGCCCAATCATGTCGATATTAATATCAGTAATAGTGTTTGCAATTGGGAATAAAGGATTTTGAGAATAATAACGAGATCCGTGTAAACCATGCTCTTCACCAGTAACATGTAAGAATAAAATAGAACGTTTTGGTCCGTGTCCGTCTTTTTTAGCTTTAGCAAATGCTTTAGCAATTTCCATAACTGCTACCGTTCCGGAACCATCATCATCGGCTCCATTATAAATTTCACCATTTTTAATCCCAACGTGATCATAATGTGCTGAAATTACTAAAACTTCGTCCGGTTTTTCAGAACCTTCGATATAAGCCCAGATGTTTTCAGAATCAGGTAAATTTTCATTACGCTTTGCATTTAAAAATGCTGCAGGAATGTGTTGGTAATAATCTGTTGCTCCTTTTGGGAATGATATTTTATTTTTTTTGTATTGATCAATCATAAAAAGACCAGCTTTTTTCTGTCCTTTCGAACCAGTTTCGCGGCCTTCCATTTCGTCAGAAGCAACAACATAAAGCATTTTTTTTAGGTCTTTTGCCGTAATGATGTTCATGTACTTGGTTGGATCTGAGTTGTCTTTTGCAACACCAGTTTGCGCATTTTTACATGAATACGCGGAAGCAATTAGTAATAAAATTACAATTTTTTTCATTTTTTTGATTAGTGTAAGTTGATAAATATATATAGCATATAAAAAACGAGTAAAAATAGGATAAAAAAGAAGTTTATAAAAAATAAGATAAAACTTTTAACAAATGAAACTATTCTGGTTTCGCCATAAAAGCGATGATGTGCCGGATAAAAATAATAAGACATCCAGACAATCCCAACAAAATTAATAATATTACCCACGAAAGTAAGTGGACCGTTTTCTCCAAAAAAGCCAATTATTCTGGTGATAATAAATAAAAGGAGAAATATTAAAAGTAAAAACGAGAAATAATGTAAGGTAAAAATACCGTGATCAAAATAGTACCATTTCTTTTTGTTATGAAAAATCCATAAAAAGAAGGCAAAGAAAGGCATTATAATGAACAGAATTTTGGGAATATTATGAATAAAAGATTCGATGAATTTTTCGATAATTTGCTTTTTGGTATTATGGTCAGTAACATGCACAGCTTTTTCATAAACCCAATATTGAAAATCAGAAAGTTTTTCGCTCTCTTTTCCATACTTTTGAATAGAGTCAATTTCTTTCATTGTTTTTAATTGAAAGTAATTTTTATTGACTTGTTTCATTGTTTTTGATTCAATGTAGTTTTTATCGTTCAATTTTTCAGTTTTACCTTTGCTGGATTTCTCAAAATTTGAAGTGATTTCTTTTTCACCTTTAGTAAGATTTTCAGTTACCTTGTTAGGAAACATGGCAATTAAAAGGAAAGTAATAAAGCTGATAAAAATATATAGACGAACAGGGGCCAGATAGGATAATCTTTTCCCGGATAAATACTCTTTAGTTAAGGTAGAAGGTTTAAAAAGTAGATTTTTGATCGTTTTCCAAAATGCATTTTCGTAATGCGTTAAATCTTCAAAGAAATGAATGAATAAATGATGAAAGGTTTTTCGTGAATCTGTGTTTTCCTGCCCGCAGTTTGGACAAAAATTTTGTTCGACAACATGCCTGCAATTAAGGCAGGTTTTATCTTTTCTAATAGGACTATGTGACATTGGTTAATGGGTTGGTTTTGATTTGGTTGTTTTTATTTTTTCAGGACTTCGTCAAGAAAAAGTTTTAGGTGTTCAAATGATCTTTTGGCTGCAACAGGATTATAAGCCGCTCCTTTAGAATTGTCGCTTCCGGCTTCAGGGTTAGTAAATGAGTGCACAGAATCTGCATAATAAATCATTTGCCAATCGGCTTTTGAATCGCGCATTTCTTGCTGAAAAGCAGCAACTTCTTCTTTCGAAACAAAAGGATCATCTGCTCCATGACAAATTAAAACTTTAGCTGTAATAGGCGTTGCAGGTCTTGAGCTGTCTTTTCCTAAACCGCCATGAAATGAAGCTACTCCTTTTACGTTCAAATGACCGCGAGCGGCTTCAAGAACTCCTGTTCCTCCAAAACAATATCCAATAACTACAATATTATCCGCATTTGCACCAGATTTGATTAATTCCTGCAATGCTGCATTGATTCTCTTTTGGTAGGCTTCGTAATTTGTTTTGTAAAAACCAGCTTGTTTCCCTGCTTCAGAAGTATTTTTAGGATAATTGCCTTCGCCATAAATATCTGCGATGAAAACATGATATCCTATTTTTGATAAATTCTCAGCAATTCCTTTGGAAGCATTATCAATTCCGAGCCAAGCCGGCAAGAGTAAAATTCCAGGATTTTGGCTGCTTTTTTTGGCAGCTTTTATGGATAAACCATTTAAAGTCTGATTGCCGTCGGCATATTTTACAGGCTTTAATTGCGCGTTTATATTGTTAGAAAACAGTATAGTAGCAAAAATAAGAAGGGCTGAATTTTTCATCGTTTTACAATTTTAAACAAATATCAGAAATATTATGTTAGAAAAAAACCTCGCAAGCTATTTCTTACGAGGTTTATATAAACTGATTTTTATAATAAAAAATTATTCACCTGGATGGTATGTTTTTTCAGCGTTTTTTTCGACATCTTCTTTGTAGAATAATACTTCTTTAAATTGTCCTTTTCGATACATTTCGGCCTGATCCGTAAAATGTTTTGAGTTTATGTTACCGCTGTTTCCGCCAGCCAATAATGATTTTGCTTTTATTTTTGGGCCAAATTCAACAGCACAAATAAAACTGTTTCCATTATAGCCATAACGTTTTTTAGAATCATTTTGATAACTGCTTTTGAAAGAAGGCAAACTTCCCCAGGATCCCGGTCCAAAACCAATGGGTAAGCTAGGTTTAGCATCGTCGTATTTTAAATTAATTTCACCGCCCGAACGCTGAAAACGATTAATTTCTCCCCAGGCTATTTGCCATGATCCCCATTTCGATTTTAATTCTTTCAAAACAGTTTGTAATTGCGGAATCATTTGATCTACAGTTGCATTCTTTGCAAAGCTTTTAGTTGCTTCAACCTGATCTAATTCGCCTTGGCCAATATAAGCTTTTAGAATAATCGGGTCTAATTTATAAGCCCATTCAACTGCTAATGTGGTTGCTACCGAATTTTCCTTAGCATAATAATCCCAATTTTTTAAAATTGCGACAGCCTCGGATAATTCTGTATAATCAGGATCTGTGGGTTTTATATTTTTTACGAAGACATTAATCAAACTCGGAATCAAAATTTCAAAAATGGATAATTTAGAATCGTAACCGTCTGCAATCACGCTGTCTAAAGTGTATTTTTCACCTTTGCTCAGAATTCGAACAGCATTTATTCCTCTAAAATTTTCACCGTCTGGCGCCATATAAGGCAGATAATTTTCTTTTTTCGGACTGTTTTCCCCGGCAACAGAGTAGGGAGTCGAATTGCAATTTTGCAGCCAGCCATTTACAGGATTATACAAATGAACCGTTTCATCAACTTCGTGCAGACCTTTCCATTGTGTCGACGAAATTGAACCGTCAATTACTTTTGACCAATTCAGATTTTTATCTCTTATCGGAATAAAATTACCGTGCCAATACGCGATATTTCCTTTATTATCAGCATAAACCGTGTTGTTCGAAGTATTGGCTTTTAAATCCATTGCCTTTTTATAGTCGTCAAAATTTTTGGATTTTGTTCGAGCCCAACTCTGAATCAAACTATTCATCGAACGATTATTCGATTTCAGACTAATCCATTTTCCGTCTCGTTTGGCCATAATCGGACCGTTATTGGTGAAATAAGTTTTGAATTTTTTTGAAATAAGTTTTCCGCTTTCTGTATAATTTATCGTGATTTCCTTTTCTATAACAGGCAAAAGCTTTTTATCGAATTCATAGTATAGTTTCCCATTTTTATTGGTAATTTTCTCCGTATACATATCTGCAACATCTACATTTGAAGACGTATGCATCCATCCACAGTTTTCATTAAAACCCTGATAGATAAAAAACTGTCCCCAGGTTACAGCTCCGTAAACATTTAAACCTTCATTACTTGTTACCTGAACTTCAGGTCTAAAGTAAAAAGAAGTGTGTGGATTTATATATAAAATCGCATTTCCATTAGCTGTATTCGAAGGCGCAAAAGCAAATCCGTTTGAACCTGTCTGAACATTTTTTTCTCTTTCGACATAAGCGACTTTATCGTGGTTTCCGGAATAAAAAGTTTTTAATTCCCCAACAGAAAGATCAGCTGTACTTATGGCACCAATGCTTCCGTCCGTCCAAAGCAACGGAAACCACGGTTCAAAATGCGTTAAAAGGGCGGGCTTAATTTCGGGATGTTTATAGAGATAAAAATTGATGGCATCGGCATAACTGTGCAGAAGATTTTTGAGCCATGAAGGTGCTTTTTTGTAATCAGCTTTGGCTTCATCAATATCAATTAAGAGTTTAATTTGTAAATCATTATATAAAACGGATTGTCCTTTTATTTCAGAAAGGCGTCCCAATTTTTCAATATAATTCATTTCAATTCGGTTAAAATCATCTTCGCATTGCGCATATAATAATCCGAAAACAGCATCCGCATCTGTTTTTCCGTAAATGTGAGGAATTCCCCAATTGTCCCGAATTATAGTCGTTTGCTTTGCCAGATTCTCTAATCGGGCAACTTCTTTTGAATTGATTTTTTGTGCTGAAATCTGAAAACTGATACAGCAAATTAAAAATGTTAATTGTAATATTTTGGATGAATAGAACATGATTTATAAAGTAATATTTCTTTTAAACGCACAGCCTAACTCAATAATCGAATCGGTTTTGGCGATGGCCGGAATACTGTCGATTTTCTCGTAAAGAATTCGGCGCATATGTTCGTGATTTTTTGCAATAATTTTAATGTAAAGCGTGAACGAACCGGTTACATAATAACATTCTGTAATTTCAGGAATATCCTTTAAAGCTTCAATAATTCGGTCAGAATCAGAATCTTTGTTCAGTGTAATTCCCGTAAAAGAAGCCCAATCGTAACCAATCTTTTTTTCCTGAATAATTGGTTTTATTCCAGAAATAACACCCTGCTCAATCATTCGGTTGATACGCTGATGCACCATCGTGTTTGATATTTTCAAATTAGCCGCAATGGCAGAAAAAGCCATTCTGCCGTCTTTTTCTAATTCCTTAATGATGTTAATATCAAATTCGTCTAATGTTTCCATTCTTTTAAATTGAGTTAAATCGTAATCCGCAAGCCATAAAAGTAACCATTTTTTTTAATAAATAAGTGTAAATTCAGATTTGCATAAAATATAATTGATTTTTTTAATAAGGAAATTTATTGTTTTTGACTTTTAAATGTCTTTATAGAAGTCAAAATTGTAATTTTAAACTGATTTATAAATATTTTTTGATACTTTTGTATTTCTAAAATTCACAAGTTATGATTCATACAGATAAAAGCCTTTCGTCAAAATCAGAAGTTTTGATTGAAAAAGAAAATAAATACGGAGCTCATAATTACCATCCGCTTCCGGTTGTGCTGGAAAGAGGAGAAGGTGTTTATGTCTGGGATGTTGACGGAAAAAAATATTATGATTTTCTTTCTGCTTATTCTGCTGTAAATCAAGGGCACTGTCATCCTAAAATTGTGAAAGCAATGATCGATCAGGCTCAAAAACTGACCTTGACTTCGCGTGCTTTTTATAACGACCAATTAGGAAATTATGAAGAATATGTAACCAACTATTTTGGTTTTGATAAAGTGCTTCCAATGAATACTGGTGCTGAAGCTGTAGAAACTGCTTTGAAAGTTTGTAGAAAATGGGCTTACGAAGTAAAAGGAATTCACGAAAACTTAGCTCAGATTATTGTTTGCGAAAATAATTTCCATGGAAGAACAACGACCATCATTTCATTTTCTAATGATGAAACAGCCCGTAAAAACTTCGGTCCTTTTACAGAAGGATTTATAAAAATAGAATATGATAATCTTGCAGCGCTTGAAAAAGCTTTGGAATCATCAAAAAATATAGCTGGGTTTTTAGTTGAACCGATTCAGGGAGAAGCTGGAGTTTATGTTCCTTCAGAAGGATATTTGGCAAAAGCAAAAGCACTTTGCGAAAAACATAACGTCTTGTTTATTGCCGATGAAGTTCAGACCGGAATTGCACGCACAGGAAAATTATTAGCCGTTCATCATGAAAATGTTCAGCCTGATATTTTGATTTTAGGAAAAGCAATTTCTGGCGGAGTTTATCCGGTTTCAGCAGTTTTAGCAAATAATGAAATTTTAAATGTTATCAAACCAGGTCAGCACGGTTCTACTTTTGGAGGAAATCCAATTGCAGCAGCCGTTGCAATTGCAGCTCTTGAAGTTATAAAAGACGAGAAACTGGCAGAAAATGCAGAGCGTTTAGGAATCATTTTAAGAAAAGGATTAAACGAAATTGCAGAAAGAAACAACTTGATTACACTCGTTCGCGGAAAAGGTTTGTTGAATGCCATCGTAATTAATTGTCAGGAAGATTCTGATTTGGCTTGGGAAATTTGCCTAAAATTCCGTGACAACGGATTATTAGCAAAACCAACACATGGTAACAAAATTAGATTAGCGCCGCCATTGGTTATGACAGAAGCTCAAATTCACGAATGTCTTGAAATTATCGAAAAATCATTGAACGATTTTAGGGATTAAAACCGTTTTTAAATTTAATAAATAAAAAGCTGCAGGATCATTCTGCAGCTTTTTTCGTTTTATAAACCTGTACAAAATTATATAACGATCTTGCCGAATTGTATAAGTTTTTAAACGAAGATGATAGTAGTTTTGATGTCACTAAAAGAAATGAAAAAGCTAAGTACCAAAGCGGTTTTATTAACTTTAAAAACAATTCAAAATGGCTTACTCAAACAATGATATTACACGTTTTTTAGATGCGCAAAATAAACTTTATCTAACTGCTTTAACAGAAATTAAAAAAGGGAAAAAAGAAAGCCATTGGATGTGGTTTATTTTCCCTCAGATAAAAGGATTGGGAAAAAGTACTATTGCCAGATATTATGCAATTGCAGATCTGAAAGAAGCGTCGGAATTTCTTGAGCATCCTATTTTATCAAAACATCTGATAGAAATTTCAGAGTTGCTTTTAACTTTCAGAACAAAATCAATCGAGGCTATTTTGGGAGAATTGGACGCCCGAAAATTGCGTTCTTCGATGACTCTTTTTGCTCAGGTTGAAAATGCTCCTCCTGTTTTTCAGGAAATCATTGATACATTTTACGCGGGGTTTTCAGATCCTGCTACTTTGTCAATCGCAAATGCTGAATTAAGGCATCTTGAAATGGCTGTGTAATTTATCTTTGCTGCTATAAAATAAAAAAGCGACTGTTCAGGAAAACAATCGCTTTTGGTTATAATTACTTAAAATATCAAAAAAAGTAATTATTATTTTGAGTTGATATGAAATGCAAACTCTGTTTTTATTCTAAAATCGAACCTTTTTTAGTTCCCACAGGACTTTTATAAAAGTATCAACATCTTGTGTGGTATTGTAAAATGCTAATGAAGGCCGGACCGTAGTTTCGACTCCCATTCTGCGTAAAATAGGCTGCGCACAATGATGTCCTGTTCTTACTGCAACGCCTTCTTTGTTAAGAGCTTGTCCAACCTGATCGTTAGTGTATCCCTGCAAATTAAAAGATAACACACTTGCTTTTTCTTTGGCAGTACCTATTAATCGTACGCCCGGAATTTCTTTCAGCAAACGCGTTGCATAGTCCAGCAGATAATGTTCGTATTGGCCAATAGCGTCAATTCCTAATTTTGTTACATAATCAATGGCAGCACCAAGACCAATTGCATCTGCAATATTACCTGTTCCGGCCTCAAAACGATTCGGAGCTTTGTGGTATTTTATCTCCTCAAAAGTCACATCCTGAATCATATTTCCCCCAGATTGATACGGCTGCATTTCGTTCAGTAATTCTTCTTTACCATATAAAGCTCCAATTCCTGTTGGTCCAAAAAGTTTATGTCCCGAGAAAACCAGCCAATCCGGATTTAAATCCTGAACATCAACTTTCATATGTGAAACTGATTGTGCGCCGTCAATTAAAACTTTGGCTCCGGCTGCATGTGCCATTTCGACTATTTTTTTGGCAGGAGTAACCGTTCCAAGTGCATTTGAAACCTGTGTGAAAGCAACCAAACGTGTTTTTGAATTCAGCAGTTTTGCATATTCGTCTAACAAAATCTGACCGTCATCATCAACCGGAATTACTCTCAGTTTTAAACCTTTTTTATCAGCGAGTCTTTTCCACGGAACTATATTCGCGTGATGTTCCAGATTACTGACAATAATTTCATCTCCGGCAACTAAATTATGATCTCCCCAGCTTTGAGCGACAAGATTAATTCCTTCTGTAGCGCCTCGGACAAAGACAATTTCGTTTACTGAACCAGCATTTAAAAAAGCTTTTACTTTTTCTCTCGCTGCCTCGTAAGCATCTGATGCACGTGCCGCTAATTCATGTGCCGCACGATGAATGTTCGAATTTTCATGCTCGTAAAAATAAGCGATTCGATCAATAACCGATTGTGGCTTTTGAGTAGTTGCAGCATTATCAAACCAAATTAACGGTTTGCCATTTACGGTTTCTTTCAGAATCGGAAAATCTTTTTTGATTAAGGATGGGTCAAAATGACTTCCTGCAATTCCGCTAATTTCTTTAGATCCAAAAGTACTTCCAACAATCGCATTTGTATTTTTTTGATCGAAAGCAAACGGATTCTGATCTAAAAAATAATACGAATTTGCAGCTTCACTTCCGCCTGACGGAAAAGCAACACGCTTTCTGAATTGTGTATCAACAGATTCCAAAGCTGCTTTTAACTCTGTTTCAAAAGAAGAGTTTTGCGTCTGAAATGGTAAATAGTCATTATTCAGAAAAAGGGCTGAAAAAAAGCTTTCTTCATTTAATTGAGGTGCACCGCTGTTTTTTAGATTAATATCTTGAAAACCAGTTTGTGGATTGTTGATGTTTAAACCATTACCTTCCGGAATTCCCGATGAAGGAATGCCGTATTGTGGATTAAAACCAGCTCCTGCATTCGGATATAAAGCCGAAGCTCCTGAACTTCCGTAATCAACACCTTGCGGAGAGGCACCAAAACCACCAAATGATGGAAGATTGGGCTGCTCATTTACCGGATTTTGTACTGGAAATGGAGTTAAACCATGAATGTTTCCAGCATGCAGCAACGTTTCTGCAATCTTTGTAGCACGTGGATGTTCTGCTTTATCCGGACTTAGCGAAATTTCTTTAGGAAACTCATTCGGTAAAGTTTTGAACAACTCATTTGCTAAATCCTGCAAATCGTCGATGTTTGGTAAACTGTCAGGGTTAGTATTTGTACTCATGATACTTTTCTATTTCGACATCTTCTAAAACGGCGATAGCGTCATCGACCAAAACGGCTAATGAGCAATAAAGTGATACCAAATACGAAGCAATAGCTCTTTCGTTGATTCCCATAAAACGAACTGATAATCCAGGAGATTGCTCCCCTTGCAAACCAGGCTGAATTAATCCGATAACACCTTGACGGCTTTCTCCGGTTCTCAACAAAATGATTTTTGATTTTCCGTTTTCAATAGGCAATTTATCTGATGGAATAAGCGGAATTCCTCTCCATGTTAAAAATTGTGATCCGAATAATGATGTAGTTGGAGGCGGAACTCCACGACGTGTACATTCGCGTCCAAAAGCGGCAATCGCTAAAGGATGCAATAAAAAGAATCCAGGCTCTTTCCATACTTTTGTAAGCAATTCGTCTAAATCGTCCGGAGTTGGTGCACCGGTTCTGGTTTTTATGATTTGAGATGGTACAACATTGCTTAATAAGCCATAGTCTTTATTATTAATCAATTCGCTTTCCTGACGTTCTTTGATGGTTTCAATAGCCAGTCGAAGCTGTTCAGTAATTTGATTGTATGGTTTGCTGTACAAGTCGGAAACACGTGTATGTACTTCAACAATTGTCTGTACTGCTGCCAGATTATATTCTCTCGGATTTTCAATATAATCGACAAAAGTGTTTGGTAAAACTCTTTCGTCACGAGCAGAACAATCTACCTGAATATGATTGGCGTCTTTTACCTTATTCAAACGAAATACACCTGATTCTACCGGCGTCCAATGTAAAAGGTGCGTTAGCCAGCGTGGCGATGTGGTTCCAATTTGAGGGACTGTACGTGTTGCTATCGCTAACTGTCTTGCTGCAACATCGCCTAATGCGGTCTGTTGTGGTTTAGATTCTGCCATTTTGTTTGTTGTTTTTTAATTGGTTTATAATTTATATTTTGCTAGCTTAAAGTTATTGATAAATTTTGTAAAATCTAATCAAATAACTCATCTACAGATAAATATCTTTCTCCTGTGTCGTAATTAAATGTGAGAATTACTGAATTTTCAGGAATATCTTTTAATTTTTTAGCAATAGCAGACAGCGCTGCACCAGTTGAAATACCGGCAAAAATGCCTTCTTCTTTCGCTATTCTTTTGGTATAATTGTACGATTCATTTTTATCAACCGTTAAGATTTGGTCAACATATTCGCGATTAAAAACTTCCGGAATAAATCCCGCCCCAATTCCCTGAAAAGGATGGGGTGCAGGTAAACCACCACTTAAAACGGGAGATAATGCTGGTTCTACCGCAAAAGTTTTAAGGTTAGGAAAATGCTGTTTCAAAATTTTTGAAACGCCGGTGATATGTCCGCCAGTTCCAACGCCTGTGATGAGGTAATCGATGCCGTCCGGAAAATCGGCTAAAATTTCAAGTGCAGTTGTTCTTTCGTGAATTTCTACGTTGGCTTTATTGGTAAATTGAGAGGGTAGAAATGAATTTTTAATCGTTGAAGCTAATTCTTTCGCTCTTTCAACCGCACCCGAAGTTCCTTTTTCTCTTGGAGTCAAAACAAATTCAGCACCATAAGCATTCAAAATTCTTCTTCTTTCAATACTCATTGATTCCGGCATCACGACAATCACCTTGTAGCCTTTAACAGCTGCAACCAATGAAAGCCCGATTCCGGTATTTCCTGACGTTGGTTCGATAATAACGGTATCTTCGTTTAAAAGTCCTCTTTTCTCAGCATCTTCAATCATTGCAAGGGCAATTCGATCTTTGATACTCGATCCGGGATTTGATTTTTCTAATTTAATCCAAACCTCATGCGATTTAAAAAGTTTATTTAATCTGATGTGAGGAGTGTTTCCTATAGTTTCTAAAATGTTTTGATATTTCATTGGTTTTGATATTTTTTTAAATGGAATAAAAAATGGGTGCCGGAAAAGGATTATTGTCCTTAATCTTAATCTCATTTTTATGATAAACAACTGAATTGGAAGGAACGGTGTACGTCAGCCAGACATTGCCGCCAATGATCGAGCCCTGACCTACAGTGGTCTGGCCGCCAAGTATGGTGCTGTTGGCATAAATGATCACATTATCTTCAATGGTTGGATGTCTTTTTAGAAAAGCTTCGTCTTTTTTTACACTTAAAGCTCCAAGCGTTACACCCTGATAAATCTGTACATTGTTCCCGATAACAGCGGTTTCTCCGATCACGATTCCTGTTCCGTGGTCGATTGCAAAATCGCTTCCAATTTGAGCACCGGGATGAATTTCGATGCTTGTTTTAATATGCGCATATTCTGAAATTGTTCTGGCCAGCAATTTTAAACCTTGTTTCCATAACTGATGTGAAAAACGGTACACCGAAATTGCAAAGAATCCCGGATAAGAATACAAAACTTCTTCCAGAGATTTTGCTGCCGGATCTTTTGTAAAAATAGTCAGTGCATCATTTAGTGCTTCTTTATGCAAACGCGGTATAGTATTGAAAAAGGTCGCTGTCTGTTCTTTATTCTGATCCGCTTTTGAAGAAAAATCCAAAACTAATTCATCAAATTGTTTTTTCAGCTGATTGAATTTGTATTTGATTGTTTCCTCAGATTCGTATGATTTTGATGTATTTGAAAATAAGATGACAAATAAATCATCTATAAACTCATGAATTAATTTCTTTTCAGGAAGAATTAATAGTTCCTGATGCTGCTTTGCAATTTCCTGATAAAATGAATTCATAACTGATTATTTTATGGTTAGAAAATGATCTTATTTTTTGAGCGCTGCACCGCCGGGCATTGTCTCTGGTTTTAGTTTGAATTTGCTGTATTCTACAACTCCTGTACGATCAGCCCACTCGAAATACGAAGCCGAAAGTTTGTTGACAATTCCTGGATTTTGCTGCGCGACATTAGTTGTTTCGCCTCGATCGGTTTCGATGTTGTAAAGTTCCCATTCGTAGGCAGGATAAGTCGAAACTAATTTCCATTTACCATCGCGAACGGCTCTGTTTCCGGCTCTTTCCCAGAATAATGGAGCGCCTCTGTTTACTTCTGAAACGTTGTCAAACAAAACAGGAAGCAAACTTTTTCCAGCAAGTGGATTTGTCGTTACGCCATTATATTCTTTAGGATATTCAATTCCGGCCAATTCATAAAAAGTAGGGGCAAGGTCAATGATGTGTCCGGTTCCTTTATCGATTCTGCCCGCTTTTATTTTAGAAGGAAACCAGGCAATAAACGGAGAACTGAAACCACCTTCGTGCATGTTATTTTTATATTGCTGTAATGGCGTGTTCGATAAGTAAGCCCAGTTTTGTTCCTGATAATCAAATGATCCTGATGTTCCTACAGGTCCGTCATTTCGAACCAAACCTCTTCCTAATGGATTGTAAGTGTTGAATCCGCCTTGAGCGCCGTTGTCTGAAATGAAAATAATCAGCGTGTTTTTATCTTTTTTGAGTGCTTTTAATTTATCCAGAACTTTCCCAACATTCTGATCCATATTATCAACCATAGCGGCGTAAACTTCCATTTTAGCTTTCCAGAATTGTTTTTCGTCGTAGCTTAATTTGCTCCATTCCGGAACTTCAGGATCTCTTGGCGAGACGGTTTGATCGGCTGGTAAAATACCGTTTGCTTTTAGTTTCTGAATTCTTTTTTCTCTTAAAATATCCCAGCCTTCGTCAAATTTACCTCTGTATTTTGCGATATCAACTGGTTTTGCCTGCAACGGCCAGTGTGGCGCGGTAAAAGCCAAATACAAAAAGAAGGGTTTGTTTTCTTTGTTCTGCTCGTCTAAGAAAGTCACTGCATTATTACCAATTTCATCTGTAAAATAATACGAATCATCTTTCGGGTGCAATTCTTCATTATTGCGAATCAATTTTACCGGATAAGGTGTTTTTCCGAAAGGCAAAGCTTTAGTGTCAAAGTAATTGGAAGCACCTTTTAAGATGCCATAAAACTTGTCAAAACCTCTTTGGTTGGGCCATTGCGATTGATCTTCAGAACCCACATGCCATTTTCCTGATAAAAGAGTGCTGTAACCACCGGAGCGGAAAACTTCCCCTAAAGTCAAAGATTCTTTATTTAAATATCCCTGATAGGCGGGAAGACCCAAATTGACATCAAAAAAGCCCATTCCGGCTTTGTGCTGATATTGTCCGGTTAATAAAGATCCTCGCGTTGGAGCACAAATTGAGTTATTGTAAAATTCACGAAGACGTAAACCTTCGCCCGCTAATTTATCAAGATTTGGAGTTTTAATTTCTGACCCGTAATTCCCCAAATCAGAGTAACCCATATCATCTACCATAATCAAAATGACATTTGGCTTTGATGATGCCGTTTGAGCATTCAAATCATTTGCAGTGAAGGCTCCAGCTAAAAGTAGAGAGAATAAATGGTATTTTATTTTGGTATTCATTATAATGTAACTTTTTGTTATTTTTTTTGTTTTAGTTTACTGATAATCAGTGTAATTTACGATTTATGAATTTTGTTTTTTTGAAGTTAATGATAAATGTTCTTTAGGTCTTGCCATTTCTGTTGCCGCAGAAGAGGTCTGTATTTATCTGTAACAATTATGATTCATATTTTTCATTTTCATTTTTCGGTTGTTTTTTGATTTATAGTTATAGCGAATTCCATTTTGAAGCTAAAAGCATCAAATGAAAAGTAACGTTCAATAAAAATTATGGATAGTAAGTAAAGGGTTCGTTTTCTAATTTTAATTGAGAATTTCAAAAAACGAAAAGGGGCGAAGAATTAGCAACAGATACACATATAACATAAGGTGTTATAGGTGTGCTTTTTAGAAAGAATGTACTGCGATCTGTTTGCTGTTGTTTTCAAAATGTAGTTCTTTATAATTAAACTCTACTAATTCTATAGACAAAGTTATATTTAAAATGGTAATATCCAAATTATTCTTTGATTATTTTTTAAAAATAGGAGAGAAGGTAATTTATGATAGTAATTTTTAAGTTTTAATTTATTGATTTTTAATTGTTTAATTGTTTTTATGCTTGCTTGATTTATTTTAAAAAAAATCAAGCAAAGTCACAAAGACGCAAAGTTTTTTCTATTGATTTTTAAACTTTGCGCTTTAGCGACTTTGCGTGAAATAGACATTACATGAATTGACTCAGCATAATATCTGGCCGTCATTATAAAAATTACTTCCCAAAAAGTAAAAAAGCAATAATCAAAGTCACGATAACATTGAATAATTGTGCAATTAGAAAAGCATACAAAGGTTTTCGACTGTTGTTTTGAAGCAAATCCTTAAAATTAGTTTCTAAACCAATGCTTGTAAAAGCTAATGCAAACCAGATGCCCTGGAGATTCTTTAAACTGTCTTTTACACTATCTCTAACTTCAGAAGTGATCAAAAAAGAAAATACAATTGAAGCCAGTATAAAACCAATTACAAACTTTGGGAAACGTTCCCAGATAACGCCTAATGTAGGTTTTGATGCTTTGGCTTCCGCCGAATTATTATGCGTGTACGTCCAGTAAACGGAAATTGCAAAAGCAGCTAATCCTAACAGAACATTTTGAGAAAACTTGACAATAGTACTGATTTTTAATGCTGTTTCTCCAACTAAAGTCCCGGAAGCAACAACCGCTCCCGAAGTGTCGATACTGCCACCTAACCACGCACCAGTGACTTCTTCGGGAAAGTTGAAGTATTTAGCAATTATTGGCATAAAAATCATCATCGGAATTGCGGTTACCAAAACAATCGAAATTACATACGACAGTTTTTTCGAATCGCCTTTTATGGCTCCTGAAGTTGCAATTGCCGCAGAAACACCGCATATAGAAACGGCACTCGAAATCATCATCGTTAATTCATCATCAACTTTTAATTTTCGGCAAAGCCAAAAAGCAAAATACCAAACCGATAAAACGACAATTAAGGCCTGAATTAATCCTAATGAACCTGCTTTTAAAATGTCTGAAAAAATGACACTGGTACCTAATAATACCAATCCGATTTTTACAAAAACTTCTGTAGAAAGAGCAGCGCGAAACCATTCAGGAAGTTTGAAAAAATTACCAATTGCAAGGCCAATGATCAAACTGAAAATAACAGCTTCTAAATTGAGTGCTTTTATTTCAGTATTTCCGGCGATGATTAATGCAAGAACAGTTAAAATATAAACGATCGGAAAAACGACCAGAAAATATTTTACTGATTTTCCAACTAAAAGAGCACCGAAAGTTCCGACCGAAATTAGGTATATAAACTGTATTCCGAGAATTTTCAGGTTTCCGAAAGCAAATACATCCGAAATTAAATCGGTTCCGTTTGACCATTTGAAAACCGGAATTTCAGGAAGGAAAAGAAATAGAGAAATCCCGATGATTAAGAATCCGAGAATAACGACTGTCCAGTCTTCGTGAATGGTGAATTGTTTAGTTTTGGTTGACATATTTTTGGTTTAATTTATCTAAACAGATTTCTATTTAGATTTTATTTTGAATTGCCTCCAGCTTCAGCTGGAGGTAACAGGTTTGTAATTCGAATTGGCTTTAGCCGAATATTATTTGGCTAAAGCCTTAACTATAAATAAATTTAAAACCTCCAGCTGAAGCTGGAGGTAATTCATTTTACAAATCGACAAAGTATTTTTGTTTGCCAAAGTCAAATTCATAATGCGTTAAATTTGGCCATAAAGGTTTTACAAGACCTTTTTCCCAGTTTTGCAACGCCACATGTAATTCTTTTACTTTTGCTGGATTTTTTTGTGCAAGATCTGTTGTTTCCGATTTGTCGTTTGCCAGATTATAAAGCCATTCTTCGTGTGTTTTTCCACTGATAATCAGTTTCCAATCACCGCTTCTAATCGCTTTTGCATCACCTGAACGCCAGTACAATGTTTTGTGGGCTTCGGTATTATTGTTTACTGTACTAATTAAATCAAGACCATCGTAAACACGGTCTTTTGGTAAGCCAGAACCTGTCACAGCTGCTATCGTACTAAAAATATCCAGCGTACTTACCGGAGATTTGTAAATTGTATGCGGTTTGATTTTTCCCTTCCATGACAATGCAAACGGCACATTGACACCGCCTTCAAAATGAGAAAATTTACCACCTTTCAATGGCGCGTTTGTTGTGGCAAAAGTATAATCGGCACCACCATTATCACTTGCAAAAATGATCAGGGTATTTTCTTCTAAACCTTCTTTTTTTACTTTGGCAACAATTCGGCCAATGGCATCATCAAGCGCGCTGATCATCGCAAAATAAACACGTTTGTTTTCGTCTTTTACATTCGGAAAACGGTCGTAATATTTTTTGCGAACCTGAAAAGGCGTATGAGGTGCATTAAACGGAACATAGAGTAAGAAAGGTTTGGTTTTATTTTTATCAATAAAAGCTTCGGCTTCATCAGCAAATGTTTCGGTTAAATAAGCTTTATCATGGATAATAGTTGTATCACGACGGATTTGCCCAATTCCGACACGGCCATTTCCCCAAATTGTTTTATCAGTAAAATCTTTATGATGATGATTGATAATATCCGGATTGTCATCTTCGGGAGTATAAAGCGAAAAAGCCTGATAAAATCCGTAATGATAATCGAAACCACGGTCTAATGGAAAAAATCCTTTGTTATGCCCCAAATGCCATTTTCCGATAATGGCAGTGCTGTAACCTTCTTTTTTGGCCAGATCAGCAAACGTAATTTCAGATTGAGGCAAACCTTGCGTAGCTATAGACGCTTCATTTGGATAATTGATTTTATCATTCAGTCGCCAATTATTGGTATTGATTAAATACTTGAATGCATAAAACTCTAAATTGTTTTTCGGATAGCGGTCGCCTGGCTGGTATTCATGTCCAAAACGTTCCTGATAACGTCCGGTAATCAACCCGGCACGTGAAGGCGAACAAATAGAAGCAGAGACATAACCATCTGTAAAAGTAACTCCGGAAGCTGCCAAAGAATCAATTTGAGGTGTCGGAGTCGATTTTCCGCCGTAGAGCGAAATATCATATTTTCCCAAATCATCAGCAAGAAGAATAATGATATTCGGTTTTTTTTCTTTTGATTTTGAAGTGTCTTTTTGAGCTAAAAATGCTGCTTTTCCTTCAAGTAACTTCTTGTTGGGCTTTATTAATGTTCCATCATTGTTGATGGGCCAGAATAGGAAGGCAGTTATAATTATTAATACAATCAGAATTGGAATTACAATTTTTTTAATTCTTTTAATTGATGCCATAATTTTATTTGTTATTTTGAAGCCAAAGCCAAATCAACATCGTTTTTTAAATCTCCTAAACCGTCTTTTTTGAAAACAATTTTTCCATTTTCATATAAAATCAAAGTAGGGAAAACCTTTACTGTTTTCAAATCGGCTATGACTTGTGGACTTTCTTCTAACTCAATCTGAATAATTTTTAATTTCTCGCCATATTGAGTTCTGAGGTTTTCTAAAATTGGCTTTACTGTTTTGCAGGTTGCACAATATTTAGAACCAATATCTACCAAAACATAATTATTCTCAGCAATTATTTTTTTGTATTCTGCCAGCGTTAATTTGCTTTTCAGGTTGGTGTAAAAAGGTTTTCCGCCTCCAATCCAGCTTGCAATTCCGCCTTCTAAAATATAAATTTCAGTAAACCCTTTTTTTACTAATTCTGTGGATAAAAGGCCACTTCTGTAAGCTGCAATCGAATAAATAAATACGGGTTGTGACGGATTTAAAGCTGCGGCAGCTTTTTCGAAATTATCGGATTTTGTATTGAAATTCACGGCGCCTTCAATATGGTTTAATGCAAATTCTTCGGGACCTCTGGCATCAATTATTTGCGGATTTTTTTGACTTTTAATTTTCGAATAAAAGGCATCCAGTAAAACCACACTTGAACTCTTTTCCTGCGCAAAACCTATTATTGTAAAAAATAGTATAAAGGCTGTAAAACTGGTTTTAAGTATTTTATTTTTCATGATTTTTAATTTTGGAATTTCATTAGAAAGCAATAAAATTAGCAGTGTATTCAAGTTTTTATTTTGAACACACTGCTTCAGTTAGTTTTTGCTTATAATTTAATTTTTAAGATTGAGCCTGCTCGTAATAGATCGGACTCGGAGTAACATTTTCTGGTTTGGCTTTTAATGGAACTGAAAGGACACCATCTGCCAAAGCACTTCCTTCTTTTTTAGATTTGAATATTGGCCATAAAAATTGTGCATACCATTCTTCTTGTTTGTATGATTTCATTCCGTATGATTCTGGATATTTACGTGTAATTAAACCTGTTCCGAAAATCATATCCCAAATGAAAAACATATTTCCGAAGTTGCCTTTAAAATGTCCAACGCCATCTCCGCTTGTATCTGCGTGATGTGCATGATGCGTTGCAGGTGTAGAAATCAATCTTTCTAAAACCCACGCAATCGGATGCAATATTCTGTATTTGTAAAACGGTTTGTCCCATTTAATGCTTGAGTGCGCGCCTAAAGTGATGAAACTTTTAATCACCAAAACAAATAAAGCAGGCAATCCTAAACCTAAATAAGTCAAAGTCGCAGTCAAATAAATTTGAGAGAAGAAAACTGTATAAATAAAGTTTTGTCTGGAAGCCATCGCCATTCCCATGTATGGAGCCGAATGGTGTGTTCTGTGAAAACGCCATAAAAACGGAACCTGGTGGTGCAAACGGTGGTACCAATATTGCGTTAAATCATCGGCAATTGCGATAAGGAAAAATCCTCCCCAGAAGGGAACCCATGAAAGCGTGTTCGCTAAATTTGGAATTAAATAAGGCAATGCAGTCAAACTGAAAAAAGCAATTACTGGTGGTAAAAGCAATTTTGGAGCTAAGAAACAAATGATATCCACTTTACGTTCTTCGCCTGTCCATTCATCATCGTATAAACCGGCACCAAATTCAATCACGCCTAAAACAAGCATGAAAACAGTTAATCCCCAAGTACGAATGTGCTCGAATGCGGGTTTTGAAAATTCTAAAAACGATGGCAAGGTAATATGCGATTCCGCTACAACGCCGTTCGTTAATTTGAAATAAAGGAAAATTGCCAATACAGGCAAGCTGTAAATTAAAAGACTAATGCTTAAATCCCTTGTTAGTTTTTCTTTTTGTACTATGGCCATGATTTCTTATTTTAAAAATTGATTAATTAATGCTAAACCTCCCGCCAAAATGACTAGCGGAACTAAAAAAACAATCGCTCCCACGATAATTTTTTTCCCTATAATTTCATAGTCTACTCGTTTCATGTTCGTAATTTTTTATTTTTTGAATATTTTACTTTATTGATAATCAGTAAATCAAAAGAATTGTAAAAGTAAAAAAATATTTATTCTAATTCTATAGATTTAGTCGAATTTTAATTGTTGAAATTGGGGCAAATTTGTTACAATAATAATTCACGTAATTATTTTATTTTTTGAATTGTCGGAAGCGTTTCAACCGTTAAATTTTCTCTCAGTTTTTCTGAAGGCAAATACAAACGAATAATTAAAGTCGCTTTTTTGACATCGTTGATTGGTAACCAATTTTCTTTTTTCTCAGCGCCTGATAAATTGATTTTATACGAAGTACTGTCTGCTTCATAATTTACATTTTCAAGATTGTAGCTGTATTTGTTTGCTGGGTTTTTAATTAAAAAACCATTTTCGTCATAAGCAGTTATGCTCCAATATTTAGCATCTAATTTTTTTCCGCTAATGATATAATCTGATTTAGGATCTAATGCATTTCCTTCGCTATCAGTGCTAGTGCTTAAATAGATTACTTCTTTTTTTGTCAAAGCATAAGGTCCGTAAACTGCAATTTGGGCGATAGTCAACAGGTCAGCCGTGCTGAGATCTTTATCTTTATCAACCGTTTGCCAGTTGCCTATAGTGCGCTGCGAGTTGCTTTTTCCTGAGGCAATGTTGTAAATTCCAACACCGCTTCCTAATACTATAGCCAAAACGATTAATCCTAATCCTAATGCTATTTTTTTTATTTGTTGATTTAAAGCCATTTTGATTTTATTTTAAGTGATTACTTTCCTAATTTCTCTACGGTAACACCATGCTGCAATTCGGAAAGAGTTTTTACCGGATATGCTTTTGAAACTAAATAGCGAAACAGAATTAATCCTTTGGTCGTTGGACTGTAGATGATTTTTTCTTTCGGAATATTTTTTAATGCTTCTGAAGTACTTCCTTCCGGAGCTAAATAATATTCGAATTTTGCTTTTACCTGTTCTTCATTTTCAACAAAATAGTTGGTCGTGTTTTCCTGATAAGCAGAAATTGACCAATAGGTTGAATCCGGAACTACCCCTGAAATTTTCAAAACGCTGTCTTTTAGATCATAATTAATTGTCGAATACAAAAAATCAGGATTTGGTAACGGAATTACCCGGCTGTTTTCTGCATTAGGCTGCTCTCCAAACCGAGGTGTATTAATGAAATTAGCGCTTCTTGAGGCGAACTTATCCTGAACATAATAAGGCACCGCCCAAATGGTCAGGTAGTAAAAACTTATTGCAATTACTACAAGGATCAAAGCAAAAATACCTTTTTTGATAAGTGGTTTTGTTGCTGCCATAATTTACTTTTTTTAATATCAGAGCTATCATCATTTCCAAAAATGACAATAGCCCCGATGGATTTTTATTAATTTTTTTAGGAATACTTCCGATACAATTTTCTAATTAGAACTTCCTGCACTTCCAGGTTTACTTGCCTGCTTAATCAAATCCTGAAGTGTTTTACCTTTTTCAGCTCCAGTATTATGAATTCTTCTGTTGTAAACATCCTGCCAGTCAATTAACGGATAAACGTTATTTTCTTTGGCTTGCTCATCAAACAATTTTTTAAGCTCAGCTAATTTCTCCGGATATTTTGCTGCTAAATTGTTACGTTCGTTAAAATCTTCGTTTAAGTTGTACAATTCCCAAACATCAGCATCAAAATTACTTTCTACAGGTTTTTCGTTTTTGCCTAAAGATTTTTTTACTGCAAATGAATCTGGTAAATGTGCCGCTCCGGCTTTCCATCCATCTTTATAAATAGCTCTGTTTCCAAAGATGTAATAGTATTGAACCTTGTGTAATGATTCGGCTTTTGCATTATCTATAGAAGCATAAAAAGAAGAACCCTGAATAATATCCTGTTTTATATTTTTAATGTATTCAGGCGCTTTGATACCTACAATATCTAAAGTTGTTGGAAGTAAATCTGTCACGTGGCTGTACTGATTTCTAATACCGCCTTTTTCCTTAATACCGTTTGGATAAAAAACAATTAGCGGATTGTGTGTTCCTCCTTCAGATTGCGCATCTTGTTTCCAGTTTTTGAAAGGTACATTTGTAGCCTGAGCCCATCCTAAAGGGAAATTGGTATTTAAACCTTTCGCAGTACCAATTTCATCAATATTAGCTAAGTTTTTCTTTAGATTTTCTTCGTCAGATGTACCTTGAGAAAACAAACTTTGGTTTATTGTTCCTTCTGTCGTTCCTTCTTTACTAGCCCCATTGTCTCCAATTGCCAAAAAGATCACGGTGTTATCCAATTGATTTGTTTCTTTTAAATAATTGATAACTCTTCCAATTTCATAATCGGTATAAGTCAGGAATCCTGCGTAAACTTCCATGAAACGAGCGTACACCTTTTTCTGTTCCGGAGTCAGTTTTTTCCAGTCAGCAATCAACGGATTACGTTCTGGTAATACAGCATTCGCCGGAATTACACCTAATTTCTTTTGGTTCGCAATAACCTCTTCGCGGTAAGCATCCCAGCCTTTGTCGAATTTTCCTTTATACGGATCGCTCCATTTTGTAGCCACCTGATGAGGTGCGTGAGCCGCTCCCGGGGCATAATATAAAAAGAAAGGTTTCCCTGGTGCAGCTTTTTGTTGTTTCTGAATATAACTGATGGCTTTGTCTGTAATCAATTCATTTAAATGGCGTCCGTCAGATTTAATGTGAACCTGATCTTCTACTAAATCAGGATTGTACTGATCGGTTTGAGAACCTAAGAATCCGTAGAAATGATCGAAACCTTTTCCGGTTGGCCATCTGTCAAATGGTCCTGCATCTGTCGCATCTTCATCAGGAGTTACACCATATTTTCCAACAGCGAAAGTGTTATAACCATTCTCACGTAAAATTTCTGCAATTGTTCCTTTGTCTGATGGAATTTTTCCGTCCCAACCTGGGAAACCTGCTGATAAAATAGTATGAGAAAAACCGCTTACGTGAACTCTTCCGGAATTTCTTCCTGTCAATAAAGCCGCACGGGTAGGAGCACAAATGGCAGTCGTATGGAAGTTGGTATAACGTAAACCATTATTGGCTAACTGATCAAAATTTGGGGTTTGAATTAAACCTCCAAAAGTGCTTGCAGCTCCAAATCCAACATCATCTAATAAAATCCAAACCACATTTGGTGCACCTTTTGGCGCTTTTACCGGCTCTGGCCAATATTCTTTAGAATCAGCTAAAGTTTTCCCAATAACACCTTTGAATTCTTCAGGTTTAGTCTGGGCAATACCGAATTGCGAAATAAGCAATGCAGTAATCAAAAGCCCTTTTTGCGGACTTTTGATGAAACTGTTGTATTTAAAATTTTTCATAATTATTAGTTTTTTGGTGGTAGTTATTTTTAATATCCAGGATTCTGAGGAAGACCTACAGGATCGATATTTCTTTCACTTTGTGGAATCGGATAAAGGTTATTTCTTTCTGAAACAGAGTTTTTAGCCGTTACTTTTTTTACTTCGGTAACCAAAGTTCCCCAACGAACCAAATCAAACCATCTTTGTCCTTCCTGAACAAATTCTTTTTTGCGTTCTTCCTGAATTGCTGCTCTAAAAGTCACCTGATTTAATCCTGCTAAATCTACTGATGCATCCGGAGTTGTAATTGGTTTTCCGAAAGCTCTGCGTCTTACCTGATTAATCAATTCATACGCTTCAGGTGTAGGTGTTCCCTGCTCATTTATGGCTTCTGCCAAAGACAATAAAATATCGGCATAACGAATAACCGGAAAGTTGATAGCCACGTTTGACGGTGTTGCCAAATTGGTTAAATCCAAATATTTCTTGAAAAGAGGTTTCGGAAAAGTATAAAGAGCTCCTGTTGCCGGATTTGGTAACTGCTTCGCATAACTTACATCTCTTCTGGTGTCTCCGGGCGCATAAATATCATAGAATAAAGCAACATCTGAGATAATATCTGCCGGCTCTGTAGCCGTAAATCCTGTAAAAGAAGTGGCTTGGAAAGTACTTCCACTAGATCCGTTTCCGGCTTGATTTGGTTCGAACTGAACAGAGAAAATATGTTCTTTTCCATTCTTTTTTGCTTTCGCGAAAATATCTCCAAAATTTTCAAAAAGGGCGTAACCGTAACCGCCATTAATAACTTCTCTGGATTTTGCAATGGCATTTGGCCAATCCTTTCTCGTCAAATATACTTTTGCTAAAATCGCTTTTGCAGCTCCGGATGTAGCACGTCCGGCATCATTTGCAGGATAAGTTGCCGGTAAGCTTTCAGCATCTTTCAAATCTGAAATAATCTGAGCATACACCTCGTCTGCAGTAGCTCTTTTTGATTTTAAGCTTTCTAATTGAATAGAAGTTGGTTCATGCAAAACAATTGGAACGCCGCCCCAAAGACGAACTGCCTGAAAATATAATAATGCTCTGATGAATTTAGCTTCCAGAATTAATCTGTTTTTTACAGCATCTGAGCCAGCTACTTTAGGAACGTTATCAATAGAAACATTGGCTCTGTTGATTCCGGCATAAATCTGACGCCACGCTACCTGAACACGGTCAGATGTTGCATCATGCGTTAAACTGCTCAAAGCTCTTACCTGAGGATTTGTTGCCGAAACTCCTGCTGCGGCATAATCTGTAGCCATATCTGTAAGGAAGTAAAGGTTTCTTCCAAATAAACTCTGCTCTCCCGGATCAAGACTTAATGAAGCGTAAACTGCTGTTACACTTGCAATAGCATCGTCCTGAGTTTTAAAGTAATTGTCTTTGGTTACAAAAGAGGTTGGCTGTACCTCTAATTCTGTGCACGATACCAATAGTCCGGCACTTAATAGGAATGTTATAATAATCTTTTTCATTTTATATTTTTTTTCTTAGAAAGTTAGGTTCAGGCCCGAAATGAATGTTTTAGAGTTTGGATAAGAACCAAAATCAATTCCCGGGTATAAGTTGTTTTGTTCGTACGAGCTTACCTCCGGATCGTAGCCCGTATATTTAGTCCATGTCACGAGGTTTTCTGCAGATACATAGAACTTAATGCTCTTTGCTCTTAATTTTGTTGAGATACTTTTAGGTAATGTATACCCTAAAGTGATAAGTTTTAATCTCAGGAAAGAAGCATCTTCTACATAGCGCTCTGAAACGATTCCAAGAGGAGAACTTGTTGCTCTCGGAATTTCATTACTCGGATTTGTTGGTGTCCAACGATCTTCCAGTGTAACATTCGCATTTGTTCCAAGAGTGGAAATTTCTAATTGCTGATTCAGCGCATTGAATATTTTTCCGCCATAAGCACCTTGAAAAGAGAAGTTCAGATCAAAATCGTGATATGAAATTGTGTTGGTGAAACTTCCTGCAAATTTTGGTTGAGAAGTTCCAAGATTTCCTTTGTCAAGAGCAGTAATTACACCGTCTCCATTAGAATCAACATATCTTCTGTCTCCCACTTTTGTGTTGGCCAAACTGTTTATTTTTGGCTGCGTATTTACTTCTTCCTGAGTCTGGAAAATACCATTTGTTTTGTATCCCCAGAAAGTTCCAAGAGGCAAGCCAACTTTAACTGTAACAGGCTGTTGTTGTAATAAAGATCCGTTTGGAACTACCGGAAAGAATTGATCAACACCATTTCCAATCGACACTACTTTGTTTTTATTGGTGGAGAAAACGAAGTTAGAATTCCATGAAAAATGGTCTGTTTTTATGTTTTCAGTAATCAAACCAATTTCAAGACCTTTATTTTCAACTCCACCAATATTTTGAAGTACAGTGGCAAAACCTGAAGTCAATGGCACCGGAACATTGATAAGTAAATCGTTTGTTTTCTTATAATAAACATCAAAAACAAAATTGATTTTTCTGTCTAATAATGATAAGTCCAAACCAATGTTATATTGAGTTGTTTTTTCCCATTTCAAATCCGGATTTGCCAATCGGGTAGGAGCTAATCCTGTGTACAATGTACCACCAAATGAATAATTTACAGAACCCATTTGTGCCAAAGAAAGGTAGTTTCCAATCTCCTGATTTCCTGTTGTTCCTGCAGTTAATCTAAGTTTAGCTTCGGTTACACCTTTAATATTGTTGGCAAATTCTTCATCGGTAATATTCCATGAAAATCCTGCTGATGGGAAATATCCCCAAAGTGATTCTGAACCAAATCTTGAAGAACCATCTGCACGTCCTGAAAGGGTAAAGTTGTATTTACCTTTGTACGAATAGTTAACTCTGGCTAACCATGATTTTAAGACACTTTCGAAGGCTTCACTATAAGGTTTTACCGGAACACCATCCTGCAAAGCGTTGTAAGTATTGGCATCATTAACAAAAGTGTTTGCTCCCGCGTTAACCACTTCTCCCTGAGTGTATTGAAGTGTATATCCGGCTAAAGCTGAGAACTTATGATTTTCACCAAAATTACTGTTGTAATTCAGCGTATTTTCATTCAATACTGAACTCACTAATCGATCACCAACTGACGCTAAACCTTTAGTTCCGGCACCATTAGTTGTAGTTGATGGAGCGTAATAATTTTGTTTGGTGTCAATAACATCTCCGCTCACGGCAACTTTCGCAACAAGTTTTTTAGTTATTTTATACTCCCCAAATAAACTGGCCAAAATTCGATTGATTTTAGTTTCATTGGTTGTATTTTCTATATCATAAATTGGGTTTGGAACAATTCCGTTGATCGCGGTTCCATAAGGATTGTTGGTTAAATTATAACTTCCATCTGCATTTTTTATTGGAACAACCGGAGGCTGATACAAAGCAACAGTTAACGGGTTAGGCGTTCTGCCGCCCGTGCCATTTGTTCCAATTCCGTTTGATACTGAATTAGTGTAATTCGTATTCACACCAAATTTAAAAGCCTGAGAATAATTTTTTTCGTAGTTGGCACGTAGCGAAATTCTTTTAAAATCAGAAGCGATTACAACTCCTTCCTGATCAAAATAACCTGCCGAAATAGCATATCTTGAACGATCATCTCCACCAGAAAATGTTAATTGATGATTTTGAATTGGAGCAGCAGTTCTATATAAAGCCGATTGCCAGTCATAACTTCCTGAAGTTTTAAAGGCCTCAATTTGAGCCGCAGAAAAAGAAGGAGCCTGACCAATACTTGCCTGAACGTCATTACGTAGGCTTGCCCATTGGCTGGCATTCATTAAATGTAATTTTTTTGAAACGTTCTGGAATCCAAAATAACCCTGATACGAAATATTATCCTGACCTTTTGTTCCTTTTTTAGTTGTGATGATTACAACACCATTAGCACCACGAGATCCGTAAATTGCTGTCGCAGAAGCGTCTTTTAATACTTCAATTGACTCAATATCGCCCGGATTAATAGTAGATAAAACATTGATATTTGCACCGGCGTTCGTTACTCCGGCTGTACCGTTGTTGTTGTCATTGTAAATCAAAATTCCGTCAAGAACATAAAGCGGTTCGTTACCGGCTGTAATGGAGTTTCCTCCTCTGATACGAACACTTGAAGAAGCTCCCGGACGTCCTGAACTTTGTGTAACTACCACACCCGGAATTGCACCTCTTAATAAGTTATCAGCGGATGAGGTAACCTGCGATAAATTGGCTTTTGGCACAGAGGCTACAGAACCTGTAATATCTTTTCTCTTTTGAGATCCGTAACCAACAACCACCAGTTCGTCTAATTCCTGACGCTCTTCTTTTAAGTTGATGGTAACAGGGTTTTTGTTGACAATAATTTCGGTTTTCTTGTATCCGATATAGCTTACGATCAAAGTATATGGAAATTTTTGACCGGTCTGAAAATAGAATTTCCCTTCTGCATCTGTCTGAACTCCGTGAGTAGTACCTTTAATAATAACAGAAGCGCCAATAATCGGTTGATTTGTAACATCGTCAACAACAGTTCCGTCAAGTTTTGATTGGATAAGAGGCGTCGTATTTTGTGCATTAATTCCTGCCGTCAGGAGCAGGAGAAATAGTAATGAGTATGTTTTTAAATTTTTTTTCATTTCTTTGTACTGGTTTAAGTAATTAACAAGGCACCCTGAAAGTTGAATTTTCAACTCTCTAATTGTTTCCTTGATTTAGTGATAAATGTTCTTTAAGCCTCGCCATTTCTGTTGCCGCAGAAATGGCTTTTTTTATTTACAGCAACAGCTTTGCATCTTTTTCATTTTAGTTTTCTTTAGTTGTTAATTATTTTGTTTTTAAATTATAGCTATTGTTTCAAAGATCCTGTTGATACAAATGAATGTTCAAATAGATGTTTGTAAATTTTCAATAAGTGATTCTTGTGGTGAATTTTTAAACTTTCGTTATTTAATTTCGATTGTATATTAAAATATGATAATCGAGTGTACACGAAAAAATGCTGAGAAGATTAGCAACAGAAGCACATATAACAAAAAGTGTTATAAGTATATTTTTTTTGAAGATTTAAATACGATATGCTTTCGGTTGTTTTCAAAATATAGTGTTTTATGGTTTTAAATAATACTTTAAACTCTACTAATCCTATAGACAAAGTTAAATTTAATCTAATAAAAACCAAAAAATATTTAATTATTTTTTGTAAAGAAGTAATTGTGAGTAATTTTAACTAATTTATATTTATGTAAATTGTTGATTTTTAAAGTATTAAAAGGTGTTTGTTTGAATTTTAAAGCGTTAAAAATAGTGCTATACGATGGCGAAAAATGTAGTATTTTATGCTTAATTTCCTTGTTTTTTATTTTTAAAAGATTGTGATTCAGTAGTAAAAACGTCAGAGGAGCGCACATCTAAATATTTTATGATGATTTTTATAGTGAAAGGAGATGCATTTTTCAAGTTGATTTTGAATAAATTAGAGTAATTTTATAGACATTAAAATAAATTCAGATTTTTTATCCATACTATGAATTAATACTTATATTTGTAATAAGTATTTATACGTAGTTTTATATTTTTTAAAATGATAAACGTTAGTGAAGCTTTAGCGATTGTGGCAGAGAACAGTTCAAATATGCCAGTTCAAAAAATACCGGTGCATAAAGCGCTTGGTTATGTATTGGCTGAAACACTGTATTCTCCCATAGATATGCCGCCTTTTCGTCAATCGGCTATGGATGGCTATGCTTTTATTCACAGTGAAAAGCATCAGTATGATATTGTTGGAATTTCGCAGGCTGGTGATCATTCTAAAATTAAACTGAATGAAAATGAGGCAATCCGAATTTTTACAGGAGCTTTTGTTCCTAATAATGCAGATACGGTTGTCATGCAGGAACATGTGATGGCGAATGAAAACTCGATTTTGATTACCAACATGCCGGCCCAATTTTCAAATGTTAGGGCTAAAGGAGAGCAAATTAGAAAAGAAGAAGTTGTTTTTGATGCCAACACTTTGATTACTCCTGCCGCTATCGGATTTTTAGCTTGTTTGGGAATTACGGAAGTTGAAGTGTATAAAAAGCCTAAAGTAGCCATTTTAGTAACCGGAAACGAATTGGTAAAACTTGGAGGAAAATTACCGAAAGGCAAAATTTACGAAAGCAATTCGCTTATGCTTCAGGCGGCACTTGAAACTATCGGAATTAAAAAAACGAAAGTTTATCATGTAAAAGACAACCTGAAAGCAACGAAAAAAGCATTAAAGAAAATCTTGTCAAAATATGATGTCGTTTTAATTTCCGGTGGAATTTCCGTTGGAGATTATGATTTTGTAAAAGAAGCGTTATTGGCAAATGGAGTGGAGGAACTATTTTATAAAATCAATCAGAAACCTGGAAAACCAATGTTTTTCGGATCTAAAAATGATACTTTGGTATTCGCATTGCCTGGAAATCCGGCATCATCGCTGACGAATTTTTATATTTATGTTTTTCCTGCGATCAAAAACAGAATGGGTTTTTCAGACATTCATTTGCCAAAATTAGTTCGGAAATTAAACTCGGATTACATCAATACAACCGGAAAAACATTGTTCTTAAAAGCACTTTACGATGAAACAAATGTGACAATTTTAGAAGGTCAGGCTTCATCTATGTTAAATACTTTTGCGATTGCCAACAGTTTATTGATCGTACCAAATGATACTGAAAATCTTAAAAAAGGAGAATTAGTGACGTTGATGCCGATTCATTGAAAAGCAAGAAGCAAGAAGTGAGAAGTGAGAAGTGAGAAGCAAGAAGCAAGAAATAAGGAGCAGGAAGCAGGAAGCAAGAAGCAAGAAGTGAAACGTTACACCCAAACCTGAAACTTGAAACTTGAAACAATAAAAACAATAAAAACAATAAAACAATAAAACAATTTACCGATTAAACAATTAACCAAATAAACGATTAATAAAAAAAAATGAACCTTCTTACTTCCGAAAATATTATCCTTTTCAGCTTTGCACTAATCGTGATTGCTTTTCTATATTCCAGTGTAGGGCACGGAGGAGCATCGGGATATTTGGCTTTGATGACGATTTTTGCTTTTCCGATTTCGGTTATGAAACCATCGGCGTTGTTGTTGAATTTGTTTGTTTCGAGTATTTCGTTTTTCTTTTATTACAGAATGAATTATTTCAAGCCTAAATTGTTTTATCCGTTTGCTATAGCATCAATACCAGCTGCATTTATTGGCGGATTTATCACTTTAGACAATACGATTTATAAAATTATTTTGGGAATAATTTTGGTTTTTGCAGCGTTAAGATTATTCGGAATATTTAATTTTAAAGAAAGGGAAGCTGTTCAGATTAATATTCCTTTTGCACTGACAATTGGTTTTATCATCGGATTATTATCAGGAATGTTAGGTATTGGAGGCGGAATTATACTAAGTCCGATTTTATTATTTTTAGGGTGGGCTTCGATTAAAGAATCAGCAGCAATTTCGAGTTTATTCATTTTTGTGAATTCATTCGCGGGAATTATGGGTTTCTTTTTAGGAGGAAAAACAGTGCCAACAGAAAGTTTCTATTTAGTTCCGATTGCAATTTTAGGAGGCGTTTTAGGAGGATATTACGGCAGCGGATATTTCTCGAACAAAACATTGAAAATCGTTTTAGGAACCGTGATTTTAATGGCAAGCATCAAATTGATTTTTCCTTAATAGAGCTTAAAAAAATAAACACATAGAAACATAGATTTTATTTTAAAAAAAGATATTCTTAAAAAATCTAGATTTTCACACATAGCTTATGTGTTTTCAAACAAGTGAAACGCCTTTTTTAGACTAGCAAAAACTATGTCTCTATGTGTTTAAAAAAAATAATTTGCAAATAGTTCAATCATGGAAATATTAACAGTATTTATTCTTTGTGGAGGAAAAAGTTCCAGAATGCAGTCAGAGAAAGGATTAGTGCTGTTTCAGGATAAACCATTTATTGAACATATAATTCAGGCGATTTTGCCGATTACAGATCAAATAAAATTGATAACGGCAACAAAAGAGTACGATTATTTGCCGTATCAAAAAATACCGGATATTATTTCAGACAAAGGCCCGCTTGGTGGAATTTACACCGCACTGACATGTTCTGAAACCGAATTCAATTTGATTTTAAGCTGTGATATTCCGTTAATTTCGACCGAATTATTATCGGAATTAATTTCAAAACATAATAATGAAGCAGAAGTAACGGTTTTTGCTTCAGAAAGTAAATTGCATCCGTTAATCGGAATTTATTCTAAAAAATTATTGCCTGTTATCAAAAGCGCAATTGATAACAATGATTTAAAAATGATGAATTTAATAGCGAATATTCCGCATCAAGTCATCAATATTGACGAAAGTGAAAACTTTCATCTCACCAACATTAATTCGGCCGACGAATTAAATGACCTTAATATCAATTTAAGTTAGAGCTATGAAAAATTCAAAAACACCAAAATTAACGATTGTAGGCGCAGGTCCCGGCGATGTTGAATTGATCACAATAAAAGCAATAAAAGCGTTAGCAAGTGCTGATGTTGTTTTGTATGACGCATTAGTAAACGAAGAATTATTGCAATATGCAGATAAAGCAGAAATTATTTTTGTAGGCAAAAGATTGGGTTGTCATGCCTATACGCAGGATCAGATTAACGAATTGATTGTTGCAATGGCAAATCGTTACGGTCATGTGGTACGTTTGAAAGGCGGCGACCCGTTTATATTTGGTAGAGGAAGCGAAGAAATCGAATATGTAGAAAAATTTGGTTTGGAAACAGCCATTGTTCCCGGAATTTCATCAGCTTTGGGCGTTCCGGCTTCGGTTGGAATCAGTTTGACACAGCGTCAGATCGCCGAAAGTTTTTGGGTTATAACCGGTACTACTTCTAATCATGAATTGTCTAAAGATGTATATTTAGCATCAAAATCGGCTGCAACGGTTGTCATTTTGATGGGAATGCATAAATTAGAGGAAATCATTTCGATTTATAAAGAGAATAGAACGGACGATTTACCAATCGCTATTATTCAAAATGGTACAAAAAATACCGAGAAAAAAGTTGTAGGAACTATCACTTCAATTGGTAAATTAGTATCCGAAAATAAAATTTCGTCACCAGCAATTATTGTAATTGGCGAAGTAGTGAAAAATACCTCAAAACTAACTTCGTATTTTGAAGAGCATTTTGATGATGAATTCATTTTTCAGAATTTAAATTTAGAATAATGATTGAGATTAAATATTTTGGAGCTGTGGCTGAAAAAACCAAATGTGAATTCGAAAAAATCCCTTTTTCAGAAGTTTCACTGCAAAAATTATTGCAGGATTTAGACGAAAAATATCAATTCGATTCGCTGACTTTTAGCGTAGCAGTAAACCAGAAAATTGTACCAAAAGCGACTGATTTTGCTTTAAAAACAAGCGATGTCGTTGCCTTATTGCCTCCATTTGCAGGAGGATAAATTGATTTTTATGAATGATTCAGCACGATATAACCGACAAACAATTCTCCCTGAAATAGGACAGGAAGGCCAGCATAAATTATCTAAAGCGAAGGTTTTAATAATTGGTGCAGGCGGTTTGGGTGTGGCTGTTTTGCCGTATTTAGCCGCTGCGGGTGTGGGTGAAATCGGGATTATAGATGATGATGTGATTGAAATTTCGAATTTACAGCGTCAGGTAATTTATAAAACTTCGGCACTCGGAAAATACAAAGTGGAAGAAGCCAAAGCCATGATTTCCGAATTAAATCCAGAAGTGAAAGTCAATGCAATTGCGGAAAAACTTTCAGGAAAAAACGCGATTTGGTTATTCGAAAAATATGATATTATTGTCGACGCCACAGATAATCTTTCGATAAAATACCTGATAAATGATGCCTGTGTAATTACAAATAAGCCAATGGTTTACGGATCTATTTTTAGGTTTCAGGGACAGGTTTCGGTTTTTAATTATAAAAATGGTCCGACTTACAGATGTCTATATCCAGATGAAAATACTCAATCGGCTAGCTGTGCTGATGCTGGGGTAATCGGAATTTCGGTTGGAATCATCGGTCTGCTTCAGGCTAATGAAGTTATAAAAATGATTCTAGAAATAGGAGAGGTGTTGAGTGGTAATATACTGGTGTACAATATTTTAAATAACGAACAGCAAAAGTATGACTTTGAAAAGGATTCGGCTTTTGAAATAGATAAAAAGGGTTTTGACGAAAAGTACAAAGTAATTAAAAATCAAATTATAGAGATTGCTGCGGAAGCGATTTTAAATGAAATTGATGCGGATGAAGTTGTATTTTTGGATGTGAGAAATGAAGATGAATTTCCGAAAATTAATTTTAAGAATGGAATTCAGATTCCGTTAATGGATTTAGAAAACGAAATCGCAAAACTCAATCCAAATCAATCAATTTTTATTTATTGCCAGTCCGGAATCAGAAGTAAAATCGCTGTTGAATTGCTCCAGAAAAAGAATTTCAAAAATGTAAAAAGTATAGCCGGAGGAGCTTTGGCTTTAAGCCAGATAGTAAAAGAAAAAATTGCAGATTAGAGAAATTTTTCCGCCACGAATTCACGAATTTAAGGAATAATCATTCGTGAATTCGTGGCGGAAAAAACCTCAAAAAAACAAAAAACAATGAGTAAAAATGTATTTTTAGAAGGACCAATTTCTCCTGAATTTATCGCTGAGTCAATCGCCAAACACCAATCGAAACATACGATTGGTGCGCACAATATTTTTTTAGGACAAGTTCGTGCCGATGTGATTCATGACAATACCGTTGTCGCGATTGATTATTCGGCTTATACTGATATGGCAAATGAAGCTTTGTATGCGATTCGAGAAAAGGCTTTCGCTAAATTCGACTTAACTTGTATGCACATATACCACAGTTTAGGCGTTGTAAAAGCAGGAGAAATTTGTCTGTTCGTATTTGTTTCGGCAACACGTCGCAAACAAGTTTACGAAGCGACAGAAGCCATCGTAAACTGGATCAAAACTGATGTGCCTATTTTTGGTAAAGAAATGTTTGAAAACGATACATTCACCTGGAAACAAAACACCTAAAATGGTAGATATTACGCATAAAATAAGTACGTTAAGAGTCGCTACAGCCACAGCAATTGTCAAACTTAGCAAGCAGGAGACAATTGATGCGGTGGTTAATAATCTGGTTCCAAAAGGGAATGTATTCGAAATGGCAAAAACTGCCGGATTATTTGCAGTAAAAAATACACATTTATCGATTCCGGATTGTCATCCGCTACCGATTGAATTTACTTCGGTGGAATATAAAATTGAAGGTTTGACGATTCAGATTATCTTCAATGTAAAAACAGTTTACAAAACTGGTGTTGAGGTTGAAGCTATGCACGGTGCTTCGATTGTAGCGCTTACGATGTATGACATGTTGAAACCGATTGATAAAGAAATTGAAATTTCGACAATTAAATTAATCAATAAAGAAGGTGGAAAGTCTTCTTTCAAAAATAAATTTCCGAATGTAATTAAAGCCGCAGTGTTTGTTTGTTCCGATTCGATTTTTGCGGGCGATAAAGAAGATCGTTCAGGAAAAATCATCATAGAGAGATTAAATTCTTACGGAGTTGAAACGGCGCACTACGAAATTATTCCTGATGAAATAGATGTTATTCAGGAAAGAACTAAGGCTTTCGCCAAAGAGCATCAGTTGGTGATTTTTACGGGAGGAACAGGCTTATCGCCAAGAGATGTTACGCCGGAAGCTTTGTCGCCATTATTGGAAAGCAGAATCCCGGGAATTGAGGAAGCAATTCGCAATTACGGACAACAAAGAATGCCGTACGCAATGTTATCAAGAACGGTTGCAGGAACATTAGGAAAAAGTCTGGTTTTGGCTTTGCCGGGATCAACAAACGGAGCCAGAGAATCTATGGATGCTGTTTTTCCGCATGTAATGCACGTTTTTCATATTTTAAAAGGAAAAAATCATGATACCCTCTAAAACCATTTTAACGGATGATTTTGGCCGAAAACACAATTATTTGCGTATTTCGTTGCTGGAGAAATGCAATTTGCGTTGTACGTATTGCATGCCTGCGGACGGAATCGCATTGTCTCCAAAAGCCAGTTTAATGACGGCGGAAGAGATTTTTTCATTGGCACAAATCTTCGTAGAAAATGGCGTTGATAAAATTAGATTAACCGGTGGAGAACCTTTATTGAGAAAAGATTTTCCGGATATTATTTCAAAATTATCAACTTTAGGAGTTTCACTTTCGATAACTACAAACGGTATTTTAATCGATCGCCATATTGATGTTTTGAAGCAATTTAACATCAAAAAAATCAATTTGAGTTTAGATACTTTGATTGCTTCTAAATTTAATTCTATAACACTAAGAAATCAGTTTGAAAAAGTAATTGATAACCTGCATTTACTTTTGAATAATGATTTTCAGGTGAAAGTAAATGTGGTTTTGATAAAAGGTTTCAATGAAAATGAAATTACTGATTTTATTCAACTGACTCAGTTTTTACCCATTTCAATTCGGTTTATTGAATTTATGCCCTTTGCAGGAAATGAGTGGGACAGAAGTAAAATGGTGTCTCAAAACGAAATTTTAGCAAAAACAGAAAATGTATTTTCCTCAGAAGAAATTCAGAAACTGGAAGACGAAAAAAACTTCACGGCGAGAACGTATAAAATAAAAGGTTTTCAGGGTGATTTCGGAATCATAAGTTCGATTACGAATCCGTTTTGTGATGGCTGTAACAGAATCCGCCTGACGGCGAACGGAAAAATTAAAAACTGTCTTTTCTCGAACTCAGAAACCGATTTATTGACGCCCTTAAGAAATGGCGAATCGATTACAGATCTGATTTCAACTTCAATAAAAAATAAAAAGAAAGTCCGCGCCGGAATGTTTACCGTTTCTGAAATGGATGACCCGGCATTGCATTTTGATAATCGCAGTATGATTGCGATTGGGGGGTAAGTAAAGTTATCTCACGGATTTGTCTTTGTGAGAAACGAAGCAATCTCACTAGTAATGTTACCTCCCAAATTTATGAATCATATGAGGTTGCTTCGTTCCTCGCAATGACTTATAGAGATGTATAAAACAAAAAAAGGTTCAACTTTTACTTGAAGTCAAACCTTCTTTAAATATTATTTTTTCTTTTTAGCTTTTGCCTTTTTTGGAGCTTTTACTTTCTTTTTTTCTAGTTTTTTAGCTTTGGCTTTGGCTTTGGCTTTTTTCTCTTTTTCCTTTTTTTCTTTCTTTTTAGTTTCAGCTTTAAGTTTTGCTTTTTTGGCTTTTTCGAGCTTTTTAATAACTGCTTTTATAGCTTTCTCTTTTTTCTTCGCCTTTTCTTTTTTCTCTTTAAGCTTACTTTTTATCTTTTTGTCTTTCGATTTGTTTTTTACAATTTCTAAGGCAATTTCTTCAATATTTAAAATGGCTTGGTGATCCTCAGGTTTGTCAATTGTTTTAATTTCAATGATTTCCGGGGTCACTCCTGCTGTTTTTGGTGCAGATGTTGTCACCCTTTTAACGACTGCTTTCGGAGTAGTTTTTGAGGCTGGTTTTACCGGAGTCTGAGCAGATGCTTTTACAGTTGCTGCCGGAGTTTTCGCTGCAGTTCTTGGGGCTCTTTTGGCTGGCGCTTTCGGAGTCGTCGCTTTTACAGCTGGAGTTGTAGCTGGTTTAGCTGCTGTTGTGTTTTCGGTAGTTTCCTTTATAGGTTCGGTTGTATCGCTGTTTTTTACGGCAGGTGTTCTGGTTGTTCTTTTTATCATAACGGTATGTTTTATTGAGTAAAATAGACTTTAACTAATTGGTTATCATGATGATTTACAGAATCAATCTGAATAACATTTTTTAGTTCAGTTAAATTTAAGCAATATTTGAATACGCAAATGTTAAGATTTTCCTTAAGGTTCTAATTTTCAACGTGATTAATGCTCCACAGCCTCCAAAATCTTAAAATTACTCTTTGGTGCTTCGCATAACGAACAGCAATAAGTGTCCGCTAAATCTGTAAATAAAATACCTTTTGGAATTCCCTGACTTTCATCTCCGTATTCTGCATTATAAAGCGTTAAACATTCCTGACATTGGTAAATATCTAATTGTGTTTTTTCTTTTTTCTGTTGATTTTCAGTTGTTTCCGGAATAGAATTTCCCAGTTCATTAAAGTATTTTCGGCTTAATTCAATCAAAATTGTAGGCAATTCCAATTTGTCAATATCTTGCGAATGCACAATATATTCACGTGTATTCGGATCGAAATTCTTTGCAAATAATACATTGTAAGTATCGCGGATTTTAATCGATTCTAAATCTTTTGGCAATTCATTTTTTTCGACTACAATAGAGGTAAAATAATGCCCGTCACGATTGTATTCTGATATTCCGAAAGTTAATCCGTAAGTACTAATATCAAATTGATCAAGGGTTCTAACCAGAAACGTTTTCAGGTTCAAAGCCCATTCCATTGCAACGGGCAAATGCCAATTCAGTTCTAATAAAGAATGACGGACGTTGATTCCTTTTTTGCCAAGAAATTTTTCCCATTCGAGTTTTCGGTCTTTCGGAATTCCTTTTACAATAAATGATTTCCACGGCGTGATACAGATTTTCCCGATTTTGCAATCGAAACACAAATCGCACATCTCTTTCAGGAAGTCTAAATCATACAAATTATTTCTCCAATACAAACCCAGCCAGTATTGATCAATTCCCATTCGGTTCATGCCTTCGTAATACGGAAAAGGATAAAACGGAATATTCAACGGTTTGTCAATCGTTCTGTTATTGGTGTCTAATGCTTCGCTGACCAAGGCAAAAATCATATCGATTCCGTACGATTCTTCTGCAATTATTTTTTCGATTTCGTAACAAAAAGTAGCAATATCCCAACTGTAAATTAAAACCGGATACACTTCCATACGTTCCCATTTTGGTAAACGAATGTACAAATACCAATAATCTTCATGCTCTGAAGCAATAAAATTTAAATGTCCTGTAAACAATGGAACTAACTGCTGCTTAGGATCATTAATATTGACTTTTAGTTTTGGCTGTTCTTTAAATTGTTCTAAAATATATAAGAATTTGTTTCCCGTAAGCCAATTGGTATTTCTGAAAATATCAGTCGAAACATAAGAGGAAACAATATTATTTCCGCTTTTTTCATTTGGAAAAACAAAATGATGTTTCCCAATTTTTTCTTTGCTGGAAAGATTTAATCCCTTCGGAAAAATAATATCCTGTCTGGAACCAAACGAAATGGAATCCAAACCATGATCCATTGCCATGTTGACTACTTCACGTAATTCTCCCGGCGAAATAACGCCTCCTTTTACTATTAATCTCGTTAATTCCATAGTTTTTTGTTTCAGGTTTCAGGTTTTTTTTGTTTCAAGTTTTGGGTTGCCGGATTGTGCTGATCTAACCGCAAAGTTCACAAAGGTTTTTCGCAAAGTTTGACAAAGGTTTATATTCTATGTAAATTGTTTTCTATCGAAATAAGCTCACAAAGCTATACGCTGAAATTTTTGCTCAAAGCTTTGTGAACTTTGACTACTTATCAAACATCCATTAAAAAATCTCTGCGAAACTTTGCGAAAAACCTTTGTGAACTTTGTGGTAAAATTTATGTTCAAAGCAAAGTAACGTGAAATTTAAACAAATAAATTAAACCTTACATTTCGCTAAAATCTCTTTTACTTCCGTTTTACAGCTTCCGCAGCCTAATCCGGCGCCGGTGTTTTTGCATAAATCGGTGAAATTATTGACACCGCTTTTAATCGTTTCTTCAATGTTTCCGGCTCCAACCTGACTGCAGGAACAAACTAATTTTCCTAAAACAGGTTTGGCATTGGAACTGCCTCTTAACAATGAATTTCGCTTATCAGATAACTCGATTTTACTTTCGATCATCGTTTTGAACTCGGCAAATTCATTTTTATCGCCCATTAAAATTGCTCCGACTAACAAATCATCTTTGACGATACATTTTTTATAATAACGCTTTTTCAAATCGGCAAAAACAATTTCTTCATAGGAATCATCGTTCTCCGGAATTTCAATATCACCAATACTGCACAAATTAATATCTTCCAACTTCAGGATATTCATCAAAATGGAACCTTTGTAATAGCTGCTGATATCTCCGGCAAGATAATTCGCCAGTATATCGGCCTGTTCTTCGGCGGCTGATGTAATTCCGAATAATTTATTGTTGAATTCCGCTATTTCTCCAATAGCATAAATATCTGGATTTGAAGATTGTAAATACTGATTTACCTTCACGCCACGACCACAGGTAAGACCGGTTTCACGGGCAATTTCTATATTCGGAATTGTTCCAATGGTGTAAACGATAGCATTTGCGGTAATGATTCGGCCACTTTTTAAAGCAATTTCGATTTCATTGGGATTATCCGTTTCAAAAACCGTACTGACTTCATTATCAAAATAAATCTGAATATCACGAAGCTGCACTTCCTCAGCCAATAATTTACTTGAAATTCGGTCCAGCTGACGCTCCATCAATCGGGACGCCCTTTGAACAATCGTTGTTTTTACTTTTTTATGTTTCAAGGCAGCAGCCAATTCCAATCCTAATAGACCACCGCCAATAATAACGACGTGCTGTTCTTCGGGAGGTAAATTGGTGTTGTCAAGATGTTTTTTAAGACGATCGGCATCTTCTTTTCGTCTGACGGTAAATCGGCCAGGCAAATGAAGCTGTGCATTTTCAGGGACAAAAGGACGGCTTCCAGTCGCCATAATCAAAGAATCGTAGGTATGAATTTCGCCAAGACTGTCAACAATCGTTTTTGCTGCAGCATTTATTTTGTCAACTGCTACGCCAGCTTTCATTATAATTTTTAATTTGTTTAAAGCTTCGCCGTCTTTCACTTTTAAGAGTTGTTCCCACGAAAATTCGCCAGTCATATATTCCGGAAGCAAAACGCGATTGTAAAACGGGTTTGCTTCATTGGAGAAAACAATAATTTCATCGGTAGAGTTGAATTCGCGATAATTTTGAATAAATCGGAAAGCAGCGGCTCCTGCACCAATGATCGCTATTTTCTGAAATGGCTTTACATATTTTGTAATTGAAACGGTAGTATATTTAAAATCAGGTTCTTTTGAAATCGGATCGACAACCGTGTTCGTTAAATTATTGGTTCGGTTCAGGTCATTTTCGAGTTGTTTTCCCCAATGCATAGGCAGGAAAAGAACTTTTTCTTTGATTGAATCGGTAACTTTTGCTTTTACGCGAACTTCTCCATTTTTGCTGGAAACAATTACAATATCACCATTTTTGATGTCGCTTTTGTAAGCATCAATTGGGTTTATTTCTAAAACTGGACTTGGTGTATGCGTCATCAATCGTGATACTTTTCCGGTCTTGGTCATTGTGTGCCATTGGTCGCGAACCCTTCCTGTGGTTAAGATAAAAGGAAATTTCGGACTTGGCGCTTCAGAAGTATTTTCAATATGTGTTGGCAAATTGAAAATAGCTTTTTGCGATGGCGTATAGAATTTTTTATCTGTAAAAAGACGTGGCGTTCCCGGGTGTCCGTAATCCGGAACAGGCCACTGAAAAGTGCCTTCGGTTTTTAAACGATGGTAGTTTAAGAAAGAAATATCAATGTTGGTGTTTTTGGTTAACGCGCAATGTTCTTTGTAGATTTCTTCGGCATTATTGAAATTAAAGCCATTGAAATTCATTTTTTTCGCAAAGCGAATTAAGATTTCAATATCTGGAAGCGCTTCTCCGGGCGCGTTGATGCCTTGCGGTAAATAAGAAATGCGACGCTCAGAGTTTGTCATTGTACCTTCTTTTTCTAACCAACCGGCGGCAGGCAAAAGTAAATCGGCATATTTTGAAGTATCTGCGTTATGCGAAATATCCTGAACGACTACAAATTTGGCGTTTTGTAATGCTTTTTCGATGCGTCTTGAATCTGGCAAACTTACCATCGGATTCGTGCAAATGATCCAAACGGCCTTCATTTTTCCAGATTCCAAAGCCTCAAACATTTCCGTTGCCGTTAAACCAGGTTTATCTGAAATCTCGTCAACTCCCCAAAAATCCGCCACTTCTTTACGATGCTCCGGATTTGCAATGTCTTTGTGTGCGGCGAGTAACGTTGCCATTCCGCCCACCTCGCGACCACCCATTGCGTTTGGCTGACCGGTTAGCGAAAATGGTCCTGAACCCGGTTTCCCTACTTGTCCCGTAAGTAAAGACAGATTCAGCAAAGCGGTATTTTTATCTACGCCAACGGCACTTTGATTGAGTCCCATTGCCCAAAGCGAAATAAAACCTTTTGCTTTTCCGATAATATCTGCCGCCAGTTTGATGTCGTTGACAGAAATACCACAAAGTTTGGATGCTTTTTCTAAAGAAGTGCCTAAAACTAAGTCTTTATATTGTTTGAAATTTTCAGCATTATTTTTTACAAAATCATGGTCAACATACCCTTTTTCGATGATGCGTCTGGCAATAGCGTGATACAGAATAATATCAGTTCCGGGAAGAATCTGCAAATGTAAATCGGCGAAAGCGGCCGTATCTGTTCGTCTCGGATCAATTACGATGATTTTTATTTTCGGATTTTTCTCTTTGTGTTTTTCGATCCTTCTGAATAAAATAGGATGACACCACGCCGGATTAGCTCCGGTGATTAAAAAAGTATCTGCAAGCTCAATATCGTCATAAGCGATTGGGACAGAATCTTCTCCGAAAGTTTTTTTATAGCCCACAACTGCAGAACTCATACAAAGTCGGGAGTTGGTATCGATATTATTGGTTTTCAGAAAACCTTTTACCAATTTATTTACCAGATAATATTCTTCTGTTAAACATTGTCCCGAAATATAAAAACCAACGCTGTCAGGACCGTGTTTTTTTATGATGGAAGTAAAAACGGCGGCAGCGCGGTCGAGCGCAGTATCCCAACTCACACGTTCCAGCGGATAGGATTTACTGCCACGCATTTCAGGATATAAAATTCGGTCAGAAGTGTCATTGACTACGTAATGCAAATTCATTCCTTTAGAACATAACATTCCTTTATTGACCGGATGATCTTTGTCTCCCGTAACCATTACGCCATTTTTTGGATCTTTTGTAACGATAATTCCGCAGCCAACGCCACAGTAGGAACAGGTAGTTTTGATTTTGGTATTTTGCATTACGATACTTTTTTGAATACGATTAAGTGAATTTAATTAATCTAAGATAATTCACGTATTTTGATGTAAACAAAAATAAGTATTTTTACGTATAAATACGTATTTTTTGAAGTTTATTTTTCTAGATTTTTATCCGGACGGAGACGCACTGCTGTGCGCCTCTACGGTTTATAGGTGTGTTAAAGTGAAAATCAACAACGGGTTTGTATTGTAGAGGCGCACAGCAGTGCGTTTAGACCAAATTCTTCCTTACTGTACCGGTCGTTCCATCTTTCGGTCCAGGAGTTGGTCATGATTTTATAATTTGAAATTGATGATTAATGGTTTGTGATCACTGTGAATCGTCCAATTCTGATATGTTCCGACTTCGACGCTTTCTAAAACTTCCATAAAATCATTAGAAGCAAAACAATAATCCAAATGATAAGGCTTGTTCTCGTGACGATAAAGATACAAAGTTGGATGCTGTTCTTTTCCCTGAATTTGGTTAAAATATTTGTGATAGGTACTGAAGATATTTTTCGATTCTAAACTATTTACAACCGTCGAATGATTGCCTTCGCGGCGTGGTTTGTCCCAAATCGTATTGCTGTTAAAATCGCCAATCAAAATGGTTTTGCTTCCTGAAATCAGGTTTTCATAATAATTGATGGCTTTCCAAACCTGTGTAACATATTGTCCGTCTTTGTCTTCTGGATTATTGGCCCAGATTGCAAAGAGCGTAAAATCGACTTTTCCGCCGGTGACTGCAATCGGAAGTACATTTTTGATGTTCGGATTATGACATTCCAACAATCGAAAACGATAATCGCCATAAGAAAAAACGCCAAGCCCTTTATGCGGATTTGTGCCGTACCAAAGAATATCTGTTGGCAATTTTGTGTCAATAGGAAATTTTAGTTTTTCAGGATTTTCACACTCAGAAATTACAGCAATATCAGGATTATAAGGCAGAATGAATGCTGCCTTTTTTCTGAATGCCATGTTGCAATTCCAAGCAATGAGTTTCATTGGGATAAAAATTTTGGTGTTATATTTCTGAAGCTAATGTCCCCATGTAGGATTTAAGTCTGTAACTGGATTTATTTTGATCAGTGCCAAATGTCTTAAATTCTCTTTTTATAGCTTCAATTAAATCATTTTTAACAGGTTTATTTTCCATTTTAGCACATTTAGCTTTTAGCCAAAATAGATAAGAAGAATTAGGAAAATCCAACATCGCTTCTCTTAATTCAGTATCGTCATATTTAATTGCATCAGCTTTTCCTATGAAATAGCTTTTAGTAAATCTTTCATCTTTGAATTCTTTCCATCCTAATTTATCAATTTCAGGCATTACTTTTCCATCAACTGTAGCTTGTAAATAGGCGTAAATATTTAAAAGATCTTTATCTTTCGTTGATTTTGCTAAAGCTAATAATTCAGCGCCTCTTTTAGTATAAAATTCAGATTCAGTCAATAAATTATCAGCAAAACAGATTCTTAATAAATCCGATGAAATTTCGCCAAATACTGGAATAGGATTATTTTCTAGTATAATTTTATTTTCAAGTAAGATATTTTTTATTTGGTCAATTTCCCCGTTTTCCTGAAGTTTTTTAATTTCTAAATATGACTTTAGAATTTTATAATCATCATTTTTTTCTCCTAATGTATTTTGTGCCAATTGGAAATCTTCATTTAAAAAATATTTTTGCGTTGTTGTATTCCACCAATCTGATTCCCAATTTATATCTAAAAAAAGTAATGGATAAAAATTTGAAATTTTCCCTTTTTCAATCTCAGATTTTAAATTGCTTCTCGTTTTTATTTGAGTGGTTTTGCCATAAATTGTAAATACTGCATTGTCAATCGAAATATGGTTTTCAGAATGGTTTGTTTTTTGCCAATTTTGAATTGATTTCTGTATTTCGTTAGTATTGATATAACAATCAGTTAACCAAACGTAAACTCTAATATCGTTCGGAACTTTTTGAGAATATAATTCATATAGTTTTGCTGCTTCCTGATATTGACCATTTCTATGAAGTTCTATTGCATACTCCAATATAAAATTTTGTTCCAATGTATTTGCTAAATAAGCTTCCTTATGAAACTTTAAAGATTGATCCGGGTCAATTTCATAAAGTATTCCGCCAACAATATATTTTTTATATTCATCATTAGCTGTATTTTTTGCTAATTCCTCTACACATTTGTTTATATCTGATTTTACAATGCAAGTGCTAAATGCACTTATGGAATTTTTTAATTCAGTTTTTGCTGTCTCAATTTTATCTCTGTAGGATACTAAGGCTTGCGAAAAAGAATTTTGAGAAATTGAAAAGGCAACAAATAGGGTAAGGATTTTATTGAAATTCATGCTTTCTTTTAATAGTTTTTATAATTAGTTATGTCCGAATAAAAGGATCGTCTGGGAATCAAATATACCCAAATAATAAATAAAAAGTAAGTTTTTACTGAGCCAAAAAAATACCCTTTTCCAAAAGAGAAAAAGGGTTTATGAGTTTTATTGGATCACTTATTACAAGCGATTTAGGTTAAATATCGCTTTGGATCTTAATCTTAACCAACAAGTTTTGTTATACCATTTGTAATATCAATTTCTGCAAAATTATGTTTTCCCATAACGATAAGCAGTTTGTCAGCGTTATATCCAACATATCTTATTTCGGGTTCACCAGTTTTTGGTTTTCCACAAATGGAAATTACATTGGTTTGCCATTTCAATTTGTTCCTTTTGTAGGCAGAGATTGTTTGTAAATCATTTTCAACATAATAAACAATGTTGTTTTTTTTAATTCCTCTTTTTTGCGTTTTTGCAAAGTTTATTTCTGAGTTTTGAGAAATTAAGGCATCATTGTATTTTTGATGAATGCCAGGCTGCGTCACAATGAATGTTATCATTGAGAATTTTAGAAATTGTTTCATTTAGATAGAATTTGGGGTTCTTAATCGATTCAAATATAATTAATTAAAGCATATAATAGGTTTTTACTAGGTCAAAAAAAAATACCCTTCTCCAAAATAGGAAAAGGGTAAAATATCGAAGTTAATTTTGAAGAAAAACTATTTTTTCCAGGTAAAAATTCTCGGATTTACAGAAATCATCAGCCATGCCCAATTGTTGGTATGACCAGCATCTCCGGCTTTTAGAAATTCTAACGTTTCAGATCCGAACATTTGAGAATAACCTCCTGAAACAGTAATGTCTTTTTTGAAATTATAACCAAAAGTAACATCAACCTCAGTCCCTAAATACGAATCCAATTCTTCGTTAAGTGGTGTTACTACTTTGGCGGGTGCCGAAAATACATGCGGAATCAAAGCAAATTGCCATTTGTTTACATTGTAATTCAACTTCAAATAAGCATCTTGTAAACCTACACTGTTTAGGTGATTTCCAACATAAAAATAATCCATATAACCATTGAAACCGTGGTTAGTACCAAAAATAGGATTGAATGATTTGATAACCGTGCTGCCGTCATTCGTGTCTTTTCCCGATAAGAATTCGTAGCCTAAGCCAGCTTTAAAAGCATCTGTAATATTGTAACCAAAGTTGGCTCCCGCATACCATGCGCTAACTTCTCTGTCTGTACTTTTTCCGGTCTGACCATAGAAACCTAAATTACTGTCAATTTTTGTTGTTTTATAAGTCAAATAGGTTCCAAAAGTTTGTTTGTAATCTACTAATAATTTGGCGTCGGTATTTGCATATTCGTAGCCTGTATTTAAGAGTAATAAACTTGCGCCTAATTTTTCAAAAGTCGTATGGTACCAGGCAAATTGCAAAGTTTTATAATTGGCAACTGTGTATGGAGTCTGTATTACGTTTTCGGCAGTTGAGTTATAGGCTGCACCCAAATCTAACTGGTGATTTTTAGGATGAAAAGTAACTAAAAATGCATCGTGACTTTGCGCTTGTTGTCCCCAATCCTGTTCACCCATAATACGTTGATTATCGTATGAAAGTACCTGGCGTCCCATTCTGGCGCTCCATTTTTCGGTAAAATTGTATTGTGCCCAGGCTTCAAAAACTGCTACTCCATTTTTATCGGCTGCGGCATTTGTTGGAACATCTCCCCAGGTTCTGGTATTCTGAAGGGTTAATTTTACAGTTAAATCTTCTTGTTTAAAATTAAAATTGATTCGTGAACGCTGTGAAACTTGCGAAGTGCCTTCCTGACCTACCGGTAAAAGTGTTTTATAACCGTTTCTGTATTCAAAACGTGGACGAACCTGTAAATTTACGTCTAATTCCTGTGCCTGAAGATTAAAGCTTAAAGTTACTAGTGCGAGTAAAACAATTACTTTTAATTTTTTCATAAATGATTAGTTTAAATGTGCCGCAAATTTAAAAGATTTGAGAGCTTTATTTTGTATTAATAGGTACACATTTTTAATGTTTTTATAAGTTATTGTCTGTCAATTACTTTTGATAAAATAGGTTGCTTTTCATTCATGATTTTGGTAATAGTATAATGCATCCAAATCAGGCAAATAGCTGAAAACAGGAGAATAAAAATCCATGAACTAGACCAAATTCCAGTCGAGGTCAACAAATAACTGAAAATAATTGGTCCAAAGAATCCGCCCAAACCACCAATCATTCCTACCATTCCGCCAACAACGCCAACGTCGTTTGGAAAATATTCCGGAATATGTTTGTAAACGGCCGCCTTACCAATTCCCCATGAAATTCCAATCAGAATCACCAAAACCAGAAACACCCACATGTTGGCATCAAATTTTATAACAGTGATTCCTTTAGCTAAAAGTTCTTTCTTCTTAACGGTTTGATTTTCATTTACAACTACTTGCTGCCATGAAGTTCTGGTTGGGAAAATTGCATTTTCGGCTTCAGTTTCCTTTTTTTGTGCAATTGGAAAATCCGTATCACCTATCTTGATATTTTCATTTGAAACAGTAGTTATGGTACCTTTTTTAGTTGCCAAGACTCCTGGTCCTGTTGTAGTGATTTCCATTTTCGGAATCATTAATAAGGCACTTAGAATTACAGATGAACTCAAAACCCAATACATAATTTTTCTGGCACCAAATTTATCCGATAAATACCCTCCAAATGCCCTGATAACACCAGATGGCAAACTAAAAAGAGTAGCAAACAATCCGCCCATAACAAGACTCGTTTGATATACGTTCATGAAGTTTGGTAAAAGCCATTGCGAATACGCAACGAAACATCCGAAAACTAAAAAGTAATACGCTCCAAAACGCCAGACTCTTGCGCATTTTAAGGATTGCAGCATTTGAGAAACGGTTTTCGTATTGTTTTCTATTTTTTTGTTTGTAGCGAAGATTAAAAAAGCAATTCCGATAACGACCAGCGCAATTGCATAAATTACAGGAAGTATTTTCCATCCATTTTGCGGATCTTCAACAGAGAAATGATTTAATAAGGAAGGTGCTAAAAAAGTAGTGATTGCGGCTCCGGCATTTCCTATTCCGAAAATTCCCAATGCGCGTCCCTGCCATTCTTTTGGATACCAAATTGAAGTATAACCAATTCCGACAGCAAAACTTGTCCCAACCATTCCAAATAGAAAGCTTAAGATGGAAAACGTTAAAAAACTATTAGCAAAAGGCAATAAAAATAAAGGGATTGAGCAGAGTAGGAGTAGGAGTGAAAATACATATTTACCTCCAAATTTATCAGTTAATATTCCGATAGGTAAACGCATTATTGAGCCGGTCAAAATCGGAATTCCGAGTAACCATCCAACTTGTACAACACTCCAATGAAAAATGCCATTGTCAACTAGAAAAGTGACTAAAACACCGTTTAATGTCCAACAAGCAAAACATACAGTGAAGGCTAAAGTATTCAGGAATAAAATCTTGTGTGATTGCGATAAAGAATTTGCAGTTTTCATAGTACTTAGATTTGTTTTATCAAATTTAAGTATATGTAAGTATAAATACGTATTTTTAATTAAGTATTTTCGATTGATTACGTAGATTTACCAACATCATAAAATTGATTGTCTATATTATCAAAATACTATTTTTAAAAGGCCATTTTTATCTTTTAAGCAGAATTATAGCAGTGAATATTCTGTCGCTTTGTTCGAAAGTTCCATTAGATTCTTCACTTTTAGCTTTTTCATGAGATTAAAACGGTGTACTTCGGCAGTTCGTTTGCTAATATCCAGCGCTTCAGCGATTTCTTTGTTTCCTTTTCCGGATAATAAAAGTGTCAGGATTTCTTTTTCTCTTTTGGTAATCATCATTTCTTCGCCTAAATTTTGTTTAGGTTCTAATGATCCCGAAGTATTGGTTAATTGGCCTATTAATATGGAAGAAATATCTCCGCTAAAATATTTCCCACCAGCAGCAACAGTATGAAGTGCTTTTAAAAACTCTTCTTTGCTCGAACCTTTCAGTAAATAACCATCGGCTCCGGCTTTAATCGACTTCAATACGTATTCTTCCGATTCGTGCATAGAAAGCATAATAATTTTTACATCATTATGATCGTTTCTAAGTTTTTCTACTACCTCGATACCCGTTAAGTTGGGCATACGAATATCTACTATAAGTAAATGAGGATTGCTTGTAGCAACTACTTCAAGAGCATCTGCTCCGTCAATCGCTTCGCCTACAACCTCGATGTTTGCTTCATTTTCCAGTAAAGATTTAATTCCGTCTCTTACAAATACATGGTCATCTGCCAGAACTACCCGAATAATATTACTCATTTTTTACTTAATTTTGATTTTCCATTTTTACGTATATTCATCTATAAAGATGTTGCTAAGATACGTAATTTTTGAATTAGATAATTAGCCAATTAGATAATGTGTCAATTAGAAAATTAGCCAATTAGAAATTTAGAAAATGTTCAAATTGGAAATTGAAGATTTTATATTTTTGATATTTTTTTATAGGCACTTTTGCCATCTCTCCTTTCAGTCGGGATCACAAAGTTGCGTGAGATGGGAATTATCTAATTATCTAATTCTCTAATTGCCAAATTATCTAATTCTCCAATTCTCAAATCGGAATATTAAAAGTTATCCTCGTTCCTTCGCCTGGAATTGATTTGATGAAAACGCGGCCGTTAATGTATTGAATTCTTTCTTTCATAAACAAAAGTCCCATTCCGGATTCGCTGTTGCGTTTTTTATCTACGGAATGAATATCAAAACCTTTTCCGTTATCATCAATTATAATGCTTAAAAGCGTTTCACTATGCGAAAGCTGTACAATAATGTGTGAAGATTCAGCATATTTTATTGCATTGTTAATGGCTTCCTGCGTGAGACGATAAATATTGATTTCGATTAAAGAATCTAAACGCTGATCGAAACTGGTTTTATTGTAAAACAGAATTTCTTTTCCCGTTAATTTCGAAAGTTCCTGAGTGAGTTTTGAAAGGGAGGAAACAATTCCGTGATCGCTTAGTTCCGGAGGCATTAAATTGAAGGTTGCCGTGCGGACGCCTTTGATAATATCGAGTGATAGTTTTTTTAAATATTCAATTTTTTGTGCCGATTTCTCCTTATCATCCAGATTGATACTTTCTAAACTGAATTTCAAACCCGTAAGCATTTGACCAATTCCGTCATGAATTTCTTTGGCGATTCGGTTTTGTTCGTTTTCCTGATTTTCGACAATTTTGCTCGAAATAATTTTTTGCTGATTGATTTTTTCGGTACTGTTTTCAATATTTAAACGCTCCACTTCGCGCTGTGCTTTTTTGCGCTCCGTGATGTTGAAACAAACAATTAAAAGTTCAAGTTCATCTTTTTTTATGGTCACCGGAACCATCGACAAATCCAGCCAGATATTTTGCGCTTCTTTATTAATAATTTTAATTTCGCCCTGCCAGCCACTTCTATGCTTTTCAAAAATAATGCGATCAATATTCAGTTGTTCTTTTTCATCGGTGGTTAAAACCTCTGAGAATTTTTTATTTGATGAAAACTTGGTATAATTTAAAAGTTTGGCAAATTTTTCTCCAATATGGATGATAGAGCCATCAGGTGCAATACGGCAATAGAGCAGCGTATTTTCCATGGCGTAATTGAGTGACTTTAATTCTTTTACCGAATTTTCTTTTATTTCGCTGATGATTTCTGTATTGTACGCCAGTTTTAAGGCTTTCTTTTCAGAGGAAAGAAGTTTAGCAATAAGTTTTTCAATTTTTTTATTGGTAGGTTTAAAAATGAAGAAAAACTCCAAAAGCAAAACAAGAAGTGTAAAAGCAAAAATCCAATATTCAATTTTGCGCTGTTCCGTTACTTTTTCGTGTGCTTCCAAATCATATTGACTTACGATTTGATTCATTTTAGAAAGAAATATTTCTTCGTTTTTCAGCACTATCTGCACCAGCTTCTGATTGTCTGCGAGATTATTTTTCTGTTTTAAATTCAGCAGAAATAAATCGGCAGATTCAACAATATTGGTGAAACTTGGTTTTATTTCAAGAAATAGTTTAGTAAGAGGTTCGCTTTTTTCTTTTGGAAAAGCCAGACTTTCATTTCCGTTTTCAAGTGAATTCTGATTGGTTTTCCAAAGTGATAAAACTTCCTTTACATGTGCAATTTGTTTTTGAGAAGTATTCGAAGAAACATATTGTAAAATCAGGATTTCTTTGACAATCTTCTGACTCAGCATTCTTTGCTTTCCAGAAATATTGATGATTTTAGAATCGCTAAGCTGTTGTTTTAGATTGTATTGAACCAGGATCTGACTTAAAATGATTGTTAAAGCAATAGTCAAGAGTGCAAAAAAATACAGACGTCGTAAATTTTTGAAAGTAATTTTATCTGCAGCTTCCTGATTGCTTTTTTTCATATTACATTATAATCCTAAAGATGCTTTTATCAAGTTTAAGTTTTCTTCAGAATAATTGATTTTTAAGGCTTCCTGATGTCCTTTATCCGACATTTTATCCCAGGTTTTTTTGATGATGTTTTTTAGTTTTTCTTCATCGTGTTTGTGCACAAAAGGATCTAAATAATATTCTAAAAATACCAGACAGATAACATCTTCAAGCAATTGGGTTTCAGCATCTTTTTTAAGTAGTTTTTTTTCGATCAAAAAAGAAACGCGATCAATGAAATCCTGATCGTATCCTGCTTTTTCTAAGATTTCAGCAGTAAGCTTGGCGTGAAATTTTTTCAATTCTTCCCTCCATCGCAAATAACCAACACGATCCATTGGGTATGATTCGCGAGCTACTTTCCATCGGCAAATGTGTTGTGCCTTTGAGGCGATCTGAACTTCTTCAGAAGCATCAGGAGCAAATTGCATCAGCCTTTCGTACATCCTGTTAGAATAGAGTAATTCTTTAGGATATTCGTTATTTTGATCGGTTTCGATGTTTGGATCCTGAGCGTTTTCGGCATCAATCCACTCGCTTGCTTTTTGAAAAGGTGTAGTCATTGTTGGTTGGATAATAGATTTCAAATATACGGAAATAAGTATAAAAGTCGAAAGTCGAAAATTGAAAGTGAGATTAAAGAAACAAGAAGCAAGAAGCAAGATTTGAAATACTTTATCATCTTTCTTCTTGTTTCTTGTTTCTTGCTTCTTGTTTCTTGCCTCTTAAAAGTCTAGTCTACAAACCCAACATACACTTCATCTTCAATAATTTTAATCGGATACGTTGCAATTTTTAAATCATCATCTCCATTTAAGTTTGAACCATCAACTAATGAAAAGGTTTTTTTGTGCATTGGACAAGCGATTTTCGGAATATTATCTGTAGATCCAGTCATTCCTCTGGCCAATACCATTTCCATTTTGTGAGGGCAGGCGTTCTGGCACGCATACCATTCATTGCGACGAGCAAAATTAAAAATCGCAATTTGCTTGTTTTTGTATTTGATGCAGCCACCGCGATTGCTTGGAAAATCCTCTACTTTTCCGGCTTTGAACCAAATTGTAGCATCGCTTGCGTGTACGGTTTCGTATTGACTTAAGATTTCTTCCATTTTGTGCATTTTTTTGTTTCTGTTTCTTATCCCTCTTTTTACAATCAAGAGAGTTTGATGGCGCAGTAAAAAAGAGGGTAAGAGGACAGCAAACGTTTGTGATATTTTTTTTTTTTTGGAGCTGATTTTTTTAATTAAAAATTGAGAATTAAAAATTAAAAATCTTTGAAAGCTATGTGTTTTAAAGCAAGTGAAACGCCTTTATTCATTTCAATAAGCTATGTTTCTGTGTGTTTAAAAAATTATTTAAAAGTTTAAGTCCACGCTTTTGGCGCTTTTTGATCTCTTAGCGGAACAAAAACAACATTATCATCTTTTTCTTCAGAGTTTACAAAATGGTTGAAACGTTTTAATAATCTTGGTTTTTCTAAAACCTGTTTCCATTCACATTCAAACGTATTTACCAAAGTTTGCATTTCAGCTTCTAATGTTTCGCAAATTCCAAGACTGTCTTCAATTATTACTTCTTTCAAATATTCTAAACCGCCGTCCAGTTTTTCCAGCCAGGTCGCCGTTCTAATTAGCGGACCTGCCGTGCGGATGTAATACATTAAAAAGCGGTCTAAGTATTTGATAACCGTTTCTTTGTCAATTTTTTCAGCCAATAAAACAGCGTGTTTTGGATTTGCCCCGCCATTTCCGGTGATGTATAAATTCCATCCACCTTCAACCGCAATTAATCCGAAATCTTTTCCACGGGCTTCGGCGCATTCGCGAATACAGGCTGAAACACCGCCTTTTAGTTTATGTGGAGAACGAATTCCTTTGTATCTGTTTTCCAGTTCGATGGCAAATCCGGCGCTGTCGTCCATTCCGTAACGACACCAGGCATTTCCGACACAGCTTTTTACAGCACGAAGTGATTTTCCGTAAGCGTGACCACTTTCAAAACCATTGTCAATTAAGATTTTCCAGATTTTAGGAAGATCATTCAAATGCGCTCCGAATAAGTCGACACGTTGAGCACCCGTAATTTTAGTATATAAATCGAACTGTTTGGCAACTTCTCCAATAACGATTAATTTCTCAGCCGTAATTTCTCCTCCTGCGACTCTTGGCACAACAGAATACGTTCCGTTACGTTGAATGTTAGCCAAAAATCTATCGTTTGTATCTTGTGTAGTTACGTGTTTGTTGGCTGTATCATTGTAAATACTGGAGAAAATCGAGGCAACAACTGGTTTACAAACTTCACAGCCGTCACCTTTTCCGTGATGATCAATTACATCGTAGAAATTCTCGTATTTATTGATTTTTACCAAATCAAATAATTCCTGACGGTTATAATTAAAATGCTCGCAGATAACCTCTTTTACTTCTTTTCCTAATGATTTTTGAGTCGCTTTTACTATGTCAGAAACCATTGGTTTACAGCCTCCACAACCTGAAGTGGCTTTGGTATGTTTTACAACATCTGAGAAACTCGAACAGGTTTCGTCTAAAATCGAGCAGCAGATAGAACCTTTAGTTACGTTTTCGCAAGAGCAGATTACGGCTGTATCCGGCAAGTCTAAAACGCTTCCTAAGCTTGAACCTTCAGAGCCATCTCTTGAACCTAAGATTAAATCTTCAGGATTTTTAGGAAGAGCCATCGCGTTGCTGTAAATCTGAAATAGAGAATTATAATCGCTTGAATCTCCAACTAAAATTCCGCCTAATAAAGTTTTTGAATCCTTGGTAACGTTGATTCTTTTGTAAATTCCGCTTAATTTATTTTCATAAATGATAGCAGTTACATCATCATTTTCAACAAAAGGATCACCAAAACTCGCCACTTCAACACCAATCAATTTTAATTGTGTCGACATATCAATGGTTTCTCTCATGGTTTTAGAACCATTTAAGATTTGCTCAGCGGCCACATCGGCCATTTCGTAACCCGGAGCAACAAGTCCGTAAATATTTTGATTGTAAAGTGCTACTTCGCCAATCGCATAAATAGAAGGATCTGATGTCTGCATCTGATTGTTTACCACAACGCCGCCTCGTAAACCTACCTCTAGTCCTGAAACTCGGGCCAATTCGTCGCGGGGTTTAATCCCTGCAGATATAACCAACATGTCTACTTTTAACAACTCGTCATCGGCAAACATCATTCCTGTTATGCGTTCTTTTCCATCAATATATTGAGTTGCTTTGTTAAGATGAATGCCAATATTTAATTCCTCAATTTTAGACTGAAGCATATCACTCGCGCCTTTGTCCAGTTGTCTAGGCATAAGGCGAGGCGCAAATTCAACGACATGCGGATTCAATCCTAAATCGCGCACTGCTTTTGCCGCTTCAAGACCTAACAAACCACCGCCTAAAACTGCAGCTTCAGTAGCGCCTTTTTGTTTTATTTTTTTGGCGTACCCCATAATCGCATCTAAATCTTCGATGGTTCTGTAAACAAATACACCTTCCTTTTCAACGCCGTCAATGGGCGGAACAAAAGCTGAAGATCCTGTCGCTAAAACTAAGTAATCATACGTATGTGTTTTTTCTAAATGAGTATGTATTGTTTTTTCCTGACGATTGATATCTGTAATTAATTCAGAAGTATTCAGAGTAATATTGTTTTCTGCGTACCATTCGCTAGTTGATAATGATAAATCATCTGCTGTTTTTCCTCCAAAGTATTCACTTAAATGAACACGATCATAAGCACGTCTTGGCTCTTCACCAAATACGGTAATCTGATACTTTTCCTGTCCTGATTTTGCAATGAATTTTTCGCAAAATTTATAACCAACCATGCCGTTTCCAACTACTATTACTCTTATCATGATTTCTTTAATTAAGTATTACTACGCAAATATAAGTATTTATACTTATTAAAATACGTATGCAATTTGATTTTTTGTTAGAAAAATACCGAAATGAAATACGTATTTTATCGTAATCTCTTAAGTAGTGCGGATTTCAGGCGGTTTTTCAACTTCTTATAATTTATGATTTTGGTACCCATTTTCTTAAATTTGAAAGGATTCTAAATAAGGATTTCAGAAAATTGTCGTAAATTCAGTTGAATTTTGGAATTTGTTTCTAAAAATTCAATTCATTTTAAATAGTAATCTCATGAAAAATATATTTGTATTCTTGTTTTTATCGTCTTTGATGATTAGCTGTAAATCAGCATCAACAGGTTCAAAAGAAACAGCTTCGGCGACAAACTCTCAAGAAGCCGATATGACGATCTATTTCAAAGCAACCGGAAATGAACCGTTCTGGGGAATAACGCTAGGGAAGGAGCAAATCATCTTTACGTCGCTGATTCCGGGCAAAGAGAAAATCATTTTTTCATCGGTTGAACCAATAAAAGCAATGGATGCCAATGTAAAAATGTATAAGCTAAGTAATGAGAAGGCAACCGCAACCGTTACCATTCAGCAAGTAGATTGTCAGGATTCGATGTCGGGGGCAATTTCGCCTTACAAAGTATCAATTGAAATCAAAAATAATTCAGAGCTTCAGTCTAAAAAAGTCGAAGGCTGTGGAAAATACATTACTGATTATCGCCTGCACGATATTTGGGTTTTAGAAGAATTGAATGGTTATAAGGTTTTTATAGCCGATTATCAAAGAGAATTACCAAGAATCGAAATTCATGCTCAGGAAAATACCTTTATGGGTTTTGGAGGCTGTAATTCAATTTCCGGAACTATATTTTATGAAAAAGACCTATTAAGATTTACCAAAGTAATTTCGACTTTAATGGCCTGCGCGCCGGGTAATAAAGAAAGCGAATTTACCAAGGCACTTCAAAATGTTACAACATATTCGATTGGAGATAATCGATTGACACTTTCAAATCCTTCAGGGAAATTGTTGGTATTTAGGAAGGTTGATTGATTTTAATACTTACAACGGATTGATCCGTTGCTACAAAATAAAACGTTCCTCCGGAACTTTTCAAAAGAGCCGGAGGTTCTAAATATATTGTAGGGAGGGATTTTAATCCCTTCACGGCGCAATTAAAGGGCAGAAAATCGCCAATCTTTGTCGAGTTACTAGTGTGATCCTTCGTTCCTCGGAATGACATATGTTGCGAAAAATTGGTATTTGGAATTTAAATTATTGGAATTTAAAAAAGTTATTCAAATAATTCCTTAGGATCGTCATTATCTTCTTCAATAAAATCCAGTTCTAAAGCACGAACCGTCTGAACCGCATTTCCTGCAATACCACGAATAGAACCATACATTCCTAAAGTATTGTGAACTACTTTTTCGATTTGTTTTTCGCGTTGTTTCCAGATACGTTGCATCGCTCTTTTTTCCGCATCGAGATCGCCTTGCATTTGCGTAAAACCTTCTACGATTCCTTCAATCTGCAAACGGAATTCGTTGCTCGTTAAAAAATCATACAACATCGACATTTTATCACCTTTGTTTTCCTGCGCCTGAACCGCCTGACTTACCTGAATTAACGACTGACGCAAGACCGCGCTCAGACCTTTAAATTCTTCATAAGTACAAATCCAGATTCCGTCACGCATTCCCATACGGTCCATTCCGGTTGGCATAACTTCGGTTACTAAAACACCAATATTGGCTCTTTTGGTGCGAATATCATTTTTGAATTTTTCGATCCAGGATGGCTGAAAAGCTTTGGTACGTTTACTTTCGTAATAAATAGAACCGCAATTTTGTAATTCGCGTGTGTTTACAATTTGAAGACAATCAGCACCATTGGCACCTTTTTTAATTTCATCGATGCTGTCTAACGGAAAATTATTCGCCAGCCATTCTTCGATTGCTAATTCCATTACTTCGCCTTGTAATTGCATAGAACCTTGTTCCTGCTTGCGTTTCATTTCTTCGATTAACTTTTTCTGATCGTCAGATTGTTTTTGGTATTCTTTTATTTTAAGTTCGTTTTTTTCTTCTTCCTGTTTACGGATTTTATCACGTTCCAAAACCAAAGTCGCGTTCAGTTGTTTTTGCGCTTCGGCTTCGATGGCTTCTTTCATTTCCAGTTTTTCACGTTGGAGTTTTGCAATTTCGCCCGTCATTTTATTCAATTCCCTAAGCTTTTCTGATTTCTCAGAAAGTTCCTTTTCCATCAGCGTCAAACGATCTTTATTTTCTTCTTCGAGTTTGGTTTTTAGCTTTTCGGTAATCTCTTTTTCAGCTGTCTTTTTTTCGCGTTCTAAACGTTCAGCGAAAAGTTCGTTTTCCTGTTTCTTTTTAGCTTCAAAGTCTGCTTTTGCTTTTTCGAATTGTTCATTTTTAAGTTCCAATTCTCTGGTTTGAGCATTGGCTTTTTGTTGAAATTCTTTACGGATACTATCTTCCAACTGATGTTTTAAAACATCGTTTACATCGATTGGTGTCCCGCAATTTGGGCATATAATTGAAGATTGCTCAGCCATTTTTATTGATTTTTAAACGAGAATTATAATTTGCTAAGGTATTTAAAAGTTACGTGTTTTTAGGGAATTTGGTTGTGATAAATTGTAACTTTTTTGACGTGAAATTGGCAGGATATTTATTAATCGCGTAAAGGCGCAGAGTCGAAAAGTTTTTTTTAAGTTGTAAGTTAAACGCATTGTTTGTCAATGCGAGGAACGAAGCAATCACGCTAGAAAAAGCAAAAACTTATTCAGCTAATGCGGTTGCTTCGTTCCTCGCAATGACATAAATGAGAAAAAACTTTGCGACTCTGCGCCTTTGCGCGATTATCTTTTAAAATTCAACAAAAAAGCAACCGCAGATTTTGTGATTTCAGAATCATCTTCTTTTGAAGTTATTAACGAAACATCCGTAAATAAATTGACTTTTTTCAATTCGATAAAGCCCATTTCGGGATCGTGATTGTTTTTTGCAATATTAGATGTTACAATAGAAATTCCTAAGCCATTTTTAACCAATTGCACAATCGAATTGATGTTGTTTGATTCGTGAACGACTTGCGGTAATATGTGTTTTGGCTCTTTTGTCTGGATTAAGTAAAAAAGGTTTGCTACGAATTACACAAATTAGCACAAATTGAAAATAAATTTGTGCTAATTTGTAATTGCTTCGCCTGTTCGCTATCGGGTCGTGGTAAAAAAATATTACAAAATTTGTGTTGTTTTATAAACCTGAATAGGAGAAGCAACCAAGTTTTCGCTTTGCGTGATAAAATCCTGTAAATGCGGTTGATTGTTGTGTAAATCAAGACCAGACTGATCTTTCCATTCTTCCCAAATGATAAAGACATTTTCGGTCACATGGAGATCGTAACGTTCACAGGCTTCTTCTTTTCTGGTTTCGGTAACCAAATGGTTTATCATGTTTTGAAGCTGTTCGATATTTTCTTTTTTACTTTTAATGATGGCGGTAATGGAGATCATGATTATAAATTTTTAAAAATTTGTTCTAAATGATTGGTGTAATTTTCTTTAAAGATGTCAATATTTTCTGCTGTTGCACCTTTTTCAACATCATGGAAATGGAAACTGTCTAGTTTTTCCATACCTACAAATTTATTCATTTTATGGAAACCAAACATGGCTCCGTTGTCAACTGATGTTTCTTCGAAAAATTCTCCCGGAAGTGTGAAGGCTGTTGCAGGTGCATTCCAGCTTGTGGTCAGCATATATTTTCGTCCGTGTAATTGTCCACCGGTTCCGTAATTAATGTCCGGATTGGTTCTGGTTCTTCCGTCGCTTCTGTAAATTCCTTTGTTGTGTCCGGCTGTAAAAACGTCGTCGATGTATTTTTTGAAAAGGTTTGGTAATTGAAACCACCAAACTGGCGTGTGATACACTACAACATCAGCCCAAACGAATTTTTCGACTTCTTTTTCCAAGTCGATTTCTTCTTTGATACTGGTTGTTTTTATTTCGTAATTTTTACTTTTTAAATATTCAATTGTCCAGTCGGTAACGGTTTGGTTGAATCTTCCGCCTGAATGCGCGAAATTTTGTCCTCCGTTGATGATAAATATTTTCTTCATTTCTTTAAATCTTCTTATGAATTCGTGAGTGTGAGGGATAGAAGTGAAAATCCTTTTTTATAAATTTTTTCTATTTATAAAAAAGATTGTAACGAATAGCCCGGCCCGTAGGGACACACCCAAATTATTTTATTGTTTTGAATTGTTTGCGTGTAATTTTAAACACATAGAAACATAGATTTTTGTTTGCTTTTTAGAGAATGCAAAAAGAAACTAGTTTCTCACACATAACTATGTGACTTTAAGATAAATGAAACGACTTTATACATTTCTATTGGCTATGTTTCTATGTGTTTAAAAACTTTTTATTTTACTTTTGAAATTGCCTGATTAATAAAATCTAATTCGGAAACCGATAAATCGAAATCTATTGCTTTTGCGTTTGAAATGGCTTGTTCTGCGTTTCTGGCTCCGGCCAAAACAATTGTGATTCCTTTTTGTAAAGTCGTCCAGCGTAATACTAATTGCGAAATCGAAATGTGTTTTGCATTTGCCAATGAACTTAATTCTTCGACCAAAGTTTTTACTTTTTGAAGATCAAACTGACCGAAATATCCATTTCTATGATCGTTGTCTTTTAGTTTGCTGTCTGTGAAATATTTCCCGGTTAATAAACCTCTTTCCATAGGACTGTAAGCGATTATTCCGATGTTTTCTTTACTGGTTAACGGAATCAAATCGGTTTCAATTTTGCGATTCAGCATACTAAACGGAACCTGGTTTGAAGCTAATTTTATTGTTTTTTGCGCTTTTTGAATTTGTGAATTACTATAATTGCTAACTCCGGCGGCTCTAATTTTTCCTTGTTGAATCAAGGTTTCAAGTGCTTCCATTGTTTCGTGAATTGGCGTTGTTGAATCTGGCCAGTGAATTTGTAATAAATCGATATAATCGGTTTGAAGACGTTTTAAACTTTCTTCGACTTCTTTAATAATATTGCTTTTTGAAGCATATTTGTAAACCGGGATCTTCTTTCCGTTGTCATCTGCATCGAAAAAGAAATCGCCTTTTCCATTGTTGCTACCGTCCCAAACCAAGCCAAATTTGGTTAATAACTGCACTTTTGAACGATCGTGAGATTTTATAGCTTCGCCAATCATTTGCTCACTTAAACCAAATCCGTAAAAAGGAGCGGTGTCTATTGTGGTTACGCCGTGGTCGATTGATGCGTGAATGGAAGCAATTGAATCTGCTTTTTCGTTTCCGCCCCACATGTTTCCGCCAATGGCAAATGCGCCGTATGTAATAGTTGATAATTCAAGTTCGGTATTGCCTAATTTTCTATATTCCATAATGTTGTATTTTTATATCTTAAATTTCACTTGGCAAAATTATACCATTTTTAAGAGTGTTAACTTGTATATATTTGTCTTTTTTATGTAAATTTGCAACTTCAAATAATTTACATTTCATGAAAAAAGAAAATTTATACGAGCCGTTTACCGTTTCCTTTGAAACTCTGGATGAATATCCGGATGTGGGAGATCGTCATAATTTCTTCGAATTGGTATATATTTTGGGCGGAACAGGTTCGCAGTGCATCAACAAAAATATTTTTGAGTATGATGCCGGACATATGTTTTTATTGACGCCTGAAGATTGTCATAATTTTACGATTGAGACGAAAACTAAGTTTTTCTTTTTAAGATTCAATGATATTTATTTGAAGAACTCGAGTTTGCAAAACGAGAATATTCAGCGGTTAGAATATATTTTGCAGAATGCGAATCATCAGCCGGGTTGTATTTTGAAGAATGATGCTGATAAATGTTTGGTAAAAGTGATGGTGGAAGCGATTATTCGTGAACATCAGGATAAAGATGTGTATAATCAGGAATTGATTCAGCAATTGGTTAACACGCTGATTATTATTGTGGCCAGAAATATTGCGAAGTATTTACCGGAACAGGTAAATGTTGGCACTGAAGGTAAGGCGATGGATATCCTGCAATATATTCAGAATAATATTTACTATCCTGAGAAAATAAAAGCAGAATCACTAAGTGAGTATTTTGGAATTTCGAATACGTATTTAGGACGCTATTTTAAGAAACATGCGAGCGAAACGATGCAACAATATATCAGCAATTATAAAACGAAACTGATCGAACATCGTTTGCAATTTAGTGATAAGCGAATTAATGAAATTGCGTATGAATTTGGTTTTACGGATGAAAGTCACTTTAATAAATTCTTTAAAAAGCAAAGAGGGAATAGTCCTTCGGAGTTTAGGAAAACGATTCGAATTAGCGCGTGATACAATGGCACGGGGATGACGCGGATTCGCAAGCGAAAACACGGATTAACGCAGATTTTTTTCTTTTTGCCACTGATTTCGCAGATTAACATAGATTTCAAAATCATTTTAATCCTTTAATCTGTGGCTAAAAACTAAATAATTTTCTTAATCACTCTCAGTTTATGAGTGTGTTTATTCAATTCCGGATTGTAAATTCCTAAGTGGTCCAAGCGGTCAATACGAACTTTTCCACTGGCGTGAATGATGTAATTATTGTCCATTATGATTCCGACATGGATGATGTTTCCTTCGTCATTATCAAAAAAAGCTAAATCTCCTGGCTCGCTTTCTTCAATAAAGCTTAAGGGTTCTCCGTCAAGTGCTTGCTGTGAAGCATCGCGATGAATTTTGTAGCCGTTTAGTTTGTAAACCATTTGGGTAAAACCGGAACAATCGATTCCGAAAGGCGTTTTTCCACCCCAAAGATAAGGAGCGTTCAAATACATGAAAGCGGTATTTATTAAAGCGCTTTTAGGTTTGATACCACTCGTTTTTGTGCCTTCAAAATCGAAATTCGAAGTGTTGATTTCGTTATTGTTTAAAAATGTAAGCGAGGCACCAAGCGGAATTGGCAATAATAAATTTTCCGGAGCAGTGATGTAATCAATCAAATCAGCATTTAAGATGATGGCTTCTTTGCTTAACAGATTGTAATTTGCTTCTGAAATAAGCTGATATTGTTTAGAATCTACCCAGCCTTCATAATCATCAAACTGAATTTTTATACGCGCCCATTGATTTTGGCGTTCTAAGATTTCGATGTGCTCGCCAAACAAAAGTTGTGTAACGATTTCACTTCTGTCACTTGGTTCAGATCGAACGGGTACTATGGCTAGATTGCAAATTCCGAACATTTAGGGTAATTTATAAGTTGAAAATTGGGAGTTATTTAAAGCAATAACTCCCAATCTATTGTATTATTATTTAAGCTCTTTCGATAACAATTGCCGAAGCTCCACCACCGCCATTGCAAATTGCAGCAGCACCAGTTTTGGCATCGTTTTGTTCTAAAACATTTAGTAAAGTTACGATGATTCTGGCTCCTGAACAACCTAGAGGATGTCCTAAAGATACTGCGCCACCGTTTACGTTTACTTTATCGTTATCCAGATCAAGGATTTTTGAATTGGCTAATCCAACCACTGCGAAAGCTTCGTTGAATTCGAAATAATCAACATCCCCAATTGCGATTCCAGCTTTGTTTAATGCTTTTGGCAATGCTTTTGCCGGGCTTGTTGTAAACCATTTTGGTTCCTGAGCAGCATCAGCGTAACCTTTGATGTAGGCTAGAGGTTTTAATCCCAATGCAATTGCTTTTTCTTCAGACATTAAAACTAAAGCAGCTGCGCCATCATTGATTGTAGAAGCATTTGCTGCAGTAACAGTTCCGTCTTTTGTAAAAACAGCTGCTAATGAAGGGATTTTGTCTAATTTTACGTTAGTATATTCCTCATCCTTTGAAACGATGATTGGTTCACCGCGTCTTTGTGGAACTTCAACAGGAACGATTTCATTGTCGAATTTTCCGGCATCCCAGGCCTTTGCACTTCTTTCATACGATTGAATAGCAAAATTGTCTTGGTCTTCACGGCTGATGTTGTATTCAGATGCACATAAATCAGCGCAAACTCCCATTGCGTTGTTGTCATAAGCATCTGTCAAACCATCTTTTTGCATTCCGTCCAGCATAGTTGCAGGACCAAATTTAGTTCCGTTACGCATTTGTACGTAATGTGGAATCAAACTCATGTTTTCCATTCCTCCGGCTACTACAACTTCAGCATCTCCACAAGCAATAGCCTGTGCGGCGAACATAACAGCTTTCATTCCGGAGGCACAAACCTTGTTTACAGTTGTAGCGGCAACTTCTTCAGACAAACCGGCAAAAAGCGCAGCCTGACGTGCTGGAGCTTGTCCAACTCCTGCCTGAACAACGTTGCCCATAAAAACTTCATCAACTAATTTTGGGTCTAGGTTAATTTTTTGAAGTGCGCCTTTTATAGCGGCAGCACCTAATTTTGGTGCGGGTACGGTAGATAACCCTCCCATGAAACTTCCGATAGGTGTTCTAACGGCAGAAACGATAACAACTCTTTTGTTCATTTTCTGTGTAATATTAGTTAATGTAGCAAATTTACTCTTTATTTAAATAAATTCAAATTTTGTATCAATATGTATCCGTTTCAGTGGATTTTAAATTTAATATGAATTTTTTGTTAATTCTATTCGTTTGATTGTGAAGTGTTTTAAAAAAAAGATTGAAAAAAGATAAAAAAAAGCGCAAAAATAGTTGTGAGAAATATAATGTTGACTTACATTTGCAACCGCAAAACAGGACACGTTCCTTGAGCTTGGAGAGGTGCCAGAGCGGTAATGGAGCAGATTGCTAATCTGTCGACGGGTAACCGTCGCCAGGGTTCGAGTCCCTGTCTCTCCGCTTAAATTTTGCCTTCGGGGTGTAGCGTAGCCCGGTTATCGCGCCTGCTTTGGGAGCAGGAGGCCGCAGGTTCGAATCCTGCCACCCCGACAGAAACTTTACCATAAAGTTTTAAAACAAATGGTTCCATAGCTCAGCTGGATAGAGCAACGCACTTCTAATGCGTAGGTCGAAGGTTCGAATCCTTCTGGGATCACAACAAAAGCCACTCAAAGCGAGTGGCTTTTTTGTTTTATGCACTTTTTGCATATTCTAAATATTTATAGAGGCAACTCTCATTTTTATTGAGTCAATATCATCTATTAAAATAATGGACATTTATAAAAATTAAAATAATCCCCAATTTAATTCTTATAAATGCATTTCAAATACCTATTTCTTTGTTTGATTTTCTTCTCAATCCAATCAAATTCACAAATTTTAGAACCCAAAAAGAATTTCAGAGCAGCAGATTCACTATTGAAAGAACCAAGCTTTTCTGTTCATAAAGACAATTATTTTTTAACTGGTGTTCCTTTGGATGAACCTATCGATCGCAACTCTGCCGATGTAAAATACCAGATAAGTTTTAAACTGCGATTAAAATCAAAACCTTTATGGGGTGGATTTTTTCCTTATTTAATGTATACTCAAAAGGCATTTTGGGATATTTATGCGAGTTCAAAACCATTTTCAGAAATTAATTTCAATCCCGGTGTTGCAATCGTTCGGCCATTTTATTTAAAAGGAGAAAGACTGACTTATGGAACAATTTCGTTAGAACATGAGTCAAACGGCAGGGATTCTATTTATTCGAGAACCTGGAATATGCTTGCTTTCTCTTTAAAATCACAAATTTCGCCACGTTGGGTTGTTGGTTTGAGAGGATGGATTCCACTTGTTGATAAGGAAGATAATCCGGAACTCACAAAATATGTGGGCTACGGCGAAGCAAGTGCAACTTATCAGATACGGCCGGGAAGATGGAGCGCAGACATTCTTTTCAGAAAAGGAAGCGGGCTTATAAATTATGGCTCGCTACAGACGCAGCTAAACTGGAGGCCTTATAAAAATGAGAATTATTACCTCACACTTCAATGGTTTGTAGGTTATACAGAAAGTCTGATTGATTATCAGGAACATAAAAGTATGCTGCGTATTGGATTTACAATCAAACCGGAAAATATGGGTATTTTTTAGATAATCTAAAACTTAATTATGACTTGCAGCTTAAAAAATAGAATTTCGACGTAGAGACGTAAAAGTTTTATTTTTAAATAAATCGGGAGCATCTCATGAAATAAAATTATTCGAGAAATATAATATCATCATTTGTTTTGATATCAAAAATTACACTTTTTTTACTTGTAAGGGGATTTTTATATATTAAAAACATATTTTTTATTAGTAACATTTTCTTATCGTGTGCTTTAAATTTTTTTATTAAATTTGATGTAAGAATTTCTAGCCATTAATCATTATGGAAAAATTAAATCGCCCGGTTTATGTAAAACCTGGTACTGATGATTTTTTTAAAAAGATTCGAAAGGAAGTAAATGAAACGGTTTTAAAAAAAACATCCCTGTATCGGTTTAACGTAATTAAGTCCATTGGACTTGTAGTCCTTTTCTTTTTGTTCTATGCCTGTATTTTGCTGTTTGGAAACAGCACACCATTATTGTTTCTCTTTTATATTTTGTGCGGTGTCACTATGATCGTGCTTTTTATAAATGCATTTCATGATGCTGCTCATGGCGCATTGTTTAAAAAACAAAAACATAATGAATTGTTTATGTATGTGCTCGAAATTTTCGGAAGCAATCACTGGCTCTGGACACGTCGTCACATCAATCTGCATCATGCGTATCCGAATGTTCCAGATTGGGATGTTGATATAAAACAGAGCGATATCATCAGAATTTTTCCTAATAGTCCATTATTCAACTATCACAAATACCAGCATATTTATATGTGGTTTATATACCCATTATATAGTCTGAATTGGATTTATATAAGAGATTTTAAAGATGTTTTTGGAACAAAAGATAACTATGTGAAAAAAGTTGTAGAGAAAATTCCAACCATAGAAATCTATAAAATGTTCGTAGCTAAAATAATAAACCTCGTGTATTTGCTTTTTGTGCCAATGTTTTTATTAAATCAGCCTTGGTATATAGTGTTAGGAGGTTGGTTTGCTTTACATATGTGTGGCAGCGCCTTAGGAGTGGTAGCATTGGTATCTACACATGTTGATGAAGATGCACATTTCCCTGTTACAGACGAAGATGGAAATCTTTCTGCAACTTGGGCGATGCATCAAATGATTGTTACAAAAGATTTTAGTACAGACAGTAAATTGGCAAATTTTTTATACGGTGGCTTTACACACCATGTGGCACACCACCTTTTTCCGGGAGTTGGCCATACGTATTATCCTTATATTACGCCAATTATAAAACGTTATGCCGAAGAATATGACCTTCCGTATACATCATATCCTTTTTATCACGCCATACGTTCGCATTTCAGAATGCTGAAACAGAAAGGTGTACATGAAAATATTTTAATGACAGGTGAAATTTAGTAAATCAATATAAATACAAAAAAGATAACGAAATGGCTATCTTTTTTTTTGCGGTATATCTTATTTTTCTTTTGGAATATTTGCATTAATCTTTTTAGTGCTAAGATATTTTAATAATGAATCTTTTAACACAATTCGGAAATTATCTTCTGTAAAAACGGTAAGTTTAGATTTACTGAATTTATACACATTGATTTTATTATTTTTTATATCAATGTAAAGATCATACGAATAAGTATTGCAATCGTGCTGTTTACAGCCGCTGGCATGCAGAATATCACCTTCTTTGATAAATGGCGTTTCTGTGTTCCAATATTTTACCATTTGGTCGTAATCGCTTCCTAACAACGTTTTTAACCTTGGAGTAATACTGCTTTTGGTTAAGATGTTAGAACCTATTACGCTTTTGTCAACTAGACTACTTAAGGTATCTGTTGGATTAATTACTGCCGAATCAACTTTTAAAGCATCCATTCTTATTGAGGTGGAGTCTGTTGCCGGGACACTTTTAATAACTTCCTTTTTACAAGAAATCAATGTAAAACAACTCAATGTAACTACAAATATATATTTTGCTCTTTCGCTCATAATTTTTGTTTTTTGAAGTAAATATTTGATTTGTAATGTCTTGATTAGCTAATTTAACGAAAAAACTAAGATTATTGTTGTAAAAAATTATGAAATACCATAATCGCTTTAGAGAAGAGCTTTTTAGATTTTCAGGATATTAAAAGAAAATTGTTTTTTTTTGTTTAATTTCAATTTTCAAATGATAAATTATGTCGCAATTAATTAAACCTTTCTTTCTTCTGTTTTTCCTTTTCGGAATCGCAGATGTAAATGCTCAAAATGAAGTGTATTCGAGTCCTGCAGAACCAGCACTGAAGGATACTATTTTTGTAAATTTACAAGATTACAGCAAAGACTTTATCTACGATATGAAATATGCGACCGATGATAATTTTTTGAAAGCTAAAGTTTATGATTGCGCCGAATGTTTTTTACGCCTGAAAACAGTGGAAGCTTTAATTGCTGCTAATAAAGATTTTATCAAAAAAGGATATAAAATAAAATTATACGATTGCTACAGACCTTTATCAATTCAGAAAAAAATGTGGGAGATTGTGTCGAATCCAGAGTATGTAGCAGATCCAAAAAAAGGCTCCATCCATAATAGAGGAGGAGCCGTTGATATTTCTTTAGTGGATCGTAATGGGAAAGAAGTCGATATGGGGACTCCTTTTGATTTCTTCGGAATACAAGCCAGTCATAATTATACAAAACTTTCCAGTGAAGTTAAATCGAACAGAAAGTTTCTTAAAAAAGTAATGATCAAAAATGGCTTTAATTCATTTGATTCTGAATGGTGGCATTATAATTTAAAAACCGGTTTACAGGATAAAGTTTCCGATCAAAAATGGAATTGTGATTAGTTATTCCACACATCTTATATTTTCCATGAAATAAGTATCTGGTTTGTATACTTTTGCGTTCATTTCTGATGTTAACGCGCCTTTTACTATATAATCTTCTGTATTTGTTAAATATTTAATTCGCATAATGTTAACCGGAGATTTTTTTAGTTCTTCATAATTATCTTTCATAAACATAAAAATTCCCGTATTTACACGATTATCAAAACCTTTGTCGTCGCGTATAAGTGTTCCGCAGTTTTCCTGATTGATGTGCATTAAAGTAACAATCTTGCCGTTTTGTAATTGTAAAAAGACTTTTGAGTTTTTATCAAAGCAATTGGCTTTTATAAAATCTTTACTTTTTTGAATCAGCTGTAAATTTAAAGTTGGTAAACCATCTGTTTGAGCAAGCGAAAAGAATACATAATTAGCGGTTCCTCCAAAGTTTTTTTCGCTTATTAGATACTCATTTGTAATCTTATAAGTTCCGATCGAATCAGTTACATTCGTACTATATTCACATGGTTTTTGGGCAAATGCAGTAAGGGTTAATAGAAAAAAAGTTAGTGTAATTAGTTGTTTCATTTTTAAATTATTTTTCTGCAAATTAAAACTATTTTGTTATCATTTTTATCTGTTGTAAAAAAACAATATAGATTTCCGCCATTTTTTATTTTCCATTTTTTTCGGATATTTTCTACCGTGTCCGGAAAATTTCGAGTTGTGATATTCGCCTGCTGATTTAAAAGTTCTGCTTTCATATCATTTTTGCTGTACGAAATCACTTTTTCAATTTCAAAAACTCTTCCCGGAAAATCAATCAATTCTTCTGAAGTATATAAATGTGAATGTTTTTGCAGTTTATTTATTTTGAAAGAAGAACTAACTTCATCAAAACCACCAGATTTCATTATAGCCGAATTTGGTTCATACAAATATTTTTGGGGAAGATGATAGGATGGATAGTCAGATTCATTACCTAAAATAAATTCAAAAGTTTCTACTTTATCTTTTAAAATATTAGCAGTTTTAATGGTTATATCCCCTGAATAATGATTGTGAATTTCAAAAAGTAATTCCTTTACTTCATTTTCCAAAGCTATAATATGAATGTTTTTTACAAATTTTAATTCTGATAAACCAGCCGAAATATCCAATAATGGGGCGGTTTTGATTAAAATAGAATCCGCTTTTTCAAAATAAAAATCAAGTAATTCCGGGACATTTGGCAAACAGTCTTTTAGCATAAAAACTTTGCCTTTTGCATCGTTTCTTCTCGAAGGATCAATATAAATCCAATCCCATTTTTGCTTAGATTCTTTTAAGATATTGGTGGAATCATCAGCAAAAAAAGTGCAATTTTTTACGTCTAGTTGCTCAAAATTATGTTTTACAATTGCAGATAAATCTTCGTTGATTTCACAATGCGCTACAACCTTAAATTTTTGAGAGAAATAATAATCATCAACACCAAAACCTCCCGTTAAATCAATTAAAGTTTTTCCATCAATTAATGAAGCCTTATAAGATGCTGTTTTTTCTGATGAGGTTTGTTCAACAGATATTCTACTTGGATAAATGATATTTTCAGTCAAAAACCATGTTGGCAACTTTTCTTTTGCTTTCGTTTTGGCTTCAATCTGATTCAGAATCAAAATCCATTCAACCTCAGGAAAAGGATTTTTCTGAAGTGCTAATTTTGTAATTGAGGTGCCACTATTTTTAGAAATAAAGTCCTGAATGTTTTTACTTAAAATAGACGAGTTCAATGTTAGATTTTTTCAGTTAATACGGAAACAATTTTATTGTCAGGAAAAAATTCTTTTAAAATTACTTTTAACATTGTAAAAACCGGAATCGCAATAACCATTCCGACAATTCCAAAGGTAATTCCGCTAATTAAAGTAACCAGAAATATTTCTAACGGGTGCGAATTTACACTTTTTGATGAAATTAATGGCTGACTAATATTATTGTCAATTGCCTGAACTAATAAAAACCCGATGACTACATAAATAGTTGTTGGTAATATTTCCGATTGAAAATCACTTCCAATCAAACTAATCATTGTTAGGATAGCGGCCAAAATGGTTCCGATAATTGGACCGATGTACGGAATGATATTTAAAATAGCACATAGAAATGCAATTACAAAAGCATTTTTATTTCCGAAAATCATCAAAACGGTTAAATATAAAATGAAGACAACCGTTAGCTGCAGCAATAACCCAACAAAATAGCGGGTTAATAAGTGGTTTATTTTTGTGATAGAGTTTAGGATTTTATCTTCATTCGTGTCCGGTAGAATTTTTCTTGCCCCTATTTTAAAATCTTCCTGATCTTTAATTAAGAAGAACGTGATAAAAAATACAGATACCAATCCCATTCCTGTATCAGCCAGAAATCCCATAATGGAGTTTATAAATCCAGTAAGGTAACCAAAACCAAATGTCGTGGCAATTTTTGATTCTTTCAAAACTTTATCGAAATCAAGATGCTGAATATTGAAATAACTTTCGATACTACGTTCTGTTTCAAAGAACTGATGTTGAAGATGATTAGTGTCAAGAAGCGATAAATTGTTTGCCTGAGAAATAATTAAAGGAACAAACAGCAAAATAAAGCCTACGATTAACAATATAAAAAGGATGATTGTTGTGATGGCGGCCAGTGAATTACTGAACTTTAATTTGTTTTTTAAAAATTGAACCAGCGGATTTGCGATCAGACACAATATTAATGAAACACATAAATAAACGATTACAGTTTGTATTTCATATAAAAAATATAAAACAGCAGCAATAACTAAGATTGTGGTTAGCGCCCTTAAAATTCCGTTCGAAATGATTTTTGATGTTATCATGATTGATTTTTAGACTATAAATATAGGAAAAGCTTTTGAAATTTTTGGAGAATAAAAAAAGCGAGATGGTGAGATCTCGCTTTCTTATTAACATTTTTTAACCTTATTGTGCAAATCCTGCTCTTGGACCTCCAGAAGTAAATATCGCTGCTATTCTGCTTTTTTGACCTACAGAGAACATGTACATTCCTCTATCATCGGTATAATCCATGTAATTCATAGTCATCTCTACAGGTGTGCCAGAACAAGTGCTGTAGTGTGGGTAAGCAGGTACGCCATAGTTGGCTTCGTTATGTGTAGGTGTATCAGATACTAAATCACTTCCACAAGTTGTGTCTCCCCAAATGTGGCGTAAATTCATCCAGTGACCAACCTCATGAGTTGCTGTTCTTCCTAAGTTATAAGGGTAGCTTCCAGATCCTGAAAGACCAAAGTATTTAGAATCAATTACAACTCCATCAGTAGCTGATGATCCGCCGGGAAATTGTGCATATCCTAAAATTCCGCCACCAATTGTACATGCCCATAAGTTAAGCTTTGTTGTTGGAGAAGTTGGATCTAAACCTCCTTGTTTCGTTTTTTTCATAGCATCTCTAGTTCCCCATGAAGTTTTTGTTGTTGATTTTCTGTTGATTTTCTCCAAAACAAAAGTAATACCAACATTTGCCTTCACGCCTGAAAATAAAGCAGGTACACTATTGTAATCTGAGTTTAAAGCGTTAAAATCAGCATTTAAAACGTCAATTTGTGATTGAATTTGAGAATCTGAAATGTTTTCAGCTGCAGTTTTATAAAGCACATTAACTATGACAGGAATTTCAATTTTACCATTTACTAAACGATTGGTAAGTATTCGATTGTTTGTAAAAGTCTCGATTTCATTCATTCGAATAGCCAACATAGGATCGGCTTTTAATTGTTCTTCAAAAACTTCCTGAGTTGCACATCCACGGCGAGCAACTACTGCATCTGGTTCTGATGAAGATGTTGTTTGGTCATTTTGACAAGAAAACAGCACTAAAGCTGTAACTGCGGTAATAAAAAGTTTTTTCATAATAATTTGGTTTTTGTTATAAAAAATTAAATTTGGTTAATAATGACACAATTTTATAACAATTTAATTTTGTAGCCAAATTTTCATAATGAATTATTTGTCAGAATTTTACAACCCCGCATATAGTCTAGTTCTTACAAAATTTAACATTTAATTATTAAGATGTAAATTCGTACAAAGCTATACTTGCAGCTTGTACGACATTCATACTGCTGTTTTTTCCAAACATGTTAATGTGAACAATTTGATTTGAGATTTTTAAGAGTTCGTCTGAAATTCCATCAATTTCACTTCCAATAACAAGTGCTATTTTTTTACCCGACGGAATTATAACTTCTTTTAGAGGTTTACTATTACTTGCAATTTCTAAAGCAATAATTTCGAAGTTATTTTGAAGCAAATAAGTTACTAAATCAGGGGTTTCTTCAATTATAGTATGTGGTACATGAAGATGTGTACTTCGTGAAGTTTTGTTTATTTTTCGAGGTGTTAATGGAATATCTTTTCCTAAAAAGATAATATTCTCTACACCAAAAGCTTCGCTAATTCTAAAAAGAGATCCAATATTTTGCTGAAAGTAAATGTGATCACAAATCAGCGTTATTGGAAATGTTTTTCTTTCAAATTGATTTTCCTGGTGAGTAAGCTGCACTTTTTTAAAATTAATTGGTAAAAATATAATTGATAATATTAGCCCCCATTTTTAAGGCTTTATCCCTAACATTTGCGGGATCATTATGAACTTCAGGATCTTCCCAGCCATCACCCAAATCACATTCGTATGTATATAGCAATACCAGTTTGTTTTCTACAAAAATGCCAAAAGCCTGAGGACGGGTTCCGTCGTGTTCGTGAATTTTTGGTAGTCCGCCAGGAAAAGGGAATGGCTTTTGAAAAATAGGGTGATTCGCCGGAATTTCAACTAAATTATTATTAGGGAATATCTTTTTTATTTCTTTTCGAATGTATTGATCCATTCCGTAATTGTCATCAATATGAAGAAAACCTCCGGCCGTCAGATAATTTCTTAGATTAGTCACATCGGCATCGCTAAAAACAACATTTCCGTGTCCGGTCATGTGCACAAAAGGATAAGAAAGCAAGTCAGGATTACTTGGCTCAACGGTTGATGGTTTTGCTTTTATCCTCGTATTGATGTTCGAATTACAAAAACGAATCAGGTTTGGCAACGAAGTCGGGTTTGCATACCAATCGCCGCCTCCGCTATATTTTAGCAAAGCAATTTCTTGAGAAAAGGAAGAAATAGAAACCAATAAAAGCAAAAAGAATATTTTTTTCATACTAATTTAGCATCAGTTAATTTGTTGTTTCATTAAAAAACACAACACTATGACAGGCAACAACCGCTGCAGTTTCTGTTCTCAAACGTGTATTTCCTAAAGCAACAGGCTGATAATTATTTTCTAAAGCCAATGCAATTTCTTTTTCGGAAAAATCCCCTTCAGGCCCAATCAGAATCGTAACATTTTCATTTGGCTTTAAAACTTCTTTCAATGATTTTTTATCCGTTTCTTCGCAATGTGCTATTAATTGTAAACCATCAGTTTTTTGTTTGATGAATTCTTTAAATGAAATTGCCTCATTTAATTTCGGCAAATAAGTTTCATTTGATTGTTTCATTGCAGACAGAATTATCTTCTCAAAGCGCTCTAAATTAATTACTTTTCGTTCAGAACGATCACAAAAAACGGGTGTAATTTCCTGAATACCAATTTCGGTTGCTTTTTCTAAAAACCATTCAAAACGATCGTTCATTTTGGTAGGTGCTACAGCCAAATGCAAATGGAATTTCGGTTTAGGAGATTTTTTTATAGAAAGCACTTCAACAATACATTTATTGTCTGAAGCTAAAGTGATTTCAGTTTCAAATAATAAACCCAAACCGTTGGTGACATGTAAAATATCCGAATCTTTTTTGCGTAAAACCTTTATAATATGACGGCTTTCTTCTTTATCAAAAGAAAAAGTTTCGGTCGTTTCGTCAATATCAGGATTGTAAAATAATTGCATAATTAAAATTGAATTCGCGCTTTCGAAACCACAGCTGAAGTTTCAAAACGACTTGATAAATATTTTTGGTACCCTACAATTCCAATCATTGCAGCATTATCTGTTGTGTATTCGAATTTCGGAACAAAAGTTTTCCAGCCGTATTTGCCTTCACTTTCTTTCAATCGGGTTCTGATTCCTGAATTTGCCGAAACTCCTCCGCCAATCGCGATTTGTTTGATTCCTGTTTCTTTTACCGCTAATTTTAATTTGTCCATCAAAATTTCAATAATCGTATATTGAATTGAAGCACAAATATCATTCAGATTTTCTTCGATGAAATTCGGGTTCTCTAATTTTTTCTTCTGAATAAAATATAAAATAGCCGTTTTTAATCCGGAAAAACTAAAATCTAGTCCCGGAACTTTTGGTTTGGTAAACTGAAAAGCTTTCGGATTCCCTAACTGTGCATATTTGTCGATTAAAGGTCCGCCAGGGTAGGGAAGTCCTAAAATTTTGGCACTTTTATCAAAAGCTTCTCCCACCGCATCGTCAGTGGTTTCACCAATGATTTCCATATCAAAAAAGCCATTTACTTTCACGATTTGGGTGTGGCCTCCGCTAATGGTTAAGGCTAAAAAAGGAAATTCAGGTTTGTCAAATCCTTCTTCATCAATAAAATGAGCTAAAATATGTGCATGCATGTGATTTACAGCAATTAACGGAATTTTTAATGCTAATGACAATGATTTGCTAAACGAACTTCCGACTAATAATGAACCCATTAAACCAGGACCCTGCGTAAATGCAATGGCTGTTAATTGTTCTTTTTGTACATTTGCTTTGCGTAATGCAGCGTCAATTACAGGAACAATATTTTGTTGATGTGCCCTTGAGGCCAGCTCCGGTACAACACCGCCATATTGATTGTGAATAAGCTGATTGGCCACAACATTTGAGAGTACTTTGTCGTTATGTAAAACTGCAGCGGCAGTATCATCGCAGGAACTTTCGATGGCAAGAATAAAAACCTCTGAATTTTGCATATAAAGGCGCGAATTTTGAATTATATTTGACAAATCAAATTTTTAATTTCTTTGATTAAAGCAGAAGCCAAAATTAAAGAATTTTTATCAAACAGTCGTTCTTTGTCTGTTCAAAGTGAATTTAAAAGAAAACTAAAAATTAAGAAGCTATCAAAAAAGTAAAGAAAATAATATCCAGAACCCTAATTGGGTTAATTTTACTTTTGTTGGCACTGGCTATCACACTGTCTTTGCCTGTAGTTCAGACTAAAATAGCACAATATATTACCAATTCGCTAAACGAAGATTTTAAAACAGATATTCATGTTGATAAAGTGGCTGTCAATATTTTTGGCGGCGTAAAACTAAAAAAAGTGCTGATTTATGATCATCATAAAAAAGTTTTGATCTACTCTGATATTATTTCTACCGATATTTTAAGTGTTAAAAGATTGCTTGATGGAGATTTGATTTTTGGAGATTTGCGTTTGACCGGTTTGATTTTTAATCTGAAAACGTATAAAAACGAAAACGAAAACAATATCAATAAGTTTATAAGACTTTTCGATTCTGATAAACCTTCGAAAACAAATAAACATTTTTTATTGACGGCTAAAAACGCGTATATTTCTAAAGGAATTTTTTCTGTGGTTGACGAAAATAAAAAAACGTCAAAGTTTCTTTCTTTTACAAAACTTAACGCATACATCAGTGATTTTAAATTGTATGGACCTGAGGTAAATACTACAATTCACCGATTTTCGTTTTTGGATCACCGCGGCCTTTACGTTTCTAATTTTGCCGGAAAATTCAGTTATTCAAAAAAACAAATAAGAGTTGAAAATCTGGCGATAAAAACCAAAAGATCATCTATTTACGGTTTAGCAATTTTAAACTATAAAGTGGGGGATTTTTTAGAATTTACAGATAAAGTGAAGTTTGATGTTACTATAGATTCTTCCTTAATTGCGACAAATGATATCCGTTATTTTTATGATGGATTAGGTAAAAATCAGCATTTTAAACTTAAAACTAAATTAAACGGACCACTTAATAATTTGAATTTAAGACATCTTAGATTGACTGATAATAATGGCTCACGAATTGTTGGCACAATTAATTTTAAGAATCTTCTGGGTACGAAAGAACAAAAGTTTTCTATGGACGGCAAGTTTGACAGGCTTGTTTCGAGCTATGATAATTTGGTCACATTGCTTCCAAATGTTTTAGGGAAGAAGTTGCCAAAAGAGCTCAAAAGAATTGGTAAATTTACAATTATAGGAAAAGCAAAAGTCTCCACAACTGCTCTGGAAGCTAATTTTAAAATGGTTACTGATATAGGCGGAGGTAAGGTTGACCTGCATTTAAATAACATGGATTTTATTGATAAAGCATCTTATTCTGGTAATATTGTTCTGGAAAATTTTGATGTTGGCGCTTTGTTAGACAGAAAAGACGTTGGGAGAACAACTTTAAATCTGGATGTTGATGGCGTTGGTTTTACACAAAAATATCTCAACACTATTATAAAAGGAGATATAGCTAAGTTAGATTATAATAAATATACCTACAATAATATCGTAGTAAATGGTAACTTTAAATTGCCATATTATAAAGGACAAATTTCGGTCAATGATCCAAATTTATCGTTGACATTTGATGGTTTAGTCGATTTAAGTACACGTGAAAATAAATATGATTTCCATATCAATATTGAAAATGCCGACTTGCGTAAACTGAAATTTATAAACGATAGCATTTCGCATTTTAGTGGTGATGCTATTGTGCAGGTTTCAGGAAATTCAATTGAAAATCTTCATGGAAATATTTTTATAAAGGACGCTATTTATCAAAATCCAAAATCAACTTATGAATTTGACGAATTAACTATAAACTCTAGTTTTGATGCTGACAGATTGAGAACCATAACTATTAATTCTACTGATGTTATTAATGGGAAAATTGTGGGTAAATTTCAGTTTGCGCAATTAGATGAGTTGGTTATGAATTCGGTTGGAAGTCTTTATACTAATTACAAGCCGTATAAAGTAAAAAAGGGGCAATTTTTGCGTTTCAATTTTCATGTGTACGACAAAGTGGTCGAAATGTTATATCCGGAAATAAATGTTGATTCTTCTACCGTTGTTCGTGGTAAAATTGATGCTGATTTGAACGAATTTAAATTCCGATTTAAATCGCAAAAAATAACGGCCGCAAAAAATACATTCGATAATATCCGAATTAATATTGATAATAAAAACCCGCTTTATAACGCATTTATTGAGTTAGACAGTATTAAAACTCCGTATTATAAAATACGTGATTTCAATTTGATAAATGTGACTTCAAAAGATACTTTGTTTGTTCGTTCAGAATTTAAGGGCGGGGATAAGGGGCAGGATTATTTCAATATGAACTTGTATCATACCATCGATAAAAACAAAAATAATATCGTCGGAATCAAAAAATCTGAGATGAAATTTAAAGATTATTTGTGGTATTTAAATGAAGATGAAGGCCAAGATAATCAGATTGTTTTTGATAAATATTTTAAAAATTTCACAATTGATAATATAGTACTGTCGCACGAAGATCAAAAAATTGATTTAAATGGAGTTTTAAAAGGTACTGATTATAAAGATTTAGTTCTGAATTTTGAAGACGTAGACATTAATAAAATAACACCTCTAACTTCAAAATTTGTCTTTAATGGTAATTTAAATGGGAATGTCAATTTCAAGCAGAATAAAGATGTTTATCAGCCCACGGCTTCTATTGTCATCGATCATCTTAATTTGAATAATACAGAATTAGGAACATTAGATTTTGATATTTCCGGAGATGAAAGTCTAAAAAGATTCACGATAAATTCGTCAATACATAATGGTTTTACAGAATCGTTTAATGCCAGTGGAAATTTTGCAATTGAAAACAAGGAAACTGTACTGGATTTAAAGCTTAGACTAGAAGGATTTAATTTAGCAACCTTAGGAACGGTTGGTAAAGATGTTTTGTCTAATGTACGTGGCTCTGTCTCTGGAAATGCGGCTGTTGTTGGAAATATAAAAAAGCCAGAAATCAACGGTAGGCTTTATGTTGAAAAAGCGGGTATGACTATTCCGTATTTGAATGTAGATTATGAATTGAGCGATCGTACCGTTATTGATTTAACAGATGAGAAGTTTTTGTTTAGGAATAATCAATTAACAGATACAAAATACGGTACTAAAGGATTATTGAACGGTAGTATTGAACATCATAATTTTGGTGACTGGAAATTAGATCTGAACATTTCATCAAAACGATTAGTAGCTCTTGACACTAAAGATAGCGATGATGCAGCTTATTTTGGTACGGCATTTATCAACGGAACGGCAAGTATTACCGGACCAACAGAAAGTTTATTTATAAAAGTAGCTGCCAAATCTGAAAAAGGAACCGAAGTCAAAATACCTATAAATAATGTGCAAAGTGTAGGTGAAAGCAGCTGGATACATTTTGTGACTCCAAAAGAAAAATACAATTTAGCAAATGGTATTGTGGAAAAAACCAGAAACTATGGCGGTCTTGAATTAGAGTTTGATTTTGATATTACGCCGGATGCTGAAGTAGAAGTTATTCTGGACAGAAATTCCGGTCACGGTATGAAAGGTAAAGGATACGGATCTTTATTGTTTAAAATTAATACACTCGGGAAATTTAATATGTGGGGAGATTTCCAGGCATACGAAGGAACTTATAATTTTAAATACGGTGGATTAATCGATAAAAAATTCGCAGTAAAAAAAGGAGGTTCTATTATTTGGGAAGGAAACCCGATGAAAGCGCAATTGAACTTAGAAGCGGTTTATAAAACAGCTGCGAATCCTGCTGTATTATTAGAGAATTCTTCTTTCAATAAAAAAGTTCCTGTAGAAGTTGTGATTGGTTTACGAGGAGATTTGGCAAGTCCGGAACCTAATTTTGATATCCAGTTTCCTTCAGTGAGTAGTGTTTTGAAATCTGAAATACAATATAAATTAGATGATAAAGATGTCAGACAGACCCAAGCTTTATATTTATTATCGACAGGTTCATTTATGAGCCCGGACGGATTTAATCAAAGTGATTTATCAGGGACTTTTGCAGAAACCGCAGCAAGTTTATTGGGTGGAATTATAAAATCGGATAGTGATAAGTTTAATATCGATCTGAATTTTATATCTGCAGATAAACGAATTGGACAGGAAGCGGACGGTCAGTTTGTGGCAAATATTTCATCTCAGATTAATGAAAAAATATCTATTAACGGTAAAGTCGGAGTGCCTGTTGGAGGCGTGAATGAATCAGCTATTGTAGGAGATATTGAAATACTTTACAGAGTTAATGAAGACGGATCTATGAATCTTCGTTTGTTTAATAAAGAAAATGATATTAATTATATAGGACAGGGAGTAGGATATACGCAAGGAGTAGGTATTTCGTATGAGGTTGATTTTGATACTTTTAGCGAATTGGTGAATAAATTATTTAAAAGCCATAAGCTGGAACGAACTCTAAAAAATTCTACAGATGATTTGCAGGATTCCAATCTGAATCCTGATTATATTAATTTCCCGACTAAAAAAGACTCTGAAACAAATAAAACTAAATCCGATAAAAAAGAAGAAGAGAAGCCAAAAGAGCCGCAAAATAATAATCAAGGGTTGATTCCTGATAACGACGATTTTTAAGCTTTTGTTAAAAAAGTATAATAAAAAAGCCATTCGCACCAACGAATGGTTTTTTTGTGCTAATTTTAGATGCCCAAATTTTTTTTGCCAGGTGAAGGAAGCCTCACAATTTTATAACACTTCATTTATAGATTGTTAATTTTAAGGATTTAATTAAAATAAGCGCCTTTTATTATTTTAAATGAATTTTTTCATATCAAAAAACTTATTAACGAAAACGTTTGAATTTAACAGATTTTATTAATTTATTACAATCATAACCTGAAAAGTGGTGAATGTTTGCTAATTTTACACTTTAATACTTAAATAATGCCAAAAACAATAAAAAAAGTTGGTGTTCTGACATCAGGAGGAGATTCACCTGGAATGAATGCCGCAATACGATCAGTTGTTCGAACATGTGCTTATCATAATATAGAATGCATCGGAATTTATAGAGGGTATCAGGGAATGATCGAAGGAGATTTCAAAGAAATGGGCCCTCGTAGCGTAAATAATATTGTAAATAAAGGCGGAACGATCTTAAAATCGGCTCGTTCGGTTGAGTTTAGAACCCCTGAAGGTAGAAAAAAAGCTCATGAAAACCTAGTAAAAGCCGGAGTTGATGCTTTGGTTGTAATCGGTGGAGATGGAAGTTTTACCGGAGGTTTAATTTTTAACTCAGAATATGGTTTTCCTGTAATGGGAATTCCGGGTACAATCGATAATGATATTTTTGGTACAAGTCATACATTAGGTTATGATACAGCCTTAAATACAGTAGTAGATTGTATCGATAAAATTAGAGATACTGCAAGTTCGCATAACCGTTTGTTTTTTGTAGAGGTTATGGGGAGAGATGCAGGGCATATCGCTCTTAATGCCGGAATTGGAGCTGGTGCCGAAGAAATCCTTATTCCTGAAGAAGATTTAGGTTTAGAAAGATTGCTAGACTCTCTTCAAAAAAGTAAAGCTTCAGGAAAATCATCAAGTATAGTGGTCATTGCCGAAGGTGATAAAATTGGTAAAAACGTTTTCGAATTAAAAGATTACGTTGAAGCTAATTTACCGGAATATGACGTAAGAGTTTCTGTGTTAGGACACATGCAGCGTGGTGGTTCTCCATCTTGTTTTGACCGTGTTCTGGCAAGTCGTTTAGGTGTAAAAGCTGTTGAATCTTTAATCGAAGGGAAATCAAATTATATGGTTGGTCTTCGTGAAGATAAAGTTGCTTTAACTCCGTTAGAGCAGGCAATTAAAGGAAAATCGGAAATCGACAGAGAATTATTAAGAGTGTCTGACATCATGTCGACATAAAAAATAAAAAACAAAGTTTAAAAAGGAAAGAAGTTTATTGTGAGGAAATTAGACTTTAAATTAGTGTAATAAAAACAAAAGCAAAAATTAAGTAAAATGTCAAAAGTAAAATTAGGAATAAACGGATTTGGACGTATCGGAAGAATCGTTTTTAGAGAAACTTTCAATAGAGATAATGTAGAAGTAGTAGCAATCAACGACTTATTAGATGTTGATCACTTAGCTTACTTATTAAAATATGATTCAGTTCACGGTCGTTTCAACGGAACTGTTGAAGTGAAAGAAGGGAAACTGTATGTAAACGGAAGAAATATCCGTATCACTGCAGAAAGAAACCCTGCTGACTTAAAATGGAACGAAGTAGATGTTGACGTAGTTGCTGAATGTACTGGTATTTTCACAACTATCGAAACTGCAAATGAGCACATTAAAGGTGGTGCTAAAAAAGTAATTATTTCTGCTCCGTCTGCAGATGCTCCAATGTTTGTAATGGGAGTAAACCACGAGACAGCAAAAGCTACAGATTTAGTAGTTTCTAATGCTTCTTGTACTACAAACTGTTTAGCTCCTTTAGCTAAAGTTATTCACGATAACTTCGGAATTGTAGAAGCTTTAATGACAACTGTTCACGCTACAACTTCAACTCAAATGACAGCTGATGGTCCTTCTAGAAAAGACTGGAGAGGTGGACGTGCTGCAAGCATAAACATCATTCCATCATCTACAGGTGCTGCAAAAGCTGTTGGAAAAGTTATTCCGGAATTGAATGGGAAATTAACTGGTATGGCATTCCGTGTTCCTACTGCTGACGTTTCTACAGTAGATTTAACGGTAAAAGTAGCAAAAGAAACTTCTTATGAAGAAATCATGAAAGTTTTAAAAACGGCTTCTGAAACTACAATGAAAGGTATTTTAGGGTATACTGAAGATGCGGTTGTATCTCAGGATTTTATCTCTGACAAAAGAACTTCAATCGTTGATGCGACTGCAGGAATTGGATTGAATTCAACTTTCTTCAAATTAGTATCCTGGTATGATAATGAGTACGGATACTCTAGTAAATTAATTGATTTATCAGTACATATTGCTGGTTTAAAATAATATTATATATTTTTGCAAAATCCCGTTACTTCATCGTAACGGGATTTTCTTATTTTGTTATGTCTTTAATTAATGTAAAAAATACACTTTTGATTGATTAAAGAAAAACTAATCCAAAAACTAAATAAAATGAAATTAATAGTTGATAGTGGATCTACTAAAGCCGATTGGATTGCAATTGATGACAATGGAAAAGTATTATTCACAACACAAACTTTAGGGTTAAACCCTGAAATTCTTGACGGTCCGGAAATTATTACAAGATTAAATGATCGTTTTGATATTTTGCAAAATAAAAAAGAAGCTTCACATTTGTTCTTTTACGGAGCAGGCTGTGGAACTGACAGAATGAAAGAAGCTTTGTCGCAAATCTTTCAGGAATATTTTTCTAATGCAATTGTAGAGGTTCACGAAGATACTTATGCAGCAGTTTATGCAACAACTCCAAAAGGAGAATCAGCAATTGTTAGTATCTTAGGAACAGGTTCGAACTGTAGTTATTTTGATGGAAAAGTATTGCATCAAAAAGTACAATCATTGGGTTATATTGCTATGGATGATTGTAGTGGAAATGTTTTTGGAAAAGAATTAATCAGAAAGTATTATTTCAATAAAATGCCAAAAGAATTGGCTGTTGAATTTGAAAAAGAATACAACATGGACGCTGATTTTATTAAAAATAAACTTTATAAAGAACCAAATCCAAATGCTTATTTAGCGACTTTTGCTAAGTTCTTAATCAAACATAAAGACACTGAATTTTGCAGAAAAATCATTTTCAAGGGAATGAAGTCTTTCGTTAAGAATTACATCAAGCAATTTGAAAATTGTAAAGAAGTGCCTGTGCATTTCGTTGGTTCTATTGCTTTCTACTTAAAAGACGAATTGCAGGAAACATTTGATAAATATGAACTTCAATTAGGTAATGTTTTGAGAAGGCCAATTGATGGATTAATTGCGTACCACGTTGCTAATCAATAGTTCGGGTTTTATGGAAATTGCGATTATTGCTCACGATGGAAAAAAAGCTGATTTGATTAATTTCTTAATTAAAAATTCAGACGTTTTACATCATGAAAAAATAAAACTGATTGGTACAGGAACTACTGGAGGAAAAGCGGAAGCGGCAGGTTTTAAGACGCAAAGAATGCTTTCCGGACCTTTAGGTGGTGATGCACAAATTGCAGGTAGAGTTGCAGAAGGAATTACTCAAATGGTGTTCTTTTTTAAAGATCCTTTATCGAGTCATCCGCATGAGGCAGATATCAATATGTTGATTCGCGTTTGCGATGTACATAATGTGCCGCTGGCAACAAATGAAGCAACGGCACAATTATTATTAGATGCTATTGCACTGCAATTATAGAAATTTCAACATTTACATTTTTTGGCAAACATGCCACTTGAACCGTTTCACGAGCTGGAGCGGTTTTTTCGTTAAAATAAGATCCGTAAACCGTATTTATTGCCCCAAAATTATTCATATCCATGATGAAAATTGTGGCTTTAACTACGTTTTCAAAAGTCATATCTGCAGCTTCTAAAATTGCTGCAATGTTTTTCATAACTTGTTTTGTTTCATCATTGATGTTGTCGGTAACAAGTTCTCCTGAAGCTGGATTTATAGCAATCTGACCAGAAGCATACAATGTGTTTCCGGATAATACTGCCTGATTGTATGGTCCGATTGGAGCAGGGGCTTTTTCAGTAAAGATGATTTTTTTCATGATAGTTGTTTTTTAATCGATAATGATTTATCGGTTTGAAGAACTTCGTTTGTTAAATTTAATATCACTAAGAACTCCAGATTTAATGCCGATGAAGAAATTCCAGTTTGCGTTTGGCCCAAGTGGAGTATAGTTAAAAGCCATTCTCCAACTTAACAAATCTCTTTCGAAACGAAATTGTGTAAAAGTGACTCCTTTTTGAACAAAATCGTAACCTGTCGAAATACCACCTTTCCATTTAGGTGTAATGTCCATATTGATGGAAACCATAATCGAGTTTCCTGTGATTTTACTTTCTCTGTTAACGTTGGAATAGGTTAATGAATATGCCATTGTCATATCCCACGGTAGTTTCGAATTAAAGAATTCAGTGATTACATCTTTTTCATCATCTTTTTCTTTTGCGAATTGGCTGTTACGGCTATCATTCAAATCGGTATTGGTACCAAATAAATCATCGCTACGACCTCCATTACGCTGGCTTTGCGTGTTTTTTTCTTCTTTGGTTCCTTTATTAGTAAACGAATAGTTGAAAGTTAAATTGGCGCTTGTCATTCTGAATAAACTTCCGCCATTTTCAATGTTATACATATTCATTCTGTTTCCGGAATTGTCAATTGCATATGGGTCTAAAGTGGCTCCAAAATTGACATTCATCTTATTGTCGAAAAGTTGTGTTCCACCACTAACAAGAACAGGTTGCCATGCCAGGATTTCTTTTCCATTAGCATTGAAATTATAGCTGGTACTTAGATTTAAGTTGTTTAACAGCATTATTTTTTTAGGTTCTGTCTTTGTACTGTCACGATCTCTTACTTTGGCTTCAAAAGTATTACTTACAGCTAAACCTACAATGTTTGAATTTTCTTTACTTGGAGCACCGTAAACACCTCCTTCAAAGCGAGAATACGAATTTTGGATTCTTCCGGAAGCATCTACGTAATAATTATCATAATATCTTTCGAAACTAGGTGTATAGGAATATGTTACAGAAGGTCTCATGACGTGACGAATAGATTGAATTCTTTTGTCTGCGCCAAAATTAAAAGTACCATAAATAGTTGTTCCTAAGTTTGAACTAAAATTATAGGTTCTATAAGCATCAAAACCATTTATTGTCTGATCTACAACTTTGTTTTGATTTGGGTCATAATTTTTTTCAATTGTTTTGGTAACCCAGGTTTCCTGATAGTTTGTAGAAGCTCCGGCACTAAAATATTTGAAGATCTTGAAGTTTGTGCTAATCGGAATCGAGTGTTGCATTCCTATTTGCGCATCTTTAAACATTTGCGGTTTAAAAAACAGTGAATCTGTGGTTACGAATCTGTTTTGTCCGGTTAAATTGTATTGTAAATTGATGTTTTTAATAAGACCTTTTTTTATTCCATCTTTACCCACGAAAGGATAAATACGATCGATACTACCTTGTAAGGAAGGTAATGTCATTTGAATCTCTTCTGTTTGTGTATTTTGCTGATGTGTTGCGGTTAGCGAAATACGGGCTTGAGGAACTGTGTTGAAAGTTTTATTATAAGAAATAGAGGAACTTAAGGTGTTATTTAGATTTGATCCGACGTTTGCCTGATTGATGGATTGTTTAAAATACTTACTGCTTCCCATGTTTACAGATGCAGAAAAACTTGAATTTGGACTTGATTTTGTGTCTTTAGAATGTGACCACTGAATATTGTATATATTTTGTTTGGAGTAGTCTGGATAACCTCTTTCGCTGTTGATCAGGTTTTCAAAACGTACATTTACATTTCCTCGATATTTATATCTTTTGGCATAAGATGACTCAAAACGCATTGCATAACTTCCATTCGTATAATAATCTCCTAAAACGGTCAGGTCGTAATTATCACTTAACGCAAAATAATAACCACCGTTTTGCAGGGAGAAACCTCTTGTGTTTGAATCGTTATAACTTGGGATGATAATTCCAGAAACACTTTTCTCCTCAGTCATTGGAAAGTACGCAAAAGGCAGGGCCAGCGGAGTAGGAACATCAGCAATAACCATATTTGTTAAGCCTGTAATTACCTTTTTTCCGGGAATAAATTTTACTTTATTCGTTTGGAAATAATATTCAGGATTGTCAACATCTGTTGAAGTGGTAAAACGGGCACCTTTTAGGAAATAAACAGAGTCATTTTCTTTTTTAGTAACGGCAGCTTTTATTTTAAATTCACCTTGCTCCGTTCTGGAATTAAAGATTAAGGCCTTTTTTGTTTTGAAATTAAAGCGAATAGAATCCGGCTGAACCTCGCTTGATCCCTGTTTGAAATTAGGATATTGGGTAAGAACTCCTGATGAATCTTTAATTCTTCCGGCATAGACTTCATCTTTTTCATAATCTAAAACAATGATACCAGATTTTAACTCTACATCTTTGTAGTATAATTCTGCTTCATTATATAGGGTAATTCGTTTTCTTTTGTAGTCGTTTTTTGCGTAATCCTTGGCCTTATACTTTACTTTTCCGTCAAGAAAAGTCTTTTTAGGTTTAACAGTATCCAGTTTTATGGTGTCCTGTACGGTAATTTCAGGTTTATCTGTTTGTTTTACAGTTGGTAATGTATCTTTTTTGGTTTTTATCTCCTGTGAATATAATTTACCACATCCTAGTGTTAGGAAAAATGATAATAAAACGATATTAAATAAGTTTGTATGCAAAGGTTTAAATGCTATTTTTGTAAAAGTATGGCTTGTTTTTTGACATGTCAAACTTACATATAATTTTTTGGCAAAAATAATCAATTGCAAAAATTATGGCAGTTGCATTTTATTAAAATTAACTTTTAGATTTATGAATATTTTTAACAAAACTAGGCTAATATTTAGTTTTTTTCTAACTATAATTTCATTTTGCGCATACTCTCAGGCAAATGTTTTTAAAGTAACACTTGACGCCGGACACGGAGATCATGACTTTGGAGCTGTTTATAGCGGAAGAATTGAAAAAAATATTGCTTTGGCCATTGTGTTAAAAGTTGGGAAAATATTGGAAGATAGCCCAAATGTGAATGTCATTTATACCCGTAAAACGGATGTTTTTATTGATTTGGTTGAAAGAGCCAATATTGCGAACAGAGCCAACTCGAATATTTTTGTTTCGATACACTGTAATGCAAACAAAAACACTGCTGCAGACGGAACCGAAACCTATGTAATGGGTTTGAGTAAAGTTGCATCGAATCTTGAAGCTGCGAAAAAAGAGAACTCGGTAATTACGTTAGAGAAAGATTATAAACGTAAATATGAAGGCTTTGATCCTAATTCACCAGAGTCAATGATTGGAATGACCTTAATGCAGGAAGAATATTTAGATAATAGTATTTCATTAGCCAGTAAAATTGAAGATAATTTTGACAGGCTTGGAAAGAAAATTCGTCAAGGCGGTGTAAAACAAGCTCCGTTTATGGTACTGCATAAAGCTTATATGCCTAGAGTTTTAGTTGAAACAGGTTTTGTTTCTAATCCGACAGAAGGTAATATTCTGAATTCAGAAGAAGGACAAAATGATATTGCTAAAGCTATTGCTGACGCTATATTAAGTTATAAAAGAGAATATTTTGGTTCTGGTGTACCTGAAATGGCAGACGCTAAGCCGGCGAAAGATACAGCTAAACCAAAAACAGTTGCAACTCCTCCAGCGAACAAAAACACGCCAAAGGGAACTGTTTTTAAAGTACAGTTGATCGCAAGTATCAAGAAAACGCCTTTAGATCCTAAAAACTTTAAAGGGCTGAAAAATGTAACAATGGTGTATGAAAATAATATTTATAAATATTTCTATCAGGAAACTTCAGATTACCAAGCAGCGCAAAAATATTTGCAAGAAGCTAAGAGTAAAGGATATGGCGCTTCTTTTTTAATTGCTTACAGAGACGGAGAAAAAATCAATATTCAGGACGCGATCAAATAATAATCACAAGTTCGAATATTTATATTAATTTTGTACAAACACTTAGAATTTTGAAACTAACAAGAGAAATTAAAACGGCTATTTTAGTCATCGCGTCAATTTTATTATTTATTTGGGGCTACAGTTTTTTAAAAGGCAAAGACCTTTTTGCAAATTATAAAACATTATATGTAGAATATGATAATGTTGAAGATTTGGCACAATCAGCACCTGTAACTTTAAACGGTCTGGGAATTGGTAAAGTAAATAAAATTACGCTCAATGAAACTACAGGTAAATTATTAGTTGAACTTCAGTTAAAAACTGATTTTCCAATTTCTAAAAGAAGTACAGCATCTTTATATTCACCAAGTTTAATTGGTGGAAAACAGATTAAAATTATTCCAAATCTTGCAGATAAGGATTTAGCTGTTGACGGGCAAACTTTAGCATCAACAGTAGAATTAGGATTAACCGAATCTTTGGGAGGTAAAATTGAACCAATTCAGCAAAAATTAAATTTAATGCTTGCTAACATAAATACTCTGGTTAGTGGATTAAATAATGTTTTAGACAAAAAAGGACAGGAAGACCTTAAAAAGTCTTTGGCCGAATTAAGTCAGACAATGGAGCAATTTCATAAAGCATCAGGAAGTATCAATTCTATTTTAGATACTAACAAAGCTCAGATTAACGGAGCTGTTACGAACTTAAATAAAATGTCTTCTAACTTCAATAGTATATCAGATTCATTAAAGAAAGCCGATTTAGGAAAAACAGTTAGAACATTAAACCAGACTTTAGCTAAAATGGATGGTATTATGACTAACCTGAATTCAGGAAAAGGTTCTGCCGGCAAATTACTGAATGATGATGCTTTGTATAATAATTTAGCTAAAACTTCAAAAGAGCTTGAATTATTATTACAAGATGTTCGTCTTTATCCAACACGTTATGTAAATGTTTCTCTTTTTGGAAAGAAAAATAAACCATACGTGGCACCTACGGAAGATGCAAATTCAACTGACAAAAAATAATAAGAATGAGTTATTTAGATAATATTTTATTTGCTATACTTCTGATAGCTGGTTTTGGGTTTTTTGCATCAAGCGTAAAAAAAATCATCAGAAACATAAATTTAGGAGTAGATGTAGATCGAAAAGACAATCCGAAAGCACGTTGGGCTAACATGGCGATGATTGCTCTTGGACAATCTAAAATGGTGAAACGTCCAGTTGCTGGTATATTGCACATTGTAGTGTATCTTGGATTTATTATTATCAATATCGAGTTACTTGAAATCATCATTGATGGTTTATTTGGTACGCATAGAATTTTTGCATTCTTAGGTACTGCTTATGATGTTTTAATTGGTTCTTTTGAAATATTGGCACTTTTGGTTCTGGTTGCTGTTTCAGTATTTTGGATTAGAAGGAATGTGGTAAGGTTGAAACGTTTCATTAATCCTGATTTGAATGGATTTCCCAAAAGCGATGCTAATTACATCTTATATTTCGAGATGGTTTTGATGACATTGTTTTTATTAATGAATGCTTCTGACCTGCATTTGCAGAATGTTCCTGGTGGATTTTCACATTTTCATAAAGCTGGAAGTTTTCCGGTAAGTCAGTTTATTGCACCGATTTTCAACGGAATGTCAAATGAATTAGTGATGTTGTTGACTGAAGTATTTTGGTGGTTGCATATTGCAGGGATTTTGGTTTTTATGAACTATCTATACTTCTCAAAACACTTGCATATTCTTTTAGCGTTCCCGAACACCTATTTTGCAAATTTAAAACCGGAAGGACAATTTGATAATCTGGAATCGGTTACAAAAGAAGTGAAGTTGATGATGGATCCAAATGCCGATCCGTTTGCAGCAGCCCCGGTTGATGAAAATGCAGCTCCAAGTAAATTTGGTGCGAGCGATGTTCAGGATTTAAACTGGGTTCAGTTGTTAAACGCTTACACTTGTACAGAATGTGGACGTTGTACTTCGTCTTGTCCGGCAAATCAAACAGGTAAAAAATTATCTCCTCGTAAGATCATGATGGATACAAGAGATCGTTTACAGGAGGTAGGAAAAAATATCGATGCGAATAAAGGCGTTTTTGTTCCAGATAACAAAACATTATTAAATGATTATATCACACCGGAAGAATTGTGGGCGTGTACATCTTGTAATGCTTGTGTGGAAGAATGTCCGGTAAATATTAGTCCGTTGTCTATTATTATGGATATGCGTCGTTATTTAGTGATGGAACAAAGTGCTGCGCCAATGTCATTGAATGCTATGATGACAAATATTGAGAATAATGGTGCACCATGGCAATACAATCAGCAGGACAGATTGAATTGGAAAAACGAAAATTAAAAATATAGTTTAATCGGTTAATCGTTAGTTCGTTTAATCCCACTGGATTCGACAAACCTCCGATTAAACAATTAAACAAATCAACGATTAAACAAAAAGAAATGTCAGAAAGTTTAGTAGTACCAACAATGGCAGAAATGCTAGCCGAAGGAAAACAACCAGAAGTTTTATTTTGGGTGGGTTGTGCAGGTAGTTTTGATGATAGGGCAAAGAAGATTACAAAAGCATTTGTGCGAATTTTAAATCGTACAAACGTTTCTTTTGCTGTATTGGGTACTGAAGAAAGTTGTACAGGAGATCCTGCAAAACGTGCCGGAAATGAATTTTTGTTTCAGATGCAGGCCATGATGAATATCGAGGTTTTAAATGCATACGAAGCAAAAAAGATCGTTACAGCTTGTCCGCATTGTTTTAATACTTTAAAAAATGAATATCCTGAATTAGGAGGTCAATATGAAGTTATACATCATACTGAGTTTTTAAAATCATTAATTGATGAAGGAAGATTAACTGTTGAAGGTGGACAGTTTAAAGGAAAACGTATTACGTTTCACGATCCTTGTTATTTAGGAAGAGCGAATAAAGTGTACGAAGCACCAAGAGATTTAATTCAGAAATTAGATGTTGAATTAGTCGAAATGAAACGTTCTAAAGCAAATGGTTTATGTTGTGGAGCAGGTGGAGCGCAAATGTTTAAAGATGCTGAGCCAGGAAACAAAGAAATCAATGTGGAGAGAACAGAAGATGCTTTAGAGACTAGACCGGATATTATTGCGGCGGGATGCCCGTTTTGTAATACAATGTTAACGGATGGTATCAAACATCAGGAGAAAGAAGGACAAGTTAAAGTAATGGATATTGCGGAGTTAATTGCTAATGCGCAGGATCTTTAACAAAGGTTCTGAGATACTGAGGTTCTAAGGTTCTAAGTTTTTTAACTAGAAACTTGAGACTGAAAGTTTTCCAGAAATCTAAAATCTAAAATCTAAAATCTAAAATTAAAATGTATATACCTTTTGAAAATTTACCTGGTGAATCCCGAGTTTGGATTTATCAATCAAACAGAAAATTTTCTGAGGAAGAATTTTCTGAAATTGAGACTGACCTGAAAGCTTTTATTGAAGAATGGGCAGCGCACGGAACAAGTTTGGAAGCTTCGTATTTACTGAAATACAACCGATTTATTATTTTGGCTGTAAATCAGGAAGTACAGGCGGCTACGGGTTGTTCTATTGATAGTTCTGTTGAATTTATCCAGAGTTTGGAAAAAAAGTACAGCGTTGATTTGTTAGATAAAATGAACGTGACTTTTAAAAATGGCGAACATATTGCACACAAAACATTGATTGATTTCAAGAAAATGGTTAAAGATAAGTCAGTTTCTGAGAATACAATTGTGTTTAATAATTTGGTAAACAATATAGAAGAGTTCAATGAATCCTGGGAAGTTCCTGCTGCCGATAGCTGGCATAGCAGATTTTTCTAAAAGCAATTTACAACATATTTGAAAGGCATGAAATTTAGATTTCGTGCCTTTTTTTGTGGAGTTAAATGAGGGGAGTTTCTTTTTTTTAAAGTTTCAGGTTTCAGGTTTGAAGTTTCAAGTTTTGCCAAAGTTTGTGGAAATGTTATATAGATTACGAGAAACCCGACAGGTTTTTATCCTGAGGTTTCGGGACTGTCGGGCTTCGAAATATATAGTTCTTATAAAAACAAAAACCTCTAATCTAGCCCCGATGGGAGTGATATCCTTTTTCTGGCTTCTTTAGCCGGGAAAAGATATAACGGACAGCGGGACTGATGGTTCTTTTGAAAATGAATTTATCTGCTTCTCATAAAAAACATGAGTTAATAGTTTTGAATTATGATTTGATAACGCTACTGATATTTAAGAATCTAACGATTTAAGGAAGTCTAAAAATCTAACGATTTATTTATCTAATAATCTGATAAATCAATAATTCACAAAAATCTAACAATTGAAAACGGCAATTAAACGTGATTTTTGAGTACTTTCGTAGTACTAAATTTATTACATGAAAATAGCAATAGTTTGTTATCCGACTTTTGGCGGTAGTGGGGTAGTAGCCACTGAATTAGGCCTTGAACTTGCCAGACGCGGCCACGAAATCCATTTTATTACCTACAGTCAACCGGTTAGGCTGGCACTTTTAAATCCAAATGTTCATTATCACGAAGTAAACGTTCCTGAATATCCTCTTTTTCATTATCAGCCTTATGAGTTGGCTTTGTCCAGCAAATTGGTTGATATGGTGAAATTATTTAAAATCGAAGTACTTCATGTACATTATGCCATTCCACACGCGTATGCGGGCTATATGGCAAAGCAAATGCTGAAGAATGAAGGAATTAATCTTCCGATGATTACGACGCTGCACGGAACAGATATTACTTTGGTAGGAAATCATCCGTTTTATAAACCGGCGGTGACTTTCAGTATCAATAAATCTGATTATGTAACTTCGGTTTCGCAGAGTTTGAAAGATGATACACTGAAATTATTCAAAATAAAGAATAAAATCAAAGTGATCCCGAATTTTATCGAGTTAGATAAAGTGGTTAAAGATCCTACAGTACCTTGTCATCGTTATGTTATGGCGAAGGAAAATGAGCGTATTATTACGCACATTAGTAATTTTAGAAAGGTAAAACGTATTCCGGATATTATTAAGATTTTCTACAATATTCAAAAAGTAATGCCGGCCAAATTAATGATGGTTGGTGATGGTCCTGAAAAAGAAAAAGCGGAAGTCTTATGTATGGAATTGGGAATTTACGACAAAGTAATTTTCTTTGGAAACAGTAATGAAATCGATAAAATCTTATGTTTTACAGATTTGTTTTTACTTCCGTCCGAAACAGAAAGTTTTGGTTTGGCAGCTTTAGAGGCAATGGCTTGTGGTGTGCCGGTAATTTCAAGTAATTCAGGAGGTTTGCCGGAAGTTAATTTTGATGGAGTTTCAGGATATTTGAGCAATGTGGGAGATGTTGAGGAAATGGCTGCAAATGCAATTAAAATCCTAAAAGATGATGAAGTTTTAAATCAATTTAAAATAAACGCTTTAGAAGTAGCGAAAAAGTTTGATATCAAGAACATCTTGCCTAAATACGAAGCTTTATATCAAAGAGCAATTGATGATTATAAATATGAGAAGCATTAAATCTTAAAAAAAATAAGCGTAAATGAAAAAAGTAATTTCGGTTTTGGCAATTTTTGTTTTGATTTCCTGTGGAGCAAAAAAAACATCAGATTCAAAAGCACTGTATGAAATTTTAACAGAGCAATCTGACGGTGGCGGAAATATTAAGTTTTTTGAGATTTTGACAGAGCCTAACGAAATCAAAATGCTGGAAAATGATCCTCTTTTGAAAGATAAAATGGTACAGGGTGATATAAATAATTCCAATTATGTTATTCTCAATATGGGAGAGAAAAACACCGGAGGATATTCTATAGGAGTTGAAAAAGTAGAGGAAACTGATAAAAATATTATCATTACGGTTAAAGAAAATAGTCCGGCTCCTGATGCCATGACAATGCAGGTGATTACTTATCCATATACAGTTGTAAAAGTTCGTTCTAAGAAAGAAATTATTATCAAATAATTATATGTCAGACTGAGCGAAGTTGAAGTCTCTAGAATCTATAGCACTTCGACTTCGTTCAGTGTGACAAACAAAAAAAAACCTGTCGTACTTAAAGCGACAGGTTTTCTTTTACAATTATTTTTTAGTTTTTATTTAGAATTTGAATTTGATTCCTAAACCAACATCAAATCCAAAATTGTCGTCGTCATAGTATCCTGAACCAATTTCTGGTCTAACGTCTAATGACAATAAAATTGGCACTTCATCAAAACCATATTCGATACCAATATCTCCGGCAGCAAAAACATAAGTTCCGCTATCATTATATTTTGTATTGTTGTTATAATAATCATGATCCCAGGCAGCTAAACCACCTCCAACACCAGCGTACCAGTTAAAACCACCGTCGATGTTCCAAACCCATTGATAAAGAGCAACTGCTTTTACGGCATCAACATCGCTGCTGTTTCTCCAACCCAAATCGAATTCTAATCTGTTTTTTTGGTTTAAACCTCTTTGGTATGATATCTCACCCCCAAATCCGTTATTATCTCCTAAACGTAGACCAAGAGCATTTTTAGCAATTTCCTGTGATTGGGCCGTGAACGCTAAACCTAATAGCATAATGGCAGATAAAAGAACTTTTTTCATAAAATGTGAATATTAATTTTTTTTCAAATGTATTATTACAGTCCAATGTTGAACGTATAAAATTCTCGAAAATTGTTATATAATTCGCATTTTTGGTAATTTATAGCTGTTCTAATTATCCGGAGAAGTCAGTGAGAGCGTAACTTTCTTATTGTTAGGTGTTTATTTTTTAATAATCATTGAAGCCACTAACTGCGTAGTTATGATATCTTCCATTTCGAATAAATTTTCTTCCTCTTCTTCAGATAAATTCGACTCGGCATAAGAAAATAGCTTCCATCTTTTTTTGTGATATTCTAATGCAGTCAGGTTTTCGACCCAGTCACCGGAGTTTAAATATAAAGTGGATCCGTGTTTATTTTCTTTGGTAATAATTTTTGGTTCATGAATATGTCCGCAAATCACATAGTCGTATTTTTTTTCGATTGCCAAATCGGTTGCTGTGGTTTCGAAATCGGAGATAAACTTGACGGCTTTCTTTACACTAGCTTTTATTTTTTTAGAAAATGAATAAGGCTCGCGCCCTAATTTAGCCAAACACCAATTGGCAAATCGATTGCTCAGAATTAAATAATCATATCCCAATCCACCTAGTTTTGCAATCCATTTTGAGTGCTGCACAGAAGCATCAAAAACATCTCCGTGAAAAATCCATGCTTTTTTATCATCCAGATTTAATACCAGTTTATCCAGAAGCGCAAAATTTCCCATATTCATATCGCTGAATTTGCGAAGAATTTCATCGTGATTTCCAGTTATGTAATAGACTTTTGTGCCTTTAGATGCCATTCCGATTATTCTTTGAATAACTCTAAGGTGTGCTTTTGGAAAATACGATTTTCGGAATTGCCAAGCATCGATAATATCTCCGTTTAAAACTAAAGTTTTAGGTTTAATGCTTGATAGATAGTTGTTTAATTCTTTGGCATGACTTCCATAAGTCCCTAAGTGAACATCAGAAAGGATTACCAATTCAACATTTCTTTTTTTCAATTTTTCTTGATTTGAAGTTTAGCAAATAAAAGAATCTCTCAATGAATTTATTTTATCAAAAGGTTACCAATTTGGCTACAATTTTAACAAATTGTGATTTTAAACTACTTAACCTTTAGTTAATAATACCAATTTTAAATTTTTTAATTTAATTCATAAAACTTACATTTGCTCAAAACTAATTACAATGGCAGGAAATAGCTACGGCAACCTATATAAAGTAACAACATTTGGAGAATCTCATGGCGAAGCTTTAGGCGGAATTATAGATGGATGTCCATCAGGAATACAACTTGATTTAGAAGCGATTGAATTTGAAATGTCCCGACGAAAACCAGGTCAGTCGGCAATCGTGACCCAACGAAAAGAACCGGATGCTGTTCAGTTTTTATCAGGAATTTTTGAAGGAAAAACTACCGGGACTCCAATTGGTTTTATCATTCCAAATACCAATCAAAAATCAGACGATTACTCTCATATAAAAGATAATTACAGACCAAGCCACGCCGATTATGTGTACGATCAAAAGTATGGTTTTCGTGACTACCGCGGAGGTGGAAGAAGTTCTGCGCGTGAAACAGCCAGCAGAGTGGTAGCAGGAGCAATTGCGAAACAGATGCTGCCTCAAATTAAGATTAATGCTTACGTTTCATCTGTTGGGCCAATTCATTTGGATACGCCTTATCAGGATTTGGATTTTTCTAAAATTGAAAGTAACCCTGTTCGTTGTCCTGATGAAAAATCGGCAGCGATTATGGAAGAATATATTCGTGATATTCGTAAACAAGGTGACACTGTCGGAGGTGTGGTTTCATGTGTTATTCAGAACGTTCCGGTTGGTTTAGGTGAGCCTGTTTTTGATAAATTACATGCAGAATTAGGAAAAGCAATGCTTTCAATCAATGCAGTGAAAGGCTTTGAATACGGAAGTGGTTTTTCAGGATCAGAAATGAAAGGAAGCGAACATAACGATTTATACAATCCTGACGGAACTACAAAAACAAACCTTTCTGGTGGAATTCAGGGAGGAATCAGCAACGGAATGGATATTTATTTCAGAGTAGCTTTCAAACCTGTTGCGACTATCATGCAGACTCAGGATTCATTAGATAATAAAGGAAATATTACGCCAATGACCGGGAAAGGCCGTCATGATCCGTGCGTAGTACCTCGCGCAGTGCCAATTGTAGAAGCAATGGCGGCGATAGTTTTGGCGGATTTTTATTTAATCAACAAAACATATTAATAAAAGTTAAGACAGTGAGGGTCTTAATATTTTAATTTAAAAAAAACAATTTAATGCAAGAAGTTACAGAAACTAAGAAAAAATCATTTCTTAAAGGATTAACAGGACAAATTATTATTGCAATGGTTCTTGGAGCTACTTTAGGAATTATATTGCACAATTCTATTTCTCCTGAAGCAGCACAATCTTTTAGTGGTAAAATAAAAATGCTGGCTACCATTTTTATCCGATTGGTACAAATGATTATTGCTCCTTTAGTATTTACCACTTTAGTAGTAGGAATTGCGAAATTGGGAGATATAAAAACGGTTGGCAGAATTGGAGGAAAAGCACTTGGATGGTTTTTTACGGCTTCTTTTATATCTTTATTAATTGGATTATTTTATGTAAATATCTTAGAGCCGGGTGTAGGTCTGAAACTGGGACATGTTGACATGGCTGCAGCGACGGAAGTAACAGCTAAAACACAAACACTTTCGTTTGATAATTTCGTAGAACATATTGTTCCTAAAAGTCTTTTTGAGGCAATGGCTACCAATGAGATTTTGCAGATCGTAATTTTCTCTATCTTTTTTGGTTTGGCAGCGGCTTCTTTGGGAAGTACAGTAAAACCAGTTATCAATGCTTTAGATAAAGCTTCGCATATTGTTTTAAAGATGGTGAATTATGTTATGAACTTCGCTCCAATTGGAGTTTTTGGAGCCATTGCAGGTGTATTTGCTATTAGAGATGCAGAGGAATTATTGATTACTTATTTTAAATTCTTCGGATCGTTTTTAATCGGAATAAGCACTTTGTGGGTGCTTTTAATTCTGATCGGCTATGTTTTTCTAAAGGGAAGAATGACGGAGTTATTAAGGCGTATAATTGGGCCAGTAGCAATTGCTTTTGGAACAACCAGCAGTGAAGCTGTTTTTCCTAAATTAACGGAAGAATTAGAGGCATTTGGAGTAAAAAACAAAATTGTTTCATTTATGCTGCCGCTTGGATATTCCTTTAATCTGGATGGTAGTATGATGTATATGACTTTTGCCAGTATTTTTATTGCTCAATTTTATGGCGTTCACTTAGATTTAGGGACTCAAATGGTAATGCTTTTGGTTTTAATGTTAACCAGTAAAGGTATTGCAGGTGTACCAAGAGCAAGTTTGGTTGTGGTTGCGGCAACTTGCGGAATGTTTGATATTCCAGTTGAAGGAATAGCTCTTATTTTGCCAATTGATCACTTTTGTGATATGTTCCGAAGTGCAACTAATGTTTTAGGAAATGCGCTGGCAACTTCAGTTGTTGGACAATGGGAAGATAATAAAGAACAAGCAGATTTAGAAAATTAAATCAGAAAATATTTATTCATTTATCTGATTTAAATAAGATTAAACAGATAAATAAATTAAGAAAAAGTTGTATTTTTAACTAAAATACAGCTTTTTTTTATTTTAAAGTGTATATTTGAGAAAATTAGCCGATTTATGCCCCGTATGCGGATTTTTTTTCTACTAATATTTCTTCTGAATTGCTTTGTCAATACAGTAAATGCGCAATCTGAAACTATTCCGGATGCTAAAATTGATAAACTCGTCAAACAAGCCTGGGAAGATTTTAAATACTCGAACTTCGAAAAATCATTAATTACTTCCCGTGTAGCTTTAAATTATGCTACTGCCTCAAAAAATAACGATCTAATTGCAAAGTCTTATAAGATAATCGCAGGAAACTATAATGAATTATCGGAGTTTGATAAAGCGATTTTTTTCTATAATAAAAGTTTATATTATGCCTATAAAGCTGATAATGATTCTTTAAAACATAACCTTTATAATAATTTAGGGAATGTATATTGTTTCGAAAAAAAACAATTTGATAAAGGGATTAATTATTATAAAAAATCCATAGCGTATGGTTTGAAAATAAATAACGTAAGTCATGTTTATTTTACAAATCTGAATATTGCCTGGGCCTATTTTGATATTGGAAAATTTAAAGAAGGCTATCCTTATTTAAAGTTTATTGAGAATAATATTGAAAAGTACGGTGATCAATCCACAGAAATTGTTGTTAATATGCTTACTGGTATGTATGCAAATTACCGAAATGAAAATGATGCAGCAAATGCCTATTTTTTAAGTGCAATAAAAGCAGGTGAAAATGGCGAAGAACAATCAGACTTATCGTATGCACATTTGGAATATTCGAAATTCTTAACCAAAATTAAAAAATATAAAGAAGCTTACGAACATCTGACAGCATACAATCAAATTACGGAAGAACTTTATAATCAGGAAAAACTTAAAAAGGCTTCTATCGCAGGATTTAATCTTGAACTTGATGAATATAAAAGGCAAATTGATAAAATTGAAAACGAAAAGATTTCTCAATATCAAAGTTTAAAAAAATCCCGAATTATTGTAATTCTGTTTATTTTGGTTTCTCTTATTTTACTTGTTTTGATTATCACCCTGATTAAAAACATAAGATTTAAGAAACAACATAATTTAGAGCTCTTAAAAGCAAAAGAAATTGCTGAGGAAGCCTCTTTGCTTAAAACTCAATTTATTTCGACTATAAGTCACGAATTACGTACTCCTTTGTATGGTGTGGTTGGAATTACAAATATGCTTCTTGAAGAACATAAAGAATTATCGCACAGCAAACATTTGAGTTCCTTAAAATTTTCTGCCAGATATTTATTGTCTTTAGTAAATGATATTTTACAAATTAATAAAATTGAAGAGAACAAAGTTATTTTGGAGAATTTGACATTTAATATTTCAGACGAAATAACAATGATTAAAAATTCGCTTTCTTTTTTATCTCAAAAAAATAATAATAAAATCAGTGTTTATATTGATGCCGATATTCCGGAATATTTAATTGGAGATAAGCTTAGGTTAGCACAAATACTAATGAATTTAGTGAGCAACGCCTTAAAATTCACTAAAGATGGAGAAGTTGAAATCAAGGTGGATTTGTGTAAAATTGAAGGAAAAAATTATTTTTTAGATTTTCTGATAAAAGATAATGGTGTTGGAATCGCAAGTGTGGATCAGGGGAAAATTTTTGAGAAATTTGTTCAGGTTGGAAGAAAAGATGAAGATTACCAGGGAACCGGATTAGGGCTGAGTATTGTAAAACGATTGTTAGGGCTTTTTGGCAGCACAATCACCTTAGAAAGTGATATTGGCCAGGGAACTTCATTTTCATTTATGATTCCGTTTGAATATGATCCTCAGAAAACAAAGAAAATTATTGATGAAATTGAAGTTGATCTAACCTCAAATGAAGTCTATAAAATTTTAATTGTTGAAGATAATCTCATCAATCAGCTTGTTACAAAAAAGATTATTGAGAAAAATAATTACGTTTGTAAAGTTGTGGACGATGGTTTTGCTGCTCTTGATATTATTGAAAAAGAAAGTTTTGACCTGATTTTAATGGATATTAATATGCCTTTAATGAATGGATTTGAAACGACAAAACGAATTCGGTTAAAACAAATCAAAACGCCTATTGTAGCTTTGACAGCTTTTGATAAAGATGAGATAACGGATGAAGCTATTTCATCTGGAATAAATGATATTATCGTGAAGCCGTTTGAGCCTTTAAAGTTATTTAAAATTATAAACTACTTAATACAAGAAGCAGAAAACGCTGGTTAGTACCAGCGTTTTTTGTTTTGCTTAGAAGCATTAGATTTTCTTGATTTATGAGCGCCCCCGCTTCGGTTTGAATTTTTAGGTTTCTCTTCCGTTGCTTCCGGACTTCCTGAATGCCAGGGATAAGGGTGATCTGTAATTGTTTTTACATCCACTTTTATTAATTTCTGAATGTCTTTCCAATACGGATGTTCGTCTTTTCCACAAAATGAAATCGCAATTCCGCCATTTCCAGCACGACCTGTTCTACCGATTCGGTGGACATAGGTTTCCGGAATATTTGGTAAATCAAAATTAATTACAAATGGTAATTGGTCAATATCGATTCCTCTTGCTGCAATATCGGTTGCAACCAGAACGCCAACTTCTTTGTTTTTAAAAGCATCCAGAACACGTTGTCTCGCATTTTGAGATTTATCACCGTGAATTGCTTCTGCAGGAATATCTTTTTTACGAAGAGCTTTTACTACATTGTCCGCACCATGTTTAGTTCTTGAAAAAACAAGTACATTGGATAAATTTTCATTTTTTATTAAATGATATAGTAAATTTCTTTTCTCTGTTTTTTCAACAAAATAAACACGTTGCTCCACAGTTTCTGCAGTTGATGAAACAGGAGAAACTTCTACTTTTGCAGGATCTTGCAGGAACATTTCTGCCAGCTCGCGAATCGCAATTGGCATTGTAGCGGAGAATAATAAAGTCTGACGGTTTTTAGGTGTTAGTTTTACGATTTTTTTTACATCGTTTATAAAACCCATGTCTAACATTTGATCGGCTTCATCTAAAACCAATGTGTGTAAATGATCCAGATCAAGAAACCCTTGTTTTTGTAAATCCAGTAATCTTCCCGGCGTTGCCACTAAAATGTCAACACCCTGTTTTAATGTATCAACTTGTGGATTTTGAGAAACTCCACCAAAAATGGTCAATTGTGTTAAGTTGGTATATTTGGCGTAAGTGTCAAAACTTTGTCCAATCTGAACTGCTAATTCACGTGTTGGTGTAACTATAAGAGCACGAATTTGTTTGGCTTTTTTTGATGAACCAACAATTCGGTGTAACTGATGTATAATTGGAATAGCAAATGCAGCCGTTTTTCCGGTACCAGTCTGTGCACAGCCAATCAAATCTCTTCCGGCTAAAACGATGGGAATAGATTGTTCCTGAATGGGGGTGGGGTTAAGGTAGCCTTCTTCAAATACGGCTTTTTGTATACTTTTTGAAAGTGATAAATCTTCGAATAACATATCTTAGGTATTAAAGAACTTAGTATTAAGTACTAAAATTCTGTGCAAAGATAGGTTTATTCAGTCAATCCTTTGATTGAATTGGGGTTTATTTAGAAAATGAGCTAATTTTTAGCCTTTGAACTTTTAAATGAAATTATATTTTTTCGTTGTTTGCCTTAATGAAATCAGTTATCAGGTATCCGATTAATTTTCCGATTAAATTATTGTTCGGGTTGCCGTCTAAATCTGGTGCGCCTTCGCAAATATGTAAGTAGGCTGCATTTTTGTGTTGTCCAAAAAATGAAACGAATTGGCGCAATTCTTCTACAGAAAATCCGCTGATGGTCATGGCACTGCTGGCAATATTCGGAATCGCATCCAAATCAATTTCGATACCAAATGAATCATTTTTTATGAATTCTAAGGCCATGATCATTTCCTTGTTGAATTCCTTTTCTTTTCGAATATTTACACTGTCGTACGTATTATAACGTACACGATCTTCTAATTTTTTAATAATGTCCAGAACGCTTTTTGAAGTATAATTTTCGTGTAAACCGAAGATAAAATACTTTTTCAGGAAACCTTCTTCATAAGCGTATGAGAAACCATTTCCGCTATGACGGCCTTCTAAAATTCTAAAATCAGAATGCGCATCAAAATTAATGGCATTTATAGGTTTCCCTTTGGCTAAAGCCGAACCTTTTATATTTCCGTAGGCATTGTTGTGGCCTCCGCCAATTATAATTGGAATTTTCCCTGCTTTAACTATATTAAAAATAATATGAGAAACTTCTTTATCAATTTTTTCTACTAACTGGCTCAATTTAGATCGGTCGTCGATGTCGTTAAAATCCAGATTTTCAACATCACGCATTTCGTCTTTAACATTTATTTGACCCAAAATTATAATTTGACTCCCTTTGCAAAAACGATTATGCTGAATGTTTGCAATACTTTTTATGGCGCATTGCCATGCTGATGCCGCTCCGGGTCTACCGTAGTTTGCACGCACGCCAATATCTTCAGGAATTCCCAAAAGCACATATTTAGCCTCACTTTCTTTTAGAAAAGTAATCTTGTCTGTTCCTTTCGGAATGACAATCATCTTTTCTCCAAACTTAATTTCGCCACTTCGGTGATTTGTGACTTTTGCTAAATCATTAACAGTAAAAGGGATTAATTTCTCCATAAAAAAAAATTATTGTCCAAAAATAATATAATTGTATTAACTTACGTTATTAGGATATATTAATTCTTAAATTTGTTTTTAAAGAAAATTATTAAATATGGAAAACCCAAAAAACAACAACTCAAGTCTAAAAGCGGTAATCGCAGTTTTAGCAGTCCTACTGATCGGTAGCTTAGTGTATATTTTTAAATTATCTTCTGATACAGAGGTAGTTAAAACTGAGCTCACAACGACTCTAACAGAGAAAGAATCTGTTATGAAAGATTTACAAGAATTAAAATCAACTTACGATGCTGCAATTGCTGAAAACACTTCAATGTCTGAAGAGTTAATTCAGGAAAGAGACAAAGTAGTAGCTTTGATGGATGATTTGAATAAATCTAAGGGAGATGTGTCTAAATACAGATCTCAAGTTCAGGCAATGCAAGGTAAAATGAAAACTCTTGTAGCTGAGAATGATGAATTGAAAAAGCAAAATGGTGTTTTAACAGTTCAGAGAGATAGTACAATCGTAGTTTTAGGAGAATCTAAAAAATATAATGAAGTATTAGTTGGTCAAAACGAAGAATTGGCTAAAACTGTTGAAAAAGGTGCTAAATTATCAGTTTTAAATACTAAAACAATTGCCTACAAAGTAAAAGGTTCTGGTAAACAAATTGAAACGGATAAAGCAAGTCGTGCAGACGTTTTAAAAGTAAGTTTTACAATTGCTGAAAACCAAATTGCTAAATCTGGAGATAAAACGTATTACGTACAAGTTATCGATAGTAAAAACAATGTTTTAGGAGAGAAAAAAACAGAAAGTTTTGGGGATCAAAGTTTAACTTACAGTTTCAAAACTACTGTGAAATATGAAAATAAAACAGTAAATGTTTCTGAAGACTTAATAGGTAAAGATTTCGAAAAAGGAGCTTATTTTATTAATGTTTTTGATAATAATGAGTTAGTTTCTAAAACTAGTTTTACATTAAGATAATAATTGCCAGAGGGTAATAATACCACTAAAATATTAAAGGTCTGTGAGTTCTCACAGACCTTTTTTTATTGTTTAATTTAGAATAAATTTTTTAGATAATTTTTCCTTCCAGAAAAACGCTTTCAATTAAATTACTTCCAAAAGCATAAGGTATCTGATAATAAGAAGAAATAGGTTTGGTTAGGATTAAATTAGCCTTTTTACCCTTTGTAATGCTTCCGTGAGTTTCGGAAAGTCCCATTGCGTAAGCGCCGTTTATAGTGGCAGCATTGATGGCTTCTTCCGGAGTCATTTTCATTTTAATGCAGGCTGTTGCAACGACAAAATTCATATTTCCCGACGGAGTAGAGCCAGGGTTAAAATCTGTTGCTAAAGCTAAAGGAAGTCCTGCTTTTATCATTTCACGGGCAGGTGTGTAGGGAATGCTTAAAAAATAAGAACAAGACGGTAACGCAACAGGCATCGTTTCCGTGTCTTTTAAAGCTTCAATGTCTTCAGGGTTCATAATTTCGAGATGATCTACAGAAAGCGCTTTAAATTTGATTCCAGACTGAATTCCGCCAATAGAGTTAAATTGATTCACGTGAATTTTTGGTTTTAAGCCAAATTCAATTCCCGCTTCCATAATTTTCTCCGTTTCTTCAGTTGAAAAATAACCGGTTTCACAGAAAATATCTATATAATCGGCCAGTTTGTTTTTGGCTATTTCAGGCAGCATTTTAGTGATGATTTCGTCAATATAACCTGCTTTGTTTTCTTTGTAATGGAATGGAAAAGCATGTGCGCCCAAAAAAGTGGCTTTAATAGAAATTGGATAATTTTCTGCCAGTTTTTTAATAACACGAAGCATTTTTAGTTCTCCTTCAATTGTTAATCCGTAACCCGATTTTATTTCGACAGCTCCGGTTCCTAAATGCATAACTTCTTCTAGTCGAAATTTTGACTGCTCGTAAATATCTTCTTCAGATGTTTCATTTAGTTTTTTAGCCGAATTTAAGATTCCACCACCACGATTAGCAATTTCTTCGTATGTAAATCCGTTGATTCTGTCGACAAATTCCTGTTCGCGATTTCCCGCGTATACAATGTGTGTATGACTGTCACACCAAGAAGGTAAAATAATTCGCCCTGTTGCATCAATAATTGTATCTGCTTTGATTTCAGGGAGATTTTCCATTGCTCCGAAATCTTCAATCAAATTGTCTTTTAAAATTAAAAACGCATTTTTAATAGTTGGAAGAATGGCCATTTCAGCTCCGGAAACTTTAGAAAGTGAAGTTTCGCGAACCTGAAGCAGTTCTTTTATATTGGTAATTAATGTGATCATTAAAATTGATTTAGTTATTTTAAGTAATGCTATAAAACACAAATTTCACAAATTATCACTAAACAATTCGTGAAATCTGTGAAATTCGTGTTTAATATTGGAATTTGGAATTTAAAATATTAGAGTTTTGTCTAAATTATTCGGAAACTGTTATTTCAAACATTTTTTCCCAGTATTTTCCAGTTACAAATATGGTTTTAGTTGACGGATTATAGGCAATTCCGTTTAAAACCTCTGCTTCAGGATGTTTGATGAATTTACGTAATCCTGACATATTTAAAATTCCTTCAACAGCACCAGAAGTTGGATTTACAACTGCAATAGCATCTTTTTGCCAAACATTAGCATAAATTTTTCCATTAATATATTCCAATTCATTCAGAACCTTAATTTTTGAAGTTCCCGAATAAACATTAATATAATCAATCATTTTTTGGGTTTCAGGATCCATTTTCCAGATTTTCTCTGTTCCGTCAGAGCGATAGATATATTTATTGTCATGTGTCATTCCCCATCCTTCAATTTCTTTATCGTAGGTAAACTTTTTTTCCAGTTTTAATGTTTTTGCATCATAGATAAAACCTGTTTTTTCCTGCCATGTTAATTGATAAATTTTACCGTTGATAAAAGTAATTCCTTCACCAAAATATTCTTTAGGAAGATTAACCTGTTTAATCACTTTTCCGGTTTTATAATCAACAGATCTAAAATAAGAATCTGCTTTTTGACCTGTACTTTCAAATAAAACACCTTCGTGAAATTCTAAACCTTCGGTGAAAGCTTTTGTATCGTGTGGATAAGTATTTACAATTTTATATTTTAATAATTTTGGTTCAACGTTTGAAGTTAATTCAATTCGTTTAGCAGCATCAGATGGATTCGAGTTTCCATCAAAATAAACTGCTGCTTTTAGGTATTGATACCCTAATTTTTGATTTTTTAATTCAAATTTAAGTGGAGCAATTCCATTTACAGCACCTACTTTTTTATCATTAACAAAGAAGATAATGCTGTCAATTCTTTTATTATTTTGGTTTAAAATTCCGATCGAAACCGATTCCTGAGACGAAAAATGAGCCGGAAAAGCAGAATCATCGATAGTAAAAAAAGAATTTTCACCTTTATTTTTATCTCCACATCCAATTAATGTGATTCCTAATAAAATGGCAGTTAGGAAGTTATGTTTTTTCATAGTTTAAAATTTGAATAAGCCAATATACGACGATATTTTTATAGCAACAAAGCTCTTGCAAAAATATAAAAAGATTGTATATTTGCACCGGCAAGTCCTACACGACCAGCTCCTGCAGACTCCCCCAGGATGGGAACATAGCAAGGGTACGTGGTTGAGCGGTGCGATGTAGGTCGCTTGCCATTTTTTATTTTTTAGAATTAATACAAAAGTAGTCTTCCTTCGGGAGGATTTTTTTATTTTTGGACCTGTCGTATTTTAGAAGTTATATGTGATAGGTTATAAGTTTTTACCTGAAACATCAAATTCTACACGCAGACAATCGCATTTAACCTATAACATTTAACATCTAACCAGAAAAATGAATAAAGTAGTCTTAATTACCGGAGGATCTTCAGGGATCGGAAAATCGATTGGAGAATTTTTACATAAAAGAGGTTTCGTTGTTTACGGAACGAGTAGAAATCCTGAAAAAGTATTGAATTCTATTTTTCCTCTTTTAGCTTTAGATGTTAGAAATGCGGAATCGATTCAATCTGCGATAGCAAAAGTGATCGAGGTTTCAGGACGACTTGATGTTGTGATTAATAATGCTGGTGTTGGAATTACCGGACCGTTAGAAGAAATTCCGATGGAGGAAATCAAAAACAACTTCGAAACTAATTTTTTTGGTCCAATTGAAGTAATGAAAGCTGTTTTGCCACAAATGCGTGCGCAAAAATCAGGTTTGATTATCAATATAACTTCTATTGCTGGTTATATGGGGTTGCCTTACCGAAGTGTTTATTCGGCTTCCAAAGGAGCTTTGGAATTGATTACTGAAGCGTTAAGAATGGAAGTGAAGCCATTTGGTATTGAGATTACCAATGTAGCTCCTGGAGATTTTGCGACCAATATTGCTTCAGGACGTTTTCATGCGCCTGTAATTCAGGGTTCTGCTTATGAAAAAGTTTATGGCGATACGCTTGCAACAATGAACGAACATGTTGATGCAGGAGGTAATCCGAATGAAATGGCGGAGGCAATTTTTAAAATAATGCAGCAAAAAAGTCCAAAAGTGCATTATAAAGTAGGGGCTTTTATGCAAAAGTTCTCGATTGTGCTTAAACGTGCGCTTCCGGATAAAGTTTATGAAAAAATGTTAATGAATCATTATAAGTTGTAATTTTGCACCGAATTTTGCGTGAGGGATTACTTCACTAAACTTTTATTAGTTATAGGAGTTCAGTGAATATATTTGAGGCGGTATTCTTTTGTGAAGTGGAACGGAACGGAACAAAAGATAAAGCTGAAAGCCCGTTCGCAGTGGCGAACACGCCCATATAATCAACACAATTAATTTAAATATATTATGAAATTTTTTATTGACACAGCTAATTTAGCACAAATTAAGGAAGCACAGGCATTAGGTGTTTTAGATGGTGTAACAACGAACCCATCGTTGATGGCGAAAGAAGGTATTACTGGAAAAAATAACATTTTGAAGCATTATGTTGACATCTGTAATCTTGTGGAAGGTGATGTAAGTGCTGAGGTAAATGCGTTGGATTATGATGGAATGATTAAGGAAGGTGAGGAATTAGCTGAATTGCATGATCAAATTGTTGTGAAGTTACCTATGACAAAAGAAGGTGTAATGGCAGCAAAATATTTTTCTGATAAAGGAATCAAAACAAATGTTACGCTTGTATTTTCTGCTGGTCAGGCTTTATTGGCTGCAAAAGCTGGCGCAACTTATGTTTCTCCTTTTATTGGTCGTTTAGATGATATTTCGACAGATGGTTTGAATCTAATTGAGGAAATTAGATTGATTTACGATAATTACGGATATGAAACTCAAATTTTAGCTGCTTCTGTGCGTCATACAATGCATATTGTAAACTGTGCTAAAATTGGTGCTGATGTTATGACAGGACCGCTTTCTGCTATTGCAGGATTGTTGAAACATCCTTTAACTGATATCGGATTAGCGCAGTTTGTGGCTGATTTCGAAAAAGGGAATAAATAATAGATTTAAACATTATTTTTTGTAAGCGTCATCTTTTCTTGTAAAGATGACGCTTTTTTTATTATTTTTATTCATAAAATTAACCTACATATGAAAAAAGTACTAGTAATGTTTGTGTTTTTAGTAGCTGGGTTGCAGGTAAATGCACAGGCTAGAGTTTTAAAATCAGTAAATGAAGCGGGCGATGTCGCCACTTTTGAATTAGATTGTACAACCAAGTTTCAGACGCTTGCCAAAGGTTTGCGCTACAATATTACGCGCCATGAATTTAAAGGCCCTGAATTGAAAAATATCTACCGTTTGTTGTTAGTTATGGATGGATTTTATTCGAAAACATTAAATAGTGAAATGACTATTTCTGCTGTCTTAACTGACGGAACTGTAATTGATGCCAGGCCAACAATTGAGGAAGATGGTTTTTTTGATGGTGCCTGCACCTTAAAAATTAAAGACCCGAAAGCACTTTTAGCTGCCAATATTGCTAAGGTTATAGTTCATGGTGATAAAGATGTTGTTTATACATTAACTGAACAAAATAAAGCTGTTTTTAAGAAAAACCTGAATAATATTATTACTGCTAAATAAGGTAATTAATAACAATAAAAAAATCCCAAATCCCAATTGATAAGATTGGAATTTGGGATTTTTTATTGTTTTATTTTTAGGTTTTAGTGACCTCCAGATAGTTTTTTGTCAAAATTTATTCCTTGTTTTTTCAGGATTCCGCTTACGCTCCAAGCATAAAATGCTAAGTATGCAAAACATAAGACACCAACGATATAACTAGATTGAATACCTATGAATTCTGATACAAAACCTTGTAACCAGCTGATAACTCCACCACCCATAATCATCATGATTAAGAAACTACTTCCCTGGCTGGTGTTTTTCCCTAATCCGCTTACTGCTAACGTGAAAATACATGGCCAAAGCGTACTACAGAATAAACCAACACTAGTAAATGCATAAACACTCACAATTCCACTAGTTGACATTCCGATTAATAACGCAACAATTCCTAATGCAGAAAATATAAGCAACATTCTGGCAGGATTTCCTTTACTTGCAATGTCAGCCGCAATTAATACTAATATAATTAATCCGTAGATATAAAATGGAGTTAAATCATGTTTTGCAATTGCATTTACAGCTAAAAATACTCCAAAAGCTAAATATGGTGCCACAAAACGCAAGATTTGTTGTAAGCTTGCTTTATCAGTAAAAGCTTCGATAGCTCCTGTCCAACGACCAATCATTAAACTCGCCCAATATAATGAGATATAAGGTGCTACTTCCTGAGTTAAAAATCCTAATTTACTTTCCATGTAAGCAGGTAAATTACTGGCAGTAGAAACTTCAACTCCTACGTATAAGAATATAGCAATCATCCCCATAACTAATTGTGGATATTGCAATGCAGATTTTTTTGCAGTAGCTCCGTCGTGAGCGATTTCTTCTTCAATTAAGGCTGGTCTATCAGGTAACGAAGAGAATTTTAATAAAATCGCTACCAATAAAAACGCTAGTCCTAAGATTAAATACGGAATTTTCACACTCTCGATACTTAAAGTAGATGAACCTGTGCTTGATCCAAAAATTGCAAAACTTACAATTAGTGGTCCTATCGTAGTACCTAAATTATTAATTCCTCCTGCTAAAGTTAAACGTTGAGATCCTGTAGTAATAGGGCCTAAAGCAATCGCTAAAGGATTTGCTACAGTCTGTTGTAATGAAAAACCTAATGCAACAATGAATAGTCCGGATAACATCAAAGGAAATGAACCTGTATTGGCAGCAGGATAAAATAATAAAGTTCCAAGTGCAGAAATTAACAAACCTAATGATAAACCATTTTTATATCCGATTCTGTTAACTAAATCTTCTTTAATCAAAACGGAAATTCCCATATAAATTAGCGATCCTACTGTATATGCTATATAAAAAGCAAGTGATACTAATTGACTTTCTCCTTGAGATAAACTAAATGCTGTTTTGAAAACAGGAATTAGAATGTCGTTACTGGCAGCAACAAAGCCCCAAAAGAAGAATACGATAACTAATGGGATAAACTGTCCCCATTTGGTTTGTACATTTTCTGAACTCATAATGTGATAAGGTTAATTTTTTAATTTATTGTTTTTTGAAGACCGTAAATATATTTGTTACAATTATCAAAAAAAAATAAAAAGGTACAAATAATGTTAAATTTAAACCAACAGCACTATTTTTTCAACAATGTGTTAATTTATATTGAGTTAGAAAACGAAATGATAATTTGGAGTTTATGCCAGAATTTTGCTTTTTACATCTTTACTATAGTTTCTGCCAATAGGAATGGTGTAGGATTGGATCTGAACTCTGTTTCCTTCAATAGATTTTACCTTATTAAGTGCAATAACATAGGATTTATGTATGCGAAGAAAGCGTTCTGCAGGTAATTCTTCAGATAATGAAGTCAAAGATTTATGAGTAATGTAGGTTTTGTCCGGAGTTACCACTTTAATATATTCTTTCATTCCTTCAATGAATAGAATTTCATCAATATTAATTTTCATCATTTTTTTATCAACTTTGATGAAAATATGAGCATCACTTTTTACAGTTTCTACCTTGATATTATTTTTTAAATTGAATTCGGTCGATATTTTATTGATGCATTTTATAAATCTCGGCAGCGGAATAGGTTTTACTAAATAATCTAAAACATCCAGATCGTAGCTTTCGGCAGCGAATTCCCTAAATGCCGTTGTTATGATTACTTTGGTTTTATTTTCGATTAAACTAATAAGTTCAAACCCCGTCATCATAGGCATATTAATATCTAGAAATACGGCGTCGACTGGTGTGCTGTTTATGAAATCAAGTGCTTCAAGAGAATTATTGAAGGTTGCAATAACTTCAAAATCAGGAAAATTAGTAAAGTAATTTTGCAGAACTTTGATAGCTAGTGGTTCATCATCAATCAACACGCATTTAATCTTCATCGTGAATAGGTATTTGCAGACGGATTATATAGTAATTTAGTTTTGTTGTTTGTTTTAAACTAAAATTGTTTTTGTAAATTAACTTTAGTCTCTTCTTGGTATTAGTCAGGCCAATTCCTCCTTTTGAGTTAAGATTTTGTGAAATTACAAAATTATTTATGATTTCAAAATCTAACAATTTATTGTCGACAACTTTACAATTGATCTTAATTTTTAAGTTTCGATTGTTTAAAGATCCGTGTTTAAAGGCATTTTCGACTAATGAGATAAATATTAAAGGAGGCACATCAATATCTTCAATATCAGATTCAAGATTAATAGTTACTTCTACATTTTCAAAACGAAGTTTCTCAATTTCGATATAATTTTGAATATAATTGATTTCTTTTATTAAGGGCACAAATTTGGTTCCTTTTACATCATACAGTACATATTCCATTAAATCAGATAATTTGATGATGACATTCGGAACCTTGTCTGAAGATTCTAATGACAGCGCATACAAATTATTTAAGGTATTAAAGAAAAAATGTGGCTGAATCTGATTTTCGAGATATTTCAATTTGATTTTAAACTGATTTTCTCTTAGTGACCTGTTTCTTTCGCGCTCGCGTAACCATGTAAGAGTTAAATAAACTGACGAGGCCATTGCAAGAACATATAATTCGCCAATACAAACGGCCACAATATGATTGATCTCGAAGGGGTGATATTCCCGGTTGGCTTCGGGCCATATATTTTCAGATATTATATAATAGGTAAGTGCTGTTTTGAGTAAATAAATAGCAAATAGACTCGCTAAAAGAGAGAATGTGTAATTTATGTATTTCTGTTTCAGAACATAACGAGGAACTAAAACGAAAAGATTAAAATAAACGAGAGGAATGTGTAATGAAAACTCTATTAAATTCGATTTGAATGAATACGGGTAATCATTAAAGTAAGCGCCCCATCTTAAAAAATTCAAAGTAAAATAAGTCCCCCAAAACCAAATATGATTTTGAAGTTTTATGTCAAAGTTTAGTTTTCGAATTTCGTTCAACTTAATTTATAGGGGATTAGAGATGTTTGGTAAAGTACCGTATTATTCTGCAACTTTAAACAATTAGTTGGTAAAACGCAATTCTTTTGAAGAAAAAATCAATAAAAACCTAAAATTGGTAAATATTTTTATAAGAAAACGATTTCGAAAAACGTATTATTGATTGTTTTATGTCGTTGGTTTAAAATTTATTGCTGTTCGTATAATTTATTTTTTTTAACAATACGTTAAGAATAAATTTACATCATAACTAACAAAATAAATAAACATGAAAAAAATTTTCTTAATCTTTATGATTGTTTTTACAGCGCAAGTTTCGCTTGCTCAGGTAAAAAGTGTCAAAGGTGTGATTACTGATTCTGAAGGGATGCCGTTACCAGGGGCATCTGTTGCAGTACAAGGAAGTCAAAAAGGTACTACTACTGATTTTGACGGTTTGTACTCAATTGAAGCGCAAAAAGGGCAAACTTTAGTTTTTAGCTATGTTGGTCTTGAAACGCAAAGTATAGTTGTAGGAGATGCTGCTACAATTAATGTAAAAATGAATACTGCATCAACTAATGCATTAAGTGAAGTTGTTGTAACTTCATTAGGTATTAAGAAGACTAGAAAATCTTTAACTTATGCAGCTCAAGAGCTTAAAGGTGAGGAGTTGACTCGTGTAAAGGATGCTAACGTTATCAATACAATTGCCGGTAAAATTGCCGGTGTTGCAGTAACAAAAAGTTCGGGTGGAACAGGTGGATCAACAAAAGTTCTTATTCGTGGTAACTCGTCTGTTTCTAATAGCCAGCCTTTATATGTTATTGATGGAATTCCGATGTTAAATTCAGGTTCAGGTCAACCTAATGATACATTTGGAAGTTTATCAGGAGGTAACCGTGATGGGGGCGACGTAATATCTTTAGTAAATCCTGATGATTATGAAGGAATGACAGTTCTTAAAGGTGCTGCCGCTTCAGTATTATATGGTTCTCAAGGTGCTAATGGTGTAATTTTATTATCTTCTAAAAAAGCTAAGGAAGGAAAAGCAAACATCGCCGCATCATCTGTAACTACTTTTGAAACTGCTGCTTACCTGCCTAAATTTCAAACGGATTATATTGCTGCTCCGGGCGCTGATGAATCTTGGGGAGCTAAACAAAAATCACCAGATCATGTAGAGGATTTCTTTACTACAGGTACAACTCAAATTACTTCAGTTGGATATTCTTTAGGATCTGAAAATTCTTCAACAGCATTTTCTTATGCTAATACTTCTGCGAGTGGTATTATTCCAGGTAATAGCTTAAAGAAAAATAACTTTGGAGTTCGTCAAACGGCTAAATTTTTTGACAACAAATTAACTTTTGCAGCAAATGCAAATTATACATCTCAAACAATTAATAATAAACCGGTAAACGGATTTTATTTTAATCCTCTTACTGGTGTTTATTTAATGCCAAGAGGAAATGATTTTAATGCTTACAAAGATACCTTTGAAGTTTTTGATCCAACAAGAAATTTAATGGCACAAAACTGGATGACAAATAGAGATATTATGCAAAATCCATATTGGGCAATTAACAGAAATAAGTCTGAAGATAAAAATGACTTTTTTAATGGAGCATTATCTTTATCATACAAAGCAAATAATTGGTTAACTATTGCATCTAGATATAGTTATAACAGAATTACAAGTTTATATGATAAAAAAATATATGCTACAACTCAGGGAACTCTTTCAAATATTAATGGTAGATATATAAGTGAGAATTCGTTAAGTACACAACGTTATGCTGACTTAATTGCCACAATCAACACAAAAATTGGAGATAATTTTAATTTCACTGCAAACATTGGAACAAGTGTTACAAATACTTTAACCAATCAAAAAACAATTTTGGATTCAGGTATTAGTTCAGGTTTAACTTATGCTAACTGGTTTACATTAGCTAACTTTGTAAATAATTCAGGAAATTATCAAACATTAGATTCAAGAAGAGAAGTTCAATCTGTATTTGCAGCTACAACATTTGGTTACAAAGATATGTTGTTCTTAGATTTGGCTGGACGTAATGACTGGTCATCTACAGTTTCAGATTCATATTTCTATCCATCTGTCGGAGTAACTGCTCTTATAAGTGAAATGACAACGTTACCGGAATGGATTAATTTTGGTAAAGTACGTGGAACTTATGCAGAAGTAGGTAATGATATTTATCCTTTTATCACAAATCCAACGTACAGCTATGCTCCTGGCGTTACAGATCCTAAACCAAATGCGGGACCAAAAACGGGAACTACTTTAAAACCAGAATTAAAATCTGAATTTGAATTTGGTACAGAATGGAGAATGTTTAATAACAGACTTGGTTTTGAAATTTCATACTATAATTCAGAAACAAAAAATCAATACTTACAAGTTATCGCACCAGTTGGAAATGCAGAAGGAGTGAAATACTATGGATTTAATGCTGGAAGTATTGAAAATAAAGGTATCGAGGTAGTGTTAAATGCTGGTATTATAAGAGGAGATAAATTCTCATGGGACTCATCTGTTAACTTCTCACAAAATAAAAATAAAGTAAAAGAACTTCCAAGTAACATTGGAAATAGGGTTAATTTGACTGAAGCTGGAGTAAATGGCTACAGATATGCTTTGATTGAAGGAAGACCTTATGGAGTTATTGAAGGAATAAACTTTAAAAAAGATGAACAAGGACGCATTTTACTGAATGATGATGGAACAATTCAAAGAACTGATTTTGAAGAAATTGGAAATTCAAATCCAGATTTTATGTTAGGTTTTTCTAACACATTTAAACTAGGTTCTTTCTTTGCAACAGTATTACTTGACGGTCGTTTTGGCGGTGATGTAATGAGTTTAACAGAAGCTCAAAATGACTCTTTTGGAGTTTCTAAAGCTACTGGTGATGCTAGAAATGCTGGTGGTGTAGCTATTAATGCCGTTAGAGCAAGTGATGGAACACCAGTTACAACTATGGATGCAAAATCTTATTATACTCAAGTTGGTGGAAGAGCTGGAATCACAGGAGAATACGTTTATTCTGCAACAAATGTAAGTGTTAGAGAAGTTTCTATAGGATATAATTTTAATCCTAAAACAATACCTTTCATCAATACAGCTAGCGTTTCGCTAATTGCTAGAAACTTATTCTTTATTTACAAAGACGCTCCATTTGATCCAAATATTGCATTAAGTACTGGTCAAGGTTTACAAGGCGTAGATATTTATGGTTTACCATCTACCAGAAGTATCGGTCTTAATTTAAATGTAACTTTCTAATACTAAAAATCATGAAACTAAATAAAATAACAAAAGCGGCTTTTTGTATGTCGTTATTAGCGGCCGTAAGCTGTACAAGTAATTTTGATGAAATAAATACCAACCCGAACGGTATTACACCAGAATTATTGGAGCAGGATTTTAATCATATTAAAGGTGGATTCGCACCAATGTTTAATAATATTCAAGTATTAACCCCAGAATGGGTTTACCAATTGCAACAAGGGTTAAGTGGTGATATTTGGTCAGGTTACATGGCTACTCCAACTGGTTTTGCCGGAGGTATAAATAATACTACTTATGCATTAGTTGATAACTGGAATGTTTATGGTTGGGATTATGCTTATTCAAATGTGATGTTTAATGCCTTCGATATCGCAAATAAATCTAAAGGCAAATATGATCAGTTCTATGCTTTGTCATTGATATTAAAAGTAGAAGGAATGCATAGGGTAACTGATACATGGGGGCCAATTATTTATTCTAAATTTGGTTCGCCGGAAACTACTATTGCTTATGACTCACAGCAAGAAATCTATACGCAAATGTTCAGTGAATTAGATTTTGCTGTTGCTGAATTGACAAAAAGAGTAGATTCAGGTGAAGCAAGTGTTTTTACTTCAACAGATTTATCTGGGTACAAAGGAGATTATAAAGCTTGGGTTAAATTTGCAAATACTTTACGTTTAAGATTAGCAATGCGTATTGTTAAAATTGATCCTGCCCTAGCTAAAACACAAGCTGAAAAGGCAGTAGCACAAAAATTTGGTGTATTTACTACAAATGCTGATTTATTTAAAATTGTATCTCCTGTATATACTAATCCAATTGCAACAATTAGTGGTTCATGGTTAGATATTCGTATGTCTGCTGATATGGAATCTATCTTAAAAGGATACGAAGATCCTAGAATTGCCACTTATTTTGATACTTCTACACAGTTTCCTAATGAATATAAAGGAGTTCGTACTGGTATTGAAATTTCTGGTAAAGGAGACCATCAGGATTTTTCTGGAATTGGTGCGGTTGTAAGATCTAAAGAAACTGTCTTAATGACTACTGCTGAAGCTTATTTCTTAAGAGCTGAAGGTGCTTTAAGAGGTTGGAATATGGGTGGTGATGCTAAAGCATTGTATGAATCAGGTATTGCCGTTTCATTTGAGCAAAGAGGCGCCTCAGGTGCAGCCGCTTATATTGCTGATAATACAAAAAAACCTATTGACTATAAAGATCCAAATTTCCCTGTAAACAATGCAACAGCTGTAAATAATGTAACCGTTGCTTGGGATGCAGCTGCTACCAATGAAGTTAAATTGCAGAAAATTATTACTCAAAAATGGATTGCCGGCTTTCCTGAAGGACAAGAAGCATGGTCTGATTATAGAAGAACTGGATATCCTAAATTATTTCCTGTACTTAAAAACTATAGTGGAGGAACAATTACTACTGAATTTGGTGTAAGAAGAATTAATTATGTTACATCTGAGAAAGCCGCTAATGCTGGCGGTGTTGCTACTGGAGTTTCAAAACTTGGCGGTCCTGATAATGGAGGAACCAGAGTTTGGTGGGATGTTAACAAAGCAAACTTCTAAGAAAATAAAGATTAAATAGAATTTTAGTTGGGTTAGTAGATGGTATAAGCGATGCAAATTGCTTATACCATTTTAAAACCAACTTAATAATTTCCAAAAAAGAAAAAAATGAAAAGTGCTTTAGAAATAAAACCTGATATCAGCTATAAAAGTGCAGGAAAATTTGAAGAGACAAGATTTGAAAAAATCCATAATGAAATCTTCAAAAGTTCTGCAGAAGCTTCAGTAATTGTAGCGCAGGAAATCGCTCAGTTAATTAGATCTAAACAAGAAAAAAATAAATCTTGTGTACTAGGTTTGGCAACAGGTTCTTCTCCTATAAAAGTTTATGAGGAATTAGTGAGAATGCACAAAGAAGAAGGCCTAAGTTTTAGCAATGTAATCACTTTTAATCTGGATGAATATTATCCGATGACAAAGGAAAACAATCAGAGCTATCATTATTTCATGCATCAGCATCTTTTTAATCATATTGATATCAAGCCTGAAAATGTAAATATTCCTGATGGTACTGTAGCGATTGATGAATTAAATCAATACTGTATCGATTATGAAATGAATATCAAAAACGCAGGAGGTCTTGATTTTCAATTATTAGGTATTGGTCGTACAGGTCACGTAGGTTTCAATGAACCGGGATCGCACATCAACTCTGGTACCAGAATTATTACTTTAGATCATATTACAAGAGTAGATGCTTCATCTGACTTTAATGGTATTGATAATGTTCCGAAAAGAGCTATTACAATGGGGGTTTCTACCATTATGAGATCTAAAAGAATCGTATTAATGGCTTGGGGACAAAACAAAGCCGATATCATCAAAAGAACAGTTCAGGGTGATATCACTTCAGAAGTTCCTGCAACCTTTTTACAAAATCATCCAAACGCAACTTTCGTTTTGGATCAGTCTGCAGCTTCAGAATTAACACGTTTCAAAACACCTTGGTTAGTTGGTGAATGCATCTGGACACAAGAATTAAAAAGCAAAGCGATTGTTTGGTTATGCCAAAAAACAAAACAATCTATTTTAAAATTAACAGACCGTGATTATAATAATAACGGAATGTCTGATCTTTTGGCGCAAGAAGGTTCTGCTTACGATTTGAACATCAATATGTTTAATGTGTTGCAGCACACCATTACAGGGTGGCCAGGCGGAAAGCCAAATACCGACGATTCTCATCGCCCGGAAAGAGCAAATCCTGCAAAAAAACGAGTGATTCTTTTTAGTCCGCATCCTGATGATGATGTGATTTCTATGGGAGGAACTTTTTCAAAATTGATAAAACAAGGCCACGATGTACACGTAGTATATCAAACCTCTGGAAATATAGCTGTTACAGACGATGAAGCATTGAAATTTGCAGAAGTTTGTAGTGATTTTGTAACGGATGAAAACACAAAAATCAATTTCAAATCTGTAATTGAATTTTTGAATAATAAATCAGAAAATCAAATTGATTCTTTGGAAGTTCGAAAATTAAAAGGACTTATCAGAAGAAGAGAATCTTACGCAGCAACAAGGTACATCGGACTAAAAGATGAAAACACACATTTCTTAGATCTTCCTTTTTATGAAACGGGACAGGTTAAGAAAAATCCGTTAGGTCCGGAAGATATTGCAATCGTAAAAGATATTATTGCCAAAATAAAACCGCATCAGGTATTTGCTGCCGGAGATCTTGCTGATCCGCACGGAACTCATGAAGTTTGCTTAAATGCCGTATTTGCTGCGATGAAGGAATTAAAACCGGAAAAATACATGGATGATTGTTGGTTATGGCTGTACAGAGGAGCTTGGCACGAATGGGATATTCACGAAATTGATATGGCCGTTCCGCTTTCTCCATCTGAAGTATTGCTTAAACGCCATGCGATTTTATACCATCAATCTCAAAAAGACAGAGTGATGTTTCAAGGAAATGATTCGAGAGAGTTTTGGGTGAGAGCCGAAGACCGTAATAAAAATACAGCCATTTTATATGATGAATTAGGATTGGCTGAATATGAAGCGATTGAAGCTTTTAAACGTTTTGATTACTAAAATTTAGTTTAAGGTTCGTAACAGAACCAAGTTGCAATTCAGTTTGATTTTATAGCGATTTGTGGGGGTCAATAGAAGTCACTCTGAGTTTTGCCTTTATCAATTTATTAATGTTATCTTAGTGTAACATCTTTATTAAACACAATAGAATGAAATATTTACTAGTCCTACTATTAGCGGGTTTAACGTCTACTGCTCAAATTCAGAAAGAGCAGCTAAATCTTATGCCCTGGCCTCAAAGTGTTGTTTTAAATGACGGGAATTTTACTTTAACTAAAAATTTTAAAGTAAACATTACCGGGAATCCTAATCCAAGAATTTTTGGAGGTGTTACGCGTTTTTTACGACGATTAGATGGTAGAGCCGGTATTTTTTTCGAGCAGGGTTTTATTACAAAGTTAAATGAAGTTCCTAATGCTGAACTTCAGATAAATTGTACTACTGGAGGAAAAATTGGTTTGTATGAGGATGAAAGTTACCATTTAGATATCAAACAAAACAAAATTACAATAAACGCAACCAGCGATTTAGGTGCTTTACATGGTCTTGAAACCTTATTGCAGCTGTTGCAAAACAACAACACATCATTTTATTTTCCGAACTCACAAATTTCAGATTTTCCGAGATTTACATGGAGAGGCTTAATGATTGACGCTTCAAGACATTTTCAGCCTATTGATGTAATCAAAAGAAATATTGACGGATTAGCTGCGATGAAAATGAATGTCTTTCACTGGCATTTAGTTGATGATCAGGGTTGGAGAATCGAAATGAAAAAGAATAAAAAGCTAATCGAATTAGCTTCGGATGGGCAATATTATACACAGGAAGAAATCAAAAATATCGTAAAATATGCTGATGAGCGCGGTATTTTGGTAGTTCCGGAAATAGATGTTCCCGGGCACGGATCTGCAATACTGACGGCTTTCCCAGAAATTGGAAGTAAAGTGATTACATTGAACGGCGGAATTTCAGAAAAAAATATTCAGGGAACCGCAATTGCAACCTACGGAGTTGAAAGAAATGCAGGTATTTTTTCGCCAACATTAGATCCTTCAAATCCTAAAACATACCAAATATTAAGTGAAATATTTGATGAGGTTTGCCCATTATTTTCGGGTGCTTATTTCCATATTGGAGGAGATGAAAATGAAGGGAAGGACTGGGATGCAAATCCTAAAATTCAGGAGTTTAAAAAGAAAAACAATTTGGCTACCAACCACGAATTGCAGACGTATTTTACCATGCAATTAGTTCCGATGTTAAAGAAACACGGTAAACAATTGATGGGATGGGAAGAAATCCTCACAAAAAACATGTCTAAAGAAGCGATTATTCATTCTTGGAGAGGCGCCAATGAAGGAATGGCTGCCGGTCAATCATTGGTAGATGCTGTAAAAAAAGGATATAAGACAGTTTTATCAAACGGATATTATCTCGATTTGATGTATCCGGTTGAAAGTCATTATTTGAATGATCCAATGCCAAAAGGCGTGAATTTATCAACTGAAGAAAAAGCAAGAATTTTGGGTGGAGAAGCAACAATGTGGACAGAACTCGTGTCGTCAACAACAATAGATTCGAGAGTTTGGCCAAGAACTGCTGCAATTGCTGAGAGACTTTGGTCAGCAGAAGATATTACGGATGTGGCAAGCATGCGCAAGCGCTTGGATGTTGTTTCATTTAGATTAGAAGAACTTGGATTGACACACATTCGCAACAGAGCGGTCATTTTAAGAAACATTGCCAACAATCAAAACATCAAATCATTAAACGAATTTTCGAATGTTTGTGAGCCTTTAAAAGGATATACGCGAAATAGTGGCGGAACTGAATACCAAATGTATTCTCCGTTAACGCTTTTCGCAGACGCTTGTACTGCCGATGCTAAAGATGCTTTAGTTTTTAATGATGCGGTGAATCAATATATCAGTAATAAATCGCCGGAAAATAAAGCTAAAGTAGAGTCATTTCTAAATAAATGGATTGCCGTAAATAGAGGATTGAATGAATTAAGCGCAAGTGCTCCATTGGTTCAGCCAGTTCTTCCTTTGGCAAAAAAATTAAGTGATGCATCAGAACAAATACTTTTGGCTCTAAACAATAAATCGACTTTAAAAGCTGATGATTTGAGGAAATTAATCGAAGAATGCAATACAAAAGACCACGCAGATGTTGAACTCGCAGTTTATGCTGGCTTAAAAAAATTAATATAATTGAATTTAATTTGAATTAGTGTTTAGTATGTTGAAGTTACCATTATTTGAAGTTTAATTATCTCTACCAGATATTTTCCGGTAGAGGTAATTATAGTAAAGTTTCAAGTTTTCAAATTAAAGAAGCAATAAAAATTAGAAATAGAATATTGGGACGGTTAAAATTGAGTTTGGTTATTTATTTTTTAATCTGAATTTTTATTTCGAAATAAATGTATCGAATTGAGATGATTTGTTATTTGGTTTTCATCAAAAGGAGAGCATTATGAACCTGGTAATTTTATTGCCAGGTTTTTTATTTAGTGCATATTGCCCAATGAAAAATTTGCGGCACATGTTCCAAATCCAATTACAAAAGCTATTATTGAAAAGAGGATAATTTTCAATGAAGTTTTTTTATCATCAGATATAAATATTAAACGTAATACTCCAACTAAAAAAGCGATAACACTTATAAAAGCTGCTAAACCTCCAATTACAACTAAAAAATCTTCCATTTTTTTATGAATTTTTTCGAATTATGAATTACTTAAAATAGCTACACATGTTCCAAATCCTATAACAACAACAATTATAGGAATCAATAAAAGTGTTAAAAAAGTCTTTTTGTTTTCTTTGCTAAAAATTAAACCAAAAAAGCCAATTAGAAACATTACAAACAAAATAAATCCCAATAATATAAGAAGTTCCATCTCTTAAATTTATTTTAAAAATTAAACATTTAGTTTTTGTCGTATCTGATCGATTTTATTATCGCGGTAGAAAAGATTCATCGTCTCAAAAGGAATAATTTTCATCTTATCGCTTACAATATGAACGCAGGATTTTTTAACCGCTCTAACATCAAAATCGTGTGCATCCATAAAATTCATAATCAAAATTCGGAACAGGTTATTGTAATTTAAGGTGTCCGACTGAACTCTTGGCAAACAGCACATTAATTCGCTAAATTCATCTTCAGCACAATCTACAGAAATACCGGTACTGAATAAATTAAGCATATGTGTTTTTAGTTTCTCATCATGTTCAAAGACGATCGTGTTTTTCGAGTTATTTAATAGATCTTCCGGATTAATCAAATGGGTCATTGGAAAAACTTCGCCGTCAATTTTCAGTGCATAAGCCATACATAATGCATCTGGATTACATGGTACAGGAATTAAATCCTGTGGTGTGAAAAGTGGATATTGCTCGTAAATTTTTCTGCGTACTTCCGTAAGCGTTATTCTTCCTGAAAAATCATCGTAATTATCATTTCTACCGGCTACTTGTGTTGGCTGAAAAGTTACACCACGAACGCATTTTTGCTGTAAAGCATACTCTATTATTTTACCAATTTCATCGTCATTTTCTCCTTTTTGAAGTGTGATAACCAAGGTTGTCGAAATATTAAATTGATTCAAATGTTCGATCGCTTTTTTGCGTACTTCCGTTAAATCTTCGCCACGCAATTTTTCCAATACTTCAGGTCTAAAACTGTCGAATTGCAAATAAATTTCAAAATCAGGCATATACGTAGCAAGAGTCTCCACAAATTTGATGTCTTTTGCAATTCTGATACCGTTTGTATTGAGCATCAAATGCTTGATTGGTTTGCTTTTGGCAATATCTAGTATTTTGAAAAACTCAGGATGCACAGTTGGTTCTCATCCCGAAATCTGAACAACATCAGGCTCTCCTTCATTAGCAACAACGGTGTCAAACATATTTTCAATCTCTTCCAATGTGCGATGCCTGCCATAATTTGGAGCTGAATTGGCATAACAAGTTGGGCAGGCTAAATTGCATCGATCTGTTACTTCTACAATCGTCAAGCACGAATGCTGTTCATGATCTGTGCATAATCCGCAATCGTAAGGACAACCATAATGCACTTTTGTGTTGAATTTTAAAGGCATTTCAGATTGCTTATTATAATTTCGTAACTGCTTGTAATAATTGACATCATCTGCAATCATCGATTTCATTTCACCATGCGTTTTGCAATGTTTCAGCATCCAGACCTTATCATCCTGAAAGACTATTTTTGTGTCTACAAGAGCCAAACAATGATGGCATAAACTTTTGGTGTAATCGTAAAATATGTAATCACGAGTTTTCATTATGATATTTTTAAAGTGAAAATAAGATTTTATATGTTTTTACAGCTAAATATTCTGCGGAGGAACTTCCAATAATAAATAAAAATTAAAATTGAACTCCATTGTATACTGCTTAAATTAAGAAATATGGGTTGGTACGGTTTTAGAAATTCTACTAAAAATCGAAATAAAAAATATAAAACCATAAAGAGTTTAAATCGATCTCCATTAATTAAACTTTTGTTTTTTATACTTTGAAATAAAACAAAAAGTAAAATCATAAATAGCATTTCATACAAAGAAACAGGATGTCTTTTCAGGCCGTCGCCTAAATTCATTCCGGTAAAAAAAGTAGTTTCAATACCATAAGTTGGCTCGGCAATTCCCATCGAAAAACAACCGATTCTGCCAATAAACAAAGCTGTAATAAGTGGAATTACATATAAATCTCCCGAAGCTATTTTTACTCCAATAACTTTTTTAATAAGTTCAACACCAAATAATCCTCCCAAGAATCCTCCGGCAACTGTTTTGTTTTGATATAAGGTTAAAAAAGTCTGATGCGTAATTGCTGATGGAGTTTCTAATAAAGCAATAAATCTTGATCCTATTAAAGCTCCAATCATTGCTCCAATCATAATGATTAAACGATTAGTATCCGATATTGGATCCTGAACCCTTTTTCTTCGAAAGTAATAAACTCTTATCCCAATAAAAAAAGCTAAAGTTTCAAATATGAAATGCCAGTAAAAAGTTTTTCCAAAGATTTCAAATTGAAAAGGGAATATCATTTTAGTCAGAATTTTTTTGCGAATATAAGTAAAATTAAAAGAATTTTTAAAATTAATTTTTGACTAATTTTGATTTCCAATTATCGCTTTAAACTTCATGAAAAAGTCAATCATCTTTATTATAACATTTTTAATTTTTACGTCAACTTTTGGTCAAACCAAATTCGGAAAACCAGAAGTTGATCCCTTTCAAATTCAGAGAAATTTTAGTGAGTGGTCAGTATATCAAAGTGAAAAAATAATGCTTTCGAGAGATTTTATTGCTTTGGATGTTTTATCAAAAGAAATCTCAAAAGAATCATTTTTAGAGCAATTGACAAACGGGAATTTTATTCCGTTGCGATTAAAATCAGATGATTCAATTTATTATTACAAATTGTTTGCGATTCAAAAAGATTCCGATTCAAGTATAAAGGCAACCATCAATCAAATAGGTTTTGATGCACTAAAAAACTATAAAAAGGAAGGCACAGCTTTTCCGAAATTTTCATTTAAAGATTTGGACGGAAATGAAGTTTCAAACGAAACCATGAAAGGAAAAATTATTGTGATTAAATGCTGGTACATTCACTGCACGCCGTGTATAAAAGAATTCCCGCAGGTAAATCGTTTAGTGGAAGAATATAAAGACAGAAAAGACATTCTCTTTGTAAGTTTAGCTGAAGATTCTGCAGAACAATTGAAGGTTTTTTTAGCGAGAAAACCATTGTTATATTCCGTAATTCCAGACATGAAAATTTATATGAATGAAACACTGGATTTAAATGCTTTCCCAACACATTTCATTCTAAACAAAGAAGGTTTGATTGCGAAAGTTTTGCCCAATTTTGAAAGTCTTGAAGTGGCGCTGGCAAAAGAAAGTAAACTGTAGTTTTTTTAACCATATAAGTATTATAAGAAATGTAAGTCTAGCTTAAATATATATAAAGTTTATATGTACTAAAGTCGTACTGCAATTACAAGCTTAGTTTAAATGAACTTACATCACTTATATGGTGGAAAAATATAAGCGCAGAATAAAAAAACTTAGCACATTAGCACCTTTGCAACTTAGAACCTTTTTCCGTACTTTTGCACCAAATTAATTAAAAAGACATTCATGTTAACAGTCAATAATTTATCAGTTCAATTTGGCAAACGAATTTTGTTTGACGAAGTAAATACCACATTCACACACGGAAATATTTACGGCGTTATTGGAGCCAATGGTGCTGGAAAATCTACTTTTCTTAAAATCATTTCGGGCGATATCGACCCAACTTCTGGCCACATTCATTTAGAACCGGGAAAACGTATGTCGGTTTTGAACCAAAATCACAACATGTTCGATGAGCATACTGTTTTGGAAACCGTTTTGATGGGGAATAAAGTATTGTACGCTGTTAAAAAAGAAATGGATGAACTTTACTTAGATTACAACGATAAAAACGCGGACAGAATTGGAGAGCTTCAGGTTCAGTTCGAAGAAATGAACGGTTGGAATGCTGATTCTGACGCTGCTGCGATGTTATCGAACTTAGGAATCAACGAAGAGCATCATTATACTTTAATGGGCGATTTAGAGGGGAAAATTAAAGTTCGTGTGCTTTTGGCACAGGCACTTTTTGGAAACCCGGATTTGCTTATTATGGATGAGCCGACCAACGACTTGGATTTCGAGACAATTGCCTGGTTAGAAAACTTCCTGGCAAATTATGAAAATACTGTAATCGTAGTATCTCACGACCGTCACTTTTTAGATGCGGTTTGTACACATATTTCTGATATCGATTTTGGAAAAATCAATCATTACTCAGGAAACTATACTTTCTGGTACGAGTCTAGTCAATTAGCGGCGAAACAACGTGCACAGCAAAACAAAAAAGCAGAAGAGAAGAAACAAGAGCTTGAAGAATTTATTCGTCGTTTTAGTGCGAACGTTGCGAAGTCTAAACAAGCAACATCTCGTAAAAAAATGATTTCTAAATTGAATATTTCTGAAATCAAACCTTCCAGCCGTCGTTATCCTGCGATTATTTTTGATCAGGATCGTGAAGCAGGAGATCAGATTTTGAATGTTGAAGGTTTAGCAGCTTCAATCGATGGTGATGTTTTGTTTAAAGATGTTGATTTGAATATGGCAAAAGGCGATAAAATCGTTCTTTTCTCTAAAGATTCTCGTGCTACAACAGCTTTCTACGAAATTTTGAACAACAATCAAAAAGCAGATTCTGGAACTTTCGATTGGGGAATTACAACAAACCAAGCGTATTTACCGGCAGAAAACCACTCTTTCTTTGAAAATGATTTAACATTGGTAGACTGGTTACGTCAATACGCAAAAACAGAAGAAGAGCGTGATGAGGTTTTCATTAGAGGTTTCTTGGGGAAAATGATTTTCTCTGGAGAAGAAGCTTTAAAAACAAGCCGTGTATTATCAGGGGGAGAAAAAGTACGTTGTATGTTGTCAAGAATGATGATGGAACGCGCTAATATTTTGATGCTTGATGAGCCAACGAATCACCTGGATTTGGAGTCGATTACAGCTTTCAACAACTCTCTTAAAAACTTTAAAGGTTCTGTGATTTTTACAACGCATGATCACGAGTTTGCCCAAACTGTTGGTAATAGAGTAGTGGAGTTAACGCCAAATGGAGTTATCGATCGTTACATGACGTTTGATGAATATCTTGATGATGAAAAAATTCAGGAACAAAGAAAGAAAATGTACAATCTTTAGTATATAAATTACAATATTAAAAATCCCAAATTCCAATTAAAAGTGAAATTTGGGATTTTTTTATGTTTTATTTTCTGCCGAAAAGCTTAGCGAAAATGAAAATAATTATTGCAATAATAAACACTACAATAAATATCCCGAATCCCATTCCGGCTTTAAAAATGTCTCCAATAACTTCGCAGCTGGTAAATGAAAATAGTATTACGAATACCATTAACAAACGTGTAATGTTCTTTTGCATGATTTTGCTGTTTTAAATGATTTAAAAAGAATCTAGTATTCTAATTAGCGTAGAATAAAATTACTTCAATCAGCAAAAAAGCGTCTTACATAATTTGGTTGAAAAGTTCTATGATTTAGAGATTGGTGTTTTTTTTAAGTAAGTTAGTAATTTAAGGTATTTATATTTTAAAGCTCCGGAGGAGCAAAATATTTGTAGCTAATTTATTCTGTCAAAAACAAAGCTCCGGAGGAGCGATATGCAGTCTTTTATCAAATACCAAAAATATCACCCCGATGGGGTTTTTATAAATCCGGTTTATATTTTCCTATAAATATAGTGTCCCGCTGGGACTTAGTGTTGTCGCTATTTTTATTCGCCAATAGTCCCTGTTTTAACATCTCCATCTCGTTTATAACTCACAGAAATAACACCTTTAGGCGTAACTGTACTTTCTATTAAAGTAAATCCTGACGGAGTCGAACTATCATCAAATAATTTTTTGCCTCTACCCAAAATTACAGGATAAATTAAAAGTCCAAGTTCATCAACTAAATCATGTTGCAGCAAAAGCTGAACTAGTGTTGCGCTGCCCCAAACTTTAATGTCTCCGCCTTCTGAATTTTTGAGTTTTTTAATGTCTTCTACAGTGGAAAGGAATTCGGTATTTTCCCAATCAGAGTTATTTCTGGTGGAGGACAAAACGTATTTGGTAACCTCATTAATTCCCGGCCAGCCTTCTGCATGTTTGGGCCAATAATCTTCAAAAATATCAAATGTTTTTCTGCCCAAAAGAATATCTGCAGGTTTCATTTGTTCCTGCATAACATTGCCGTATTCTTCATCTCCAAAAGGCGCCACCCATCCTCCGTATTTAAAACCGCCCGAAGTATCTTCTTCAGGACCACCAGGCGCCTGCATTACGCCATCGATTGTAATCATGGTTATGACGATTATTTTTCTCATGATGTTTGGTTTTTTGTTTATTAAATATAAGAAAAATGGTTATTGTCTCCTTATGCTGTGGCTTTATATTTTAAAGGTCCTAGTTTGTAGGTTTTATTATATCGCTTATGACCAAATTCCTTCAAGTTTTGTTTCTAAACCAGTTTCTCTAACTTTTCTACTTCCAAGATCTGTTGTAGCTCTAATTCCTTTTCCGTACTCTTTTGTTGCTTCGTCAATAGCAACGAGATGATCGCCTTTGTCTGTTTTTACAAAATAATCAATTTCTTCTGCAAATTGTAACAATTGTTTTTTTGCAAGCTCTCTTTTATCTTTTGATAATGGTAGATTTTTTTTGTGTTTTACAAAGACGCCAAAAAGAGTGTAAAAATCAGATTTTTTGCTCCATCTTGTATAAGATATTTCTGGAATAATCTTTAATATTTCTCCAACAACAGTATCGAAACTTTCGCTAAGTTCTCTTTCTCTGTCAAATTCTTCTTCATACAATTCATAATATTTATCTAGATTATCTTTCTTGTTTTGAACTCCATGAAGAGCATATATTGCTAATTCACTTATATATTCTACGTCTAACATTCTGCGTATATCATTGGGAGTATATAATCCAATTTTTGTCCAATATTCTCTATCAGAAATATGATTCATAGTTTTGATAAATGGTCCCCAATAAGTTGCTTGTCGTAATTCTTGTTTATTTAGAGAAACAACGTTTTTATTAAGCCTTTGAAAAATTGTTCTTAATTCAACATCAGGAACATCAGGTAAAAGTCTTATAACAAAATTATACTGATAAAATGTTTTCTTTTGTTCTGCAGATAGATTGTTAAAATAAAGATCTGCAAAAGCTGGGCTTTCTTTGGCGTCGATGCAAAATTTCCCTTCCAAATATTCCAGAACGGCTCTTGATCTTTGTTGTCCATCAACAATTATGTATTTAGCTTTCCCGCTTTCATCTACAGTTTCTTGCATATAAATTTCAGGAATCGGATAACTGTTTAATATAGTATCAATTAAATAACTTTTTTGCCTTGTAACCCATACAGGATTTCGTTGGAAAGGAGGTTTCATGTCAAGCTCTCCACGATCAAGGGCACCCTTAAACCAAGCGACATTTCTAATTGTTGTAGTTAAATAATTAATCATAATGTTTGTATTTTTTCCAAAAGTGAAATTCTAATTTTATCTAAATTAGCTACTTGATATGCTCTTAATGCTTCGTAATCTTTGTAAAGTCTAATGTTGATCGTTCTCCCATTTGCAGGAGCTAAGTTAGACATTTCCAGTAAATTTAATGACCAAGATACTCCAAAAGGAAGAATTTCCAAAATTTGATCCGTAGCAATTGTTCCCCAATAAATTAATCTAGTTTTATGATCGTGATAACTGTTTTTTTGCTTTGAAGTCAAACTTAATTGCTTTGATCCTAAATTACGTAATTCACTCCAAGCTATATTAAAATGTAATTCAGAAATAATGGCAATATCGATGTCTGAATGCTTATTAAAATTTCGGAATAACTTTGTTGGACTTAAACTAAAACCACAACTTGAACTGCCAGTTAGTGAAATAGCTTTACTATCTATACCTAATTTAGACGCAAGTTCTTCTTTCCATTTTATATACGCAATACGATCGTTATTGAAAATAAATGGAACCCTATCCAATATCCACTTTGAACAAATAAATGAAGTTGGGTTTGATAACAGTTCCTCTTTAAAATCTTCTATCATAGAGTTTGTTAATATGATTTACATTTAATTATGGTTCTTGATTGTATAGTTTTAAGAAATAATATCTATCTTGTTAATTAAAACAATTCTCTATAATTGCAAAAAAAAAGCTTACTTTGCTAAAGTATATTTTTTAAAGTAAATATACTTATAAAGAGTAAGATTTTATTTTCTAAAAGCATTATGTAATATTGAAAATAAACGTATTCCAAATCAAGATTCCTCTGCTAAATTCAAAAGAAATATTTCTATCCCCAACACCCCAACAAATAAATTCTGATTTCGTATATTTGCCCAACCAAACATCACACTTAATTATGAGCCAAAAAGTATTACTTAATTCAAAAGAAGTTACTATCATACTCCATCGTTTGGCTTGTCAGTTAATCGAAAAACATCTTGATTTCTCTGATACTATTTTAGTCGGAATTCAGCCAAGAGGCGTTTTTTTAGCGGAACGTTTAAAACAAATACTAGAAAACGAATATCAGACTCCGGAAATTTCTTTAGGATATTTAGACATCACTTTTTTTAGAGATGACTTTCGCCGTACTGATAAACCGCTTGAAGCCAATAAAACTCAGATCAATTTTATAGTCGAAGACAAAAAAGTCATTTTTATCGATGACGTTTTGTTTACCGGACGAAGCATTCGTTCTGCCTTAACCGCAATTCAGTCTTTCGGGCGACCGTCAGAAATCGAATTGTTAGTGTTAATCGACAGACGTTTTAGCCGGAACCTGCCAATTCAGCCCGATTATCGCGGCCGTCAGGTAGATGCCATTAATGATGAAAAGGTAAAAGTAAGCTGGAAAGAAAATGAAGGCGAAGACGCCGTTTACCTGATAACAAATTAAAATGTTTAATCGTTAAAATCGGTTAATTGTTTAATCGATTTAAAAGTTTAGAAAATAACAGTTAAACGATTAAACAAATAAACAAATAAACAAACACAATGAAAGAATTAAGCGTAAATCACTTATTAGGAATTAAATACATCAATGAGAATGATATTAACCTAATTTTTGAAACGGCAGATCATTTTAAAGAAGTCATTAACCGACCGATTAAAAAAGTTCCTTCATTACGAGATATTACCATTGCTAACATTTTCTTCGAAAACAGTACAAGAACGAAACTTTCGTTCGAATTAGCCCAAAAAAGATTATCGGCAGATGTAATTAGTTTTTCTGCAGCTCAGTCTTCGGTTAAAAAAGGAGAAACACTTATTGATACTGTAAACAATATCCTTTCGATGAAAGTAGATATGGTTGTAATGCGCCACTCCAATCCCGGAGCGGCTTATTTTTTATCTAAAAATGTCAAAGCCAGTATCGTTAACGCAGGAGACGGCGCACACGAACATCCAACGCAGGCTTTATTAGACAGTTATTCAATCAGAGAAAAACTAGGCGATGTAGCCGGAAAAAAAGTAGTTATTGTAGGTGATATTCTGCACTCACGTGTAGCACTTTCAAACATATATGCTTTGCAGATGCAAGGCGCAGAAGTAAAAGTTTGCGGACCAAAAACATTAATTCCAAGATACATTGAATCGCTTGGAGTTACGGTCGAGCCGAATTTACGAAAAGCCTTAGAATGGTGCGACGTTGCCAATATGCTTCGTGTACAAAACGAACGTATGGACGTGAACTTCTTCCCATCAACGAGAGAATACGCACAGCAATACGGAGTAGACAAACCATTATTAGATTCACTCGGAAAAGAGATTGTTATCATGCACCCGGGACCAATCAACAGGGGAGTAGAGATAACTTCTGAAGTGGCAGATTCTGATCATTCTGTAATCCTGAATCAGGTAGAAAATGGTGTAGCAATCAGAATGGCAGTTATTTATCTTTTAGCCTCTAAAATACAGTAATTTTAGTTTTTTTGTTTCAGGTTTCAAGTTTCACGTTGTTGTACGTTCAGCTTGGCAAACTTGAAACTTGAAACCTGAAACTTGAAACAAATTTAAAAAACTTCGTACCTTAGTAAAATGAAAGTAGATCAAAAAGGACATACCGTTACGATTAAAGACACACAAGGAGATGTTAATTCTTTTTTGGAGAAAGTGACGCAACAGTTTAAAACCTTTGAAAAGCATAACATTATAATTGATTTGTCAGCTGATGCTAATTTAGCCGAAAGCGATTTGAAACTTTTTTTACCACTTTCAAAACAACAAAAGAAATCAAAAAAGTCATTTGTAATTGTAGTTTCGGATCTTGATTTCAACTCTATTTCTGATAAATTATTGGTTGTTCCTTCTCTTTTAGAAGCACACGATATTATCGAAATGGAAGAAATCGAAAGAGACTTAGGATTTTAGATTTTAGAGTTCAGATTTTAGATATTAGATTTTACACTAAATCTAAAAATTTTAAGTTCCTCAATCTAAAATCAACAATCTAAAATCTAAAATGAAATTAACCATCCTTGGCTGTTATGCCGCAACTCCCAGAACGTTTACAAATCCTACTTCGCAGGTTTTAGAGATTAAAAACAGATTGTTTTTGATTGATTGCGGCGAAGGAACGCAGGTTCAATTGCGTAAGAACAAGATTAAATTCTCAAAAATTAATCACATTTTTATTTCGCATTTGCATGGAGATCATTTGTACGGATTGATCGGGACTATTTCGACTTTTGCACTTTTAGGAAGAACGACCGATTTACATATTTACGGTCCGAAAGGGGTGAAGGAAATCATTACTTTACAGCTAAGATTATCGAATTCCTGGACAACGTATAATTTGTTTTTCCATGAATTAGAGTCGGCGGAAAGTGAAGTTATTTTTGAAGACAGCAAAGTAATTGTAAAAACGATTCCGCTAAAACATCGCGTGTATACGAACGGATTCTTGTTTCAGGAAAAAGCAAGAGAAAGAAAACTAAATGTTGATGCTGTTCAACAATACAATATTCATACAGCTTATTATCAAAAAATAAAAAACGGTGGAAATATCACTCTTGATGATGGAACTGTAATTGAAAACGAGAAATTGTCTTTCGACCCAATTCCGTCAATGAGTTATGCCTTTTGTTCTGATACGGTTTACACCGAAAGTATAATCCCGATTATTGAAAATGTAGATGTTTTGTATCATGAATCTACCTTTTTAGAATCAGAAGCGCCTTTGGCACAAAAAACATTGCATTCAACAGCAAAAGAAGCAGCGAGAATTGCTCTTAAAGCAAATGCAAAACAATTGGTTTTAGGACATTATTCAACCCGTTACGATGGTATTGAACCTTTTAAAAGCGAAGCTGAAACCATTTTTCCAAATGTCCTTTTGGCAGATGACGGAGTTTCTTTTGAGTTTTGAGTTATGAATTAGAAGTTATGAGTTAAATCTAAAATCTAAAATCAACAATCTAAAATAATAAATCATGAACGATTTAAGCAATTATAGAAAATCTTACGAGAAAAGTGAGTTATTGGAAAGTAATATTCCGGAAGATCCGATTAATCTTTTTAACAGATGGTTTCATGAGGTGGAAGATTTTGGCGGAAGCGGAGAAGTAAACGCTATGACAGTTTCGACGATCGGATTAGATGGTTTCCCGAAATCGAGAGTAGTTTTATTAAAGAAATTCTCTGAAGAAGGATTTATTTTTTATACCAATTATAATTCGGAAAAAGGAAAAGCAATAGCTGCGAATCCGCATGTTTGTCTGTCGTTTTTCTGGCAGGAAATGGAACGTCAGGTCATCATTAAAGGAATTGCACAAAAAACTTCTGATAACATATCTGATGGCTATTTCGATTCTCGCCCGGACGGAAGTAAATTAGGCGCTATTGTTTCGAACCAGAGTGAAGTGATTCCGTCGAGAACTTTTTTAGAAGAAAACCTTAAAAAACTGGAAGCAGCATTTGAAGGAAAACCAATTCCGAGACCGGAAAATTGGGGAGGATTTTTAGTGACTCCGTTAGAAGTAGAATTTTGGCAAGGACGACCTAACAGACTGCATGACAGGATTCGTTATCAAAGTCAATCTGATTTTTCATGGAAAATAGAACGATTATCGTCATAGATGTAAGAAAAACACCTGTAATAATAAAATTAACATGTAGTTCATCGATTATTTTTGTAGTTTACCGATAAATTGAATACGTTTGAAATGAGAAAAACAAACGATTATTTAATATAAAAAATTTAAAGGATTTGCCCCAACATTTACTTTAAACTGCGTAAACTACAGTGATTATGAAGAAGATTATGCACACCATGCTGTTCATTGCAATATTTATTGCAATGAACTCATGCTCTGCCGACACAGCCGAAGGAAGTGATACTAATCCTGCTTCATCAGAACAACTAATTACGGATTATACTTATAATGATTCAGAATTAGAAACGATGCAGCTAATTAACAATTACCGCACAAGTATTGGTTTAAAAGCTCTGGAAAGAATAAACCATATTTCGTATAAATGTCAGGAACATAATAACTATATGATTACAAATAATGTTGTAGATCATAACGATTTTGTTTTACGCTCTGCTAACATAGAAAATGTACTTAGTGCAAAAAGAGTTGGTGAAAACGTAGCTTATAATTATAAAACTTCTGAGGCTGCATTAAAGGCCTGGTTGGATAGTCCGGGACACAAAGCAAATATCGAAGGCGATTATACTCATTTTGGAATATCAGTAACGACAGATCCTGCAACAGGTAAAAAATATTACACGAATATATTCGCAAAGATTTAATAATATTGAACTGGTTGTTTTTTTTAGTTGTCGTTGTAACTCACCGAGTTACAACGATTTTTTTTTATAAAAAAAGCTGCCTAAAAAGACAGCTTTTAAATGTATGAAAATCTCAATTAACTAATTATAAGGCAGTAATAATAAATTCACTGCGTCTGTTTTCCTGATGTTCAGCTTCGGTACATTCTACGCCATCCGCACATTTGTTTACCAATTGTGTTTCGCCATAACCTTTACCGGTTAATCGGCTCTTATCTACACCGTTTTTAATCAGCCATTGAATAGTAGATTTTGCTCTTCTGTCAGATAAGGCTTCGTTGTATTTAAATGTTGCACGACTATCTGTATGCGAACGGATATCAAGTTTCATGGTCGGATGGTCATTTAATACAGCTAATATTTTTTCTAAATCAATAGCCGCTTCTGATCGGATATTCGATTTGTCTAAATCGAAATAAATCATTTTTATACCAAAACAAACTCCTAAATCATCCCCAACAGTTACTCGGCAAATGCCTCTGTCTAATGCAATTGGCAAGCTTGTTTTTCCAGTTACTCTTCCAATTGTTATTGAAACTTCTTTAGTTTCATAATCTTCTTTTTCAGCTCTCACATTATATGTCTTGCCACATTCAACTGGTAAAACGTAGTTTCCGGCTGCATCTGCAGTTGTGGTATTTTTCACGACCTGATTATCGTATAGACTAACTGTCGCTCCTGGCAGAATTGCGCCTGTTTTAGCATCCGTAATTACACCGTTCAACTCCTGAATACATTTTAGTCTTCTGGTTTCTAAAAACTTATATATATCATCAGAACCCTGACCGCCATCTTTATTAGAACTAAAATAACCTACACGGGTAGCCGGATCAATTACATACGCGAAATCATCTTTTGGCGAATTGACATCAGCGCCAAGATTCTGAATGCCGCTTACCGTTCCGTTATCTTCAAGGTTTCCAACAAATACATCCAAACCTCCAAGTCCGGGATGACCGTCTGAAGCAAAATAGATTTCCTTTTCGTTAGTTACATAAGGAAATGTTTCTTTCCCTTCGGTATTTATACTTTTTCCTAGATTTTCCGGAGGTCCGTAACTATCGGTACCGTTTACACTAACTTTGTAGATATCAGATTGTCCTAACGTTCCAGGCATATCTGATGCAAAGTATAATGTTTTTTCGTCAGGACTAAGTGCAGGATGAGCCGTGCTGTAATTGTCGCTGGTAAAAGGAAGCGGAACTATATTTGTCCATTTTCCATCTTTAAGTGTTGCTTTGTATATTTTAATTAAAGTAGCTTTTTCTTCATCTTTTCCTTTTTTTCCGTCAGCAAAATTATTTCTTGTAAAATATATTGTATTTCCATCTTTGGTCACAACTGGTGACGACTCGTGAAATTTGCTATTAAGTGAGGTTTTAAACTTTTTAACTTTTGACGAATCAACATCTGCGATATACAAATTAGTGAAATATTCGCCTGTCCATTTGTGTTTGCGTTTTGAGAAATTACCGGTATCACGAGCAGAAGCAAAATATATTTTGTTGTCGTGAACAAAAGTTCCGTAGTCTGAATATTTAGAATTGATACCCGCATTTTCAATGTTATAACGTCCTGAATTTGCTTTAATCTGATCCAGATAATTAACATCGGCCTCATATAACTTGGCTCTGTTGTCAGTTTTGTTTTTGGCATTAAATTCCCCGAGCAGTCTATTTGCTTTATCAATTTGCCCAGTAGACTTTAGCGATTGTGCGTATCTGTAATAATACTCCGGTTCAACAGCGTTATTCATGGCAAATAACTCTCCATACCATTTTGCAGCACCTTCAAAATCTGAGTTGAAGTAGTAGGCGTTTCCTAGTTTCTTAAACATATCCTCAGACTTATATCCTTTATTTGCTACTTTTTCATAAGTCTTTATAGCATCGATATAGGCATAGTTTTCGTACTTTTTATCGCCAGAATCTATTTTTGATTGCTGTGCATAACTGCCAAATGAAAAAACATTTACAATTATTAGGCAAAGAAGTATACAATTTTTCATAATCATTATTTTTTAGAAGAAACGTGGGGTTGTCATTTTACCGGTGTTTTTTAAGAATTCATAGCGAAGGAATATCTCATGCGATCCGGTATTATAATTATTTAAGTTCGTGGTTTCACGATCATAACCATATCCTAAATATAGTCCGTCTGTGATCTGAAAACCTACCATTGCACTCAACGAAGCGCTCCATCTGTAAGATACACCCACCATAAATTTATCGATAAACATAAAGTTGGCTGATATATCTACCTGAAGCGGTGCACCTTCTACCATTTTGGTAAGAACGGCGGGTTTGAATTTTACGTATTCGTATTTATCCAGATTAAATACGTAACCAGCCATTAAATAATAATTGATTTTATCTTTGTAGATAGCTACATCATTATCATCATATCGATTGGTTTGTATAAAATTAGGTACTGAAAACCCAATGTATGCTTTGTCAGAATGCCAATATACACCCGCTCCTACATTTGGAGAAAATTCATTGTCCAGATTCTGAAACTGGGGATCTCCTGCGTCTTCCGGATCCAGTTTGCTGGTGTCTAGATTGAAGATATTAGCCGTTCCTTTTATACCAAAAGATAGTTTGAAATCGGCAGAAGTTTGTACAGTATATGAAATGTCAACAGAGATATTATTCTCATTTGTTGGCCCGATTTTATCATTTACCAGCGAAGCTCCAATTCCGACATTACTATTATTTATTGGTGTATTAACTGAAAAACTACTAGTCTCCGGAGCACCATCCAGTCCAACCCATTGCGTGCGGTATAAACCAAAAACACTTAAAGCCCCACGAGAACCCGCATAGGCAGGATTTATATTTATTGTGTTGTACATGTATTGCGTAAATTGAGAATCTTGCTGCGCAAAACCTGCAATCGTTACAAACATTATGACGAAGGAAAATAATTTTGTTCTCATAGTAGATATTTATTTTAATTATTACTATTGATTTTTATTAATGGGACTCCTAAAATAAAAGCCAATACATTCGCTTATTCAAAAATAAGTATTTCTTTATTAATTTTTGTGTAATTCGTTGTGATATAATTTATTATAACGAATTACACAATTCTTATCTTTATTTTGACAGATATAGATAACCATCCTTTTTATTAGATTGTAATACATTATTTCCATCTAAAGATTTATAATTAATAATGTAAAAATATGTTCCAGATGGTAGGCCGTCAGCTTTATTAACAGTCGTTCTTCCTCTGGAAGTTCCGTCGAATGCATTGGTTGTATTGTTGTAATTAGAAGTTTCAAAGACTAATATTCCCCAACGGTTATAAATTTCAACCGAGTTTTCAGGGTAACATGTAATCTCATCAATACTTTCAATTGTGAACACATCATTTATTCCGTCGCCGTTAGGAGAGAATGCGTTATGCACAACCACATTTCCACATGCCAATACTTTACAATCATCGTTTACTGTAACTGCAAGTAATACAGTTCTTGGACAGCTTTGATCAGCTATTTTATATTCGAATACATAATTTCCAAGCGCAAGACCAAACGGATTAAAAATGCTTCCCTGCAAAGCATTGCTGCCATTTGTATCAACCCAGGTTCCAGTTCTTGGAGCACCTTCCGGTAATAGACTCATTAAATCAATAGGCGTAGAATCATCATTACAAGCTGTACTTGCAAGGTTTGTAATATTTGGCTGAACAGTTATTGTAACTGATCTTGTTGTACAAACGTCTGGATAATTTTTAAGACATATTTGATAATTATAAGTATATGTTCCTGGAGGAGTTGTAGTTGCAACGTTTACATTTCCTGATGCATCAACTGTAATTCCAGGATTACCTGTAGAGCTTGGTAGTAAAGTAAAGTTTAACAAACTTAATAATGCAGGTCCAACATCTATTGTATCATTGTTTAAAACATTTCCAACATTTCCGTAGCCATTACAAGCAACACTGTAAAGATCTGCCTGAGCATTTACTACTGGTGGAGGTGGCGGAGTATTGACAACAGTTATTGTTATTATCGCAGTATCACAGTTACCAAAATCAGCATTTTCACATATTTGATACGTTAATACATAAGTTCCGCTAGGTGTGTTAGGCGCCACATTTACAGAGCCGTCAGGATTCAATGTTAATGCTCCTTTAGGGTCAGGTGTAACAGTTGTAAGTGTTACATCAGCCGGATTAACAGAGTTTCCATTTAATGTGTCATTCGTGTAAACATTCACTACGTTTGTGCCACCTGTATTACCGCTTATTGGTCCGGCAGTATCATCATTTGCTATAATTGCAAATGTTGGTCTGGCAGTACAATAAGGATCAGCCGGTGGATAGTTTACCACAATTGTTTGTGATGGATTAAGAGATATAGTTAAAGTCGCTGTAGGGCGTAATTTTTCGAAACCATCAGCACCTTGAATCCATTGATTATTTTGGAATAACCATCCCGGCCAGTCAACACCATTTCCAGCCTGATCTACTACGGCTCCTGGCCATAATACTCTACCGCTTAATGGAAGATTGTTCATAGTGGTTATAACATTATTATTGCTGTCTGCCCATGCAATTGTTACACCATTTACCGGAGTAAAGTTTCCAGGCGTTACAACATAATCAACATAAGGAACATCATTAATACAAATTGGTGTTGCTGTTACGGTCATTACCGGAGCTTCAATTGTAATAGTCACGGTTGCAGTATCACAATTTGAAGTTTCATCAGCTTCACATATTTGGTATATCATTGTTAATGTACCTGCTGGAGCATTTGGTAACACATCTACAGAACCATCAGGATTTAATTGTAAAAACTCATTTGGCGTTACTGTAGTGATAATCACATCTGACGGAGTTACAACCACACCCTCAATGGTATCGTTTGGCAATACATTCAATACATTTGTTGTGGTATGATTAACACCAGCAATTGGCCCGGCAGTATCATCATTAGCAACAATGTCTCTTAGTTGTTTACAGTTTACACCAAAGTCAATATCCAAATGAACCAAATCTTCAGGAGTTACATTTACTATGTATCCACCTTCGGTAGTCGTTTTACAAACGGTGTGCATTTGTGCTTTAGCCGTTTTATCTGTTGTTTTTTTACTTGCTAATGTTGGAATCACTTTTACTAAACCTGTAGCGCCTAAAGCAGCTGCAGCAGTATCAAAGTTTGCATCATGAACTAGTTTAACAGTGTATTGTCCGTAAGGATTTGGAGATTCTGGTCTGTTTCTCCAGTAACCCTGAATTCCCACAATTACTTCGTCGTGATATCCGTTTGGACCATCAACAATAACATTTGAGCTTAATGCATTTCCGAAACCGCCAGCATTTAACTCACCGGCATTTTGTGGACCTGTATAACTTCCGTCACCATTAAAATCGATCCATTCCCAAAGGCTGTAATCAATAGCGCCATTAGTGTCCGGAATATTTTTGGTTACAATACCGTCATTATTGGCATCATACCATTCATCCTGTTTTCCATTTCCATTAGTATCATACCAAACATAGTCTCCTAAAACAGGAAGGTTTGATTTTCCGTATTCGAAGTTATGTACCTGAAATTTACAATCTTCCAGAGTAGTAAAGAATAAACTAGAATCAACCGGATATAATTGATAAGCACTATTTAAATTAGCATCCTGAACCTGAACTAAATAACTTCCTGCAGCCATTCCGGTGAAACTGTACATTCCGTCTGCTCCGGTTAAGCGGAACAAAATTGGTCCAGTTGTAGTTCCTTGCGGAATCAATGTTACTGGAACATTTGCAATTGGCGAATTAGTATCTACATTTATAATTTGTCCAGAAATTTTTATTGTATAAGTAGGCTCAGTTATCGTTACTGTAGCTGTTGCAGTACAAGTTTGACCTTCTCCATTTACAGGAGATGTCGCTGTAAGTGTGTAAGTTCCAGCTGGTAAATCAGTATTTCCAACCACTTCATTATTTGCATTTGTAATAACTACGGTTGATCCGGGACTATTTGTTACTACGATTGATCCGTCATTTGCTCCCAAACAAGTTACATTTGAAGCAACACCTGAAACAGAAACTTTATTTTCTACAGTAAACGTTTGTACCAATTTGGTTTCGTTACCAGCACAATCTGTCAACGTATAAGTTCTGGTAAGGATGTATGGACTTCCTTCACAACCACTTCCGTCATTATTAGAATCACTAACAGTAATATTTATATTTGTACTGCAATTATCTGCTGCATCTGTAATATCACTTGGACTTCCGGCTGGAATATCAGTGATACTTTGCAAGTCAGCAACATCAGCAGGAGCAGTTCCTGTTGGAGCCGTAGTGTCTTGTACTTTTATAATCTGAGTATATGAAACTTCGTTACCCGCACAATCACTTGTTGTCCATGTACGAGTTAAAGTATAATTTGTATTACATTCATTTTGAATATCACTTTTAACTTCAGAATATACAATTGGTAAATCTACACTGCAATTATCAGAAGCTTCCATTTCAGCAGGCGCAGGAACCGCATCACATGAAACTGTAATGTCAGTTGGCGGAACTTCTAAGAATGTTGGTTTTGCTGTGTCTTCAATTGTAATTACTTGTGTGAAAGTCTCAGAAGTATTTCCACAATCATCTTTTACAGTCCATGTATTTGTATAAGTTCCAGTTTTTGAACATCCTTCAGAAGCCACAAAATCACCGCTTATTTTTATAACATCCGTAACATCACTGTCGCAAGTATCAGAAGCAATAGGGAATAAGGCTTGCGCCGATGCCAAAGCTTCCGTATTGTTGCATTCTATAGTTTTGTCTAAAGAATTGGCTGCTGTTTCCCAAGTTGGTGCTGTAACATCTTGTACAATAATTGTTTGACTAACAGGTAACGAAACATTTCCGCACGCATCTGTCGCTGTCCAGGTTCTTATTACAGTTTTTGACCCAGCACAATTACCTGGAATAGTTTCATCTTGATGTGTTAATGAAGCAATTGTTCCATTGTCATCTGTTGCAGTTGCCTGTGCAAAAACAGGTTCAGCAGGACAATTTATTGTTGTAGTTTCCGGTAACGGATTAACTATTGGTTTTATAGCATCACCATCTTGAATTGTGACTGGTTTTGTTAATGTACAACCGTTAGCATCTGTAATTAATACCGAATAACTTCCTGCGATAAGTCCGCTAGCAGTTGCAGCATTTCCTCCAGTAGGTGACCATACATAAGTGTAAGAAGAAGTTCCTCCAGAAACCACTACTGAAGCCGATCCTGTTGCAGCGCCTCCACAACCTACATTGGTTTGTGATGTTGTTGCTGTTAATGCTTCTGGCTGAGTAATGGTAAAGCTTTGCGTTGTTTGACAAAGATTTGCGTCTTTAATTGTTACCGTGTAAGTTCCCGCTGCAAGACCTGAAGCAGTTGCTGCAGTTCCGCCAGAAGGAGACCATGAGTAAGTATATGCTCCAGTTCCGCCTGTTACCGCTACAGTTGCGGTACCATTTGTACCGCCATTACAGCTTGCATTAGTTTGGCTCGGAGTTACGCTTAACGCAGCTGGCTGAGTAATGGTAAAACTTTGAGTTGTTTGGCAAAGATTAGCATCTTTAATTGTTACCGTATAAGTTCCCGCTGCAAGACCTGAAGCCGTTGCTGCAGTTCCGCCAGAAGGAGACCATGAGTATGTATATGCTCCGGTTCCACCAGTAACAGCTACAGTTGCTGTACCATTTGCACCGCCATTACAGCTTGCATTAGTTTGACTCGGAGTCACGCTTAACGCAGCTGGCTGAGTAATGGTAAAACTTTGCGTTGTTTGACAAAGATTAGCATCTTTAATTGTTACCGTATAAGTTCCCGCTGCAAGACCGGAAGCCGTTGCTGCAGTTCCGCCAGAAGGAGACCAGGAGTATGTATATGCTCCGGTTCCGCCTGTTACCGCTACAGTTGCTGTGCCATTTGCACTGCCATTACAGCTTGCATTAGTTTGGCTCGGAGTTACGCTTAACGCAGCTGGCTGAGTAATGGTAAAACTTTGAGTTGTTTGGCAAAGATTAGCATCTTTAATTGTTACCGTATAAGTTCCCGCTGCAAGACCTGAAGCCGTTGCTGCAGTTCCGCCAGAAGGAGACCATGAGTATGTATATGCTCCGGTTCCACCAGTAACAGCTACAGTTGCTGTACCATTTGCACCGCCATTACAGCTTGCATTAGTTTGACTCGGAGTCACGCTTAACGCAGCTGGCTGAGTAATGGTAAAACTTTGCGTTGTTTGACAAAGATTAGCATCTTTAATTGTTACCGTATAAGTTCCCGCTGCAAGACCGGAAGCCGTTGCTGCAGTTCCGCCAGAAGGAGACCAGGAGTATGTATATGCTCCTGTTCCGCCAGTAACATTAACAGTTGCCGTACCATTTGAACCGCCATTACAGCTTGCATTAGTTTGGCTCGGAGTCACGCTTAACGCAGCTGGCTGAGTAATGGTAAAGCTTTGCGTTGTTTGGCAAAGATTAGCATCTTTAATTGTTACCGTATAAGTTCCCGCTGCAAGACCGGAAGCCGTTGCTGCAGTTCCTCCTGTTGGTGACCATGAGTATGTATATGCTCCGGTTCCGCCTGTTACCGCTACAGTTGCTGTACCATTTGAACCGCCATTACAGCTTGCATTAGTTTGACTCGGAGTCACGCTTAACGCAGCTGGCTGAGTAATGGTAAAGCTTTGAGTTGTTTGACAAAGATTAGCGTCTTTAATTGTTACCATGTAAGTTCCCGCTGCAAGACCTGAAGCCGTTGCTGCAGTTCCGCCAGAAGGAGACCATGAGTAAGTATATGCTCCAGTTCCACCAGTAACAGCTACAGTTGCGGTACCATTTGTACCGCCATTACAGCTTGCATTAGTTTGACTCGGAGTCACGCTTAACGCAGCTGGCTGAGTAATGGTAAAACTTTGCGTTGTTTGACAAAGATTAGCGTCTTTAATTGTTACCGTGTAAGTTCCCGCTGCAAGACCTGAAGCCGTTGCTGCAGTTCCGCCAGAAGGAGACCATGAGTATGTATATGCTCCTGTTCCGCCTGTTACCGCTACAGTTGCTGTACCATTTGCACCGCCATTACAGCTTGCATTAGTTTGACTCGGAGTCACGCTTAACGCAGCTGGCTG
>NZ_JAVDXR010000010.1:0-181165 GCF_031458035.1 Flavobacterium aquidurense
CTCGAACCCACGACCTGCTGATTACAAATCAGCTGCTCTAGCCAACTGAGCTACGCTGGCGACTCATTACGGGTGCAAATATAAAGCGGTTTTTCGTTTTACCAAAATAAATTTGCACTTTTTTATACTTTTTTTTGCTTACAATTCGTTGATTTTAGCAATCAATTGATTAGCAGTTTCTTCCAATTCAACATTGATTTGCTTGAAGTGCGCTTTTTTGTTTTCAACGTTCTTTGCATTCACTTTTGTGATCAAAGTATCGAAAGCAGCAATAGCCTGATCGATCAAAGCATTCGTTTCTGGAGTAGGATTTCCTGTAGTAGACATTTCAAATAAGTAAATTGCCTCAATAATATCTCCTAATACGAAGTTGATGTCTTTCTTTAAATTTTTAACGTTTGCCATTTTTATTTTTATTTTAATTTGCGTCTGCAAAAGTACATATAATCTTTATATTAAGTACTATGAAATGTAAATTTCTAAAATTGAAGCATTTCCGGTTAAGATAAATGCATTTATCTCAGCAGGAACCAAAACAGTATCTCCCTTTATATAAGTCTGTTTAAATCCATCAAATTCGATTTCGAAACTCCCTTCAATACACATATAAACTGTAAATGACTCTCCCGATTTAGAAACTTCCAATTTATTTTCTAATGGAATAAAATTGGTAGTAAAGTAAGGACAGTCAACTACTGTATTCGAAGTATTTACTTTGGTTTCATATTTCTTCTGCGTATCAACTTTATTATAGTTTATTGCATCTAAAGCTAAATCTACGTGAAGTTCTCTTTTATTTCCTTGTGCATCTACACGATCAAAATCATATAAACGGTATGTAATATCAGATGTTTGCTGAATTTCAGCAACTACTAAACCAGCTCCAATCGCATGAACGGTTCCGGTTTCTAAAAAGAAAACATCTCCGGATTTTGCTTTCACATCATCTAAGATCGAAACCAGAGTATTGTCCTGTAAATGTGTTAGATATTCTTCTTTACTTGAATTTTCTTTGAAACCAACAATAATTCTTGAATCGGCATCAGCCTGCATTACATACCACATTTCAGTTTTCCCGAATGAGTTATGGCGCTCTTTTGCCAATTTATCATTTGGATGAACCTGAATCGAAAGATCTTCACGGGCGTCCAGATATTTAAAAAGTAACGGAAATTGTTTACCGAAACGTTTATAAACTGCTGTTCCTAAAATTTCATTTGGCGTTTCATCAATAAGTTCCATCAATGATTTTCCTTTCAAAACCCCATTGGCAACAACACTAACATCGCCTTCAACAGTTGATAATTCCCAGCTCTCACCAGTTATTTTAGTCGTAATTGGTTTATTCAGAAGTGTTTTTAATTTTTCTCCTCCCCAGATTCTGTCTTTTAGAATGGGTTGAAATTGTAAAGGGTATAAACTTGATTTCATAATTTTAATTTGGCTAATATCACTATCAAATCATTCGTGATTTGATATTTTCAGGTTAATTTATAATACTAATTCTTTAATTATTTCGAGAGCTTTCTCAATATGCTTTGCGGCATTCATACTATCAAAAATATAAATTACAACACCGTTCCGGTCTATAATGTAAGTCACCCTTCCAGGCAACAGACCAAAAAGATTATTTTTAACACCAAAAAGACTCCTCAATTTTTTATCCTGATCGGACAATAATATAAAAGGCAGCTCATGTTTCTTAGCAAATTTATGATGCGATTTTACGCTGTCGCTACTTATACCGATTACCTCGGCACCTAAATCCTTGAAATCTTCGTATTGATCACGAAAACTACAGGCTTCAGTAGTACAGCCTGGCGTATTGTCTTTTGGATAAAAATAAATCACGAGCGGCTTTCGGCCTAAGAAATTTTGGCTTTCAAAAACTTCTCCCTGACTATCTTTTGCAGTAAAATTCGGAACTATATCTCCTATTTTTAATGACATTTATTATTCTCCTTTATAAGTTACAAAATTGCGGTCCGTTTCATTCAAAACAATTTCCAGATCAAAATCGGGTTGAATTCTTTTTCTGATTTTATTCCATATCACAACAGCAATATTCTCAGCAGTTGGATTCAAATCTTGAAATTCCGGAACATCCAGATTCAGATTTTTGTGATCAAACGGAATTTCAACTTCTTCGTTAATAATATCCGCTAATACTTTCACATCTAAAACAAAACCGGTTTCTGGGTCAATCTTTCCTGTAACACTAACTGTTAAACCATAATTATGACCATGAAAATTGGGATTATTACATTTTCCAAAAACAGCATTGTTTTTTTCAGATGTCCAATCTTTCCTGTGCAATCGATGTGCAGCATTAAAATGTGCTTTTCTTGATATGGTTACTTTCATTTGGGTTTGGTTGGTATTGTTAAATTTTATGGTCTTCTAAATAATGATAAAATTCATCAAAAATTATTTTGAACCATACGGTATAAATTTCGGGCTGTTTCTCAATATCTTCTTTAATATCTTCAATTTTCATCCACTTCCAATCTTCTACTTCGTCATGATTTATAGCAGGATTATCGTTAAAATACCCGATCATCACATGATCAAGCTCGTGTTCTGTTAATCCGTTATCAAATGGTGCTTTATAAATAAAATGAAAAAGTTCTTTCAATTCTGTTTTAAAACCCATTTCTTCAAACAATCTTCGGCTTCCCGCTTCAATATTGTTTTCGCCCTCACGCTGGTGACTACAACATGTATTGGTCCAGAGTAAAGGAGAATGATATTTTTGATGTGCTCTTTGTTGGAGCATAATTTCATTTTTACTATTTAATATAAAAACTGAAAAAGCACGATGCAATAAAGCTTTTTCATGGGCTTCTAATTTCGGCATTAACCCAATTTGCTCGTCATTTTGATTGACTAATATTACGTTTTCTTCTATCATTACAGTATTTTGTACAAACAAAAATACGAAAAAAGAAATGGCTTGAAAATCCTGAAAAAGATTGTGAAAAGTTTAACGAGTGAACTATTTAATAATCAAAACATTAAAAATAAAATATTATTCAAAAAGCTTTATAAAACAAGCCCAAAAACTAAATCTACTGGTTTTACGTAAATAAGGAAAAGTTAAAACATACTTAAAAAAAACTCAATTGTAAATTAGGCGACATCTAGTAGTAAACTCTCTTGTACCTTTGAAATATAAACTAAAGCCTTATGGAAATCATGAAGATAAAAACCCAAATTTTAAGCCTTTGCTTTTTAATACCACTTTTCATTTTGCAGGCCTGTGGACAAAACACTAAAAAACAACAATCAAAAACAGTTGTAATGGAAAACAAAATCAACAAACCGGGAAACCCTTATTATTCAAACACAGATACCAACAAACTAAACGTAAGTAATGCCGAATGGAAAAAAGTACTTCCAGATGATGTTTATGCGGTAATGCGTGAAGCAGACACGGAAAGACCTTTTACAGGTAAGTATTGGAATACGGACGAAAAAGGAACTTATTACTGTGCTTCTTGCGGAAACAAACTTTTTAGATCGGGAGCAAAATTCGCCAGCAGTTGCGGATGGCCCAGTTTTTTTGAACAAGACAACAAAAAAAGTGTCATTTATAAAGAAGACAATTCACTCGGAATGGAACGAATCGAAGCATTGTGCGGCCGTTGCGGCGGGCATTTAGGACATTTATTTGATGACGGCCCTGAACCAACCGGCAAACGCTATTGCATGAACTCGATTGCACTTGACTTTATTCCTGATAACAAATAATTTATTATGAAAAACATACTTTTAATCACGCTTTTTGCTTTAAGCTTAAATGGATTTGCACAAAAAAAAGCTTCAAACCTTGAAACTATTACACTCGGCGGCGGATGCTATTGGTGTGTTGAAGCAGTTTATGAAGATTTAAACGGAGTGAAATCTGTTGTCTCTGGATTTTCTGGTGGACATGTTGCCAATCCTTCTTATGAGGAAGTTTGCACAGGAGAAACCGGCCATGCAGAAGTAGTTCAAATTACCTACGACAAAAACATAACTGATATCAATGAAATCTTCAAAGTTTTCTTTACAGTTCACGATCCCACTACTTTAAACCGTCAGGGTGCAGATGTTGGAACACAATATCGTTCTGTGATTTTTTATAAAAACGAAGAACAGAAAAAAGCAGCACAAAGTATAATCGCTGAACTAAACAAAGCAAAAGTTTACCCTACTCCTATTGTGACAAAAGTAGAGCCTTTTAAGAAATTCTATAAAGCTGAAGATTATCATCAGAATTATTATGCAAACAATAAAAATCAGCCGTATTGCAAAATGGTAATCCAACCGAAAATAGAAAAATTCGAAAAAGTCTTTAAAGACAAACTCAAAAAGAAATAAGACCATAAAAAAAAGGGAAATGACTTAAAACATTTCCCTTTTCTTTTATATTCATTTTAAAACTATTACTTAACTACTTTTTTAAATCGCATCATCGGCACATCGCCCTGAATTAAATTTAGTTTTCCGTCTTTGTCAATAGCATAACTTGTTATTTTTTTCATTTGTTGTAAAAACTGTTGTTCTCCTCCACCTTCACAAAACATCAGTGTTGCTGGTCCTGGCTCTCCAAAAGTTAAATATTTCCCATTCAGGGTATAAGGCGCACTATAACCGTTACATCCATTATTACCATAAACTTTTGTTTCTTTCTGGTCAAAGGTAATTTGTGGTTTTTTATTTGGATACAATCCTTCAAAAGCAATTCTTGGTCCGGAAATATATTCTAACTCCCATGTTGTATCGTAAATATTGGCCGTATTTTTGGTTTCTTTTGATGCCATACATGAAGTAAGTAATAAGGTTAAAACTGAAACCACTGCAAGTGTATATTTTTTCATAAAATTTACTTTTTAAATTAATATTTGTTTTTGAAGATTAAAATTATTCTACAAACTGTTCCTTCTCAATATTCGTGCCCGTCAGCAAATTTTTATAAAATAAAAATTGCTCATGTTTCATTTTTAAAATGGAGTTTCTGATTTCTAAGCCACATTAATTACATTAAATAGCTACAAATCAAATGTTTAAATTAAAATACATATTTGCTTTTTTTTTGTAATTTGCATCGATCAAAAAACAACTAATCATCAACAAAAACCAAAAAAAATGAAGCAATTCCTTTTATTGTTTACCTTCTTTATTACCATTTTCCAAGGCCACTCCCAAGAAAATCTTCCGACAGATTATCTTTCAAAAGAATTCCACAAAGGCCGACGTGAAGCATTTAGAGCTCTTATGCCTGCAAATTCTGTAGCTGTGATCTTTTCTTATCCGGAAAGAGTTTTTTCAAGAGACATAAATTACAATTATCATGCAAATCCGGACATGTACTACCTTTCAGGCTACAAAGAGCCTGATGCCGTTTTACTTATTTTTAAAGAAGCACAAGGAACAGGAGAAACGTATAACGAAGTATTGTTTGTCAGAGAAAGAAATGCAACCAGAGAAATGTGGACCGGAAGACGTTTAGGCGTTGAAGGAGCAAAATCAAAATTAGGCTTCACTACCGTTTATAACGGAAAAGACTTTAAAGATTTCGCTGTAGATTTCAAAAAATTCAGTAAAATCATTTACGATAAAATTCCATCAGATCTTGGAAACAGCAGAAACGATTTTGATCTTGCCGGCTTATTTGAGTCATTTAAAACCAAAGCAGGAATTACTGCTGGAAATACTGCTTCATTAGAATCTTTTAATGACATAACGAGCTCATTGAGAGAAATCAAAACTCCTGAAGAACTGGAATTAATGCGCAAAACCGTTAAACTTTCCTGCATTGCTCACAACGAAGTAATGAAGGCGGTTGGTCCTGACATGAGTGAAAATGAGGCGGATGGAATTCACTCCTATATTCACCGTAGATATGGAGCTGAAGACGAAGGATATCCTCCAATAGTAGGTGCCGGAGCAAATGGATGTATTTTACACTATGGAGAAAACAACAGTACAAAAATGGATAATCAGTTATTATTGATGGACGTTGGGTCTGAATATCATGGTTATTCTGCCGATGTTACCCGTACAATTCCTGCAAACGGAAAATTTACTGAAGAACAAAAAGCAATTTATCAATTAGTTTACGACGCTCAGGAAGCTGTTTTTAAAATCTGTAAAGAAGGAACACCTCTTTTAGATTTAAACAATACTGCAAAAGAAGTTCTGGCAAAAGGTTTAATAAAACTAGGAATTATTACTGACCCTCAAGATGTGAAAATATATTATCCGCACGGATGTTCTCATTTTCTTGGTCTAGATGTTCATGATAAAGGAATTTTCAAAGGTCCGCAAAGTCTTTTAAAAGAAAATATGATCCTTACTGTTGAACCAGGAATTTATATTCCGGCAAACAGTAAATGTGACAAAAAATGGTGGAATATTGGTGTTCGTATCGAAGATGATATTTTAATCAAAAAAGATTCATACGAGAATTTATCAGCAGAATCTCCTAGAAAATGGGATGAAATTGAAAAATTAGCTGCTCAAAAAAGCACTTTCAACGAAATGAAATTCCCTAAAATATAATTTATTTTATGACCACAGATAAAATATTAAAATGATTTGTTCGCCACGAATTTCACGAATTAGCACTAATTAAATTCATGTAGATTCGTGAAATTCGTGGCAAACTATCTCAGCTTTAAAATCATTTTAATCTTTTAATCTGTGGCAAAAAAACCAAAACCTCGTTTCCAAATAAACGAGGTTTTTTTATGCAGTTTTAAGAAAAGCTTTTGAAAGTTAAGATCATTTTTACCGTACTTTGTATCCCAAAAATATTTTAAAAATGAAAGCACTTACCTTTTCTTCTTTCGGAAATTCAGACGTTCTGGAATATATCGAGATTCCGAATCCGCAATTAAAAAACGACGAAATTTTAGTCGAAATGAAAGCCATCGGATTAAATTTTGCCGATATTTACAGACGAAAAGGAAACTATCATTTAAAAGGAAATCCGCCTTTTATTGCAGGTTACGAAGGTGCAGGAATTGTAGTCGATGCAAACAATCATCCCGAATATAAGGTTGGAGATCGCGTGGCTTTCGCCGATGTTCCTTTTGCAAACGCAGAACTGGTTGCGGTAAATACAAATCACGTTTTGCCATTGCCCGAAGCTATTTCGTTCGAAACCGCAGCTTCTATTTTACTGCAAGGTTTAACAGCACATTATTTAGCGACCGACAGTCATAAAACTACAAAAGGCGAAACCGTTTTAATTCACGCTGTTGCCGGAGGAGTTGGACAATTTCTTACCCAAATCAGCACGCTTTTAGGCGCTAAAGTTATTGGCTTAACTTCCTCATCAGACAAAGTAAAAGTTGCCATTGAACAAGGTGCCGATCACGTTTTTCTATACAATGAAAATTGGAAATCAGATATTTTCAAAACAATTCCAAATGGTGTCGACGTGGTCTACGACAGTATCGGAAGCACATTAATGGACAGTTTTGAAGTTACCAAAGAATGTGGTCAGGTCGTTTTCTTCGGAATGGCAGGCGGTGACCCCGAATTTGTAAATCCGAGAATGTTAATGGATACTTCCAAAACCCTAACCGGCGGTGATTTGTGGAGTTATTTAAAATCAAAAGAAGAAAGAATCAAAAGAGCTAACCAATTATTCAACTGGATTATCGAAGGAAAAATTACACTTTCTACTCCAACTTCTTTCAAATTATCAGAAGGAAAACTGGCACACGATTTTCTGGAAAGCCGAAAAAGTACCGGAAAAATAATTTTGATTCCGTAAAAAACATTTCATTATTTTTTCGCCACGAATTCACGAATTTTAATTTTGTAATAATTCGTGAATGCGTGGCGATTATTCATAGTGAATTTAATTCAAAGCCTCACCAATCATCAAAGCACATTTCTCTCCATCAATTGCTGCAGAAATAATTCCACCTGCATAACCCGCTCCTTCTCCACATGGATACAATCCTTTTATCTGCAAATGTTCATAAGTAATAGGATCTCTCGGAATTCTGACTGGCGATGAAGTTCTGCTTTCCGGAGCGTGCAAAATTGCTTCATTAGTCAAATAACCTCGCATCGATTTACCGAATTCCTTAAAACCTTCACGTAAAATCTGCGATAAAAATCCTGGAAAAACCTGTCCCATCTCTACTGAAGTTGTTCCAGGAACATAGGACGTTTTCGGAATATCGGCAGAAACTTTATTTTGTGTAAAATCAATCATTCGTTGTGCCGGAACTTTTTGAGTCTCACCTGCCAAATGCCATGCTTTTTGTTCGATGCTTTTCTGGAATTCCATTCCGGCCAAAGCACCAAATTTTGCGAAAGGTTTAAAATCTTCCAATTTCAATTCGATTACAATTCCGGAGTTTGCCGTTGCCTGATCACGTTTAGACGGCGACCATCCATTTGTAACCACTTCACCCGGACTTGTAGCGCAAGGTGCAATAACGCCACCCGGACACATACAAAAAGAGTACATTCCTCGGCCGTTTACTTGTTTTACAATTGAATATGGTGCTGGTGGCAAATGCTCACCACGATAATCACAACTATATTGAATGCTATCTATTAATTGTTGAGAATGTTCTGCACGAACACCTAAAGCAAATGGTTTAGCCTCAATGAAAATTTTCTTTTTGTCTAATAATTCAAAAATATCGCGCGCCGAATGGCCTGTTGCTAAGATTAATTTATTCGCCAGAATCTTGTCTCCGGTTTGCGTTACGATTCCTTCGACTTCGTTATTTTTCACTAAAATATCAGTAACTCGTGTGTCAAACAAAACCTGCCCACCAAACTCGATAATTTTGTTTCGAATATCTTCAATAATTTTAGGCAGTTTATTGGTCCCGATGTGCGGATGCGCTTCCACCAAAATATCTTCAGAAGCTCCAAAAGCCACTAAAAGCTCTAAAATTCTCGTAACATCGCCGCGTTTTTTTGAACGCGTATATAATTTTCCGTCAGAATACGTTCCTGCTCCGCCTTCACCAAAACAATAATTAGAATCTTCGTTCACCAAGTGATCCACATTGATTGCTTTTAAGTCGCGTCGGCGTCCGCGAACATCTTTTCCGCGTTCGATTACAATTGGCTTTAAGCCTAATTCAATTAATTGCAATGCAGCAAAAAGCCCAGCCGGGCCTGCACCAACCACAATAACTTCCTGAGCAGAAGAAACATCTTTATATATAGGTAACTCGATTTTGGTTTCCTGAAAAGCTTCGCCCTGCAAATAGATAATCACTTTCAAATTGATTTTTATCGCTTTTTGACGAGCATCAATTGAACGTTTTAAAATAGAAATATGTTGAATTTCCTTAGGAGAAACCTTTATTTGTTTAGACAAATAGTCTTTCAGCAACAATTCGTTTGAAGCTATATCTGGAGTTACCTGAAGTAAAAGTTCTCTTGGCATTGTATTTTATTTTTCAATTAGCTTTTCTATTTATGAAAAGAACATGCAAAAATAACATTTTGAAATGACTTTATGTAATTAACCGCAAAGTACGCTAAGATTTTTCAAAGGTGATGTTTTACAAAAACACAAAGTTCGCAAAGCTTTGTGTTGGTATAGCTTTGCGAACTTTGTGTTTTCTATGCGTAAAGTAAAATTAAATCTTAGCGCACTTTGTGGTTAATTATACAGTAACTTTTCTCTTCTTCGTAAAATCTTTACTATTTATTTTTAGCCACAGATTATATGGATTAAAAAGATTTCCTTTAAAGAACAATTAGACGCACTGCCGTGCGTCTCTACAGAAAAAAAACTCAGGACCTCAGAACCTTTTTTTTTAAAATAGACTTTGTACCTTTGTCCCTCTGAACCTTTGCACCTTTTAAAAAAAAATGTCTAGAAAAATAAAATTAATTTGGGATTTCCGTGGTCCGGCATCAGCAAAAACAGCCGAACATCATGAAATTCATTTGAAAGAATATATCGCAATAGAAAAGCTTCCACTAAATATTACAGGCTTTAAAATTGTAAACGAAATGCATGCAACCGCTTTTATGGTGGTTACTGAAGAAAATATGATTCAGATAAGAGATGCTTTGAAACCGCATCGTGGGGAAGTCTTTGAAGGTTAAATTCCAATAAAAAAATTCCAAATTCCAATTAATGGCGGGGAAATTCCAATGAAAAAATTCCAAATTCCAATTACTTCGGGAAATCTCAAATAAAAAATTCCAAATTCCAAACTATCGTTAGCATTGGAATTTGGAATTTATATTTTTCTATTTAATTTTTTCTTTTTTTTGTTCTTTTTGGAATTTGGAATTTAAAAAGATTGGAATTTAATTTTAATTCGCAACCTCACTAATAAACTTAATTCTCATCAATCTTAATTCATCAATATCATAATCGCCATCGAATTCTTTAAGTGCGTCTTCGATTTTGTCTGATTCTGATTCCATGAAATAATCATGAATTTCTTCCTGCTGATCATCATCAAGCATATCGTCAACCCAATATTTGATATTCAGTTTTGTGCCGGCGTACACGATTTGCTCCATTTCTTTAATCAAAGCATCCATCGTAAGACCTTTTGCAGAAGCAATATCGTTCAAAGACAATTTTCTATCGATATTCTGGATGATGTATAATTTATTAGCAGAGTTAACTCCCGTAGATTTTACCACTAAATCATCTGGACGAATAATATCATTATCGTCTACATAACGACTGATTAAAGTAACGAATTCTCCACCGTATTTTTTGGCTTTTCCTTCTCCAACACCATGAATATTGAATAATTCCGGTAATGTAATTGGATATTTCAAAGCCATATCCTCAAGAGAAGGATCCTGAAAAACTACAAACGGAGGAACTCCAAGTTTCTTGGCTACTTTTTTACGCAATTCACGTAACATTCCCATTAAAACTTCATCGGCAGTTCCAGATGATTTCGCTGCGGTTACGATTGCTTCATCTTCCGTCTCATTGTACTCATGATCTTCAGACATCATAAAAGAAACAGGTTTTTTAATGAAGTTCAAACCTTCTTTAGTGATTTTCACCACACCATACGTTTCAATATCTTTTGACAAATAACCTGCGACCAAAACTTGTCGAAGCAAGGCCATCCAGTATTTTTCATCATGATCTGATCCTGAACCAAAAAAGGATTGCGTATCAGTTTTGTGTGCTTTGATGACTGCGTTTATACGCCCAATTAAAGTAAACACAATTTCTTTTGACTTATAAATATGTTTGGTGTCGCGAACGATTTCCAGCAATTTAACCACCTGATCTTTGGCTTCAATTTTATTCTTCGGATTACGAACGTTGTCATCCATATCAGCACCTTCTCCGGTTTCACTGTCAAATTCTTCACCAAAATAATGAAGCAGAAATTTTCTTCGTGACATTGAGGTTTCGGCGTATGCCACAACTTCCTGCAAAAGCGCAAAACCAATTTCCTGTTCTGCAACCGGTTTTCCAGACATGAATTTTTCCAGCTTTTCTACATCTTTATAAGAGTAATAGGCCAAACAATGTCCTTCTCCTCCATCACGACCGGCACGACCCGTTTCCTGATAATAACTTTCAAGTGATTTTGGAATATCATGGTGAATTACAAAACGAACGTCCGGTTTATCGATTCCCATTCCAAAGGCGATGGTTGCAACCACGACATCTACGTCTTCCATCAAAAACATATCCTGATGTTTGGCGCGTGTCTTTGCATCTAAACCTGCGTGATAAGGAACAGCACTGATTCCGTTAACTTGTAAAACTTCGGCAATTGATTCGACTTTTTTACGGCTTAAGCAGTAAATAATTCCGGATTTGCCTTTATGTTGTTTAATAAACCGAATGATATCCGATTCAATATTTTTTGTTTTTGTACGAACTTCGTAGTACAAGTTCGGTCTGTTGAATGATGCTTTAAAAGTATTTGCATCAGACATATCAAGGTTTTTCAGAATATCTTCCTGAACTTTTGGGGTTGCAGTTGCGGTTAGTCCAATAATTGGGACTTGCCCTAATTGTTTGATAATATTTTTCAGATTTCGGTATTCCGGCCTAAAATCATGCCCCCATTCCGAAATACAATGCGCTTCATCAATAGCAACAAATGAGATGGGTACACTTTGTAAAAAGGCTACATATTCTTCTTTTGTTAAAGATTCGGGAGCAACATATAAAAGTTTGGTTAAACCAGAAGTGATGTCTTTTTTTACCTGGGCAATTTCTGTTTTTGTGAGGGACGAATTTAGCACATGTGCAATTCCGTTTTCTGAAGAAAGGCTTCGAATCGCATCAACCTGATTTTTCATCAAAGCAATCAAAGGAGAAACAACAATGGCTGTCCCGTCCTGAATTAAAGCGGGTAATTGATAACAAAGAGACTTTCCACCGCCTGTCGGCATAATTACAAAAGTATTCTTCTCATCTAAAATACTCGTAATGACTTGCTCCTGCAAGCCCTTAAATTGGCTAAAGCCGAAATACTTCTTTAATTCCTTGTGTATTTCAATTTCGTTTGAATTCATTCTTTATATTAATGGTATTTTGTATAAATTTGCAACACATAAAGATACAACTTTCTTTTATACATACAAATTTTAAATATTCTGTTTTGATCACAAAAGAAAATATATTGGCAATCGCCAAAAAAACCATACTATCTGAAAGTGAAGCGATTACAAAATTAATTGATTTCCTTGACGAAAATTTCTACGAAGCAACACAACGCATTTACGAAACCAAAGGCCGACTAATTGTTACCGGAATAGGAAAAAGTGCCATCATTGCTCAAAAAATGGTTGCTACTTTTAACTCAACCGGAACTCCTTCTATGTTTTTACACGCCTCAGAAGCAATTCACGGTGATTTGGGAATGATACAAAATGATGATATTGTTATTTGTATTTCGAAAAGCGGAAACAGTCCTGAAATTAAAGTTTTAGTTCCGTTGTTGAAACGTTTCGGAAACATTTTGATTGCTATTACAGGAAACGTAACTTCATCTTTAGCCAAAGGCTCAGATTATGTTTTGAACACAACAGTTGACATGGAGGCCTGTCCAATAAATCTTGCTCCGACAAACAGCACAACAGCACAACTTGTTATGGGTGATGCGCTTGCGGTTTGTTTAATGGAAATGCGAGACTTCAAACCAGAAGATTTTGCCATTTATCATCCGGGTGGTGCTTTAGGGAAAAAACTATTGCTGCGCGTAAAAGACATGATTGAGCATTCATTAAAACCAATGGTAACTCCGGAAACATCAATCAAAAAAGCAATTTTTGAAATTTCTGAAAAAAGATTGGGTGTAACTGCGGTAATCGAGAATGATAAAATCGTCGGAATTATTACCGATGGAGACATCCGAAGAATGTTAAATGACGTAGATACTATTGCGGACTTAAATGCAAGAGATATTATGTCAAAAAACCCAAAAACAGTATCTTCAGAAACTATGGCTGTTGACGCCTTAAATATTTTAGAAGATTTCTCCATAACACAACTAATTGTTGCCGATAATGGCGAATATAAAGGAGTATTACATTTACATGACATTTTAAAAGAAGGAATCGTATAATGGCAAAGAAGAACCTTGGCGAAATGTCATTTTTAGACCATCTTGAAGAATTAAGATGGTTATTAGTTAGAAGTACAATTGCAACAATGATAATGGCATTTGTTACTTATTTTGTTAGTGATTATTTATTTGACAAAATTATTTTAGGTCCGACCAGACCTAGTTTTTTCACCTATGTATGGTTTTGTGATTTATCACATCAGTTAGGTTTTGCGGATAGTATCTGTATTACTCAGTTGAATTTCATTATTCAGAATACGGAGATGGAAGGTCAGGTAAATATTTTTGTATGGATGTGTCTTTTGGCAGGTTTCATATTAAGTTTCCCTTATATTTTATGGGAAATCTGGAAATTCATTAGTCCGGCGCTTTATGAGAAAGAAAGAAAAAATGCGAGAGTTTTTATTTTCACTTCTTCTTTTCTTTTCTTTTTAGGTGTATTGTTTGGCTATTTTGTTGTTATTCCGATGTCCGTGAATTTCGTTGCGACTTTCTCTGTGAGTGATGTAGTAAAAAATCAATTTACATTAGACTCTTATATGGGAATGGTAAAAACAAGTATTCTGGGAAGTGCTATATTTTTTGAGCTTCCAATCGCGATCTATTTCTTAACAAAATTAGGATTAGTAACTCCTGATTTCTTAAGAAAATATTGGAAATATGCCGTAGTTATCATCTTGATTATTGCAGCAATCGTAACGCCTCCGGATGTTGTAAGTCAAACTATTGTAGCCATACCAATGTTACTTATTTATGAGGTTAGTATCCTGATTTCAAGGATTGTTTATAGAAATAAATTAAAAGAAAAAAATGTCTGAATTAATTCAAGAATTTAACGACTATCGTTCTAAAATGAACGAAAAATTATTAGCTGACAATAACAAAATTGTAAAGCGAATTTTCAATCTTGACACTAATGCATACGCGGCAGGAGCTCTTGATGTAAAAACAAAAGAACTTTTAGGATTAGTTGCTTCGGCAGTGTTACGTTGTGATGATTGTGTAAAATATCACTTGGAAACCAGCCACAAAGAGGGGGTTACCAAAGAAGAAATGATGGAAGCAATGGGAATCGCAACTTTGGTTGGAGGAACAATCGTAATTCCGCATTTAAGAAGAGCTTACGAATTTTGGGAAGCTTTGGAAGAGGAAGCTTCTAATTAGAAAATGTGCCAATTTGATAATTAGATAATTTCCTGAAAATACTCTAATTATTTAATTCTGAATTACAAATTCTAAATTTTAAAAAAGCAATAATATATTAATTGATATATCTGATTGATTATTTTACAGTTATTTTACTTTTCAAATTGAATTTGAGTTAGTTTTTTCAATTATCTAATTGACTAATTTTCTAATTGACTAATTCTGAAAACGCAATAATTTGTTAATTGATGTATCTGATTGATTATTTTACTTTTAATTTGTCCCTTCTAATAAAATTTTAAAATTGAATTTGAGTTAGTTTTTCAATTATCTCATTTTCTAATTATCTAATTATCTAATTATCTAATTGAAAAAATGAAGCTAAGAGCCGATAATTTAATCAAAACCTATAAAGGACGCAGTGTTGTAAAAGGAATTTCTGTTGAAGTAAATCAAGGGGAAATCGTGGGACTTTTGGGTCCGAATGGTGCTGGAAAAACAACTTCGTTCTATATGATTGTAGGATTGGTAAAACCAAATCAGGGAAATATTTATCTTGATGATTTGAATATTACTGATTATCCGATGTACAAACGTGCACAACAAGGAATTGGTTATTTGGCACAAGAAGCTTCGGTTTTTAGAAAACTGAGCATTGAGGACAATATTCTGAGTGTTTTGCAATTGACTAAACTTTCAAAAGAAGAGCAAATTGCTAAAATGGAAAGTTTAATTGAAGAATTCAGTTTAGAGCATATTCGTACCAACCGAGGCGATTTACTTTCAGGAGGAGAACGTCGTCGTACTGAAATTGCGCGTGCTTTGGCAACAGATCCAAAATTCATTTTATTGGATGAACCTTTCGCGGGAGTTGACCCGGTTGCGGTTGAAGATATTCAGCGAATTGTAGCGCAGTTAAAAAATAAAAATATCGGAATCTTAATTACAGATCACAACGTACAAGAAACCTTAGCGATTACCGATAAAACCTATTTAATGTTTGAAGGAGGAATTTTGAAAGCCGGAATTCCGGAAGAATTGGTAGAAGATGAAATGGTTCGCCGTGTTTATCTTGGACAAAACTTCGAATTGCGTAAAAAGAAACTTGAATTTTAATAAAGGGTATTATGAAAGGTAAAAAGTGAGATGAGAATTACTTTTTACCTTTTTTTTTACTTCTTACGTTTCACTTTTACCAAAACTATTCAGTCGCAGTTTTCAGTTTTAAAAATAATAATTTAAGATGAAATCAGAAAAACCAACACCGGAAGATTATGATAATTGGCACAAAGACCCAAATAATTGGTATTTGGGATTTTTGTACTATAATCCAAAAGACAAAAGATTATTCACTCCAAAAAGAATATGGCAGCTTGGCTTAACTATAAATCTTGCCAATCCTTATTCTGCTTTAGTTGTCCTCGCATTATTCTCAATATTTATTCTTGCTCTTTTATCACGATAAACGAGCTACAATAAGTACTGAAACAGTGACTATCTACTATTCAACAGTTATAAACTGCAATTGCTCTAAGTCGCCATTATAAATATTCACATCCACTCTGTGTTTGATTCCAGGTAACGATGCTTTCTCAGTAAATTGCCAAAATAGCCAGTCGTCTTCAATTTTTTCTCTGTAGAAATTATAGTTGGCAATCCAGAATAAATATTCACTGAATTCCTCTTTTAAGAAATCACTATAATATCTTTCTCCGGTATAGATTATCGGACGAACCTGATAATGCGCTTCTACTTTATTCAGCCACCTTTTTAATCCTTTTTTCAAACTATCCAAAGGTTGGTTCTTCGGAAGTCTTTCTATATCTAAAACAGGCGGCAAATCACCTTTTTGCAATTTTACGGTTTTAATAAAAAGATTCGCCTGCTCAATCGAATTTTCGTTCGGACGATAATAATGATAAGCACCACGCATAATCTTATTCTTTTTAGCTCCAAGCCAATTGTGCATAAACTGCCTGTCAATTCGGTCATTTCCGGCAGTAGCCCGAATGAAAACAAATTGAACAGGGTATTTTTCTTCTAAAATTTCAACTTCATCCCAGTGTACCGTTCCTTGAAATTCAGATACATCAATTCCGATCACTTTCCCTTTATGATTTTCTAAAACCTGAATGTTTCTAACATCAGAAAGGTGCTTATCAACCTCATCTTCGCTTAAAACCTTACTGGATTTAAATCCTAGATAATAAGCCAATCCGGCACGATAATGATATATTGTTCCAAAGAAAAGTACCGCTAAAAAAGAAAAAATGATAAAGCGAATCACCCTGCTAAATGCAGAACGAGTTGGTTGAGGTTTTCTGGAATAAGAAGTTCGTCTTGTCGTTTTTCTAGCCATTCTAATGAAAACTACTTTTTCAAAAACACATTATTCACAACTGATAACAGCACATAAAAAATGATAATTAAAGGAATTGCGATATAATGAAGCAGCAAAACCATTACAACAGAAACTAATAAAAATACCACTTGTAAAGTGTTATCTTTTAAATTGAACTTTTTAATTTTCAATGCAAACAACGGAATTTCGGCATTCAAAATATAAGCACTACATAAAGTTATTGCCAATAAAACCCATTGGTTCGTCAAGATTTCAAGCATCATTAAAGAGTCAGAAAACTTTAAAACCAAAGGCAGACTTAAAATAAAAAGGGCATTTGCCGGCGTTGGCAATCCTATAAATGAATCGGTTTGACGTGTATCAATATTAAAATTTGCCAATCGGTAACAAGAACCTAATGTTATAATAAATCCTAAAAACGGAATTGCAGGATTTGTTCCTAATTCGTGAGCGCTGTTTGTAAACAAACTGTACATTACGTAACCCGGCGCAACACCGCTCGTTACCATATCTGCCAAAGAATCCAACTGTAATCCAAGCGGACTGGAAACTTTAAATAGTCGAGCAAAAAAACCATCAAAAAAATCAAAAAAGATTCCTAAACAAACCATGTAAAAAGCCATTTCATAATTGGCCTCAGAAATAAAAACAACGGCAACACAGCCACAAAACAGATTGATTAATGTAATTAAATTAGGAATGTGTTTTTTAATATTCATCTTTATAAAATTTGATAATGGTGAGGAACAAATTTAGTATAATAACTGCATGTACAAGTCGTTTTTTGAAGAGTTTTTTATTTGAAATTTTGGCATTCGCAATATTTCTCAAAAGGAATAGTTTGCTGAGTAAAATATTATATTTTTGATAAAAATTAAAAACAGACTTCGGTTTGCTAAAAAATATCCGTTGAAGAAATTTTTGGGGCTTTTATTATTTTGTAGCTGCAGCACACAATATGCACAAACTGTTCGAAAATATTCGAATGAGTTTATGAACATTGGTGTCGATGCCGCTGCATTAGGAATGTCGAGTGCCGTTGTGGCTTCAACTAATGACGTAAACGCTGTTTATTGGAACCCGGCAGGTTTGACACATCTTGAAGATCATCAGATTTCGTTAATGCACGCTAATTATTTTGCCAATATTGCACAGTATGACTATATTGGATATGCAAGTCCGATTGACGATCGAAGCGCATGGGGAATTTCGATGATTCGTTTTGGAGTCGACGATATTATGGACACCACCGAATTAATCGACAGTCAGGGAAATATTGATTATAATCGAATCCGTTTGTTCTCTACAGCCGATTATGGTTTTACATTTTCATACGCAAGGAAATTGCCCGTTGAAGGTTTTCAATATGGAGTAAATGCAAAAATAATCAGGAGAATAATTGGCGATTTTGCCAATTCCTGGGGATTTGGTTTTGATATTGGCCTTCAATTTGAGCGCAATGACTGGAAATTTGGATTGATGCTTCGGGATATTACAACTACTTATAATGTGTGGAATATTGATGAGCAGGAATACGCAAAAATCGCCAATGCTATTCCGGGAGAAAATAATGAATTGCCGGAAAGCACCGAAATTACGTTACCAAAAGCACAATTAGGCGTTTCAAAAACGTTTGATTTCCATAATGATTACAGTCTTATGGTGGCTACAAATTTGAATATGCGTTTTGAGCAAACTAACGATATTATTTCGACAAAAGCGGTAAGTATTGATCCTGCAGTTGGTTTTGAATTTGGTTACACCGATTTGGTTTTCTTAAGAGCCGGAGCCGGTAATTTTCAGAATGTGATGCAATTAGACAATACTGAGAAAGTGAATTTTCAGCCTAACATCGGATTGGGTTTTAAATATAAAGGTATTCAGGTTGATTATGCCTTAACAGATTTAGGAAATCAGAGTACTGCTTTGTATTCGAATATTTTTTCGTTGAAAGTAGATTTAGGTATCTTTAGATAATAATTACAAACCATTAAACTTCTTAAAATTTTAAATTATGAAAAATGTCATTTTAAAAAAAACACTTTTTAGTTTAATCTTCTTACTTAGTTTTGTTGGTTTCAGCCAAAATTTACCCTTATCAAAAGAGGCAAAAATAAGCGTCCTTACTTGCGGACTTGGAAATGAAACTTACTCTTATTTTGGTCACACAGCAATACGCGTTGCCGATCCTACGAACAACATTGATCTTGTTTACAACTATGGAGCTTTTGATTTTTCAACACCTAATTTCGTAATGAAATTTGCTAAAGGAGATTTACAGTATTTTGTTGTTGTTCATCCATTTGCGGATTTTATGAATGAATATAATTATGAGAAAAGAAGTGTTTTTGAGCAGGAACTTCTAATTCCTCAGGATTCAAAACAAAAGCTTTTCGACAATTTAAATACCACCCTACTTTCTGAAGATCGCTATTACACTTATAAATTTATTGATAAAAACTGCACTTCTATGGTAGTTGATATTATTAATAAATCTTTAAATGAAAATGTAATTGTAAAAAAAGGCGATACTGATATCACGTACCGTTCTATTTTATTCCCTTATTTTGACGGACATTTTTATGATAAATTGGGAACAAGTATAATCTTCGGGACCAAAGTCGATCAATTAGGAACTAAAATATTTTTACCTTTTGAATTAAAAAACAGTCTGGAAAAAACAACTTTTCAAAAACATGCTTTAGCCGCTAAAAGTCAAACTTTATTAAGCTTTCAGAAAGAAACACCTAAATCATGGTGGAATAATGTTTACACGTATCTGTTTATTCTTGCCTTTGTAGTTTTGGCACACAATAAAATAGTAGATAAAATCTATCTTTTGGTTTTATCTTTGATTGGAATTTTCTTTGTTGTTGTGGGAATTTATTCATTTCACCAAGAACTGGCCATGAATTACAATGTGCTTTTATTTAGTCCGCTTTTATTGATTTTGATTTTCCTGTCCATATTAAAAAACAAAAGATGGACCTATCGATTTGCAGTACTGCACTTGATTTTTTTGATTGTCTATGCTCTTTTTATAATTAACAAAGCACATTTTTTAATTGTTTTACCAATGATAATTACAAGCGGATTTGTTTTGGTAAGAGTTGCGCTAAGAAATAAAAAACGTATTCCGATTATTATTTAACTATTGTCCACGGTAAAATAAAACTGTTGTAATCGTTTTAAGCGTAATACTTAAATCGAGAAAAACACTTCGATGTTTAATATAATAAAGATCGTACTGTAACTTTATCAGACTTTCTTCAATGGATTCTCCATAAGAATAATTGACTTGTGCCCAACCTGTAAGACCTGGTTTTACAACATGTCTTGTTTCATAAAAAGGCATAACCTTAGCAATTTGATTGACGAAAAAAGGAACTTCAGGCCTTGGACCAATCACCGCCATATCTCCTTTTATAATATTGAAAAACTGTGGCAATTCATCAATTCGTGATTTACGCATAAATTTACCAAATGGAGTTATTCTTTTATCATTTGAAGAAGCAAAAGTCACATCTGAATTCTTAACCATTGTTCTAAATTTATAGATTTTAAAAACTACACCGTGTTTTCCAACCCGTTCCTGCGTATAAAACAAACTTCCTTTATTAGCCAGAAGGTTTCCGATAAAAATAAACGGAATAAAAATGGTACAAATTACCAACCCAGTAAACGAAAGAGAAAACTCAAGAAGTCTAATTAAAGTTAGATACAATTTATTATTATTACTTCTGCTAAAAGGAAAAAATCTATAAAAATCTCTTGAAATATAATGCACGGGAATGCGTCGTGTTTTGCTTTCGTATACTTGTGTATATTCACGTATGATATTTCCTGATTCAAGAAGATGAAGCAATTGCTGGTATAAATCTGCTGTAATACCATCAGTATTTTGCGATGCAATTACGATTTCAGAAACGTTGTTTTTTGTAACAAAATCTTCTAAATCATTCTTTTTAATTTCTTTTACATAGTGAAAATCAGAATCACTTTCAGAAACAGAATCGGAACTTACAAAACCAGTAATTTTATAATGAGGATCAACATTTTCAAGACCTAAAACCAAATCTTTTACTTGATTTTGATCACAAATTAAAATCACATTTTGCGAGAAACGATGTGAAGCTAAAAAGTATACATAAAAGAAACGCCAAACTAGTAATGAAGTAAGAATAGTAAAATAAAAAATAAAAATTACTATACGTTTTTTAGGCAGTTCCGGAGATAAAACGGGGGTAAATAAGTAAATCAGAATTGCTGCAGTAGTAGTAAGTATAACACTTCTTAGAATTTGAAAATGATCGCTGGCAACCTGTAAATTATATATTTCGAAAATTGATCCAAAAATATAAAAATAGCTAATAAGCAAAATCGGCCCAAAAAAATTAGCTGTATCAAAAACAAAATAATGATAGTCAAATAAAACACTAAGTAAATATAAGGCAGACAAAATAAAGAAGGCGTCAAAAATCCGAAGTAGTATCTTTCTTTCCGAAATTTCGAAATGCATTTTTTTATTTGAATACATCGTTCTTTTGTATTTTTAGAGTCATTATTTCAAAACAAATGTATTATAAAAAACAGAAATTAATCGACCGAATTTTCTTGTTTTTTTGGAATTTCAACTTGCACTGAAAGAAGTGCCAAAGCATACACAAAAGCTGGTGCTGCGATACGCATTGCAGCATGATTTATTGTAAGCAACCAAAAAAGGAAAAAGGAAAAAAAATACAAATGATGCCTGTTATTGATATAAAGAGCAAAAGGAGTTATGAAAAGTATTAACAATCCAAAAATGCCAAACAAACCATGCTCACTCAACATACGGGTAATCTCATTGTGAGAAGCAACTTCACCACCAAAGGTTTTTTTTCTAACTTCTTTCCCCATTCCTGCACCAATACCTAAAGCAGGATTTTCCAAAAAAAGCTTTATTTCACTACCCATAATTTCTTCCCGACCTCCTAAACGATCTTTTTTAATCCTTCCTTTTGAATCTTCATTAGCATATCGTTTATTAATTAAACCTCCTGTTTGTAAAGAACTATATGTCCAAATCCCAGCAGCTAAAACCCCTGTTAAAATAAAAACCAAGCTAAATTTCCTCTTTCCTTTTGTATTAGAAAAATAATATAGTAATAATAATAAAATAAAGATCATACTAGCACCCGTAATAACACCTCCTCTTGAAAAAGTCACAATTGCACGATAACTCACAAAAACTAATAAAAATCCATTTAGTAAAATTTCTTTTTTTGACTTTGAAAATAAGATTAATTGCGTAAAGAAAACAAACATACCTAAGCCTAAAATAGTGGAAACCTGATTAGGGCCAAAACCTCCAGATGTTTCAAAATTAGATTGTGTACCAGTCACTACATCTTTTACACTAGGATTAAACAAAAACAAATAAACTGTTGTTGATAAAATAGGCAGGCCCATTATAGCAACAATTTTCTGCAAATCCGAAAATAAAATTCGCCTATTAAACATATATATAGCTGAAATTGCCAGACACAATGCCCCTGACAAATTAAAAACTAATAATTTTTTAATATTCTGATTAAAATCTGCTAGGGCTGTTGTTATTAAAATTCCTGGAATTAATAATATCAGAAAGAATATATATATTACAGAATTAGAAGAAAAACCACTATAAATCATACCTGTAAACATAAAAACAATCACCATCAGTTTAGTATATTCATTATTAAAATTTCCGCCCGTCATCCTCAAAAAAACCTCAGCACCAACCAAATAAGCTGCAACTAGCAAAACTTCATTATTTCTATTTTTCGTTTTATAGACAATAAAAAAGCCTACTATAGGAATTAAAAGTGCATAAATTTTGGATAAAAAAGGCATGGCGAAAACCGCAAAAGCAATCAACGCATGAATTATTAAAATTTTAGTATATGATAACTGATTATTTTTCATCTAGGGATTACAGATTATTTTTTTGGAACAAAATTAATTAAAGAACTCAACCATAGGACATATTTATCAATTATTGCTTCTTGACTATAATTAAGCGCTATTTTTTCATGCAATTTCAAGCCCATTTCTATTCTATAATTTTCATTTTCGATTAATCTTTGAATCGATTTTTCAAATTGGTTTAAGTCATCGGAATCCACAATTAATCCTACTTTTTCAGATGTAATTATTTTTGAAATTTCACCCACATTTGTAACAACAACAGGCAATTTATGTAAGCCGTATTCTAATAAGGCTAATGGAAGTCCTTCTGAAAGTGATGGCAATACTCCAATATCGCACTGTTCTAAAGCAGAACTGACATTACTTGTCGTTCCGTAAAAATAAACGACATTTTGAAGTTTCAAATCTTCGACTTTTTTTCTTAAAGTATCAGAATACACGTCGTTAAAATCTTTTCCCAACAAATGAAAACTCCAATCCGGAAATTTATTTCTAATAGAATTTGCTGCTTTTATCAGTAATTCATGATTTTTTTGAGGCCGCAAATTAGCTACGCAAACAATTCTTTTTCCCTCAAGCCCTTTTAAGAATATTTTTTCACTTGAATTTATTTCTTCATCTACGAAATTTGGAAAATAAGAGATATTCGAACACCATAAAAAAGATTCAGCCCAGCTTTTTAACGCCGAATTTACAGCAATTATACCGATGAAAAAGAAAGATGAATATTTTAGCGTCAAATTTTTTCGCGAAATTAAATCTTGAGACACACCATAATGATCATGCCAAATGATTTTTATTTTTGACAACGTCAGTTTTACTAAAACAGCAATAAAAAAAGACGAACTATGCGCATGAATTACATCGATTTTATTTGCTTTAATATATTTTCTTAATTTTAAAATTGCTTTAAAATCAATCTTATTCTTCTTATTTAAATATAAGTATCCAGCTTTTTCATCAACATGATTCAAAAGTATTCCTTCTTTACGGGTTGCAATTAAACCGGAAAATTCAATTGTACCAACCAAAGCATTTGCATAGTTAACTGCCATTCGTTCAGCACCTCCAGCTTCTAAGGAATCTATAATTTGGACAATTCTCATTTCAGTAAAAGCTTTTTAATTTCAGTTTCAAAACTATCTATTGTGTATTTTCGTGACCATTTTGACGCTTTTTCTCTCATAATCTCAAAAATCATTTCACTATTCAAAATTGATTCTAGGTTTTGGATATCTTGTTCCATATTCGTCTCCAACAAAACTCCCCTTTTTCCATAATCTAACATAAAAGGCACACAGGAAACAGAAGTTACCATTGGTATGCAACCCCAAAACATGCCTTCAGCTACAGCTTTTGGCCAACCTTCACTTTTCGAAGGCAAAATAACAAAATGACTGTTCGCATAAGCTTCAGAAACAACTATCTGATTTTGATTTCCTTTTAATTCTATGTAATTCTCTAATTTATTGGCAACTATATACTCCTCTAGTCTCTTACGTTCAATACCTTCACCATACAATTGTAAAGTCACATTGTATCCTTTTTTAAATAATGCTTCGACAAATTGTATACTAAACAAAGGATTTTTCCCAGAAACCAATGTACCAACAAAAACAAAATTTATTTTTCCGTTTAAGTCCAATTTTTTCATTGGCATCTTATCTGATTCAGAATAGGTAGCTGTAAAAAAAGGCTTTATATTTTTAGAACTTTGTTGCCATTCTCCATAAACCAGAACCTGCATATTTCTGGTGAGAAAAGAATTATTTAAAATCCATTTCTGCAAACGATAACTCCAAGGCTGCTTTGCTTCTGGATCCCAATTTCCTGCATATTTAGCTGTTTTAGGTTTGCCTGGAAATAAAATTTGAATCAAACATCCTAATAAACCAATATTACCCGGACAACGTAAATGTATATGATTAGCTTTTTGCATTGCTATATAAATCTGCCAACAAATTTTAGGGCTTTTTAAAATTGAATTTAAAACAGCCATCCACCCGATTAGGCTGATTTCGTCAATCTCAAGGAAAACAATTTTCTTCTTATCGTAAGGAATATCAATAACCGTTTTTGCTCCCTGATTAATCGGGGCAACAATGATAAACTCATCAACATATTTTCCCCAAATATTCATTTCTTTTACATAAGGTGCATAGGCAAAATAATGATTTTTATCTACGATGTGTGGAACATGAGTAATGATTGCAAATTTCATAAATCCTTTTTTGGCTTATTAAAAATCAAACTCCACCAGCCAGCAGTTCTTCCTAACGCCTCAGTAAAAGCTGCTTTTTTGTTTGTTGTTGTAATTGCATTTGAATAGCGGATAATTGTCAAGAGTATTGTGATTGCATGCCATTTTAAAAAATCAGCAGTATGGGGTTTTGAATTTTTTACCCTCCAGACATACCATCCGTTTCTTACTACCATTTTACCATATTGGTATTGATTTGGCCGTCCTGAAGCTTCATGATAGTGATTTAATTTTGCCTTTGTATTGAGATATAATTTTCCTGTTTTTGCAACCCGCAAAGAAAAATCTGCATCTTCGTATAATCCATATCCTTCGAAATAGGTAGAGAATTGAAACTTTTCAAAAACAGTTTTTTTAAAGGAAGAAACTCCTCCCATCAATTGTTCAACTTCGTATATTTTATCACTTGGAGGTAGAAAACCAACACTTCTCCCATGTGAAAACAAAGGCGAAAAGCCTGGTGGACAATCAGTGTCCAACCCTATTTTTTTTCTTAAAATAAATCGGCTTCCGTCTTTTCTTTTCCAGCCATCAAAATAAAATTCGTTTATTTCAGCCTGATAATTATTTACAACACTCTCCCATTTTGTTTCATTACAAATGTAACCTCCAACTCCTAATGCTTCTGGGTAAACTCTATATGTATTCAATAATTGCTCAAAATAATCTTTTTCCAAAACAGTATCATCATCCAAAAAACAAACTATTTCAGCGTCTTGAAATACTTTTGAAATTCCAAAATTACGTTGTTTCGTCAAACCTCTCTTTTCTTTTGAAACAAGAAAATAGCTTAAATTTTGAAATGGGTTATCTTTTAATATTTGTTCTGTCAGCATATCTGTCGAACCATCAATAATCAAGATTTCATCTGGAAAAACTGATTGCTCACAAACCGACTGCAATAATTGCAGTAATGGCTTGGGACGCATATAAGTACAGATTATTAAGGAAAACTTCATAGATTAATTCTTTAAAAAAATGGAATATATTTCATTAAAATAATCTTCTCTATTTAAATGATTTAACCACAAATTTCGATTATTTATTTGCATTTGCTGAAAATCATCATCAGTTATATTTTTATGAAAATCTATTAATTTCTGCTCAAAATCATTTGCCGTAGTAATAACACAGTGTTTCTCCCAATTAATCAGATGATCTAGCGGCAGTTTAAAATCAGTGTCAATTACAAAGGGGATTCTTCCCATAGCTAAAGTTTCATAAAAGCGAACTGAAAAATTGCCAGCACCTCTTAAACAGAAAGTATAAGCATTGGAATTAATATTTTCAAAAAAATCTCTCGATGTTATTTCTCGTAATTCTTTATCATTTGCCCCTGCTCTGTAGTGACTCCTAAAAATAAAATTGGTTTTTATTTGCGCATTTTTTTTCAGTGAAATTAAAAATTGGTATCGCTTCCTGCTTGATGGATAAAACGACTGATAATCTGAAAAACTTTTTTTTATGATTCTCTTTAGGTTATGGCGAAGGTAAATATAGAATTCTTTGCACAACTTAAAATAAGAGCCATTGGCATGACCAACAAAACCAATGGTAGGCATTTCAGGTTTGCTTAATGGAGCAAATTCTTTCTTTAATCCTACATACGGATCCATAATAAAAGAGGGCAAAACAAAGGTCTTTTCGTTACTTTTACTATTAAAACCACCGAGTCTAAAAGTATATATATCCTTGTTCAAAGTAATTCCGAAATCACCCGCTGTATAAATCCAAACATTTTTTCCTAATCTCTGGGCTTCATCAATAAAATCGTAAAGCCATTTTTTTTTACTATTTTTAAAAAACCATGCAATATCTACGGGAACAATTACTATATCCGAGTCTTCAATACTATCTATTAAAACATACTTTCTTGAAAGATTTTCATTTACTACATAACATAAATCAAATAATAATGGAAAAATAATCCTTCTGCTTTGTGGCGTAATAAAAGTAATATCTGTAAATATTTTAATCATTCCTCATAAGTTTTGTAGCCCAATTCAAACTAGCTTTCCAATGTAAATTTGTTTTTCTAAAAAAGACTATCGGGTTTTGATTTACTTTTTTAATAAACAAATTATAAAAAAATATAAATTTATACCCCAGAATTTGTTGCTTTGTCTTGTATTTTAAATAATTCAGCATAATTGTTGGAGACGGTATAGGACGTATTGCGTCCGAATCCCATGGAAAAACAGGTTTTATTCTAAATCCTCCAATGGGAGCTTTCAAATGCAAAATAGATGGCTGTGGCAAATAAATTACGTCTGCCCCATTATTACGCAATTGCATACCATAATCGAAATCTTCTCCATATGAAAATTCGTATTTTGAGTCAAAACAAACTTTATTCAAATAACTACTTTTGACAAAACTACAACCCGAACCAAAAATTGTAGTTTGATGAACTTTATCAAAATCATTTTGTTCAAACTGCATAGGATAATTATTCATAACCACTTCAGCTCCATATTGATTGCATTGCATCAAAGTTCTCTCTATTACATCATTAGAAATCCTATTATCATCATCATTTAAAAAAACCCACTCACTACTTACCTTTGACAAAGCAATATTTCTGGCATTACAGGCACCTGCTTGATGGGTAAATATATGCTCTATTGAAAACGGCCATTTTTCTTTATTTAAAAAATCTAATTCAGAAGTACTGTTTGGCAATGTATTTTGCTCGACAATAATTACCTTTTTGGGCAAATGTGTTTGATCTCTTAAGTCAAACAAAACATCTTTTAAATAACTCGCTCTTCCGATTGTGGGAATAATTACGTCTATCTCATTAGTCGCTGAAACCTTTTTATTTGATTTAATCACAATTGTATCAAATATATTTCTATTCCATTTTATTTTTTTAAAATAGAAACTACGGAAAAGCGGCAGAAGTTGTATTTTCTTTTCATAAAACAAAAAAGATAAAAATAAAACGAATACCCATTTTATTGAGTAATGCTGCCGAACAAACTTAAAAAGATTATAATTATTTGAAGATGTACCTTTCTGGATATGTATTTTAGTATTTAACAATGAAGGTTCTGAACAACACACAAGTCCAATTGGCATTCCTATTTTAGCAATAGAGTTGAGTAAGTAGTCAAGTTGTTCCTTTTTACTATCAATTTTTTCAGCAATCGAATTTAAAACTGCTGCAGAAACAGCACCCACTACACTTGACATTTGCCATGTAAAAAAAGAAACTTCTTTATTTATGATAAGTATAGAACCATTATCAATATAACCTATACCGTCATTAATATAATTTGAAAAATATGGATGAAATGAAATCATCATCTTATTATGATGAATTATTTCACTAATTGAATCCCTATTTAAAAATGATTCCCACTCAATCAAACACCAAACTATAACTTTATTTGGAAACTCTTCGGCTAAATCAAATAATACTTCGCCAATTGTCTTATCATTTATCAGATACTGATTATTACCTCCTTCAATTCTTATGATTTTTTTTGAATTATGAAAAACAAATATCATGACTAAAATTTTATTTTTTTAAAATTGAGAAAGATACCTTTCCCAAAATAGCAGCATATCTAGAAAAATTACTGGAATACATTTGTCCCAACTTAAGCAAATATACTTTTTCACTTTTAACCATAAAATAAAAATCTGTAAAAGTCTTTAAATGCGGAGTCAAGTCTTTTTCAAAGTCGTTCAAATCAATATGCTTCGGAATTCCCGGCAACACATTAAATGAAGTATTTTCCTTTATATAATTCAAGAAAAGAATACTATCTGAGACTACATATATCTTTTTAGTAGGATTGAAAATAGATTTTTCTTGTATTTTTTCAACTAATTCTAAGAGCAATTCTTTTCTTGCATTTTCATCTAAAACAACAGAAACGGTATCTTTAAAATCTCCCATCAAAGATGTGAATCTAGTATGAAAAACTATTCCTTTTTTCGTTGGCAACTCATTTATTTGATTTATTAAAAAATCGGACTCGATAAATAATTCATTATAATTTAACCGCCAAATTTCATTTAAATCCTCTTGCTTTTTATCATTATAAATAGTTTTAAGATAATCAACATTACAATAAACAATTATCGTTTTATAGCTACAATTCTCTATTAAACTAATTGGGTTAATTGTAAAATTATTCATCAAATAAAAAATCTTAGACTCAAAAAAATTAAATTTTAAATCTTCATTCCTAATTTCCCAGGAAACTTTATTTGGTTCTAAAAATAGTTTTAATTCAAATGGATCTTTAAAATTGATATAAAAATCATAATCCAATTTTTTAGCCACTTCATAAAAAGAAATAATTCCTTTTAATCGATCGACCAAACCTCCATGCGGAATTGCTCCATCAAAACAAATAATGATTCTTTTTTTATCCGTGGTTTTAGCAAAAGTCCATTTTTTTTTTGCCGCATAATAAATCAATAAGAACATTTGCTTAAAAAGCAAAATAAAATATTTTTTCCACTTTTTAATCATATAAATTTAAATTACGGATTTATAAAAATCAATATTCTGCGTTGCTATTTTTTTAATATCAAAAATAGTTTCTACTCTTGTTCTTGCTTTGTTTCCGATGGTAAGACATAAATCATCATCGGTTAACAGATTTACAATTTTATCGGCAAACATTTTATGATCTTTGGGGTGAACAAGATAACCACTTTCTCCATCAACTATTAATTCCTGAGCCCAGCCAATATTGCTGTTTACGACTGGTTTTTGCAGGGCCATAGCTTCTATAGTGACCATTCCTAAAGTCTCCGCAAAAGTTGGAAACACACAAACATTTGCATTTTTAATATGTTGCTGAACTTCCTGATAGGGAATTTTCCCTAAATAACTAACGTTTTTTAAGTCGTCAGATTGAAATTGCCGCTGTAGCAATTCCCACGTTGATTGCGATTTCGTCTGAATATCATCTGAATCACTTCCTATTAAAATCAACTGTGCGTCGGGATATTCTTTTCTGACATTATTGAAAATCGAAGGCAATTCCAAAACTCCTTTTTTTCGAATAATGGTGCCAATATATAAAATCAAACCTTTTTGATAATCCGAAGGTTTGGCGTTGTCAAATTGATCCAAATCCAATCCGTGATGAATCATTTCGATCATTTTATTTTTAATACCAAACAGTATTTTTGAAAATTCTCCTGCAAAATGAGTTGGCGCAATAAAGGCCTTTGCTTTATTGACTGCCAATTTTTCGAACCAAAAATTCTTGATCTTTTGTTTTCTTCGTTCTAAATGACAAAAATAAGTATCACTTCCGTGGAAACGAATAACGACTGGTACTTTCAAATTCATGAAAGCTGTTATTCCTGACCAATCCGGAGCTTCAACCAAATCAATTCCTTCTGAAAAAATATATTTATTGAGTATGTTTCCGATATATTTTCGATTTAAAATCCAACCGAAAGCTTTGTACTTTTGAGATTTTATTAAATAGATTTTTACAGTATTGTCCTGAAAAACAGCATCCTCTTTTTGGCCATACACAAAAACGGAGACTGTTACACCTTTTTCAACCAAAGCACTGACCAAGTTCTTGGTACTTGTACCAATTCCTGCTGCATGTTTTACATGTCTATGAGGATATTCGGAGGTTAAAAAGGCAATATGCATCATTTTATTTATTAAAAAAATCTTTTAAAATTTGAGCAGTAAATAATCTTGCACCGGTGTCATTCATATGCCCGCAAGATGAAAAATATTTATCTTCAACCACTACATTTTCATAATTATGAATTTCCGGATATAGCTTTTTCACTTTTTCAAAATAGTTAATTCCTTTTGTGTTTTCGCACATTGGGGTCATTACGGCAATAAAGTTGATATTATTGTCTTTACAGAGTTGCTTGATTTCTTCATAATATTGATTATGAACTAAAGGATTTAAATTGACAATATTGTTTTTCATATTGCCTTTTCGATTAACTAAAGGATAATATCCCTTATTATCCAACGTATTTGTTTTCTTTTTTAGAATAGTATTATAAAATTCTCTGAACCCAATACGCTCATCAAATTTTGTGTAACGGTAAAAAGGAAGGTAATACAATTCTAAAAAATCGTCTTCGTTTTCAAAATGCTTTTTTACAACTTCAGATTGATGTAAGTAAGGTAAAAATTTACTCGAAATTCCTAAATCTCTATGAATGTTGGACAAATTCAAATCGGCTTCGAGAATTACATTTTTGATTTTATAATTCCTTTCAATCATTAGTTTTAAAAGCAGGGAAGCTTCAAACAAATGACCTCCACTCATTCCGTAATTAAATGTTTTCAAACCTTTATCTTCGAACATCTGAGCAACGAAATGATTATTGGCTCTTGACGAACCTAAAATAACCACATCGTAATTTTCATTTTTTGAATTATAAACATGATCTATTTTACCACGATTATTCGATTGTAAATAAACGGTGGTATATATGAAATCTAAAGCAACAGCAATTACGATTGTTAAGATTAATATTTTTAAAGTGAATAGTAAAAACTTTTTCATGTCAGATAATATTTGAATTTTGGAAACATGGAATCTCCATTCTTCGTTTCAATTTGGGATTTAGAATCATGTCGATTTCATTAGAATTGAAAATAAATAAATTCTTTATAATCCGAGTACGTCCCGAAAGCGATAATGGCTATTATAGCCAAAGCTATTTTAAGTGTATTGTATTTTCCGGAAATAGGCTCCACTTTAGTTCTATTATTCCACTCGACCAAAACGAATAATCCAATCATTAGCAGTAATTCATAATTGTATCTTTCGTTATCAAGATACTGTGAAGCAAACTCACCATTTACCACTATCCGTTTCAAATATAAACAAGCATCTGTTATGGTTTTTGCTCTAAAAAATACCCAGGCAATCGTGCTTAAGCAGAAAGTCATTAGAATATTGAATACTGTTCTTAGCGAATCCCAATTCCAGTTTAATTGAATTGCATCTATATTGCTTCGATTTCTATTCAATAATAAAAGGGGCAAAAAATATACGGCGTTAAGAAATCCCCAAGCCAAATAAGTCCAATTGGCACCATGCCAAAAACCACTTACTACAAAGATTATAAACACATTACGAACCTGCATCGCTTTTGAACCTTTGCTTCCTCCCAAAGGAATATAAAGATAGTCACGAAACCATGATGAAAGAGAAATATGCCAACGGCGCCAAAACTCAGCTATATCTCTTGAAAAATAAGGATAATTGAAATTGCGTAATAATTCGAGTCCAAACAATTTTGACATTCCCAATGCCATATCTGAATATCCTGAGAAATCACCATAAATTTGGAAAGCAAAATAAATCCCTCCCAAAATAAGTGAGAAAGAATTCATTGAGGTATAATTGTCAAAAATAGCATTTGCATAAGTGGCACAGGTATCGGCTATCACTACTTTTTTGACCAATCCCCAAATTATTTGACAAACACCTTCTTTTGCTTGCTGAAAGTCAAAGGTTCTTTTAACTTTTACTTCTGGCAATAAATGTGTTGCTCTTTCAATAGGACCAGCAACCAGAAGCGGAAAATAACTCACAAAAAGTGAATAATCTACAAAATTATATTCGGCTTTAATTCTTTTAAAATAAATATCAATTACATAAGATAAACCATGAAATGTATAAAAAGAAATTCCGACTGGCAGAACCACATCTAACAAAATCGGACTTGCTTTAAACCCAACGGTTGTGAGCATTTGAGCAAATGATTCTGAGAAAAAATTATAGTATTTAAAAATCCCAAGAAAACCTAAATTAATACCAACGCTTAGCCAAAACCAAAATTTTCGTGCTTTTTCATTAGTGCTTTTTTCAATTCTAATTCCGGTATAATAGTCTAGAAACGTTGAGAAAACTAACAAAAATAAAAAACGCCAATCCCAACAGGAATAGAAATAATAACTGGCAACAATTAGAAGTGCATTTTGCGTACTTTTTGTTTTGTTAAAAACAAACCAATACAAAAAAAACACAACGGGCAAAAAAATGGCGAAAGCCAGAGAATTGAAAAACATATTAAGTATTTTAAAAACGTAACTTTATTAAATAAATGTTAGAATTAAACTCTTCTTTCCAGAGTAAATTCAATGACTTTAGGTTGGCCAAATTTAGAAAAACCTCCCGAAGGATTTACTTCGAGATGAATCATATCAAAATTGACAGAACACTTATTTAAGAATTCCTGCAATATTAAATATTTAGTATCTAAATCATGAAATTCAAATACCATACAATCAAACAAATTGATATTAATCAAAATTTCATCTAATAAATCATATTCACTACCTTCAATATCTAACTTAAGAAGTATTTTTTTTGTTTTAAAATCATTGGAGATTTCTTTCATACAATCAAAAATACCATTCTTGAGAGATAGCCATTTCTTAACATGCCATGCCCGTCCTGAACGAAGCATCAAGATAAATACCAATGTATTAATTAGGTAACGTAATTTTTCTTTTTTGAAAAAGGAAATTCTCATTATAGCTTTTAACAGCAACTTAGCCTGAGACACAGTTGGATCAACCATAACAATAGAGATGTTTTTATTAAAACGAAATACATCATATTCAAATTCAGTATTAGAGGATATCCCACCACTAAACAAAATATCAGCTTCAATTATATTTCTCGGAGAAACAAAATATCCGCCATCTTTAATACTCCCAAATCTAAAAGCAGATTCTGATTCAACTAAAAAATCTTTGCGTATTACTTCTAAGTAATTGTTATTATTCATATTTTAAATTTTCATATCGGGATAAGTCATTTGTCCTTTTTGAAACTTTTTTTTATTTAATTATATACTTTTCAGAATATTATCGATACAAATCCAAATACGTCGTGAAGCTTCTTGTGGAGATTTCTCCGTAATAATCTCAAACCATTTCTTTGCATTTTCTATCACAGAAGAATCCCCTTTAATACCTTTCTCTATTATTTCAGCAATTTCGTCCGGACTATTTATCCAGAAAACCGTTTCAGGTGTTGGCATGGAACGAAAATGAACATAATTGTATATTTTTTTTACAGACCAGTCAGGGATTTTTTTATCGGCTGCATCATAATTAATAAAAGCGCAGGCTTTATTATGGGCAACATAATCAAAAACCATTGAAGATCCTAAATTTACAACCATTTCAGTATTTGCAATAGTATTTATTTGCACGTTAATGTCGGCTTGTGTTGGCAAAACCGTATTCCAGCCGTCCCCTATTTTTTTCCAAAGAGGAACAATTGGGATGATTACATCTTGGTAATCATGCAGTACTTTGTCAAATCGATCTGAAAAATCAACGGGACAACGACGAAAGATAACCCCCAAATTATTTCCTTTTTTGTTTAATTCCCGAATGGCAGTGGCTACATCTTCTAAATATTTTGGATCATCAGGACAAGTTGTTACATCATCTCCAGAATAACAGATGTATTTTTTATTGAGATCTAAATTATGCTGTTTAAAGAAATCTTCTCTGGAAAGCAACTTACTTGTATCAAAATGAGATTCAAATTGTGGAGTTCCAGTTACAAATATCTGTGATTCCTGAACATATGGATAATAAAAAAGTAATTCCTTTTTCATCAAGTCGCTCCAAACAAAATAATAATCTGTTTCTACAACCATTGTAGCTTTGGGCAAATTATCCCAGGAAAAAATAAAAGTTGCAGTAGGAATTTCTAAATCTTGTGCTGCTAACAAAGGTGCAATTGCTGTCATTGGCCGTTGATTGGTACAAAACACCATTGCCGGTTTTTCTTTTTGCAGCGTCTCTAAACTTTGATGATAATAAAGCGTTTTTCTTTCTTCATCCTTAATTTTTTTTCGAATGCGATTTAATCCGTATTTTGAAGAATGGGTAAATGAAATTATTTGCGTGAACAAACTTTTTGCAGCCTTAAAAACTGTTGCATACGAAAAAGGAAATCTATAAGTATCGTAAACACGATCCTTCGTTCTTCGAATATTAAGGTTTAATTCGATTTGTTTACGGGCATTTTTGTAACTTTCCGTAAGTGGATGTGCCTTAGAATTTTGGATTTTTATCTCTTTAAAGCCCAAATCTGTTAACTCAAATGGAGTATTATTCCAAAAAATAATATCAAAATTCTCCTGTAATCCAATAGATTGAAAATCTGAATATGCAAAGTTGCGCAAACCAATACCGTCTGGTAAAAAAATGAATATTTTTTTGTTCTGCATTATCTATTAATATAAATATTTTTTTAGAGTTTGATTAAACTACTAAAATATCTTTCTAAGCTTATTTATTATTTTTAATGATTGTTTCTCAATGGTAACACCAATAGGATAATTATCAAAATAGTCATCACCTCCTTTAAAGTAAATTTCAGTATTTTTAGATGATGAAATATTCGTTTTTTTTAATTCTAAATCTTTAATTTTATTATATAAAAAAGGGAACAATTGATATTCATTTAGTATTAACTGTCTTGCTTCTGAAATAGCTTCCAAATTATCTTCCCACTTACTAGAATTAACTATTTCTTTTAAAAACAAATCAATATGTTTATCCTTAGGATCAATTTGAATAAACGAATTTTGAGGAAAAAAGTTCTCAATAGCGTTGCAGCCAAAGTACAATGGCATTGTAAAACTTAAAAAACAATCTATAATTTTTTCAGTCCAATAATAATCACTTTGAAAGTTTTCATATGCAATTGCATATTTTGATTTATTTAAAACATCCCATTTATCATCAATCGGGTTGATACCTCTACCGTAAAGTTTGACAAAAGGCAAGTTTTTAATATTTTCCAAAAAATCCATTCTTTGGTTATGTCCCTTCGATGATCTTTGGTTACTTGTAATCCAAACAATATTATTTTCTTTATTTAAACTTTCAACTTTCAGGTCACTTAAAAAATCATAATCTTTGTTTACATGCCATGGCAATGCACCATGAGATAGAATATTGTTTTTTTGAATATCTAACTGATTAAAAATAATCTTTGCCTTTTTATTGGCATACTGCCTATACTTAGAAACCTCATTTGGAGGTTCGAGACATAAATGTAAAACATTGTTTTCGTTGACTATAATAGAAAAATCACTCTTAGGATATTCTAAAATCACTAAATAATCACATTCATCAATAGTATCTTCTGTAAAAGTAAAATCCTTCCATTTCATTGAATGATTGGGCGTTTGTCTTTTTAAATCCGGATAATTGAAGTAACGTTCTAATTTAATTATCATTTTATCTATCTCTAAATTGTTTTTGATGATTCATTTTCCAAATCCTATCATCCTGAAGAGACTCTAAAAATAATTCGGCGCTATTACCTTTTCCAAAATCAGCTTTGGTTTGTTTTATCTGATGAAAATCGATACTTTTTAATGCTTTAAAAATATTCTTTTCTTCATAATCTACATTGATAATATCGGCATGAACTGCTCTATTTTGCTGACGAGTACCAATATTTATAATCGGAATTCCATAATAAGGAGCTTCGCGGATTCCGGCACTACTATTGCCTATGATAAATTGAGAATTCTTTAATAATGTCAAAAAATATTCAAAGCGCAACGATGGGAAAATCCTGAAACGAGAATTTCCTTTTAATTTTTGGTAGGCATCCAAAATTATCTGACTTCCCAAATCATTATTAGGAAATACAACAACATAATTATGAGTATCCGTCAATAATGCCTCCACAAAATTTGCTGCATAATCTTTCATGGAATCTATTTCTGTCGTTATGGGATGAAACATTACAATAGCAAACGAATCAAAATCAATTTGGTAATATTCTTTTACAATCTTTAAATCTGGAAGTTTATCTGAAAACATGATGTCAATATCCGGTGAACCAATGGTAAAAATAGATTCCTTTATTTCTCCCATTTGCTCCAATCGTTTTGCTGCTTCGGCATTAGAAACAAAATGAATGTGACTTAATTTACTTACGCTGTGACGAATCAATTCATCTACTGTTCCTGATATTTCTCCTCCTTCAATATGGGCTACCAAAATATTGTTCAACGATCCTACGATAGCACCAGCGAGTGTTTCGACGCGGTCACCATGCACGAGGATTAAATCAGGCTCGACAGTGTTGACATAGACGGAGAGCCCTTCGATGGTCTTGGCCAAGGTCAAATCCATGGTAGTTTCATGGGTATGATTCTGAAAAGTATGTATGTTTTTGTAACCGCAACGCTGAATTTCAAGCAATGTATATCCGTATTCTTCTTGCAAGTGCATACCGGTAACCGCCACAAAGACTTCAAACTCAGGTTGAGGTTCCAGAATTGAAATCAATGATTTTATTTTGCCAAAATCAGCACGTGTTCCGGTAAGAAAGAGGATTTTTTTATTCACTTACTTCAACTATTTTTTATGTTTAATTATCTCGAATTACAATTAGAAATTACTTTTTGTAGAAAAATGAAAAAACAGGTTTAACGATTTTCTTTTTCAACTTATAAAAGAACAAATTCGGATTATGTATTTCTTTTTGATTTTCTTTAAAAACGATTTTTTCGGTTTCGTTTTTTTCTCTATTGCTGAGCAAGTTTTTATTTTGAATTTCTACCATCCAATTTTCTACTTTATTTCCCATGTGGAAAGCATAATTATTGAAAGTAGACAACCTCATCTTATTTGCAAAATCAACAGGCAAATCAATATAATTTTGCTCAGAGTGATTTCCTACCAAAGTCAATGAAGGCAACGTTGGAACAAATTCAAAAAGCAAAGATCTTTTAATTGTCACTACTTGATGATTACTTCCTACGATTGCTTTTGTTCCATTTTTTTTAATTACTGGCCAAACAGCATTAGGATCTGTTTCCTGATCCCAATTGATACTTTCTAAAAACTTACTATAGGCCTCAAAATTTTGAGATATAGGCTCATATTTAAACTTAACTTTTTTCAAAAATATTTTACTCCAAGTTGAAAAAGAAGCATATGTAGGCTCTGTTTTTGAAGAAATAGGAGAAACCAAACCAACATCAGGAATCGAATTAAATATCTTTTCAACAGCTTCTTGCCAACCTTCAACAAATAAAACATCAACATCTGAAAGGGTTACAAATTCTTCTCTGGCTCCTCTGGCAGCACCAATCAAAGCATCCATTTTTCCAATATTTTGTCTGTGATGTATTAAGCAATCGATTTTATCTTCCGAATAAATTTGATTCAGATAATTGGTAACCTCAACACAACTGCCATTATTTACAACTGTAATTTCACATGATACATTTTTAGTAACCGAAATTGATTCTAAACTGAGTTTCATTACCTCAAAAACATTGGCGTAATATCCGCTCATCTGAGGAATATAAACTACAATCACAACCCTATGATTCGATTGTAATTCAATAGTATTCTCTTGTTTTTGAGGATTCATCCCTACTCTCATAGCTTACTTTTTAAAATCAGTAAAATCTAATTGCTCATCTTTTTCAATGTCGCGCGTAGCAATTTTTCCAATCAAATTATCAAAATGCTCTGCTAAAATTTTGCCTGTTCCTGGTCGTTTAACCCAAATGTTTTCTTTGGTCAACATTTCTCCTTCTTTAATATTAGCGATAGTACAAACGGTCGCAAAAGCAAAATCGATTGTAACTTGTTCTTCTTTTGCAGGCTCTTTGACTCCACCACGCATTTGCCAAATTTCATTTGAACTTATTATTAATTCTTTGGTTGCATGCTCGTCCATACTGCAAATGATATCCGGTCCTGTACGCTGCATGTGATCCGTAAAATGACGTTCCAATATACTAGCGCCTAAAGCCACTGCTCCTAAACAAGCATTGTTGTTCAGAGTATGATCGCTCAATCCAAAAACTTTATCTGAAAAAGCATTGTGCATTTCCATCATTGCCCCAAAGCGAACCAAATGTATTGGCGTTGGGTATAAATTTGTAGTGTGCAATAAAGCAACGGGAACTTTATGTTTATCAAAAATAGCAACTGCTTTACGGATACTTTCAATAGTATTCATTCCTGTACTCAAAATGACAGGTTTTCCAAAAGAAGCAATATGTTCTAATAAAGGATAATTATTACACTCACCAGAACCAATTTTATAAGCAGGAACATCAAATTTTTTCAGTCTTTCGGCTGCAGCGCGTGAAAAAGGAGTTGATATAAAAATCATGCCTTTACTTTCTACATATTGCTTTAGTTCGAGCTCATCGTTCTCATTCAGCGAGCAGCGTTCCATAATTTCATAAATGGAGACATCTGCGTTACCCGGAATTACTTTTTTAGCAGCTCCAGACATTTCATCGGCAACAATATGAGTTTGATGTTTCACTACTTCCACTCCCGCACGATAAGCTGCATCGACCATCTCTTTAGCGATTTGGAGAGAGCCTTCATGGTTAATTCCAATTTCGGCAATAACTAATGGCGGATAATCAGGACCTATTTTCCTTCCGGCTATTTCTATATATGAATTCATAAAATGAGTTATGATTTATGTTTTTGATAAAGATATTCTGCATAATCCAGATCTTCCGGAGTATCGATATCGATATTGGCAAAAATATGATTTACTTCTAATGGAAAAGCATTTTCTGAGATAATCGTATCCTTTAAAATCAAGGAACCTTTAGTAATGTATAATAAGCCGTTTTCAAAAAATAAAGGCTCTAAATCCTGACTGCGCTGGCCGATACTATAATTAAAGGGCTTAAATTTATTGTCTGTTATTTTACCAAATTTTTGATGATTTCTTGTCACAGTAAACAAACTGTCACAATTTTCTTTTTGATAAATTTCAAAGGATTCTTTTAGGAGGTTATCTGGTCGTAAAGGATTTGTGGGCTGTAATAAAATTACATTTTCGATATTTTCTTTCAGCGACTGCAAAACGTGTTTCATGGCAGATACCGTTGGTTCCAAATCTCCAGACAACGCTGCCGGCCTATCAATTACTTTGGCTCCATAAGACAGCGCTATTCTTTTTATACTTTCATCGTCGGTAGAAACGTATACCTCATCGATAATTTCAGTATTGGCAAAGGCATATTTTATGGAATGAACCAGCATAGGTAATTCGCCAAACAGTTGAATGTTTTTTTCTGGGATTCGTTTTGATCCTCCTCGAGCTGGAATTATTGCTATTGTTTTCATTCCAAAGTTTTTTTTGCATTTGAAATAATCTCATTCATTCCTAAGTTCCATTCAGTTATCGAATATAAGTCCCTTGGAATCGTATTAAACACAAGTGGATTTTCCATAAACTCAATCATGGCTTTTTCCCATTCTAAAACGAAATGAGGTTTTTCGATAAGTTTCCCTAGTTTTCCGTATTGTAATACTTCTGGAACACCTCCTATAGCAGAGGCAATACAATAATTCCCACAATGTAAGGCCTCTATTAAGCTCAAACCAAACCCTTCATGCCACAGCGTAGGAAATAAATAGCAATCTGACATTTGGAAATAAGTTGGTATTTCATCGTTCGGAATCTTTCCTAAATATTCAACTCCGTCTTGTGGATTTTTAGGTTCACATCCAATTACCCACAAAACAACATCTTGTCTGTTGGAATAAAATCGTTTCCAGGCATCCAGTAAAAGATTTAATCCTTTTTTAGGACGATCTTGTGAACACCATACAAATACTTTTTTATTTGTAACTCCCTTATTTTTTCGTAAAATTTGTTTTTTTTCTTTTGAAATTGGAAAAAACTTGGCGGTATCAATTCCATTATGCAAAACTGAAAATCGAGTAGGCAGAATAGTATAATAATTTTTATGTGCTAAATAGGAATCATTTGTCAATAAAATCATTTCATCTATAGCTTCATAAAACCATCTTCCGTGATAGTTTTCCTGAAAAGGTGGAAATCCGTGGTAAAAAAACTGCAGGTAACATTGCTTTCTTAATCCCGTTTCGGTCAACATTGTTATTAACGGTTTCACGATACCAAAGTTATCAATTATCTGAATGATGTACTTTTCATCTGGCTTTATAAGTTTTTTTAATTCTTCCAAATAAGCATAATAACGATTTTTATACCATTTTTCTAAAAGCTTTGTTTTGAGATCTCTTTTAACAGTTCCATAAACTACAGATGGCTCCGGCCGCTCCGATTGCTTACAAACAATATAGTCGATTTGATGAGATGTAGCAAGATAATTGTTATATAATTTGGTCCAACTCCCTGTAAGAGAAAAAGGTAAAGGAAACTCTGAAATCAGTATAACTTTGGACATGGTATTATTGTAATTGTAACGTTAGGGTAATGCTCGTCAAATCTTCTCCAACAACATATTTATAAACTGCATCTGGATAAAAAGAAATCAAATGTAACAAAAGAACATCATTTATTTCTTTCAAGCTGTAATATTCAGGTATGCTTTTACCCAAAAATCTTTTTATATGATATTTCAATGTTTTTGGATAAGGATCTTCCTGGATCAGGACTTCTAAAATCTGATTATTCAGTTTAGGTAAAACCGAAAATAAAAAATTATCTATCTCCGGTTTCTTATTTTGTACATTCAAAAAAACATCAGGCTTAGCTAAGTTTTCAAACTGATTTTTAGTGATTACATTTCCCCAGTTTTCAGTGTTAACAATACCATCGTTAAGCATTGAATTCGTTCGAAAATGCTCTTGGTTTATTTTCGAAATTGTATTATGCTGCAAAGAAGTTGTCAACTTTTTTTCAAGAGAATTTCTATAAGTAGGATGCCATTGATGCAGCATTAAAACTTTTTTATCAAAAAAATTAACTTTTAATCCATTCATCTTTAATCGGGCATGAACGTCTTCATCTTCGCTTCCCCAGAAATGAAAAAACTCATCAAATCCTCTGATCGAAAGTAGTGCTTCGGTTGGAAATAAAGAAAGCCCCTGAGCACCAATCGAACTTGTAAAAGCAATAGAATAATCTTCAAAATCTTTATTGATTTTCGATTCATTTTCAGTCAAAAAACCAACTTTAAAATAGTGAGCCCTATCGGAAGATTTTAGATCATTTAATGTTGCAACAAATTCTTTATGGAATAACATATCTATATCTGCGACAAAAACATAAGGAGTGCTAACTTGTCTCAAACCTATATTAATTGCTTTAGATCTTGACCAAGGCTGATGCAAATGATAGGAATAAAGATACTCTACAAAAGAATATTGTTTTAAAACATTTTGAATTTCTGTACTTTTATCTGCTCCTGAACCAAAATCTACCAGCAATACTTTGAATCCTTTATGAGTTTGACACAACAAACTGTCTAAAGATTTTTTTACTCTTCCAACTTCTTTATCTTTAAAAATATAAAGTATTGTTATCATTGTTTTTGGACTTTCAGAATAAAGTTGTTTTATTTACTATCATCGTAAATGATTGTTTTATTTTTCTTTAAGATTAAAATTTAAACCCTAAAACAAACCAATTTAAAAAACCTAGTTTATAGCGCATTAAAATGTCACAAATTTTATTTTTTCTATAATACAAAACTGGCGATCCCCATTTGTCATGAAATTTAAGAAACCCTGATAAATTTTTTTCGGTTTCTAAAACCCATTTGTAATCATCTCTCCAAAGATAATCAGGGATTTTGTAGCGCTTTAAAAAATCTTTTTTTTTATCTAAAGTCTTTTCAGATTTTTTGGCTGCTGGTTTCTCCAGATGAATCACGTGTGAATTGTGAACTCTGGCATGTTTTATATTTCGCCTTTTTAAAGTCATTGCATAATCATTGTCAGCATAAAAAAAGTCGAACTTTTCATCTAATAGCCCAATTTTGTCAAACAACTCTTTTTTGGCAACGATACACCAGCCGTTTACATGTGTTCTGACTTTATATCCCAATGAAAATTCCGCGTTTTGGTTTAACAGGGGCGCGGTTCCTTTTGGGCTAAAGGAAAGAATATCCTTGTTTTTATTAGCGATTTCTAAAATGGCACTAAACCAATGTTCGTGAAAAATCAAATCATTATTACACAACGCAATATAATCACCTTTTGATGCTTTTATTCCGATGTTAAGAAACTTATGAAAATTAAAATCTGATCCTGGAACTATAACATTTACAAAATCAGGATATTTAAAATCTGAATTAAAATAATCTTTATTAGATTCTATTAATAATAATTCTTTCGAAATACTATGCTCTGTTTCCATTAAAGAATTAATACAATTCATTGTCATAGTATGTAAATCAATTGTATCTGTTTTACTTAAAATGATTATACTAAGATTCATATATTCTCATTATAATATTTGTTGAACAGGTTACCGTCACTGTCTGATAGCCAGGAGCTTGACAAGGTGCTGTTTTTATAATAAAAATCCTGCTCCTCATTCAATTCTTTATTATTTATATACCAGCCTCCGTGAATGGCTTCCATTGGATGTTTCGTTCTTATCGCCTTCATAAAATTATCTACGCTATATTTATAACCAGGCCTGTACAATGCAAAAGTAGTATCGATTTTAGCGATATAATTGCCTTCCTTTGTTTTCTGCTCCCAAAATCTGGATTCCCATTTTACAATTTTATCCTTATTCAAATTTGTATCAGGAATATCATCAATTTTTAGACTAAAGCCCACTTTATTAAATTTAAAATCGTTATCTAAAATGTTTTTAAACTTCAATAAAAAATCTGCCGGGCAATCATCACTTGGCAAAATATCTGCATCGGTTACAACATAATAGCCCTTAGAATATCGTTCATATAAGGCTTTTATTTTCCAAAAAACCAAATGCCCAAAATTTTCTTTTAAACGATGAATAGTTACTGTAGATTCTATTTCATCAAAATATTTAAGTAATGGTGCGTAGCTCGAATTATTATCAACTATAACAATATTATTATAATTATGCTTCTTTAAAAAATCAATTAATTGTTTCAAATAAAAAAGCTGATTGAAGCTAATAATTATAATCGGTATTGATTTGAAATTTTTGTTTTGGAGAATTACGGTTTTATTAAAAATACTATAATTCAATTGAGCATACTTACCTTGAACCCAATTAATTTTTTTTTTTATAATCGGTTTTATTCCAAGAAAATCAAGAATTTTTGTTAACTTTTTTTTCATTTAACCAAGGATTTGATTGATGAATAACTTATAAAAATTCTTCTTAATAATTTGGCAAAATGAACAAAATTAAAATTTAAACTATACGCCTTTAGCAAAAGCCCCCATTCCTTCGTAGTTGGCTCGCTAGTTCTTTTAATAATTTGCTCATATTTCATTAATAATTTATAGCGCTCTTTTTTTTGAAAGAGATTCAATTTATCTTTTATCAAATCTTTATAAAAAAGATTTAAAGCTAAATTTTTTAAAATCTTATTATCACTTTTCCCAGATATATTAAGATTCGACATTCTTATAAATATTGTGCTACTATTTATGGTGAAAATTGGTTTATTGTCTGTAAAATCCAGCCATGCCATATCATCACTATGCCAACCTAAAGGATATTCGCGAAATTTATATTTTGAATAGGAATCTCTCGAAAAAATATATTCTGATAAGGAGCTCCTGGTTAACCCTTTCATACGTCTTACAAAAGAATCTGCCGCCATTTCTAACTTAGAATGCTGATAAACTTCTGAAATGGTATTTTCTTTTTCATCAACAAACTGAGTTGCAAATCTTATTATATTACTTTCTTCTTTTTTAATTTCCAACAAGCTTTCATAAAAATCTTTGATTACATGCTCTCCTAAAACATCATCATCACCCAAAATCATAATCCATTCTTCATTGGCTGATAGATTAATACAACGTTCCCATTGTTGCTTTAGCGAACTCCCTCCAAGATTTGTCTCAAAACGCTGATAAATAAATTCAAACTTATCTTTATACTTATCTAATAAAAATAAAGGATTTTCGGGACTTGCATCATCACCTATATAAACTGTAAAACGTTGATCAATTTGAGTCGCTAATGATTTTAATGTAGCTTCAAAAAACGTGATTTTGTAGTATGGAATAATTATAGCTAACATTATATTTTAAATATTATGAAGTACGTTATCTTTAAAATTTTGTTTAGCATTTAATTAAATACAATATTTTTTTAATAACCCGTCCAGCAAAAGTATATTTTAAAAATAAGGTTTTCTTAACATTTTTATTTAATTGCCAAAATAGATTGCCCAATATCATTTGATAAAAGAGATTGATTTCACGCAAATTATTTCCAGCATTTATTGCAGTAGCCTGTTTATCATGCAATCTAAAACTAATTAATTTTTCGTCTATAAAAATCACATCATAATACTTCATTACCCGGCACCAATACTCAATGTCTAAAGTTTGTTTTAACACTTCTGAAAAAGGCCCTACTTTTCTAAAAACTTCTTTTTTAATTAAAACTGCTGTTGGTTCTCCAATTTTATTTTCGGGAAACTCAAATATATTATCGTCCTTGAGCAATTGTTTGCCGCTACTCACAACTCCATCTAAAACAGAATGTTGTTTCCAACTCAAATGAAGATTATTGTATAATTTTATCCATTCGATATTTTTTTCATTGGCAGCATTATAAATAAAATCTCTTTTAGAATAAACTAAACCAATATTTTTATTTTTCAACGCATACTTTACCATTTTTTCAATACAGGTAGGTGATAAAATGTCATCCTGAAATAAAAACTTTATATAGTCTCCATTTGCTTTGTTAGCACAATTATTCCAATTTGCACCAATTCCTTTTGGTTTATGATCAAAAACATAAATTGGAAAAGAAACCTCAGTTTTAAAAGTATCAATTATTTTTAGAGAATTATCACTCGAGTTATCATCGCTTACAATCAATTCTATATTTTGATAAGTTTGTAATTTTAAACTTATAAGCGCTTCCAACAAGTATTTTTCGCCATTGTAAACAGGAAGACAAACAGAAACTAATGGTAAATTACTATTCATTTTTTATCATTCTAAATGCCAGAGAATTTCTGTTTGCTTTTTTTTAAAATTTTTAATCCGACTCTTAAAGAAAGAACCAATAATAATTTTAAATATTTTTTTTCTTCTTTCGCAAATTTAATTGAATGACTACTGCAACTTATTAATTCAGAAAGCGATAATTTGCCAATTCCTTTTGTTAATAGCAAGAAATATTTATCTCGCCAAAAAACTTCATCAGAATGTGTGGAACTATAACCCCCATCAGCGTAATTAGCAATTATTTGATTTACAAACATTTTAGATATTTTAGAAGAAAAAAACCATCTGATATTATGATCCCAATCAGCATGAGATTTGTAAATTAAATTGAATTTTCCAATTTTATCGAATATACTTTTCTTAAAAAAAATTGCCTGATGACAAATATTTTGGTTCATTATTTTTGAATAGGTAAACAACCCGTCATAAATTCCATTAAAGCGCTCTGAATATACATTACCGTAAACTACTTCATTAAGCCTGAGTGCTTCACTATTTATAAATTTTTCGATAGTATCTGCTTCATACAAAGAATCATCACTTCCTAAAAAATACAACCATGTTCCTTTTGCTAGCAAAATTCCTTTATTCATAGCATCATATATTCCGTTGTCTTTTTCAGAAACAACAGTTATGTTTGGAAATTCCATTTTATTACTCTCAACAATTTCCAATGTATTATCCACTGACAAACCGTCGATAACTAATATTTCAATATTTTTAAACGTTTGATTTATGATACTTTTCAAAGCTACATCAAGCGTAGAACCAGAATTATACGTCGGAATTATTATCGTTAAAATGGGGCTTGCCTGAGTTTTAGACATTTTTTTTCAGAACTTATTAATTTAGATCAAATTCTATTATCAAGCTCGATAATCTAATTGTTTATATTTTTGTTTTGACTTTAAGTCTAGCGAATATTATAGGTAGTTTGTATAATTGTTATTAATGGAAAATTTAAGATTTTTTTCCTTCAGTAGACTTTTGAATACTAGAAAACAGATCAATATATTTTTGTGATTGTACAGATTGATCATACTTTTTAATTGCATCTTCTCGAATAGAAACTCTATCAAAACAGCTTGGATTCTTCAAAAATTTTTGCAAAGTTATCATAAGTGAATTAACACTTATTTCATCTGTTAGAAAACCATTTACTCCATCTTGAATCATATCAACTATGCCTCCGACAGGAAAACCAATTACTGGCGTACCACATAGTAATGATTCTAGAACAGTATTAGGCAAATTATCCATTAAAGAAGGAATTACAAATACATCTGCAGCAGAATAAGCAATGCTCATCAATCTTTCATCATAAATAGAACCTAATTCAAGTACATTTTCAATTAGCTCTAAATCACTATTTTTATCCCCAATAGCACACAAAACCAGATTCGAATCTGATAATTGTTCAAAAGCTCTTTTTAAGAAAATAAATCCTTTTCTATTATTTGATATTGAATCGGCAACGAACAAAATAACCTGTTTACCTTCTGGAATACTTAATAATTCTCTCGAATATTTTTTATCCCTTGGTGTATATATTGAAGCATCCAGTCCATAAGGTATACAATGAATTTTGGCATTTTTAAACACTTGACTTTCTCTTGCTTTTTTTGCCAACCATTCTGAAGGAGTAACGACAGTCAAATTTGAAAACTTATCAAGCACTTCCTTTTTCAGAGTTAAATTTTCATTTGAAATTTGAATTTCTTCTGGAGATAATTTTCTTTTAATAGGATATCCATCTTTATCAATTCCTAAAAACTCTTCAAGATAGTGCTCTCCTCCAGTAAACGGATTCATGTCGTGTAATGTCCAGACAACAGGCTTCTTATTTATTTCAAAAAAAGTTTTATAATCCAGGAAGTTCGCTACCCAATGTAAATTAATGATATCTGCTTCTTTATAAAGTTCAGATTGTGTGATATCAAGATCCGAATTAGGAAAACTAAACATTTCTAAATTTCTATTCCTTTGGCTTAAAAAATCTTGATGCATCCTTTTAGAAACATCAATATCGGAATACAGTTTTAACTCTTTTAAAATTCGTTTTGCTTTATTTAGAACTTTATCATGAAAAGTATTTTTTTTTTGTGGTTGCCTAAAGCATTTAGATTCTGGCCAATTATTTTGCTTAAATCTAAGTAGAACATTTGAATTTATTCCTTTTAATAGAAATCCCAAATGCAAACGCTTACAAGCGTTTGCTGCACCACCTCTGTCATAAGTATTAACTAAAAGAACTTTCATAACTTCTTTGCTTCTATAAATAAAGAATCAGGTTTTCTCACCTCTCCGTTAATTACATCCAGTTGATAAGTTTCCCAATTTTGGATTTCACTTTCAAAAGCATTACATACCTTTATTTCTGTAAAACCTACTTCTCTCAAAAGTTCCGACAATGAATAACGATCATACATCCACTGATGTATTTCACCACTAAGTCTAAATTGTCCAATTTTTAGAGCTTTTAATTCTTGTTCCGTTAAAGCTTTTTTTTGTTTCCCAATCCTTATTTTGATAATAATTGTTTTTACTTTTTTTAAAAGCGACTTCAAAATAGATACTTTTAATTTTATCTCGTTATTATCATAATTATTAATTACTGATTTATTCAAAAATGAATCCCTAATTTTTTTTGCTTCAGAACCTATACGCTTGTAAACATACGTTTCATTTTCTATAATGGGTTGATATAAATAGTTCTTCATATCACCACCACTTTCATTCCTTATCATTTGATCAAATAATTCTAACTTAATCCATTTATAATTGTTCTTAGCTTCAACATTTCCCTCAATTGCTAATTGAAGATTCTCTAAATATTCTTTCACAATAATTTCTAAATTTGGGACAGCAATTCTTACTATTCCATTTTTATTTAGAACACGATAACATTCTTCAATAAAATAAAAACCATCACTTTTAGTAAAATGCTCCAACACATGAGAGTGATAAACTACATCAATTGCATTATCCTCAATAGGTATTCCTTCTAATAAATTATGTTGGATAACATATTCATTACTTGAAAAAAAATCAATATTTATCCAATCTTTATGATATTTTTGACCACAACCTAAATTAACCAACTTCATATTATTTTAATTATTTTCAATATAATTTAATTAATTATTTACCCTCCTTATGCCCAAATATATTTAATTGAAAATCCATATTATTATAATTTCCCAATCCCATTAAAGGGGAGTTCAAAGAATTATTTCCTGGAATTGACATGTAAAGCCTAAACTTAGCTTTTATAAGAATGTCTATAATTTCATTTAATGTCTGAGGTTGACCAACAAAAGAATGATATTCTACAAAAATTCGATCAACTCTAATAAGATCATCTTCAATATCTTTCAAAACAATAGTCTCCGCTCCTTCTATATCTAGTTTTAAGAAATCTACCTTCTTTTTTAAATAGGGCTTAAGAGAAATAACCTCTATGCTTTTAGAAGTAGTAGCAATAGATTTGTCTAAATCTGCAATTAAACCACCATCTGCCCCCTCTGAACTAAATGATAATATTATGTTGTCATTCCAAATTCCTTTTTGAAGTAACTCTACATCAGTAAAATTAAAAGTTTTTATATTTTCTTCCAATATCATATAAATCTCAGGATCTGGCTCAAACGCAATAATATTTGAATCAGGATACAGCAATTTTAAATAAATCGTTGCGAGACCAATATTAGCACCGCCATCCACAATATAAGGTGTTTTATTTGATGTCTTAAATCGATATATCTCGTCCTTGAAAATTTCCTTATTCATAAAAATAAACGATGCACTGTCAGGAATTGTAATCTCACGGTCTTTTAACATAACAGTTGTTTTAGTATAGCGTGGAAAACTAGCCAAAGCTTTTTCTTGCTCATTTTGAGATACTCTGAATTTACGTTTTATCAACTGGATAATTTCAGGTGATAGTAATCTAACTAACTTTCTCTTTAAATCTTTTTTTAAACCTTTATAAGTGAGTTTTTTATTTTTAGGAATATTAAAAACTTTAGCTGACGTATATCTATCGGCTTTTTTATCAACTTTAATACTTTTCGGATGTAAAATTGCACCAATGTCTTGTGTTTTCAAATTTGAAAATGGACTATATCCCCTTGTATGTGTCGCATCATTACCAAAACCAATATTAGAAATTAAATTCACATTAGGTAAAATCGTAATTCCACCACTATACCAAATAGCAAACATCCACTGATAATCCCATGTATCAATTTCTCCTTCATAGGTTTTTTGAAACACATTACACCAATAGGTATATTGATCTCTGTCTCCATTACACTTTGATAAAAGTCTATTTTCTTGGAAATTCGGCCAATTTTTCATTTTAAAATCATACTTCAACCATGACTTTTTCCATGTTGCCCAACCCCAAATATGAGCATACTCAGAAAAATAATAACTTCCATCACCACGCACAATTCCTTTTTGAAAATTATTTCCCGATATCATCATTACCCCTTCATCATTTCTATATCTCTCCAATAGAGTTTCCGAATATCTAAAAAAAGAGGAATGAGGCAAACTATCATCTTCAAGTATTATCCCTTGTTCGACGTTTTCAAAAAACCATGATATTGCTTCAGACACTGCAACACCGCATCCCAAGTTCTCATCTCTGAATAATGTTTTTACCTCACAGTCCCAATCTATATTATTAAGCACAATTTCTCGAGTAGTTTGACATTTATCTTTGTCATCAACCACATGTGAACGAGCTCCATCAGCAGCAACAAACAAATATCTAGGTTTTTGCTTTTTTATTTCATCAAAAACTTGTTGAGTTGTATCTGGTCGATTAAAAATTAAAAAAAGAATTGGAGTTTTAAACATTACAACAAAGTATTATGAATAGCTAGTAAATTTTGAAATTTAAAAATTTCGTTCTTAGAATCATACTGAAAAAGAGGAATTAGTCCTTTTTCGCTTAATCTATATATTTTATAATCTATCAATATTTCATAAAAATCTTTAAGAAAGACTCGGGATATTACATTCATCTCATTAAATTCAAACTGAATAATTTTAATTCCCCCGTTTTTAATCATTTGCATGCTACCTTTCAAAACATCCAACTCATGTCCCTCAGTATCAATCTTTAAAAAGTCAATGTAACCAATTTTATTATTATAACAGAAATTATCTAAACTATCTAATTCAATTTTTATTGATGTAATACTTTTATCATTATGTAAATCATTAAATACTCCTTCGTATAAACTAGCATGTTGACTATTTAAATCACTCAAATAAGTAAAAATCTCTGATTCTTTCTTTGTATCACTTAAGCCTATATTAATAGGCGTAATTTTTTCTAGACAATACACGTTTTGCTTTAAAACATTATATGTATTACTATTAGGCTCAAAAGAATATATTAGTGAATTAGGATAAATTGAAGCTATATTTACACTGTATTCTCCAATATTAGCCCCAACATCAAAAAAAACAGCTTTTTTATTTGTGGTAATAAATTTTGGCAATACTTTTAGAATTAAAAAGTTTTCTCCACTTACTATTTCATTTTCATAATTTAATATTCCATTAGTATTATATGCAAAAAGTAAAGGATCACGGTCCAATAATTTAAAAATAAAATTCAACAAATTATCTTTTTGCGTATTACTTTTAAAGAAATATCTAACTATTTTTTTTATTGCTTTTTTAATCATTTTTAATAGAATACGTATAATCAAATAAAACTGTTTTTCCTTCCCATCCTTTTGGATAATTCATAGCACCATCATAATAAACTCCATCTTCAACAGAAAAAAGTAAGGCATTTTCAATCCAATCTTGTATTTCAGTGTCAGATTCAAGAAAAATTTCTAAGTTATAATTCGACTTAGTCAGTGGCAATTTTGGTATAACAAACTCAATGCATCCCTTTTCATATAAGTCAATATATTGATTAGCACCTAATTCAGTTGACAGTAATATGAAATCTTTTCCTTGATTAGAAATCGCTACACTAAGTCTACATTTTTTATACTTTTTCAATGTATTACTTTCAAAATAAATATTGATGACTACTTTTTCACCAGTCCTCAAAATTTTTATTTCTTTTTCATTTCTATCTAAAATTTTTACATCAACTATTTTAATATCCCCTTTACCTTTTCTCTCTTTAATATCTTTAATTAATACAGCTTCATTAGAACTATTCAAACTTAAATAGTAATTTATTCCATCATTAGTATTTCCTTCAAAAACAACCTTTCCATTCTCCATCACAATTCCCTTTGTACATAATTGTTTTACAGCCGCCATATTATGACTCACAAATAATACTGTCCTTCCTTCCCCTTTAGAAATATCCTGCATTTTTCCAATGGCTTTTTTCTGAAATTCAGCATCACCTACAGCTAGTACCTCATCAATAACTAAAATTTCTGGTTCCAAAAAAGCCGCAACAGCAAATGCCAAGCGTACTGTCATACCGCTACTGTAACGTTTAACAGGTGTATCGATATAACGTTCGCAACCGGAAAATTCTATAATTTCGTCAAGCTTTGAGGCAATTTCTTTTTTGGTCATTCCAAGAATAGCGCCATTCAAAAAAATATTTTCGCGACCTGTCATTTCGCCATTAAACCCAGTTCCTACTTCAAGCAAAGATGCAATACGTCCTCTGGACTTAATGCTTCCTGTTGTCGGAGCCGTAACTTTAGACAAAATTTTTAAGAGCGTAGATTTTCCCGCGCCATTCTTTCCTATAATACCTAAAACCTCCCCGCGTTCTACTTCAAAATTAATATCCTGTAATGCCCAAACATATTCACTTGTGCCTTTTGTGCTTCGATCATTAGTATCGCCAACTTTTAGATAAGGATTTTCTTTACCTCGTAGCTGGTGCCACCAACGATTAATATCATGGGTAAGCGTACCCGTACCAACCTGTCCCAGACGATATTGTTTAGAAATGTTTTCGGCTTTTAATATAATATCTTTACTCATTTATTTAATTCTAACTCAACTTATTACTAAAAACTATTTATTAAATTAAACAGTATCTATAAAACTTTTCTCCGTCTTATTAAAAATCAATAAGCCTATAAAAAAAACAGTCAATGTAACGCCAAACGTATAACAAAGTCCTAAAACGGAAATTTCTCCAACATCTAAAAGCATGTATCGACCCGTTTCAATTAGATAAGCAAGCGGATTGTATTGAACGAGCCAGCCATATTGAGGGAGTTTTTGCTTAATCAATTCCATAGGATACATTACCGCAGACAAATACATCAACAACTGAATTCCGAAACCTAACAAATAACTGAAATCACGGTATTTGGTAACCAAAGAGGAAATCAGCATTCCTAGTCCTAATCCCAAAATTCCCATCAACATAACTAAAAAAGGGAAAAACAGTATAGTACTATTTAAGCTTAACGCGGTTCCTTTTATATAATAGAAAAGATAAAAAACAACAAATATAAAAAGCTGGATACCAAATTTAATTAAGTTGGAAATTACTACTGATAATGGTGTAATAATTCTGGGAAAATAAACTTTCCCAAAAATTGCGGCATTGGCTTTAAATGTATCTGAGGTTCCTGTTAAACAAGCCGTAAAATAATTCCAAACTGTAATACCTGCCAGGTTGAATAAAAAAGGAGGCACAGTTCCTGTATCTATACCTGCTACGCTATTAAAAATAATGGTAAATGTAATAGAAGTAAACAAAGGTTGTATCAGGTACCAGAGAGGGCCTAATACAGTTTGTTTATATGCCGTAATAATATCTCTTTTAACAAAAAGCAGCAATAAATCTCTGTATTGCCAAACTTCATTTAGGTTAAGTGAGAAAAATTTGTTTTTTGGTGTTATTTCAAACAACCAGTCATTCGAATTATCGGTGGTATTCATTTTTTGGTTTTACAATTTAATGCAATATGCTTCTAATAAAGCAAATTCGGTCTAATTAACAAGATTTTTAATCGTATTCAAAATGTATAAAAAAGCAAAAAAGGCGTTTTAAAAAAAAACACCTTTTTATAAATTTGAATTAAAAGTTAATTCTATACATATTATTTGTCTAAGACTTCAAAAGTCGAATTCATACTCTTGAATTCAGGAACTATTTTTTTCATCTTCGCTACAATATCATCATTGTCATAAAAATCCGCAATTCCGATAAGTTCGTCAATTTCAATATGCAGATTTTCATACTCGTCTTGTATTTCCTGCGCAATCATAATTTTGTTATGATAGGTTGGCAATGTCTTCGAAGTATCATTTAATAATTCTTCGTATAATTTTTCACCTGGTCTTAAACCAACAATCTTAATTTTAATTTCTTTATCCGGAATAAACCCTGCCAGTTTGATCATTTTTTTAGCCAGATCAATAATCCTAACAGGTTTCCCCATGTCGAATATATATATTTCACCTCCGTTACCCATTGCTCCCGCTTCTAAAACTAGCTGGCAAGCTTCAGGAATAGTCATGAAATAGCGAATAATATCCTGATGTGTTATTGTCACAGGTCCGCCTTCTGCAATTTGTTTAGTAAATAATGGAACTACCGATCCATTAGACCCCAAAACATTTCCAAAACGGGTTGTAATAAACTTTGTTACACCTTCATTATTTTCTTCTCTTTGGTTTTTCAAAAATAATGATTGTACATATTTTTCAGCTATTCTCTTACTTGCCCCCATAACATTGCTCGGATTCACAGCTTTGTCTGTCGAAACCATAACAAATTTTTTCACATGGTACTTGCATGATAAGTCAGCTAAATTCTTTGTCCCTTTTATGTTTGTTAAAATAGCTTGTGACGGATTCTCCTCCATCAAAGGAACATGCTTGTAAGCGGCAGCATGGAAAACAACGTGCGGATTATGATTTTTAAAGACTTTTTCTAAGGCTTTTTTACTTCTTACATCAGCAATTACAGCAACAATTTTTGTTTCAGAATTCATCCCCAATGTCTCCAGACATAAATTATGAAGAGGAGTTTCGGCATGATCTAAAATAATAACCATTTTTGGGTTAAACCCTAAAACCTGTCTCACAATTTCACTACCAATAGATCCGGCAGCTCCTGTGATTAGAATTGTTTTTTCTTTTAATTGTTTTGAAATGGACTTACTATCTAAGACAATAGGTTTTCTTTCTAATAAATCTTCAATCTGAATATTTTTTACTTTTTGAGAAATTTCTTTTTGATTTTCCCAATCCGAAATCAATGGAACTGTATATACTCTATAGTTAAATTCTAAACATTGATCAACAATAATTAATTGTTCGTCTTTAGATAAACTTTTATCAGCAATAATCACGCCTTCTGCAGCTACAGAACGCATTAGTGCTGGCAATTTTTTTCTTAGAATCAAAATAGGAAGATCCAGCATTCGCTTAGAAGCATTTTGATTGTTTTTGTCAACAAAACCAACTATTTTAAATCGTGAAGGAGTTTCAAATTTTAATGCATTTGCAACTGAAATTGCATTGGCATCTGTACCGTAAATTACTGTTCTGATAAGTTTTGTACTTGCCTTTTCAGAAAAATATAATTCAAAAGTTTGTTTGACAATTACACGATATAAAAACAAACCACAAAATGACAAAACCAAATTGATAAAGAGAGCCGTATTTAAAAACGCTTTATGTCCGGTATATAATTCAAAAACTAAATTGAAAAATAAAAAAAACACCAAAACCGACATTTGAGAGAACAACAGTTTTATAGCATCAATATAAGAAGAGTGCCTAATAATTCCGGAATAAGTTCTAAAAAGCCAGAAGAAAAATATGTTTATAGTAATTAAACCCGATACAAAATAAAAATCATGTGACGTAATAATATAGCCTAATGCTGTCCCTTCGAAAAGCATATAAGTAAACGTAAATGAAAAAACAAGAACCATTACATCTATAGCAATAATGATCCACCTAGGCAGATAACTAAGATTATTAATATTGGCTCTTAAGTTCCTTGCAGAAAAAGAGTTATGCAATATATCGGCTATTTTGGATTGTTTATCTGTATTCAATTTTGGTTGCGTTTGATTTTGTAAACTTAGTATGGCTTACAAAAATACAAATTAAAGGTATTAAAAAATTATTTCACTTAGTAATTTATACTTTAACACCTTTTCTTTTTTGTTTCAAAAATTCGATTAGATAAGAACCGTATCCAGATTTAACTAATGGAAGGGCAAGTTTTTCTAACTGATCATCATTTATAAAGCCTTGTCTCCACGCAATTTCTTCGATACAACCCACTTTCAATCCTTGTCTTTCTTCCAGAACCTGAACAAATTGACCAGCTTGCATTAAGCTATTAAAAGTTCCTGTATCAAGCCATGCTGTTCCTCTGCTCAGAATACCCACTTTTAATAATCCTCTTTCTAAATATACTTTATTTACATCCGTGATTTCATATTCACCTCTAGCACTTGGCTTAATATTTTTTGCTATTTCGACAACTGAATTATCATAAAAATATAATCCTGGCACTGCAAAACTAGATTTTGGTTCTTCCGGCTTTTCTTCAATAGAAATTGCTTTAAAATTTGCATCAAACTCAACTACACCATAACGTTCAGGGTCTGAAACATGATAAGCAAAAACAACTCCTCCTTCTGGTTTTGTATTTGATTTCAAAAGTTCCTGCATATTAGATCCAAAGAAAATATTATCTCCCAATATCAAAGCAACATCATCATCACCAATAAATTTTTCACCAATTACAAAAGCCTGTGCTAAACCATTTGGATTAGCTTGTTCAGCATAACTAAATTTACAACCCAACTCAGAGCCATCTCCTAACAATTTTTTAAAATTTGGCAAATCATGCGGTGTGGAGATAATTAATATTTCATTAATTCCAGACATCATTAATGTTGACAATGGATAGTAAATCATTGGCTTGTCATAAACAGGCATCATCTGCTTACTCATGGCAAGTGTTAAAGGATGCAAACGTGTTCCAGAACCTCCTGCTAAAATTATTCCTTTCATAAATATTGATTTTAGATTCTAGATTTTAGATTTTAGTTTTCTTATCATTGAAATACCAAAATCAAATCTTGAAATCATCTTTGCTTAAATAAACATTTTTTTTAAACTTTCTGTGTAATTTGGAATATCTAAATGATAAACTCTCTTTATTTTATTCTTATCTAATAACGAAAACTCAGGTCGCTTTGCGGGAGTTGGATAAGATGCCGATGGAATCCCTCCTACATTACAATCGTATGCTCCCAATTCTTTTATTGCCAAAGCAAATTCATACCAGCTTATTTCGCCTCCATTTGAATAATTGTAAATCCCAGGAATCCATTCGGGAGATTTTAAAATATCAATCATTGCTTTTGCAAGATCTGCAGCGTATGTTGGCGAACCAATTTGGTCATTTACGACATTAATTGCATCTCTCTCTAGCATCAATCGTTGCATTGTTTTTACGAAATTATTTCCAAATTTACTGTAAACCCAAGAAGTTCTTATGATTATTGAATTCGGGTTTTCTTTTAAACAAGCTATTTCACCAGCTCTTTTACTTTCTCCATAAATATTTATTGGAGTAGTCTCTGCGTCTTCTGTCAAAGCAACTGAAGAAGTTCCGTCAAAAACATAATCTGTAGAGATGTGAATTAATTTTACATTATTTTGCGAAGAATATTTAGCGATTAATTCAACTGCTAAATGATTTACTTTAAAAGCCAATTCTTTTTCCGTTTCAGCTTTATCAACTGCAGTATAAGCACCACAATTTAAAATTATATCAGGCTTGATTTCATTTAACTGAACTTCAAGTAAATCCAGATTATCCAGAGTAACTTTAGTTCTATCAGCAAAAAACCATTCATATTGAGGATATTTTGAAGATAAAACGCCCAACTCCGATCCCAATTGTCCGGATGCCCCTGTTACAAGAATTTTTTCCATTAAAATAAACTATTACAATTTTCAATAGAAGGAAGAATTTGATCTTTTTCAGAAACAATAGCTTCTGCTAAATCCATTCCCCAATCAATATTTAAAGAGGAATCATCATATTTAATTCCGCCTTCCGAGGCCTTATTATAAAACTGATCACATTTGTACATTACCATTGCCGTTTCACTAATAACTGAAAAACCATGTGCAAATCCTTGAGGTACTAAAAGTTGTTTTTTGTTTTCCGCAGATAACAAGACACTAAATGATTTTCCGTAAGTAGGAGAATCTTTTCTTAAATCTACAGCCACATCAATAATTTCACCTTCTAAAACACGAACTAATTTAGTTTGTGCATAAGGAGGATTTTGATAATGTAAACCTCTTAATGTTCCTTTTTTCGAAAAGGATTGATTATCCTGAACAAATTCAATATCAAATCCCAAATCTTCAAATTTGGTTTTACTATAAGATTCAAAAAAATAACCTCTTTCATCTCCAAAAACGGTTGGCTCAACAACGACTAAATCTTTTATAAATGTCTCTTCAATTTTCATAGTAAAATGTAATTCCTAATTTTATTTAATTAAAAAAAGTCCTGATAACTTCTTCAATTCTATTTTTATCTTCTTTTGTCAAATTTGATCCTGACGGTAAACATAATCCATTTTGAAACAACTCTTCGGCAATTTTATTGCCATAATATGGATATTTTTTAAAAAATGGCTGCAAATGCATTGGCTTCCAAAGCGGACGGCTCTCAATGTTTGCTTCTTCAAGCGCAAGTCTTAAACTTTCTCTATTTATATTTTTTTCAATATTGGGCTCAACCAGAATAGTGTTCATCCAATAATTAGAATAATAATCCTGATTTAGCACTTCGAAAAGTTCAGCGTCATTGATATTCTCAAAAACACCTTTATAAAAATCATGATTTCCTCTCCTGATTTCAACGTTTTTATTCAAAATTTTCATTTGCCCAAGCCCTACACTTGCGCATATATTACTCATTCTATAATTATATCCAATTTCACTATGCTCATAATGGACAGCGACATCTTTAGATTGTGTAGCATAAAAAATTGCTTTTTCTTTTAACTTTTTTGAATTTGAAATTAATGCTCCTCCATTTGAAGTTGTAATAATTTTATTTCCATTAAATGATAATATTCCAAAAGCGCCAAAGGTTCCGCATTTTTTTCCTTTATATGAACTTCCTAGGGCTTCAGCACTATCTTCAATAATTGGAATTTCATAGCGATCTGCTATTGCATGAATTTCATCTACCTTGTATGGATTCCCATATAAATGAACTGTAATTATTGCTTTAGGTTTTTTGCCTTTCTTAATTCTCTCTTTGATTGCAATTTCAAGATTTAAGGGACAAAGATTCCAGGTATCTGCTTCACTATCAACAAAAACAGGAATTGCTCCCTGATATAAAATGGGATTGGCAGAAGCAGAGAAGGTCATACTTTGACAAATAACCTCATCACCAGTTTTTATTTCTAATAAAATTAATGCTAAATGAATTGCAGAGGTTCCGGAATTTAATGCGGTTGCAAATAATTTGCCTGAAAGATAATTCTCTATTTCATTTTCAAAATCATCAACATGTGGTCCTCCCGAAGTAATCCAATTTGAATTTAGAGCCTTCTGAATATATTCCTGTTCGAAACCACTTTGTTCCGACAATGATAAATGAATTCGTTTATTATTCATTAATTTTCCAATAATCAGCAGGATATCGAACATCGTCATCTCCAACATTTACTAATGGTAAAGTTGAAAATGATATTAATTTTGAATTGGTTTCCAAAGATTCTATCGCATTTGCATAACCAGCAGGAATATGAACAATTTTACTATCTAAATCCGTAACGGTTACTGTTTCGATAGTTAGATCTTTTGAAGGATTTTCCCAATTATCAATTTTTATAAAATGAATTTTAAAAGATCCATTCAAACAATAAAAATTTTTCGCATCTAATTTATGACCTTGCCAGGCACGAATTGGATTTTCATCAGAATTACTGATGATGTAAAATCTTTCTATATCTTTAAAAGAAAAATCATTTACATACGAAATTGTTCCGCGATGATCTGAAAAATTCCCCCCTTGGATTATTATAGGAATCATGAGTTAAATTTTAATGTGTGTTTATTCAACAAATAAAATTTTAATGTGTAAACAAAAAGTAATGGAACGATAACTATTACAAATAAAAACACATCATCAACTTTGTGATATAAAAATATAACTAAAGCTGAAACTGCGATTTGTACTAAAGCATAGTACAATGAAACCAATCTGTGCTGTATTTTATACTCATTACTTAAAACTTGATATAAGTGTAGACGGTGTGCCTCAAAAATATTTTGTTTCAAGTACAAGCGATGCATAATAGTACAAATAGCATCTACTCCATATACAGCCAAAAATAAAAGCCAAATAAGTGAATTTGTAATCAAAATAAGCTTTAAGACTAAATAAATTACCCAAAAGGCTATCGCGATACTTCCGACATCACCAGCAAAACATTTTGCCTTTTTTCTATAATTAAAGAATAAAAAAACAACGCTTGCAATCATTGCATATTTTATGAAACTCGCATCTATAAATAGTTGAACTTTTGTATTAACATACAACATCGACCCCATAACTACCAATGTGTAAAGCCCAGTTATACCATTAATTCCGTCCATGAAATTATAAGCATTAATTAGTCCGATTGATAAAATGTAAGTTATTACAATTCCCCAAATCGGCACTAAATTAAATACTCCTAAATCATAAAAAATTAGGGTAATAGCTAGAAAATGAATTGAGATACGAATCTTATTAGATAAACTCTGAATATCATCCCAAAAACTCACTAAGCTTACTAAAGTAATTCCCGTAAAGAAAAAATAATTATTCTCTAAGTGTTGTACAAAATACGATAAGGCAGCAAACCAAAAGATGATTCCTCCGCCTCGTAATGTTATTTCTGTATGTGAACTTCTTAAGTTAGGTTTGTCAATAATATTAAAATGATCTGCCACTTTAAAGTAGAGTAGCATTAAAATCATTAAGAGAATTCCTAGTATTGTATATTCCATTATTTATTTATGAAGCTTTACCTATTCCCAATTAGTATCTTTTATTTCATCATAGACTTTTTGGATACCTGCTTCTAAAGTTGTTTTAGCTTTCCAGCCAAAACTGCTTAATTTTGAAACATCCATTAATTTACGAGGAGTACCGTCTGGTTTAGAAGTGTCGGTTAAAATATCACCTTGAAAACCTACAATTTTTTTAACTAAAATTGCAAGATCCAAAATTGAAATATCTTCACCAACTCCTATATTAACCAGTCCGGAGTCGTTATAATTTTCCATTAAAAACAAACAAGCTTCAGCAAGATCATCAGCATGTAAAAATTCACGCTTTGGACTTCCTGTTCCCCAAATAGTTACAGATGCATCTCCATTACGTTTAGCCGTAATGAATTTTCGAAGCATTGCCGGCAATACGTGTGAATTCTTTAAATCGTAATTATCATTAGGACCATACAAATTGGTTGGCATAACGGAAATGAAATTACAACCAAACTGATCTCTATAAGCATCACACATTTTGATACCAGCAATTTTTGCTATTGCATAAGGTTCGTTTGTAGGTTCTAATTCGCCCGTTAGCATATATTCTTCTTTTAACGGCTGTGGAGCCATTTTTGGATAAATACATGAAGAACCTAAAAACATTAATTTTTTTACATTGTTTACATATGCTTGATGAATCACATTGTTCTGAATCATTAAATTCTCATATATAAAATCACCTCTATAAGTGTTGTTTGCAATGATTCCTCCAACTTTGGCAGCTGCTAAAAAAACATAGTCTGGTTTTTCTTTTACAAAAAAATCAGCAACAGCTTGTTGGTTTCTTAAATCTAATTCCGAAGAAGTTTTTAAGATAAAGTTCGTATACCCTTCAGCTTTAAGTTGACGTAATATAGCTGAACCCACCATTCCGCGATGTCCAGCTATGTATATTTTATCTTCTAAATTCATAATGTTAATTTCTAATTCAAGAATAAAATTATTCTGATTTCCCTAAATTAATATATTGTAGACCTTACTTCTTTTAACATCTTTTCTTTTCTAACATATATAAGATCTGATGCCATCATTTCTTTTACTAATCCAGCCAAATCATATTTAGGCACCCAACCTAATTGAGTTTTCGATTTTGTTGGATCTCCAATAAGTAAGTCTACTTCTGTTGGACGGAAATATTGTGGATCAACAGCAATAATTTGTTTACCAATCTCAAGCTGATATGCAGGATTACTGCAAGAAGCTACATATCCTTTTTCATCTACTCCTTCTCCTCTGAATTCAATAGTTACTCCTACTTCAGCAAATGACATTTTAACAAAATCCCGTACATAAGTAGTTTCTCCCATTGCAATTACATAATCTTCAGGAACTTCTTGCTGCAAGATTCTCCACATTGCTTCTACGTAATCTTTGGCATGACCCCAATCACGCTGTGCATCTAAATTCCCTAAGTATAAGCAATCTTGTTCCCCTAAAGCAATAGCTGCAGTTGCCATTGTAATTTTACGAGTTACGAATGTTTCTCCTCTACGTGGTGATTCATGATTAAATAAAATTCCATTACAGGCAAACATATTATACGCTTCTCTATAATTTTTGGTAATCCAAAAACCATAAATTTTAGCAGCTCCATAAGGTGAACGTGGATAGAAAGGAGAATGCTCATCGTACAATCCTTTTTCATTTTTATTCTCAGCCAAACCACCATACAATTCAGATGTTGATGCCTGGTAAATACGGGTTTTCTTTTCTAATCCTAAAATACGTACTGCCTCTAAAATTCTTAGCGTCCCTATTCCATCAACATTTGCAACATATTCTGGCGAATCAAAGGAAACCTTAACATGGCTCATAGCACCTAAATTATAAATTTCATCTGGCTGTACTTCCTGAATGATTCTAATAATATTAGTAGAATCCGTTAAATCTCCATAATGCAACTTAAAATTCACGTGGGCTTCGTGTTGATCCTGGTAGATATGGTCAATACGTTGCGTGTTAAAAGAAGAAGCTCTTCTTTTAACACCGTGAACCATATAACCTTTCTCTAATAGTAATTCCGCTAAGTACGAACCATCTTGTCCCGTAATCCCTGTTATAAGTGCAATTTTCATTTTTTTATTTTTATTTTTTATCTAGTTTAAATTTCGAGTTTTTAGGACGAAAATTTACCAATTAAATTCTGTTTTTATTAATATAATCTATTACTGATTGTGGGGTCCAATTTAATAATCTCCTTGCTTTATTGTCACTAAAAGTTAAATCTGAATTTATTTTTTTTACTTTTAAGGAATTGATTGGCGCGTTAGGGCCTAAAAGATCTCCTAACTTACCCATAAATATCGCCATGGTATTTGGCAAATTTAAAGGTTTTCTTTTTTTTCTATTTTGAGAAATCGCTAAACTTAATTCATTAAAGTTTGGATTAAAACCATCACTAAGATTAAAAATACCACCTACTGGAACTACTTGTTGTATGAATGATGCAACATCTTTTGCTAATACCATACTTTTTCTTGCTTTCCCTCCGCCAATGTTAAAATAATATCCTTTTTCAATGGCCCTTATCATTGCGCCCAAATTACCAGGAGGGCTTTGTCCTACCAATAAAGGCAGTCTTAAGATTGTACAAATAACATTATTTTTTGCACACCATCTCATTATGATTTTTTCTGCTTCAATTTTACTTAGGCCATAAGGATCTTTGGCACCTAAAATATGTTCTTCATCTATATTATAACCAAAGTCTTCTCCATAAACAGAGACCGAGCTAATAAAAACAAAAAAATCAGGAACATTGCTTCTTTCCAATCCTAATAGTAAATTTTGGGTTCCAATTACATTGATTTCAAAAAATTCCTGCTTTTGATTTTCTGTTTTTGCAATACTATGCGCCTTTCCTGCTGCATGAATTACAAGATTGAAATTATCTTTAAAGTTAGGTGTCTCTTTATCTAAACAAACTTGGTAATCTCCAGAATTTCTGGATAAAGTAGTAAATTCTAGTTTATCCTCAAGTGTTTTGATAATTTCTCTTCCCAAAAAACCATTAGCTCCTGTCAACAATACTTTATTCATTTGAAAAGGCATTACTTTCACTATTTAACCAATCAAAATCATTTTCACTAAAAAACAATTCTTCTAACCAACCAGAAATTGACATTCTATGATATAAATTTTCATTTATATCTATAAAAGGTTTATCGAAGAATTCATAATTTAGATTTATATTACTTCTGTCAATCACATAAATATTATTTTCATTATAAAAAGGATATTTCTTAATTTCAAGATTTGTAGTAATAAGTTTTTTACCACTTCCTAAAGCCTCAAAAACTCGCATTGTCAGACCTTTTTGATTAGGATGATTTATATCCAAAATAACTTTCGATCGTTTGTATAAGTCAATTATCTGCTCATGTTGTAAACTAAAGAAAGAAATCTTACTGTATTTAAATTTTTTAAAAGAAGAGTCAAATAATTTAAAAAACAAAAACACTATTCTACTGGGAGAATAATAAAATGTAAAATTTTTCAGATTATTATTCGCACACCATTTACTTGTATTTTCACTAATAACGTATCTATCGGAATGTGCTGTACCAATAAAAAGCAAATCATATTCCATTTTGCTTTCGTTATTTAATTTGTAATAATCATCTGAGAAAAATAATGGCCTAAAGCTAAGATTGTAAACTTGCGAATCTTTTGAATCAAAAGTATATTTTCGATCGAAATTTTTTAAAATTTCAATTCCATTTGGGTTATTCTCAAAAGAATCAAATGTATAATACAATAAAATAATCCCAGGATTTAATTGTACTATTTTGTCTATAAAATACTGTGGTACAACCTCTCCTTTAATTAAAAAAAAATAGTCGTATTTTTTATTTTCAATATCCTTTAAAATACCGTTATAATGCTTTAAAATTTTAACATTATAAAGATCTCTCTTTAATCTTATTATGCCTTTTGCAAAAATTGAATTATTTGGTCTTTCATCAAAGTAATCAACAGAAGCTCCCAGAGAACGCAATTTGTTGGCAATGATGTTCTCATAATTAAAAAGTTTGACAGAAAAAAAAAGTATTTTTTTATTATGAAAATTTTTACTCTCCATTATTTCAACAACCCTTTCTTTTTCATTTCTTCTAAAGATATGGTTAATTTATCTTCTTGAATCTCCTGTTTTAAAACCCAAGTAGAAAATCTTTCAATACCTTCTTTAAAAAAAACGGTAGGTTCAAAACCTAAATATTTTTTAATCTTCGTTAAGTCAGCATAATTATGGCGAATATCTCCCAATCTAAATTTACCTGTTACTGTAACAGGAACATTAATTTTATATGCTTTTATTAATGAATTAGCTACTTCTAGAACATCTGTTGCAACACCTGTACCAACATTAAAGACATGACCATTTGCCTCTTCTTTTTCAATACCAAGTATTGTAGCTGAAACAACATCATCAATAAAAACGAAATCACGAGTTTCTTTACCATCTTCAAAAATTTGAATAGGATTATTATTTCTTATCTGAGTAGAAAAAATAGACAAAATTCCCGTGTAAGGATTTGATAAAGATTGTCCCGGACCATAAACATTTTGATACCTAAAACCTACAGGTGCAATTCCTAACGTTGGGCACACTGTCATAATCATTTGCTCTTGATTTTGTTTTGTAATACCATAAACAGAAGATGGATGAATTTTAGAATCTTCATCAGTAGCTAATAATTCCAGCATTTTATCATCTCTATAATTGAGTTCAAAATTTCCTGCCAACATATCTGCCTCTTTCCTGTGCAAAGGATAAACAATTCCTAAATCAGGATGTCTATATTTTCCTTCCCCATAAATAGAACGAGAAGAAGCAATAACAATTTTTTTAACCGTATTTTTATTGTTTGCTAATATATCGAGCATAATTGCGGTACCCTGGATATTAACTTCTGTGTATTTTTCGATGCAATACATAGACTGACCTGTACCAGTTTCAGCCGCAAAATGTACTACTACATCTTGATTTTGCAATGCTTTTGTCCAATCTTCCTTAGAAGTTACTGTCCCATAAATAAATACAACTTTATCTTTGATACTTTTATACAGTGGAGAGGTTACCTCAGGATTTTCACCATGTATTTGTTTTGAAAGGTTATCCAAAACTGTAATTTTATGTCCTTTTTCAATTAGAGCCAAAGCGAGATTACTTCCTATAAATCCAGCGCCTCCTGTTATTAAAATATTTTTCATTTCTTAGGTTTTATTTCATCGCAACTGATGATTTCTTTTATTATTCTTAGAATTATATAAGATAATTTTCTTTTGTTGTTAAATTATTAAACTGTTTTAAAAGATTAGCTTACTTGATTATTATTACTTTCTCAATTAAATTAGCATAATAAACAGCCCCTGCATGAGTAAAATGTGCACAATCCTGACTAATAAATTTACAATCAGGTGTGAATACCGGGACTTTACCATCTTTATCGATTACTAAACCAATAATGTCAATATACTTATCTTTCCATTTGCTCTTCATTCTATTATTTGCTTCAATATATCCATCGTTCATTTTTATTCTTTGAGAACAATAATCTGATTCACCTTTATTGTTGTAAATTACTCCATTATTTTTGCCAAAATTTTTTGTTCCAATAATCCAAACCTTTTTGAAATCCATATTAAATTCTTTAATAATTTTTAATAGGTCATATTTAGAAACTATTTTATCTGATTCTGCCATATAAATATAATCTGCTACTTTCAATCTCTCATTAATATCCTTACAATTATAAATATCAGACACATAGGATATTTCAATTCTATTAGCATATTTAGATTCTAATAAAACATTTGCCCAATCCCTTCCAAAACTATTTCCAATTACTAAAATTTTAATATTATTTTGGCTTGTAAAGGCTTTGTCCATCTCATAAATTCTGTCATTATATAGTGCATGCATATTTCGCTTAGCATTATCTTTTCTAATTTCTAATTCTGGAACGTCATGAATTACACCCCCGATTTTATAGATATATAGAGAACTTAATGTGGTACAAACAGAAGCAGTAATCACTATTACAAACAAACTTTTAACAGATATTTTCTTTTTATTCCTAAATATTTCTTCAATAAAATGATATGAAAATAGCGAAAGAATAAATATAACCCCTAACAGTAAAAAAAAGGCAGTCAGCGAAATGGTATTTGAAATAACATATCTATAATATGCTAAAATAACTTGATGCCACATATACAAGCTAAAGCTTATTTTACCAATTAAAACCAATATTTTATTTTCTAAAATAAAAACTGAAAATTTATCTTGATTCTTGTTTAGCAATAGTATTCCCAATGTTGATATAACGGTAAAAAGTATTTTTAGTTCATTAGAAATATCAATAAAAAAAAGTAATAGTAGTAAGATTATAAAAACAAACTTAAATTTAGCATTAATCTCTTTTTTATTTGTTAGTATTGCTCCAATCCCACCTAAAGATAACTCCCAAAAACGATATTGAATTAAATAAAATTTAGCATTAGCGTCTGAATAAAATAGAAATAAGAACAATGAAATTGAGCTTAAAAATATAAGTGAAGGAAGTATATATTTTAACTTTTTTCTATTTCCTAGTATCAAAAACAAAATAGGATAAATAAAATAAAACTGTTCTTCAACTCCTAGACTCCAAGTATGCATTAATGGTTTATATTCATTTACAATATTCCAATAGTCACGAGTTGTAATAAGCTGTAGAATATTGTTACTGAAAAAATTAGTAGCAACAATAGATTGGGCAAAGTTTTCCAAATCATCAGGTAACATAACTATAACCCCGATAATTAACGAAACAATTATAATAAATAACACCAAAGGAATTATTCTTCTAATCCTTCTAAGATAAAAATTAAATATTGAAAAATTATTTTCACCTGCCTCTTGGTAAATAATTTTGGTAATCAAATAACCACTTATTACAAAAAAAACATCAACTCCTAGATAGCCATTAGTTAAATAGCCAAAATGAAAAAATATTACAACTAGTACGGCTATAGCTCTTAGACCATCAATATCTGTTCTATAACTGAACATTTCTTTCTTTTGCATTATTATTTTTATTTTAAATTAGAGTAAAGCTCCTTATAAAATTCGGTTGTTTCATCATAAGTATTTTTCCAGCTAAATATCTTAGATTTTTCCAAACTTACATCAATGGTTTCTTTTCTCAAATTATTCTTAAAGGACAATTCTTTAATTTTATCGGCAATTCTTTGTGGAGTTGGATTATCAATAGCCAAATATTTGTTTCCAATAACTTCTGGTATTGAAGATGAATTTGTAGCTATAACAGGACATCCGGCGCGTTGCGCTTCAATAACTGGTATACCGAAACCTTCATATAGCGATGGATAGAGTAAACAAAAAGCATTATTATAATAATAGTTCAAATCTTCAACACTTACATTCAAAAGTGCAATAAAATTGCCCTCTCCAACTTTATCAGCAATGTATCTAGATTCCTTTTCCGACAACTCTCCGCCACCAATTAATAATAAAGGAATTTTTGCCAATCCACAAGCTTCTACTGCCATTGCAAAATTTTTATAGGTTGTTTTTCTATCACCAACATATATTGCATACTGAAAGTCTTCAAAATGATGAGCTTTAGGAGGTATACTATTTTCATTTTTCAAAACTTTAAAGGCATCATCAACACCGTTATAAATTACTTTAATTTTATCTTTCTTGATATGTGGTAAAAATTTAAGTAAATCTTTTTTTGTGCTTTCAGAAATACAAATAATTCCTTCTGAATTACTAAGTGCAAAATTTTTCTGGTAGGAATGCACTTTTTGGGCCAATCCTTTTATAAAATACTCGTACGTAAAATCATGTACAGTTGTAATATTAATTGCTTTATTGTTTTTATCTACTCGATAATAAGAAGAATGAAAAATATGTCTTTCATTTATTTTTGAATTAATATTAAAATAACGATCTGGAAACAACATTTTGGAGTTTTTCAAATCTACCAGATTATTATCTATAAGTAATTGCTTCCGAAAGAAATTTAATTGTGCATTATCATATTCTAAAAAATGACATTCAAATTCAATATCTTTTATTAATCTTTCTAAATGTTGTTGCCAAACGACAGATGCTCCTCCGGCTTTTTGCAAAGAAAAAATTATATTATCTAATAATATTTTCATGTTAATCTATTAATCACTACGTTACAACATAAAGTGACACCAAATGATGGTCACTTTATATAAAATGAATTTTATTTATACCTGGGTTCAGAAGTAAGAATTGTATCTTCATATAATTTACCAATATTATTTATAGTAAACTTTTTTACATACTCACTATCAACATACTCTCCATTAGAATTTAAAATAGTTATAATATTGTCTGCAAAACTTTCCCTTTTTTCAATTTCTTCAAAAAAACACCCCTTACAATCTTTTAATATCTCTAACACACCTAGAGTGGGAGTAGACAAAACGGGTATTCCTACCGCTATCGACTCTACGGCGACTAAAGAAAAAGTTTCCGAAAAAGAAGGTAAAACCAATAGGTTTGCTTGTTTTATGTACTTAATTGGGTTTTCTACTGCTCCCAAAATATCAATGTATGAATCCAGTTGCAATTCATATATTAACTTTTGAAGAGACTGTTTTTCTTCTCCATCTCCAATTAATAACAATTTACAATTAACTTCTTTAATTACGAGAGGCATTAATTTTATCAATGCTTCTTGATTTTTAATTTTAGATAATCTACCAACACAAACTATTATTTTCAAATCCGTTTCAGATGAAAACCATTTATGAGAAAAAGCTTCTTCTTTTAAAGAGTCAAAATCTAAACTTATTACTGGATTATAAATAACTTTTATCATTTTTTCATCTATACCCACATCAGCTATCAAATGATTTTTAACAGCATTTGAAACCGCTATGACTACATCTGCATATCTATAAAAAAAAACAACTAAATACTTGTAAGATAAATGAAGTATGGGCATAGTTTTAACATCTAAGTCATAAAAACTATGATGCGTAATTATTAATTTCGTTTTTTTTCGTAACAAAAATTTAATTACAAGAACTGATAAGATACTAACAAACTGAGGACCAGTGACAACAAAATCAAAGTTATTGCTTTTAAAAAATTTGATCGCTTGAAACAATGATTTTGATAATCGCTTTTTTAAAGAAAAAATTTCTACTTTTTCGTTCAATTGTGAATCTAATATGCCAATATGTTGACAAACTAAGAATGAAGTGGAATAATTATTCTCAGCAAAATAATTAGCTAAATTAACAAACACCTTTTCAACTCCGCCAGCACTAAATGTTGGACAGAAAAATAGAATTGACTTTTTTTCCATCCTCAGTGAAGTTTACTCTTAACAATATTTTTAAAATACAATAATATTGCATTCCTTACTGATCTATCAAGGAAACCTGCGCCATGTCTTCGTAACACTTCGTAAATATTTTTATAAAATTTCTCTGCTCCAGTACTAGTCTTAGTAAGTTCCCATTCACGATATCCCGCAATAGGACTACCTCCAATATCTATTATACCTCCATGCTTTAATAATTTTAGCCAAAGATCTAAATCCATGCAATAATGACAATTTTCATCCAAGAAATTAACTAATCTAACCTTATCAGTAGAATAGAAAGATCCTGGTTGTAAAACTTCATATTTTATTTTTAATAGAAAATTCCTATCGCTTATTTTTCTATCTATTATTCCTATTTGATTATTTTGCTTATCAATAATATCACATTTACTGTTATAATAAATAGAGCCATTTGAGTCAATTTTATATTGAGCGACTATTCGTTCTACACAATCTGAATGTAAAATATCATCTGAATTAATCCAACCTACCAAATCACCGCTAGCCATTTTAAACCCCTTGTTTATGGCATCTGATTGACCTTTATCCTTTTCACAAATAATTTTAGATATTTTATCAGCATATTTATTTAAGATTTCACTTGTCTGGTCAGTCGAGCAAGCGTCCAAAACAATATATTCAATATTATTATAAGTTTGATTGAGAACTGATTGAATTGTTGCTTCTATGAATTGTCCTTGATTGTAAGACGGCGTAATTATTGTTACTTTAATATTGTTATCCATTAAAATTTGTTTCTTTTAAATTTAATAAAAAGGGTTTCTCTTTTACTTCACGGAGATAGAAAAAAAAGAACATTGGGACTAGGAAGAAATCAAATTGCGAAAAATTACCACTCCCAAAAGATAGTATTAAGGAAATAATCATAAACATAAATCCGGCTGCAGCTACTGGTTGTCTATTATTTTTATAAAAACAAATAAGAAATGACATAAAAAGTAAAAAATATAATAACGTACCAAAAATCCCATATCTTAAAAATAAATTGGACCACGAAATATCGCCCTGATCTAATTGAATAATTGCTCCATTCTTAGAATCATCTTTATGGCCAAAAATAAAAACATCTCTTGGAAAATCAATTTCATGTATAAACCCGATACCAAAAATTTTGTGTTTTAAATCTTGATTCACATAAAGATATCTTTCTCCCATATGAAAAATTCTAAATGCAAATGTCATCTCTGTACCATTCTCTATGTCATCAGCATCAACAACTGTATTAATATCATCTGTAGAAGATAAGATTCTTGCACCAATAACAGGCAAAAACAATATAAAAATAACTACAAATGAAAACACAAGCTTTTTTTGATTTTTAAAAAATCCTAACAATACAGAAAGACCAATTGTTAGAACGACTCCCAAGATTAACGTACGGGTTAATGTGAAAAAAATAACCATAAAAAATAACATTAAAATATATTTTTTATACGGTACAATCAAATCTTTACACATTAACAGAATAAATAAACAAGGAAATAAAAAATAAGGTAAATTACTATATCTACACCAATTGAATCCTAACACATCAAAATCTGTTATTCCTCCACCAGTTAAAAGCTTGACTCCGAAAGGAACTTGAAGTATGCATAAAAAAGATTGAATTATTGTTATTTTCAATATAAATACAAATACTTTATTGTAAACTTCTACATCAATTTTATTTAGCCAGAAATAAGTTAAAACAAATAAATTAACTCTAAAAATCAATAAAAATCCTGGAAGAGAGGGATTATAAAATCCTATATCAACAATAGCAGCACAAAGTAAAAAAACTGAAAATAAAGTAATACTAAAAAAAACTATTGATTTATGCGGGAATGTAATTCGGCCTGTTAGACATAACAGAAAAAAAATTGATAATGAATAAATTAGAGCATAATCTTTTCCATATACATTAAATCCAAATAACAAAACAGGTTCAGGAATAAATTGAAAGCCATCTGTTAACAAGAACAAAAAGATAAGAAAACTATGATATTTATTACCTTTGATAAATAGATAAATACCAATAAAGGTAATAAATAAAAACATATTATTGATTTGAAGATAATTCCTTTACTCTATTTTTTGCAATAATCAACATAGGTAAACTAGAAATTAATACAACTGTCAAACCTATAATAGTTATAGTAAATGAAGAAAAGAAAATTTCTAATTTTGGTGAAACTAAAAAGAATAAAAAACATACTAAAGCTATAAATATGGTTGGAAAAATTTCTTTCAAAAAATATACATAAAATTGAGTTGGACTCTTTTTCAATTGTTTAAAAACAATTCTTAACATTAAAAAGTCCAAAACTAGAAATGAAATAACTGTCGAACAAGCAATCCCTATAATACCATAACCATAAACCATACTTAAGTAGCAAAGAATAGTTTTAAAAACTCCCACTACAAAATAAACAATTGCAGTAATTTTTTGTTTATTAACGACAAATAATGCATTTGCAGAAAATGTATTTAAGAGGAAAATGAACATCCCAAATAAGGCTATTTGTGCAGAACTTATTCCTAAAACATATTTAGGCAAGAAAAATGTAACAACAGTAGGAAGTAAAATTACAGCTATACCTAATAAGGGCGGAAATAGGACTGAAAGAATTTTATGCGGTATAATTACATGTTTTTCAATAACATGATCAGCATTAGAAAATCCATACTTTTCATTTAACTGTGTAAATAATACGACGCTAAAACTTGAAATCAATAACCTCAAAGGAATAATAACCAAACTTGACAAACTATAATAACCTACTTCTGAAAAATTAAGGTATCTAGCAATTATTAATCTGTCAATACTATCGAATATTGTAGAAGAGATATCTTGTAAATAAAGTGGGAAAGATATGATTAGCAAAGTTTTAAAAAGTTTATTATCCCAAAACAAATTAAAACTAAACGGTCTGTTTACGAAGTAATAAACTGAATTTATCATTGCAATTATAATTGTCGCAATGAATAATGAATTTATTCCAAAAAAATAGACGAGAGGAACTGTCAAAATAGTTAGTATACCGTTTAAAATACTAGCTTTTTTTAATAGATTGTAATTATTTAATCCTTTTGCAAGTAAGTTTCCATATCCTCCTATAAATTGACTAACATAAATTGCTCCAACAGTCATCATTGATAATTTTAGCAAATAATTTTCAATAAAAAAAAGAGAATAGAGGATAAGACCTAAAGATATTAATGGAGTGAGAAAGAGTTCATATGTAAAAACTAAATCTGCAATTTTTTTTGCCTCCTCATGTTTTCCCTCTGATCTTAACATTACAAAATCTCTTCTCATTACAAATGGAAGACTAAATGTAAATACAATTGAATAAGAAATAAAAACTTTTGCTGTCTGCCAGACGCCATAATCATTTGGCCCCAAGATTAATGCATAAAAATAACCTGCAAAAAATGAAGCAAAAAAAACAATCGTTTCCCCAGTAAACATTTGTAAAAAGCTTTTTTTAACTTTTAAGTATAATCTATCTTCCAATTTTATTTTTTATTGAATTATTTATTATTTCCTTCCCAAATTTAACGAAATATTGCTCAATGTATTTTTCTGAAAAAAAACCAATTAAAAATGAAAATCCCAAACTAATTAGGAGATACATCATATAAAGTATATAGATATTAATCCTCAAAAAACTTATTTTGCCATCAATAAGAACAATTAAGTACCATGAAAATATAAAATGATATATATATATTGAATAACTTAATTTACCAAAATTTTCAATTAGTTTAAATCTCATGTTTACTACTGATAATAAAACCCCTAATGATAAAAAAACTACTCCAGCAAACACAGGTATTAAAACAAAAGCAAAAAACGGATTATAATACCAAAGAAGTAATATAATTAAGGTGCATAGTAAAGGCAAAATAAAAAAAGTAACTAACTTAATATTTTCATTCTTTATAATTTTAAACATTACCATTCCAAAAAGAAAAACAGGAAATTGATTGATTATACTGTAGTAGTAGAATGAATTATTCTCTATTTTTCCAAAATTAAAAAACTCTTTTGCGCAACTTAAAACTAAAAGATGAAGCAATGTGTATATAATAATGATATATACAGTCTTTTTTACAGAGTAATTTTTTATGAAATAAAAAAGAAAAGGAAAAATTAAGTAAAATAAAACTTCTGTTGCAATAGACCATCCACCAGGAACTATCGAATTATTATATTTTGGAAAAAAAGAATGCACCAAAAATATATTACTTAAAAACCCTTTTACATTGTAGTATTCAAAATTATTTATCCCCTTGATAATATATAAAACATAACTTATAAAAAAATAAATACCAATACCAATATAATACAATGGTGCAATTCTAAAATATCTTTTAATGTAAAAATGCTTCAAATTAAAAGCTTTTCTGTCGTAGAAAGGCATAGAAAAACATAAGGTATAAGCAGATGCTACAAAAAAAAGCTGAACACCTAATTGTCCGTATTTTGCAAAAATTGACAATTCATTACCTAATAAATAAAATTGAGATGTATGAACTAAAACAACTAGAAAAATAGCAATCCCTCTCATTGTATCAACATATCCGAATCTATAATTTTTATCAACCATAGTTCAATAATTTATATTAGATTAACTAAATAATTAAATTCGTTTTCTCAATTCAACCTCTAAAGCCTTTACATATTCATCAATCTTTTCATTATAATTACCTTCATTAATAAAATACAAATCTACTGGATAACTATTTTTTTTGACACTCCATAAAAAATCGTAAACCTTATTCTCTACAACCTCATGATTTTTAACTCTTTCAAAAACATTTTCCAATTCATATAATGAATCAATGTCAATTGTCAAGCCCTGCTTTCTATAAAATGATCTTCCAAAAGTCACTACTGGTTTTTTATACATCAATCCTTCGTAACCTACACTAGAATTTATTACAAAAATTCCCTTTGCCTTCGGAACTATATCATGAGAATTTGAATAGGCAGGTAATAAAATAACATTAGAAAGTTTCCCTAATTTATTAAGGTCGCTTATCGAATAATAACCGCGACCCATCGGATGTTCTTTTACGATTAATTTGGCGGAATAAGGCAAATAATTAGATATTGTTTGAACCAGTGAAACCTGATCATAGAATGGCAATCCGCGTTGAGTTAACTGAGAATCAAAAGGAACGTGCAAGGGAAAGTAGTAGTAATCAACATCCTCTCTAAAAGAAAAATTATTGTTATATTTTAAATATGCATATTGTCTTCTCAATAATCTTTTAATATATCTGTTTAATGCATGTCCAAATGTTCTTCTGGGATCATGATCTTGATTACTAATCTTATTCCAGACTTTTTTAAAAGCTGAACCAAAATAACTTAATTTAAATTTAATGTCATCTCTTTTAGGGTCTCCCCAAAGGTTTGTCTTCTTCTTAGTATATGAGGTGACATAACTTTGCAGCCATCCTAATTCTTCTTCAGGAATTAAATCTGAATTTTCGGAAGGAGTTTTAAAATATCTCTTTTCATCATCATGGAAATGAGTCCTTGTATCTAAATTAGAAATTCCCCAGTACAGCGACTTTCCTCCATTTAATCTAGCTAGTATTCTAAAAATATTATGATCAATTTCATCTCCTTCATAGGTTATATAGACTTTAGCTTTATTTAAATCTTTTAATTTTAATACTGAATGAACATATCTTGCAAAATAGGCTATACAATCTTTTTCCTCAATATCATAAAATTTTTGTTCACTATTATAAAGACTCTTAGGATTAAAACCAAGGTCCGTAACCGTCTTCATTAAGAAATCGAGATCAATTTCGCCATCATACTTTTCTAAAAATACATATGATTTTAACCCGTTTTTATCAAAAAAAGATTTCACCTCTGGCACATCAGTATACAGTACCACAGACAATCCCTTATCCTCTAATTGTTTTTTTGTTTTTAAATAAAAATCCCCTAACCACTCACCTCCATTACCAACATGCAAACAAACATCATATATTTTCATAATAATATTATCCAATTATTTCAATTAACAATCGTTCTCCTTTTTCTACATTTCGCACTACCGTTTTTCCTAGAATATCTTTAAGATACTTAGGGTGAAGTCCAAAACCTGGTCGAATAGATCGCACGTTTTTCTCTGTTAGAATATCACCTTCCTTCATATCTTCAACGATATATAATGATCTGGAAAAATCTTTTCCTTTTGCTTGTTTTTCAGTTAAATTATAATCCACTTTACCTATTGCACTTTCTGCTTCTCTAACAGCTTTAACCATTGCAGTAAATTCTTCTTCGTTCATTGAAAATGATGCATCAGGGCCACCAATTGAGCGATCTAGTATAAAATGTTTTTCTATTATTTTGGCGCCAAAGCAAGTAGCAACAATAGGAACTGTCGCTCCCATAGTATGATCAGACAAACCGCTAATTACGCCAAATCTTTCAGCTAAATCTTTTATCATACACATATTAGCCTCTTCAATTGGTGCTGGATAGCTTGAAGTACATTTTAATAATGCTATATCATAATTACCTACTCGCTTACAAGCATCAATTGCTAGTTCAATATCCGCTAATTCAGCTATACCTGTTGAAATAATTATAGGTTTGCCTTTAGAGGCGACATATTCAATTAATGGAATATCAGTAATTTCAAATGACGCAATTTTATATGCTGGTGTATTTAAATCTTCTAAAAAATCTACAGCAGTTTTATCGAAAGGAGAAGAAAAGCAAATCAAGCCTTCTTTTTTAGCAATATCAAATATCTCAGCATGCCATTCCCAAGGAGTATATGCCTCTTTATATAACTTATAAAGATTTTTTCCTTCCCATATTGTTCCTTTTATTAGGAAATCATCTTTATCTGAGTCAATTGTTATTGTATCTGCAGTATAAGTCTGTAATTTTATACAATCTGCTCCAGCACGTTTAGCTGCGCGTATTGTTTCAATCGCATTATCTAAACTTCCGTTATGATTTGCAGAAAGTTCAGCTATTATAAATACTGGACTTCCTTCATTTATTTCAAAATTATTAATCTTCATTTCTTGCTGTTTTAATGTAATGAAAACTATTTATGTTTTCAAATAATATCATTTCTTTAAACTGAAACCCCCCTTTTTCAAAAGAAATTTTTGAATTTATATTACTCTCCTTAATATAGGCATTTATTAAAAAATCTTTATTACTTTTAAGAAAAGAATTTGTTGCCAGAACCAACATTTCTTTTGCGTACCCCTTACCTCTATGGTTAGATGCAATCGATATACCAATTAATGCTTCCTTTAAACTTTGCTTTTGTATTCTTATTTGGCCTACTTTTTCATGATATTCGTTTTCAAAAATATACATATAAAGCAAATCATTATTTAAAGCAGCTTTAAACCATTTTTTGTGATTTTCTAAATCTATAAGAGCCGAATTATACGATTGCTTTCTTACCTGAGGGTCATTAGCCCATTCAAAATATAATTCTAAATCATTACTTGTAGGCTTTCTAAAGTTAAGCATCCTTATTTATTTTAGAATTTATAACTACATCTAAATACTTTCCTTCGAACAAACAATGCTCCTTTAGTCGAGCTTCTTCTTTAAAGCCAGATTTTTCTAAGATAGGGTATAAATGGCGTCTTAGATCAAAAGCATAAGTGAAAATTTTATGAAACTTAAGTTCTTTAAAGGCGACATTCTCTAAAAGAGAGAGATAATTTTGCCAATAATACTCAAATTTTTCTTCTTCTAGTTCTGTTTTCATTATAAAAGAAATCTCCGCATTTCTATCTACCCAATTGATATGAACCAAGCCTCCATAACCAATAAACTTATCATTTTCTAACAAAGAGAAAAGTAATTGTCCTGGTTCTTTTTGTTCAAATAATTGTGAAATTACATTTGCAAAATAATCTTCCTGCTTTTCTACTGACAGCAATTCAGCTTGTCTTAAATGATAAATTTGCTCATTACGCATCTTTAGTATAGCGTATTTATCCTCATCTCTAAGAGGCAAAAGCGTCAAAGTTTTATTCTTATAGACATTAGCAGTTAAGCATTTATAATTTCTCATTCGAAAATAATTTATATTTCAGCTCTGCAAGTTTCCAGTCATTCTCATTATCAATATCATGAGCATGAAGTTCGTCTATCTCGATAGCTTTTGTATTTCTAGTTCGTAGACTTTTACTCTTCAATAATTCTGGAACATTAAAAGTGTAAAACATTCCAGCATCATGAAATGCTTTTCTAAAATCTTGTGTTCTTTTATTTGAATCCTCATCGAAAAAAGGCACTACCTTTCCCTCAGAAGAAATCTCGATGGCTCTTTGAATAGGATGGGAATAAGGTAAAACGGGGAACACACAATCGCATTTATCATTCAAAAGTTGAAATGAATTTTTCAATAATTCAACACTAACAAATGGAGCACAAGCATAAATACAAGTCGCCTCATCAAATTCGTAGCCCTTAATTTTATACCAGTCCAAAACTTCTAAAAGTACATCTACTGTCGTCGCAAAATCATCACTATTTTCTTTACTACGTATAAAAGGTACTTTAGCACCATACTGTAATGCAACACTTTTGATTATTTCACAATCAGTAGATACCATTATCTCATCATATAACCCACTTTTAATAGCTGCGTCAATAGAATAGGCGAGAATAGGTTTACCGAAAAACTCCTTTATGTTTTTATTGTGAATTCTTTTACTACCACCACGGGCAGGAATAATTGCAATTTTTCTCAACTTGAATAAAATTATATCCGCACAGGAACATTAATTGACTTTAGTTCATTTTTAATATCAAGTGGTGTATATTGTGTAAAGTGAAATATACTTGCTGAACCTACAGCCTGAACGTTAGTTTTAGAAAACAATTCATTATAATGTTCCATATTTCCACCACCGCCTACTGCTATTACAGGAATATTTGTCATTTTCTCAACATAATTTACAAGATCTATATCAAAACCATTCATTTTTCCGTCATTATCTACACTAACAAGAACAAATTCGCCCACTTTACATTCGATCATTTCATTTACAAAATCATCTAAAGTTTTATCAATACCTAATTTATTATGTATCTTATAACCATTTTCTGTTTTATAAGCGTCAATCGAAATACTAATACATTGACTGCCAAAAAAAGCAACAGCTTCATTGATAAACTTTGTATCTAGGATTGCTTTTGTTTTAATAATAACTTTATCCGCACCAATTTTTAATAGATCATTTATATCATCAATCGATTCAATGCCGCCCCCTATAGCAACAGGCATATAACATTCTTTTATGACATCAGCTACAAGCTTAAGATTTATTTTTCTTTTTTGTGCTGTAGCATAAATATCAATAAACACTAATTCATCAACACCTCTATTATTATATACTCTAGCAGCTTGCACGGGATTACCAACCATTCTGGGATTAGTAAATTCTTTAGTTTTAACTAGGCCGAACCCGTTAAAAGTTAACACTGGTATAATTCGTACTTTAAGCATTTAAATCAAAAAAAGTTTTTAAAATTGATAATCCTGCCGACTGACTTTTCTCAGGATGAAATTGAGTTGCAAAAATATTTTTTTTCTGAACACTCGCGACAACATCAAATCCATAATCAACAGTTGCGGCAATATCTTCTGCATTAGATGGCACAACATGATAACTGTGTATGAAATAAAAATCCTTCGTTAAAATATTTTTATAATATCTATCTTTCAAAACCTCTATGTTATTCCATCCCATATGAGGAATGTTTCTATCCACTAATTCAAATTTTTTCACTTCTCCTTCGATCCAACCTAAACCACTACATTCATAAGGTTCGTTTCCTTTTTCAAGAATGAGCTGCATTCCTAAACAAATACCTAAAAACGGTTTTTGTTTATTTACAACTTCATCAGTTAGTAAACTTACCAGATCACGTTCTTGCAAATTTGCCATACCTTGCGCAAATGATCCTACGCCAGGAAGCAAAATCACACTTGAGTGTCTTATTGCATCATGATCACTAGTAATAACACTTTTAACCCCCAAGAAGTTTAAAGCTTTTTGGACGGATGCAACATTCCCCATTCCGTAATCAATTATAGCTACCATTTTATTCTACCTCAAAATTTCTAACTAAATTACCCGCTTCATCTTTTTTAAAGTTGCCATTATCATCTTGTTCAAAAAGAATTGAATTTGTAAATGAATCTAAAACCGCATCAATTTCTTCTTTAGTCATTCCAGAATATTTGACAAACTCATCTACACCATAATGTGGGTACTTACCATCAAACTCTTTTACAAGTTTTAGTCCTTCTTCACGCGTAAGTCTATTATTTCTAATATCTATACAAGCATGATCTGTAGCACGACCAAAACCATACTTTACGAATTTTAAATAATCATGCAAGCCATGCATTTTCTCATCAAGGTTTTCGTAGTTAGTATACGTCCCTTCAACAGGCCCTTCCTCTTTAACAGAAAAACCATGCTGTTTTACAATTTCAAGCTGCTTTCTTGCATCCCAGAAAAAATAATGACCAAGAAACACACCAATTACACCAACTTTATCTATCTCTTCATCTGAAGGGTAAAAATAAGGCGTTAAATCTTTTTCTGTTAGACCATCTACTCCAACCATGTCCTGAATACGATTTCCTAAAAGACCTCCAAACTCTTCAAGCCACTTTCTATTCAAGTGCTTATTTTGTACCGATTCAATAGGACCACCATACTCCTGCTGCGGATTTTCGCCCCAAATCACTAATGGAATATTGAATTTAACTGCAATATGTATTGGAATAGTAAAGATTCCTAAATGATTTGGCCACATTTCATCGCCTACTCTTTTAAATCCTTCCACTACCATACTTTTATAAGCATTATAGTTTTTCTTAAAATAAATAACATCAATACCCATTTTAGATATGTTATCGATGTTTCTTTGCCCAAGTTCAGTTAGATTGGTCGTCTCGAAACAAACGCACAATGGGTTTAAACCACATACTTCTTTCATAAAATATGCTTGATAAGTACTGTCTTTTCCACCACTTACCGGAATTAAACAATCATAACCTATTTCACCAGGAGCTTTTTTATATTTATCAATTATCGAAAAGAAATCTCTTTCTCTTTGCTTCCAATCTATAGATGTATCTTTCTGATCTGCCGCAACGCATGCAGAGCATACTCCTTCTTCATTAAAAAATAAATCCGGTTTTGTTTCCGGAAATAAACATTTAGAACAATATCGTATTTTCATTTCTTAATTTTTATAGTATTCTTCAATTTTATTAATAACATACAACTGCTCTTCATTACTCAAAGTTGGATACATTGGCAAACTGATACAATTCTTATAATAAGCTTCCGCATTTGGCATATCTCCTTCTTTCCAACCCAAATTCTTATAATATGGCATTAGGTGACAAGGTATATAGTGAATTTGAGCAAAAATTTTATTCTCCCTTAAATAATTATATAATCCTAAACGATCCTCGACCTCCAGAACATATAAATGATATGCATGCCCATCAACTACACCCGATTGGCTTTTAAGAAAAGATTTTTCACTAAAAGCTTTATTGTATATGGATGCAATTTCTCTTCTTCGCACTAGTCCCTCATCAGCTCTTTTAAGTTGACTTATACCTAATGCGGCCTGAAAATCAGTCAGTCTATAGTTAAATCCTAATGTTTGCATTTCCATATACCAAGAAGGATAAACTTCAACAGTTTCGTCATCAACTCCATTTGCAAAACTAACTGAATTAGTATATTCCAATTCATTTTTAGTTATCCCGTGCGTTCGTAATGCCAAAAGTTTTTTATAAAGAATTTCATCGTTAGTGGTTATCATTCCTCCTTCTCCACACGCAATATGTTTAACCGGATGAAAAGAAAATATCGCTAAATCAGCAAATTTACTGTTACCACAATTTTGATTGCTATTATCCAAACTCTTAAAATATCCTCCTGGCGCGTGACAAGCATCTTCTATAATCCATAACCCATGTTCATTTGCCAACTTTCTAAAGCTTTCTAAATCTACAGCTCTTCCAGCGAAATCAACAGGAATAATCCCTTTAAAAGTACCTTTCGGAGAAGATTCTAATAATTTTCTAACCTTTTCTATATCTAAAAGATAAGTATCCGAATCAATATCTGAAAAGACAACTTCGCCACCACAATATCTTATACAATTTGCAGATGCTGCAAAAGTAATAGGAGTGGTAATAACTTTATCCCCTTCTTTTACATCAAGGGCTAACGCGCAAAGATGTAAAGCAGCAGTACCATTTGAAACTGCAACCGCATATTTGCTGCCTACATAATCTGCAAAAGCTTTTTCAAATTCGCCAATTTTGGGCCCTTGAGTCAGATAATCAGATTGCAATGCGCTTATAACGACATTTATATCTTCCTGAGTAATATTTTGACGTCCGTAAGGTATTGCAATATCAATCATTTTTTATAAATTTAAATAACAACATGTTCTTTTATTAATTCTCTTAATCCTTCAACTGTTTCCCATTCAGTATTTGTACCTGAATTATAATTAAATCCTTCTTCAACTTTTACCGCATTAAAGGAATCAATAAACTCTTTTAAATTAAAATTAGGAACAGATGGTAATATAGTAAAGTACTTACCTAAATCATATGTATTAAAAGAATCTGACGAAGTTATCATTTCTTCATGAATTTTTTCACCTGGACGAATACCAATTATTTCCAACTTACACTCTGGAGCTACAGCTTCTGCAACGTCGGTTATTTTGTATGACGGAATCTTAGGTATAAATATTTCACCTCCCCAGGCTTGCTCAATAGCATGCATTACCATATCAACACCTCCTTGTAAGGAAATATTAAATCTAGTCATCGTAATATCTGTTATAGGCAATTTACCTTCGGTTTTCTTTTTCATAAAAAAAGGAATAACAGATCCATTTGAACCCATAACATTTCCGTAACGAACTACTGAAAACTTAATAGGATTTTTCCCTTTTATATTATTAGCCGCAACAAATAGTTTATCAGATGTCAGTTTTGTTGCACCATATAGATTAATTGGCGCACAAGCTTTATCAGTTGATAATGCAACAACATTACTTACACTTGTTTGTAAAGCCGCATCTATTACATTCTGAGCACCTCCTATATTGGTTTTTATGCATTCATCAGGATTGTACTCAGCCAAATGCACATGCTTCATTGCTGCAGCGTGAATCACCACATCTACACCATGAAATGCTCTAACTAATCTTTCTTTATCTCTTACATCACCTAAAAAAAATCTTATCTGCGGAAACTCACTTTCCGGATATTCTTGAGCCATTTGAAATTGCTTTTGCTCATCTCGCGACAAAATTATAAGTTTTTTTATATTGGAGTGATTTTTAAAAATATGATGGGTAAGAGCTTTCCCTAAAGAGCCTGTTCCACCTGTTATTAAGATTGTTTTATTTTCAAGATTCATAAATATATATATATTAGCGTGAAATAACCTTATTATTTATATATTCTTATATATAAATTCAAAATTTCACATGATTAGACTATCAGATTATCAACTGCTTAAAGAATCGCTTTATTATTAAGACAAAGAGAGCAAGAAAAGCAAAAAAAGTTCCTCCTATTAAAATTCCTTTAGTTATTCCAAAACGCTCTTTTGTAAGCGGCAAAATAGGTCGATCAATCACTTGAATTAATGGTGTTTCTTTTCGTAAAGTAACTTTGGCTAATTCAGTCTGTTTTACTAATTCAGTTAAGATTGCCGTATTAGCTTGCACGTCAACTTGTCTTCGTGCGGATGGTGCGCGTCTTACGTTAAGAGCAGGGTTCAACATAAAAGTATTATCATTGGCAATTGCCACTCCAGTTATAGCGCTATTAAGTTCACTACGGATCGAATCTGTTTGACGCTCCAAAATTTCCATATTCATGCGCGCTTTTTTACTTTTGGTGTCAACATAAAATTTACCAACTTGCCTAGCAAGCGCTTCACAAAAATAAAGAGAAAACAATTCACTGTTTGAAGATACATCCATCGAAATAATGGCGATTTTTTTGTCTTTTTGAAGAACAGACAAAGCTCCCTTAGATAAGTTCAAATAAATAACACCTAAAATACTGTCTTGTACCCTTGTAAAAGACTTTCGTTTAACTCCTGGTAAAAATTGTACATCTTTAAATTTAGGATTGTCATCCCAATTTATTCGCCAATTATTATTTTGAATATACATTTCAGCTAATGAGATTTCTTTCCCATTTACTTTAACAGGCGATAGTAATGTCTGTTCTACCATGGTACGTGATTTAAATAACTCCGTAAGATTTGATCCTGTAAAAATACTTCCTCCTCCTCCTCCAAGATCAATCCCAAAAGAACTTGCTAATGAGCCTAATCCACCAGATGAACCTGCTTTATCATCTTCAACAGCAAAAGACAATGTAGCAGTATATGTTGGTTTTTTAAGAAGTGAATATGTTAAGCCTAAACCAGCTCCTAGTATTCCCGAAAAAACAATAATTTTCCATTTTGAAAGCACATACAAATACCACTCTTTTACTTTTTGCACTACTTCTTTTAACGAAATTTCATCGTTTGTAATTGGTGTATTTTCCATTAAATTTATTTAAAAGCTGTAACAATTAATAACGCTAAACTAGTAAGTACACTACCAATACTCACCCATTCTCCAGTACTCATTTTCTTCGTTTCAGGTTTTTCCGGTACTACTATTTGTGAATCTGGTTCAACATTTGGATAAGATCTAAAGAACAAAAATGACTTTGTTACATCGGCTTTTCCGTTTGGATAAATAATATACGCTTTTTTCTTCCATCCCTTATTATCAACTCCACCAACTGCATTTATGTAATATTTGAAGCTTTTTCCACTTCTGTATGGAATTTCAGAAGTTAACAACACATTACCAGTGACTTTAACTCCTTCATTATAAACGGCTACTTCAATTTCGTCACCAGGAAATAGAGTTACATTTGAATAGTGATTTTTATCTTTAACAATTTTTTCCCAATTAACAGGAATTGTAGCAAATTTTAAATCTTCTTTAAGTTTTTTACTCAATTTCTCTTTGAGGGTATCATTCTTCGCCAAATTCAAATCGATACTTTCGATTTGTTCGATTTGTTCTTGTTTAATCGGTCTTTTAATCTTCATTCCGTCTAAATTGGCTATTGAAGTTAATCCTCCCGCTCTCATTACCACATTATAAACGGTCTCTTTTTTATTAGCCAGAACATATTTACCAGGATAACTAACCGCACCACTAACAATAACCATTTCAGGTTTCTCATAAACTGCCATCCTGCGAATATTAATTACATCAAAAGGTTTTAAAACGAAGTTTTTAATCTGCTCATTATTATCGGCTGTAATTTCAAGTTCTACTAATTCAATACGTTTTGGATCTGCATCATCAATCACATCAGATTTAACCATTCTTGCAATTTCAACTCTTTTTGATGCAGAACCGGTCAAACCTCCAACCTGAACCACCAGATCGTTTAAAGTAAGGTTTTCAAAATATTCGTATACACCGGGATTTTTTACCTCTCCGTCAATCGTAACCTTATATTCTTCCCTGAAATCTAAAATTGAATAAACCGTTACAATATCTTCTCTTTTTAATTCAATGTCAGCATTTAAATCACCAGACAATGCCGCACTCAAATCAACATTTACAATTTCAGTTGTCAAATCTGTTTTTAGACGAATAATTCTTGCTCGTTTTGTATAAGCATCTTCTTTAAGTCCTTCTGCTCTTGTAATAAGATCTGAAATTCTCATACCTTCATTATAAGAATAGTAATCTGGTCTAAAAACTGCACCTTCAATTTTAATACGATTCTCAAATCGATTCAAGATTTTAGTAATTCTAAATACATCACCGGATTGTGGTAAATAAGAATTATATTCACTTTCATTGATATCATGCACTTTAAATTCTTTTCCTGTTTTTTGCATTACATTTACAGAAGCAGTATAGGCAAATTCGTTAAAACCTGAAGCAAAATTTAATAAGTCAGAAAATTTTTCTCCCTTTTTCATTTCAAAAATACCAGGACGTTTTACTTCCCCTTCAACAGTAACCCTTTGACTATAAGCCGGAATTCGGATTACATCATTGTCTTTCAGGCTCACATTATCGGATTGATCACCTTTTACCAAAAACCTATAAATATCAATGTTTTTATAAACTTTGTTGTTTCTAATTAATTCAATATTTCTATAACTGCCATTTTTACCCGGTCCTCCTGCTAAATGCAAAGCATTATAAACTGTAGCAAGAGATGAAATCGAGTAATTACCAGGCTGTTTCCCACCAACAACAGTAACTTTAATAGTACGTATACGACCTAAACTCACACTTACTTTAGATTGTCCAGATGCAACTGTACTGTAAACTCTTGCAACTGCAGCTTTAATTTTTTGAGTGGCTGCTTCAATAGACATTCCTGAAACAGCAATTTGACCTACATATTGAATTGTAATTTTCCCTTCAACGCTAACCGGAATACTTTCATTATATTCCTGAACACCATAAACGCTAACCTGTAATTCGTCACCAGGCCCTAAAATATAGTTCATAGGAGTTGCTAATTTCAAATCTGGTTCGAAATTTAAAGTAGGATTATCAAACAATTCTGAGCCAAAAATCAAGGCGTTGACGGAATCTTTTACTTTTATATTTTTAATATTTTCTTGTTTTCTTCCACTATCGTTGTCCGAAGCTTTTATTTTGCTTTTTTCAACATCTGTATTTTTAGCATTTTTCTTATCGTATTGCGCCAGTTTTAACTTTAATTTATTAAATTCAGCTGAACTCATACCTTTTGACAAAGCCATTGATTCTGCCTGATCAATCGTCGTATTATTACTCTTTAACTGGGCACTAATTTTTGCCAAATCATCATCTGACAAGTAATCAACTTGTATCGTACTTAAATCTTTAGACTTCAGTATATCTTGTGCCTTTGCACTAAAAGATATTAACAAAATAAAAAAGAGAGCAAGAACATATGTTATTTTTTTCATATCGAATTATAATTAACCTAAAAGTTGGTTTCAAATAGAATAACTTTTTTTTTATTTATGAATATTGTTTTTGGTAGTAGTCCTTATAAGACCCAGAGGTAACATTCTGAAGCCACTCTTCATTATTTAAATACCAATTAATAGTTTTTTCTAATCCTTCTTCAAAAGTAACAGAAGGTCTCCATCCTAATTCCCCATTAATCTTGGAAGCATCTATTGCATAACGTAAATCATGTCCCGGACGATCTTTTACATACGTGATTAATTCTTGGGAAGCGCCTTCTGGCCTGCTTAATTTTTGATCCATTAAATTACATAATAACTTTACCAAATCAATATTTTTCCATTCATTAAAACCACCTATGTTATAGGTTTCATGGTTTTTTCCCTCATGAAAAACCAAATCAATGGCAATTGCATGATCTTCTACAAATAACCAATCACGAGTATAATTTCCATCACCATATACTGGCAGAGGTTTATTATTGATAATGTTATTTATAAAAAGAGGAATAAGTTTCTCTGGAAAATGATAAGAGCCATAATTGTTGGAACAATTGGTTAGCACATAAGGTAAACCATAAGTTTCACCGTAAGCTCTTACAAAATGATCAGAACTTGCTTTTGAAGCAGAGTAGGGAGAATTGGGATCGTACGAAGTTGTTTCTGTAAATAGTCCTTCACTTCCCAAAGAGCCATAAACTTCATCTGTACTAATGTGGTAAAATCTTTTTTCTTCAAAATTACCTTTCCACTGATTTTTCGCAGCATTTAACAAATTCATAGTTCCGATAACATTCGTTTTTACAAACGCCAGCGGATCTTCAATAGATCGATCAACATGAGATTCAGCCGCCAGATGCAAAACTCCATCAAAATTATGCAATGAAAATAGTTCGTTTATAAAGACTTCATCAACAATATCACCTTTTACAAAAGTATAATTAGGCTTATTTTCAATATCTTTTATATTTTCTAAATTACCTGCATAAGTCAATGCGTCTAAATTGAATATTTGGTATTCAGGATATTTATTTACAAATCGTCTCACCACATGAGATCCAATAAAACCGGCACCGCCAGTTATCAGAATTTTTTTCATTTGAATTTTAATTTAATAAATCTGAATTTATTTTTTCCAACTCACTATAGACATCCTTAACATCTTGAGAGTTTTCTTTTTGTAAAATTAAATTTGCTGTATCAGTATAAACAAAAATAGTGTTTTTCAGTCCTAAAAAAGTCGTATGCTTTCCAGAACCAATAACCATATTGCCATTTTTATCAATAGGATGCCCTTTTAAAACTAAATAATCATAAACAGATTCAAATGACCCTAAATCTGACCATGAAAAAGCTGCTGGTACTACCTTAATTTTTTTGCTACGTTCCATTACGGCGTAATCAATACTGATTGATGGAATTTGTAAAGATAAATTTAAATCTAAAAACCCCTCTTTACTGGCTTCCCAAACCACCTTAGATTTCTCATAAACATCTGGCTGAAATTGTTTTAACTCTTCTAAAAGAACACTAGCTTTAAAACAAAACATTCCACTATTCCATAAAAAATTTCCCTTTGCAATAAATTCTTTTGCCGTTGTCTCATTAGGTTTCTCCCTAAAAGAGATTACCTTATCTCCTTTCGACTCTATATAACCATACCCTGTTTCAGGTTTGGTAGGTATAATACCAAAAGTTACAATAAATCCATCCTGAGCTTTTAAAACTGCTTCATTTATAGCTTTATTATAATCCTCCATTTTATCTATAATATGATCTGATGGTGTAACAACTAAAATATCATCAGGATCTGAAGCAAATGCGGCGAACGCAATAGCTGCCGCAGTATTTCTAGGTGTAGCTTCGACAATATTGAAATAAGAAGTTTTAGTTTTATCCATCACTTTGCCACTTAGATGATGATTATCTACATTACCAACTACCATAACTTTATTTACTAAATGACTGTTACGATCAACTGTCATTTCAAATAAAGATTTATTTTCAAAAATTTCTAAATATTGTTTTGGCTGACTTTTTCGGGAAAGAGGCCACAATCTGCTGCCGACTCCTCCTGTTAAAATCACATGTGTAATTGAATTATCTGTACTCATTTTTTTTTAAATAAAAAAAGGTCCTGTTTATTATAACCGATTATCAGCTATACTACCCAGAATCCCCTTCACATCATATAGTAAACTATTTGTTTTTTGTAACTCAGAAAAATTTAATTCTAAGAATTCCGCATGAGCAACTCCCAGAACAATCGCATCAAATTTATTTGATGGAACAGTACTGACTGTTACTAAATTATATTCTTTTTTTACATCATTTGCATTAGCTAAGGGATCATATATGGTGACTGAAATCCCATATTCTGTTAATGCCTGTACCACATCAACAATTTTTGTATTTCTCACATCAGGGCAATTTTCTTTAAAGGTAATACCAAGCATTAACAGCTCAGCTCCATTAACAGAAATTCCTTTTTTGATCATTAATTTCACAACCTGCGATGCAACATATTCACCCATGCTGTCGTTTAAACGTCTTCCTGCCAAAATTATTTCAGGATGATAGCCAAATTCTTGTGCTCTTTGTGCAAGGTAGTAAGGATCTACACCTATACAGTGTCCACCAACCAAACCTGGCTTAAACGGTAAAAAATTCCATTTTGTAGCGGCTGCTGCTAATACTTCCTGAGTATCAATATTCATTAGGTTGAATATTTTAGCCAATTCATTTACAAAAGCAATATTTATATCCCGTTGCGAATTTTCAATAACCTTTGCTGCTTCTGCAACTTTTATCGTAGGAGCCAAATAAGTTCCAGCAGTAATTACTGACTTATATAAAGCATCAACTTTTAGACCTATCTCGGGAGTAGAACCTGAAGTTACTTTCAAAATCTTTTCAACCGTATGCTCTTTATCTCCGGGATTAATTCTTTCAGGTGAATATCCCGCAAAGAAATCAACATTAAATTTCAAACCTGATATTTTTTCTAAAACAGGAACACATTGTTCTTCTGTGACACCTGGATATACAGTAGATTCGTAAATTACGATATCTCCTTTTTTCAATATCTTACCAACTGATTCACTAGATTTATACAAAGGCGTTAAATCAGGACGATTATTTTTGTCTACCGGAGTGGGAACTGTGATTATGAAGTAATTACAATCAGCAATATCATTTAATGAATTAGTACAATACAACCCATTTTTATCACTTGAATTGTCAACTAACACTTTTTGCAAAGTAACATCATCAACTTCTAATGTTGTATCTGTTCCCGATTTTAAAGTAGCTACTCTTGATTCATTAATATCAAAACCCACAACAGAATATTTGGTAGCAAATAGTCGAGCCAAAGGCAAGCCTACATAACCTAGACCAATAACCGCTATTTTTATATTCTGATCCAATTCTATATATCTTTTTGTTGACTACAGTCGGTATACTTCACGGCTCCGCCGTTCTGAATCACATAATTTGACCCAGATACCCTTAAATTCATTTTCGGCAAATATAACATATTAAGTCAATTTAATCAATACGGTTTTCCGTAATACATCAAAAACAAACGATTAAAAAAAATAAGCACTTACCAACCCATTATCAATCAGGACATAAAATAACTTATTACAAAAAAAATAGAAAATAAAACTTCAAATTAGAGAAATTTTACCTTCTACTTTTTAAAAATATGACTGTCAACTTACCAATATACTACTTGTATTTTATTTTCAAAACACATCCCAATGATTCCAAAACCAAAATATAATGCGTTTTTGATATCTCCTGAACAATTGCATCCTGATTACTAAAAGCGCCTGAATCTAATTTTATTCGATCACCAACCTGAATCGATGACACAGAAATATCAGCTATATTAGAAGCCCTCAGATTTTTCTTTATAATAGCAATTTCTTCATCACGCACAATTGCTGGCTTACCTAACCAAAATAAATAACGAACTACACCTGGAACAGCAAAAACAGTATTCCTTTCAGCTTCTGATAGTTGAACAAATACATATGAATTAAAAAGAGGCACTTCGACCTTCTTTTTTCTATCAGACCATTGTTTAATCTGTGTGATAATCGGACAATAACATTCAATTCCCGCTTGTGCAAGTTTTTCTGCAACTTTTTTCTCCCATTTGGGTTTTGTATAAACTACGTACCAATTCATAACTCCTTTATTGAAATAAAATATTTAAAATGCGCAACATCTCTATTCTTTTCATATTAAATTTTACCTCAATATTTTCATTCTTTACGAACCTATTCCTTTATATATAAATCCAATCGACTCCAGTTCTTTTGAATTCAATATATTTCTTCCATCAAATAGAAATGCCGGCTTATGCATTGAATCATATATTTTTTTCCAATCATAAGTTGTAAATTCATCCCATTCAGTTAAGATAGCGATAGCATGTGATCCTTTACAAGCTTCGTAAGCATTATCGAATATTTTTAATGCATTATTATTTTCTTCAACCGTTCTGGTTTCTAAATAATCTAAATCATTTAGCATTTTATTTCTTGAAACTTTAGGATCATAAACCGAAATTTTAGCCTGTTCATTTATCAAATCATCTGCCACATAGATTGCCGCGGATTCACGGGTATCATTTGTATCTTTTTTGAAAGCCCAACCTAAAAATGTGATTTTTTTATCAGCAACTGTGTTATATAATGTCTGAACAATTTTATTTGAAAATCTTCTTTTTTGATGATCATTCATTATAATCACCTGTTCCCAATAATCGGCTACTTCATTCAATCCATAAGATTTTGCGATGTATACCAAATTTAAAATATCTTTTTGAAAACAAGAACCGCCAAAGCCTACAGAAGCTTTTAGAAATTTAGGTCCAATTCTACTATCCATCCCTATTGCCCGAGCCACTTCACTAACATCTGCCCCCGTTTTTTCACATAGTTCAGACATTGCATTGATAGAAGAGATTCGCTGTGCCAGAAATGCATTCGCCGTTAATTTAGATAATTCAGAGGACCAGACATTTGTAGTCAAAATTTTATCTTTGCTTACCCAGTTTGCATAAACATCAACTAAAGAATTAATCGCTTCTTCGCCTTCAGGAGTTGAATCGCCTCCAATTAAAATTCTATCAGGATTTAATAGATCAGTTACAGCGGTTCCTTCAGCTAAAAATTCAGGGTTTGATAATATCTGAAACTGAACGCCATTTCCTGTATTATCTAAAATACTTTTAATCGCTTCAGCTGTTCTTACTGGCAAAGTAGATTTCTCTACTACAATTTTATTTTGCTTCGCTACTTTAGCAATTTGCCTTGCACATAATTCAATATATTTCAAATCAGCAGCCATACCTTTTCCTTTTCCGTAAGTTTTGGTTGGTGTATTAACTGATATAAAAATTACCTGCGCTTCATCAATTGCCTTATCAACCTCTGTAGAAAAGAAAAGATTTCTTCCTCTTGCTTCGGCTACAATCTCTGAAAGACCTGGTTCGTAAATAGGAATATTATCTGTATTTGGATCGTTCCAATCTTTTATTCTTTGTTCATTTAAATCTACAACGGTTACTTGAATATGTGGACATTTCTGGGCAATTACTGCCATTGTCGGGCCTCCGACATATCCTGCACCAATGCAACAAATTTTTGTAATTTTCATCTAATTTACTATTATCTTGATCTTTCTTTTATTTCAAATTATTCCAATACCAGCTTACCGCTTCTTTTAATCCTTCCTGTAAAGAATACTTCGGATTATAACCTAATATTGTTTTTGCTTTGTCTATACTTGCCAACGAATGCGGAATATCACCTGCTCTATTGGCACCATACACAATTTCTACATCAGCAATTTTAGAATCAAACTCTGCTAAATATTTTTTTAGATATCCAACCAAATCATTTAGAGTGTTTCGATCACCAAATGCAGTATTATAAACAGTATTTATCGCTTTTGGATTTTGACTTGTAATAGCCAATTCATTCATCTGAATTACATTGTCTATGTATGTAAAATCTCTAGAATAATTTCCATCTCCATTAATTACGGGACTTTCATAATTCATTAATTGCATGACAAACTTCGGAATTACTGCTGCATACGCTCCTTTCGGATCTTGTTTTCTTCCAAAAACATTAAAATATCGCAATCCAATAGTCTCTAAACCATAAGTTTTGCTAAAAATCTCAGCATACAATTCATTTACATATTTTGTGATAGCATATGGCGATAATGGTTTCCCAATGACATCCTCAACTTTTGGCAATCCCTCCGAATCTCCATAGGTAGAAGAGCTCGCTGCATAAATGAAACGTTTAATTTTTGCATCTCGGGAAGCTACAAGCATATTTAAAAAACCTGAAACATTCACATCATTTGTAGTTATCGGGTCGTTTATTGACCTCGGAACTGAACCTAAAGCTGCCTGATGTAAAACGTAATCAACTCCTTTAACTGCCAAAATACAATCATTTATATTTCGAATATCACCTTCGATTAACTTAAAATTTGGATTGTCTAAAAAATCGCTTAAATTATGACGATGGCCAGTCGAAAAGTTATCCAGACATATTACTTTGTGACCTGATGCTAAGAAATACTCACACAAATTTGAACCGATAAAACCCGCCCCACCTGTTATTAAAATTGTATTTTGAATTGCCATCTTCATTTGCTTCAAATTATTTTTTATTAAATTTCTTCAAAATAGTTTGCCAGAAACTTAATTTAACTGCCTCATCATGGTAGTAAGCACCATATCCGTATCCGTAGCCATAGCCCGAGCCATACTTTGCTTTATTTTCATAACCATTAAAAACGATACTTGCGTTGTTTAACTCACCTCTTTTTACTCTGGTGTTCAACAACGTTATCATATCTTTTTTAGTATAATTCTGTCTTACTATATACAAAGTAACATCTGCATATTGCACCAATTCTAATGCATCTGAAACCAAACCAACCGGAGGAGTATCCAAAATAATGTAATCGTACTTCTGCTTCAACTCATCAATTAAATCTTTCATCACTTCGCTCAAAATAAGCTCAGAAGGATTTGGAGGTATCGGTCCAGAAAGAATAACATCTAGATTGGCAATGGGAGTTGAATTGGTAATTTCAGCTAAACTATTCTGCTTAATTAAATAATTTACAACACCGATATCGTTCTTAAAATTAAATTCATCTGCTAATCTTGGTTTTCTTAAATCTAATCCGACAATTACAGTTTTCTTTTCGCTTAATGCGAAAACGGTGGCAATGTTAATAGAGCAAAATGTTTTACCTTCTCCACTAATAGATGAAGTAATCATTAATGTTTTTGTACCACTAACCTGCTGTTTTTTATACAAAAATTGCAACGAAGAACGAATTGATCGAAATGCTTCAGAAAGTGCAGATTTTGGCTTATCAAAAACAGCCAGACTTATTTTATCTTTATTAACTCCAATAACACCAATTAATGGAATCTGTGTTAATTTACTAATATCATCAACATTTTGAATAGAATTATTGATAAAGAAAAGCCCAAAAACAAACAACAAGGGAATTAACAAACCTAAAAACAACGCCAGAATATAATTTACAGATGTTTTAGGTCCGATTAGATTACCGCCGATATCTTTTGCAGGATCAATAAAATGAATATCTGATAAATTTGACGCTTTCACAATTTCTGCCTCATTTCGCTTTTGAAGAAATTCAGTATAAATATTATCGTTTAAGTCATATTTCCTTTTAATTTTTAACAATTCCTGTTGTTCTTCGGGAAGTCTTTTAACAGTACTTTCTGCCTCACCAATTTTAGCATTTACCAAAGACAAATCATACACTAATGAAGCTTTTGCAGAAATAATATTTTCCAATAATACACTCTTAACAGCCTGCATTTGTTTATCAAAATCTTTAAATATTTTTTCGCTTTTGACAGCATAGGCCATCTCTGATCTTTGTCCGGAAAGCGCAATAAGTTTTGAAACATTTGCAACAATATTTGGATCTTCAATTCCGGCAACAGATGGGGCTGGCAATCTCGAATAATCAACACTGTTATTCAGGTACATTTTTAACGAGTTGTAGTACGCAATTTTTCTTGTTACCTGATCTCTTTCAACATCAAAATCCATTATTTTATCAGAAAACTTAGCACCGCCACCCTCAATTTCATAGATGTTTTTATCTTTTCTGAAAGATTTTAATTCATTACCTGTTTGTTTCAATTGAGATTCCATTGCAACAAGAGTGCTGTCAATGAATCTTATGGTATTGGTTGCAAACTGATTTTTTCCATCAAGCTGAATTTTGATCAACATTCTTACTGTCGCATTCAGATATTCCACCATTCTGGCCTTATTGGTTCCTTGCATGCTTAATGTCAAAATGGAACCTCCTTTATCGTCAGAATTAACATTTATTCCTCTGTATCGGGAAACTGTACCGTCAAAATCATTAAATTTTACAAAATATTCATTACCAGTATAATTCCCCGGATTATCATTTATTTGTAATTTCCAGTTCAGGAAGGGTAATGACACCAGTTCACCAACTTTATATTTCTTTACAAACTCTGTAGACTGAACAGCAGTATTACTATATGCGTTTGTAGAGTATGTAATTAATGAAACCGAATTATTTTCAAAAGGAATTCTGACTTCATACTCATTTGGATTTAAAAATCTGATACTTATCAAAGTATTGGCAAGTTGTCCCTTCGATTCATCAATATCTATATAAAAAGGAACTGCACCATAAGAATCTACTAAATTATATTCACCCTGACTTAAATAATCAATATAGTACTGCAATTTACTAACAACCAATTCGTTATGAGACCTGGATTGCAATATTGTTGAAATTCCATTCACCTGATCAGAAATTCCTCCCCAATTAAAAACCAAACTAGTATTTGAAGTGAAAAATGGATTGCTTTCTTCTTTGATAGAAATCATTGTTTGCATTCCGTAGATTTTTTCTTTACGAATGTTTACCTGATAAGCAATAGTAAATGCAATTATTAAACTTGCTAAAAACCATTTCCAGTAACTGAGAATTTTCAGCAAAAATCCTTTAAAATCAAAATTTGAATGATTTTCGAAAATGGAAAAATCTTTTATATCTAACATTTATAGAATTTAATTTAGCTTTTTATAATTAAATACACCGTAGTTGCCAATGACAATAAGGTAATTATTGTACCTATTGATTGAATTCCGGTTTGACCAGTTCCCCAAGTTTTTTGCTTCAATGGTTTTACATAGATATAATCATTAGGCTGTAAATAATAATAAGGCGACTTCATTACATTGGCATCTGTAAGATCAATCTCATTCATCTGCACTCCTGTTGGAGTTTGACGAATGATAGTCACAGCTTTCCTGTTTCCAACTGTGGTAATATCTCCAGAATTTGCAATCGCCTCCATAACATTTACACGCTCCTGAAACAATGTTTTCGTGCCAGTACTTCCAACTTCACCATTTATTGTGTATCTAAAACCAGCTAATTTTACAGTAACAAAAATATTAGCTTCGCTTTTAAAGTATTCTTCCAGTAATTTTTTTTCGATGCGGATTCTAACTTCTTCAAGTGTATAACCAATCACATTTATTTCTCCTAAAATAGGCATCCTGATGTTACCATGATCATCAACTGTGAATCCATCAAAATACAAAGATGAAGGAGATTCTCCACCTGATGATGATTGCTCATCTGTTGTGTTAAAAATCGAAACCAACTTGGGATCTATCGCTTTTATATTAATACTTAAAACATCATTTACCTGCAATCTATAAGGTTTAGATTCGACAGCAGCAACAGTATTTTGTTCGCCAGAATTATTCTTGTCTTGCAAGTACCATAAATCTTTTACAGGGATACAAGATGTAAATAGCACACTAATTAATAGTAGTAAATAAAAGCTGTTTTTTGTCATTATTAAAATTTTATCGCAAATATAGCTTTTCCTTTAATTCTCAGGAAATCTAACATTTATTTGACCTTATTTAGTTGTTTTTGAAAGTTTTTTCGAACGGAACCCGATGTAAAATACTTCTCCCAAGTGTAATTTCGTCAGCGTATTCTAATTCATCACCAACTGCAATTCCTCTTGCTATTGTTGAAATAACAATATCTGATTCGGCAATTTGTTTATAAATATAAAAATTTGTAGTATCACCTTCCATTGTTGAGCTTAACGCAAAAATAATCTCAATTACTTTTCCAGATTTTACTTTTTCAACTAATGTTGAAATATTCAACTGACTTGGACCAACACCTTCAATTGGCGAAATCTTACCGCCTAAAACGTGATAGATTCCCCTGTACTGACCTGTATTTTCAATTGCCATTACGTCGCGAATATCTTCTACAACACATATCGTCTGGTGATTTCTTGTTGAATTGGCACAAATTTCACAAATTTTAGTATCGGAGATATTGTGGCAATTCTCGCAAAACTTAATATCCTGGCGCATATTTAACAATGCTTGCGAAAGAAATCCGGTTTGCTCTTTAGGCTGTTTTAATAAATGAAGAACTAAGCGCAATGCTGTTCGCTTGCCAATCCCAGGCAATTGAGACATTTCGTTAACTGCCTTTTCTATTAATTTTGACGAAAATTCCATAAAACAAAAGTAATACTTTTAATGGTTTAGCAGACTTTGGGGCAGTTAAAATCAATGTCTATTGCGAATACAAATTTATTACAAATACTCTTTCGGACCCAGATAGTAACGGCATCCTTTTGTAGCGATCCCAAAACTTCGGGACGCTACAAAAGATATAGTGGATAGCTGGATTGGCTCCTGAAAAAATTAATATTGATTAGTCGCCAATAAAACCAAAGTACAAGCCACTTCAGCCTTAATATTATTAAGCTCTAACAATTGATAAAATTCAGGATTTTCGGTTCCTGGATTAAAAACAACCCTCTTTGGCTGCGCTTCGATAATGTAATTGTAATAATCGCGCTGACGAGCAGGATTTAAATACAAAGTTACAGTGTCTATATTTTTCACGGGAATTGCTTTAGTATAAATTTTGACACCCGCTACCTCGCCGGTATTCTGACCGATTGCCAAAACAGTGTGTCCTTTTTGAACTAACATGTTGATTGCTCTAAAAGCGTATTTTTCTGGTTTTGTGGTAGCTCCCAGAACTAAGGTTTTTTTATTTTTCATTATTTTAGAATATAGTGCAAAAGTAATCAAAAAGAATGAGCTTATTTTAAGATATTGATTTAGAATCAATAGTATTAAAAACAATATCCTAACATGAATTTACTATGAAATATTAAAAAATCACTATTTTTACCTTACAAACCTAAATAATATGGATTTATTCATTTACCTATTTGCTGCTCTTTTTTCAGTCTTAAATCCAATTGGAACAGTTCCTATATTTGTTGGATTGACACAGCATGATTCTCAAAAGGAACGATCAAGAATTTCACTTTGGACATCCGTAAACGTTTTTATTATTTTGATTGTCTCTTATTTTATTGGGCAATATGTTTTGTCTTTTTTCGGAATAAGTATTGATGCGCTACGAATTGCAGGTGGGATTGTAATTGTAAACTCCGGATTTTCATTGCTTTCCGGCAAATTCAACAAAAAACGTGGAATCAATAAAAAAATTGAAAACGAAGCACAACAACGAAATGATGTTGCCCTGACTCCTTTGGCTATTCCGATGTTAGCTGGACCAGGTTCTATGTCATTATTGATTGCTTTTTACCAGGAACATCACGAAATGAACGAAATTATTGTTTCTACTTTGGCAATTGCCGCAATTGCGATCGTGATTTTTATTATTCTAAAAAGCGCCCATTATTTGGCCAGAATATTAGGAGCTTCAGGAATTGTAGCGATTTCCAGAATTGTTGGCTTTATTGTAATCTCGATTGGAATTCAATATATTGTGAGTTCTATAATCAATATAATAAAAGGAAATTTAATGTAAGCAAACATTAATTTACACATAAAAAAAGGGATAAAACATAAGCTTTATCCCTTTTTTATTTCTTAAAAGTTCTATTTAATTTCTTGGCAAAAACACTTCTGCCATCATACACCTTGCACTTCCACCTCCGCAAGCTTCAATAGTATCTAAACTTGAGCTCAAAATTTCGGCATGTTTTTCTAATTGTGCAATTTGTTTTGGCGTTAAACTTTGGTGTGCTGATGCACTCATGACAATATACTTTTTATCATTAGTACCTCTAACTTCCAACATATTTCCAGCAAAATTATTCACCTGAGCCTCTGTAATCAGAATAACTTCTTTATTATCTGCCTTCAGATTTTCAAGAACCATTTTACGTTCTTTTTTATCATCTATGCAATCAGCACAAATTACTGCAAAAGTTTCTCCCAGGCACATCATCACATTCGTGTGATAAATCAATTTACGTTCGCCGTCAACAGTTTGAAAAGCTTCAAAAATAACCGGCGCATAATCAAAATCTTCACAGAATTCAATAAACAATTCTTCGTCAGCACGAGGAGACAAAGCGCAATACGCTTTTCCGTTCGCTCTGTCCAAAAGTAAACTTCCTGTCCCTTCTAAAAAATAACCGTCTTCTTCTGCAGAAGTGTAGTCCATTATATTAGAAATCACAAAACCCTTTTCTTCAAGAGTATCCAAAATATCTTCACGACGTTCCTGACGACGATTCTCAGCAAACATTGGGTACAAAGCCACATCCCCATTTTCATGAAATGAAACCCAGTTATTTGGAAAAATACTATCCGGAGTATCTGTCTCTAAAGTATCATCAATAACAGTAACATCAACTCCAACTGCTCTCAGTTTTTCAACAAAAGCATCAAATTCCTGCTGTGCTTTAGCATTTACCGTACTTGGCAAAAGTCCATCTAACACTTTTTGGTAATAATTATTTACAGCCGTTTGCTCATTCATTCTGAATGCAACTGGCCGGATCATTACAATTGCGTTTGTATTTTGTTTCATATTCTTTATATTTTGTTTCAAGCTTCAGATTTCAAGTTGTTCGCGAAACTTGAAACTTTTTTAATCTCTAATTAATGGCAAAGTTGAACACCTTAATAAACCTTCTTGTTTTGCAATTTCAGCATAAGGAATTTCTTCAACAGTAAATCCATTTGCACGAAGCCAGTTATTTAAACGAGTGAAATTTTTCTCAGAAACAACAATATTTTCATCAATTGAAAAAACATTTGAAAACATATTATACATTTCATTTCTTTCGATATGAAATAAATTTTCTTTCCCGAAAAGATTTACCAGATACAAATAGTCCGCTTCTTCACGAAAACCTCTTTTGTAAATAATTCCTTTATCCTTTCCAACAGGCTGAAAACAACAATCAAGATGTAGCGCATTATCACGAGCTTCTAATTTAGACTTCACTAAATCAAATTCCTTGACAATTTTATTTGGAAACAACTCTTTAATATAATTTACACCCTGGATATTTGTTCTGGCAGTAATATAATCTTTATAGTCACTTCCTTTATAGGTTCCGATAAAAATATGATCATTCCACAGCATTACATCTCCACCTTCAATATGAACTTCTTCCGGCGGACGAACTACTTTGAGAGGATCCATTTGATCGATTATGTATTGAATTGCATCTAACTCACGTTCTCTGTCAGGCAATATGTTTGATTTTACAAATGTGTCATCAATTACAAAACCAATGTCTCTCGCAAAAATCTGATTGTAATTTTCAATCATTTCCGGGCGATAAACTTCTACTTTATATTTTTGAAAAACGGCATTAAAAGCATCCATTTCAACAACCATATCTTTTTCGATTGGATAAGTTCCTGCTTTAATATGTTCCAATGATTTGGGATCGTAAGCTTCATCAAGTGATGGCGTTGGCCCATTATGAACGGCAGAACCCAAAACTACAGCACGCAGTCTTGACGTTTCGTTCTTTATATTTAATTGCAACATAACTCTATTATATTTTGAGCAAATATAAAAAAAGCTTCACAGTTAAGTGAAGCTTTAAAGTTATTTTATTTGTTAGACTTAAAGTCTCTCAAAGGATGTCCAGTGTAAATTTGTCTAGGTCTTCCGATTGGTTCCTTGTTTTCACGCATTTCTTTCCATTGTGCGATCCAGCCCGGTAATCTACCAATAGCAAACATTACTGTAAACATATCAGTTGGAATTCCTAAAGCTCTGTAAATAATTCCAGAGTAAAAGTCAACGTTTGGATATAAGTTTCTTGATTTGAAGTACTCATCTTCAAGAGCAGCAGCTTCTAATTTCTTAGCAATTTCTAAAATCGGATCATTAACACCTAAAGTTTCTAAAACTTCTTTAGCTGCTTTTTTTATGATTTTTGCTCTTGGATCAAAGTTTTTATAAACTCTGTGTCCGAATCCCATTAAACGGAAAGGGTCGTTTTTATCTTTTGCTTTTGCTAAGAATTTATCCGTATCACCACCATCTTTGTTGATTTCTTCTAACATTTCAAGAACAGCTTGATTTGCTCCACCGTGAAGTGGTCCCCAAAGTGCAGAAACTCCTGCAGAAATTGAAGCGAATAAACCAGCATGGGATGAACCAACCATTCTTACTGTAGATGTAGAACAGTTTTGTTCGTGATCTGCATGAAGAATGAATAATTTATCTAAGGCATCAACAACAACTGGATTTGCTTTGTAAGGTCCTGTAGGCAATTGAAACATTAATTGCATAAAGTTCTCTACATACCCTTTGGTGTTGTCGTAATAATTCAACGGATAACCCATTGATTTTCTATATGTCCAAGTAGCTATTACAAGAAATTTTGCCATTGTTTTACAAATAGCTTCATACATTTCTTTTTCATTGTCAACGTTTACCGCTTTTGGATTAAATGCTGTTAAAGCACTGGTCAAAGCAGATAAAACGCCCATTGGGTGAGCTGTTTTTGGAAATCCATCAATGATATTTTTCATCTCTTCGTTTACCAAAGTATGCTTTTTAATATCATTTTCAAATTGCTCTAATTGTTGAGCTGTTGGCAATTCACCAAAAATTAAAAGATAAGATACTTCTAAAAAGTTTGCTTTTTCAGCTAAGTCTTCGATTGAATATCCTCTGTAACGCAAAATTCCTAATTCTCCGTCTAAGAAAGTGATTTCACTTTTGCAAGAACCAGAATTTTTATAACCTGGATCAATTGTAATAACGCCAGTTAAATCACGTAATTTGTTAATATCGATAGCTGATTCATTTTCGCTTCCCGTGATTACAGGAAGTTCAATTTTTTGACCATCTACTTCTAATGTAGCTATTTTTGACATAATATATCGGAAATAATTCTTTAAAATAATAATTTATCAAATCTAAGGAATTTAAGACTAATTAAAAAAAGAATACTGCTATGAATTTGTTAAAACTCCAAAAAAAAACCATCCGTAAAAACGAATGGTTTTAAATCTGTGTATAACTCTTACAATTATTTGATTTTGAAAGCATTTAACCCTGGAAAATAAGCAGTACTTCCTAATTCTTCTTCAATTCTTAATAATTGATTGTATTTTGCCATACGATCAGAACGAGAAGCTGAACCTGTTTTAATTTGACCACAGTTTAAAGCTACAGCTAAATCAGCAATAGTATTATCTTCTGTCTCTCCTGAACGGTGAGACATTACTGAAGTATAACCTGCATTTTTAGCCATATTTACAGCTGCAATAGTTTCAGTTAAAGTTCCAATTTGGTTTACTTTTACTAAAATTGAATTTGCAATTCCTTTTTGAATACCAGTAGATAAACGCTCTACGTTAGTAACAAATAAATCGTCACCCACTAATTGAACTTTATCACCAATTTTATCAGTTAAGTATTTCCATCCATCCCAGTCATCTTCGTACATACCATCTTCGATAGAAATAATTGGATATTTAGCAGCAAGTTCAGCTAAATAATCAGCTTGCTCTTCAGAAGTTCTGATTTTTCCAGTTTCACCTTCAAATTTAGTATAATCGTATTTTCCGTTTACATAAAATTCAGATGCAGCACAGTCAAGAGCAATTACAATTTCGTCTCCAAAAGAATATCCAGCTTTTTCAACTGCTAATTTAATAGTATCTAAAGCATCTTCTGTACCACCTGCCAAGTTTGGTGCAAAACCACCTTCGTCACCTACAGCAGTACTTAAACCTCTGTCGTGCAATACTTTTTTCAAACTATGGAATATTTCAGTTCCCATTTGCATCGCGTGAGTGAATGAAGTTGCCTTTACAGGGAAAATCATAAATTCCTGGAATGCAATAGGCGCATCAGAGTGAGAACCACCATTGATAATGTTCATCATTGGAACAGGCAATGTATTAGCAGAAACTCCACCAACATATCTATACAATGGTAATCCAAGTTCGTTAGCAGCAGCTTTAGCAGCAGCCAAAGAAACTCCTAAAATAGCGTTAGCTCCTAACTTAGATTTGTTTGGAGTTCCGTCTAAATCAATCATCAATTGATCGATAGTGTTTTGTTCAAAAACAGAAGTTCCAACTAACTCTTCAGCAATAACAGTATTTACATTATTCACCGCGTTCAAAACTCCTTTTCCTAGATAAGCTTTACCTCCATCACGTAATTCAACAGCTTCGTGCTCTCCAGTTGATGCTCCAGATGGAACAGCAGCTCTTCCTAAAACTCCATTTTCAGTTACTACATCAACTTCAATAGTAGGATTACCTCTAGAATCAAAAATTTGTCTTGCGTGAACTTTTATTATAATACTCATTATTTTTGTTTTTTATTAATAAATTATAAATATTTTTCGAAATTATAAAAATATTTAATACTAAATACGTTATTTAATAATTAAATACCTTTATTTATTAACTACATCGTTTTAGCAGAAGCCACTTTTATGTTCTCTACAAACTGATCGAACAAATATGAAGAATCGTGTGGACCAGGACTTGCTTCCGGATGATATTGTACTGAAAAACAATTCTTATTTTTCATGCGCATTCCTGCAACAGTACCGTCATTCAGGTGCAAATGCGTAATCTCTAAATCCGGATGATTATCTAACTGCTCCTTATTAACAGCGAAACCATGATTCTGAGATGTAATTTCACCTTTACCAGTAATTATATTTTTTACCGGGTGATTTATACCACGGTGTCCATTAAACATTTTATAAGTTTGAACTCCATTTGCCAAAGCAATTACCTGATGTCCTAAACAAATCCCAAACAATGGCTCGTCATTAGCCAAAATTTCTTTAGCAATTTCAATAGCTCCAAAAAGAGGATCCGGATCTCCAGGTCCATTTGACAAGAAATATCCATCCGGATTAAACTCCGCCAGATCTTTATAAGTTGAATTATAAGGAAACACTTTTATGTAACAATCTCTTTTTGCAAGATTTCTTAAGATGTTCTTCTTTATTCCTAAATCTAAAGCTGAGATTTTATAAGTAGCATTTTCATCTCCAAAAAAATAAGGTTCAGTTGTTGAAACTTTAGAAGCCAACTCTAAACCTTCCATGTTTGGAACATTCGCTAATTCTTTTTTCAAATCCTCAATTGAAGTTCCGTCTGTACAGATAACAGCATTCATAGCTCCGTTATCACGTATATAACTCACAAGAGCCCTGGTATCCACATCTGAGATACAGATTAAATTCTGTTTCGTAAAATAATCTTCCAAACTTCCAGAAGCCAATTCACGAGAATAATTAAAACTGAAGTTTTTACAAACTAAACCAGCAATTTTTATACTATCTGATTCAATCTCTAAATCATTAACACCATAATTTCCAATGTGTGCGTTCGTTGCAACCATTATTTGCCCAAAATATGAAGGATCTGTAAAAATCTCTTGATATCCGGTCATTCCAGTATTAAAACAAACTTCACCAAAAGTTTTACCGCTAATTCCGATAGATTTTCCGTGAAAAATAGTTCCATCACTAAGTAATAAAATGGCGCTTTGTCGTGTCGTGTATTTCATTCTTAAATTTGTATTGTTTTTTTTATCGTCCGATGGAATCAGGTCAACCCTCTCCATTTGTAATTAGATATTTTGCAAATTTACTTCTTTAAAAGAGTGCTACCAAGATATTTTAAAAATTTCATTCATAAAAATAAAACCGTACGATTGAAATAAGTTAAAAATTGCATTCTCTAAAAAAAAAAGCAAAAAAAAAAGGATAAACTAAAAATTAGCTTATCCTTGATTTTTATAGAATCATTACTTTCATAATTATTCAGCAGCTTCAGTAGACGCTTCTGGTTCAGCAGCAGGAGCTTCAGGAGTATCCTCAGCTTTTTTTGCTTTACCACCACGACGGCTTTTTGCTTTTTTAACTTCTTTTTTACCTCCATTGTAAAGTTCATTGAAATCTACAAGTTCGATCATTGCCATATCAGCATTATCTCCTAAACGATTTCCAACTTTAATGATACGAGTGTATCCACCTGGACGGTCTCCAACTTTAGCAGCTACGTCTCTGAACAAGTCAGTTACCGCATATTTGCTACGTAAGTAAGCAAAAACAATACGACGATTGTGAGTCGTATCTTCTTTTGATTTTGTGATTAAAGGCTCAACGAATTGTTTAAGCGCTTTAGCCTTAGCAACAGTAGTGTTAATACGTTTGTGCTCAATAAGAGAACAAGCCATATTAGCTAACATAGCTTTTCTATGTCCAGTCTGTCTGCTTAAGTGATTGAATTTTTTTCCGTGTCTCATTGCTATTTTAAATTTAATCCGCCGTGGCGGATTGAATTATTCTTTATCTAATTTGTATTTAGCTAAGTCCATTCCGAAAGTTAAATTTTTAACTGCTACAAGTTCATCTAGCTCTGTTAAAGATTTTTTACCAAAATTACGGAATTTCATTAGGTCATTTTTATTGAACGATACTAAATCACCAAGTGTATCAACTTCAGCCGCTTTCAAGCAATTTAATGCTCTCACAGATAAATCCATATCAACAAGCTTAGTTTTAAGCAATTGTCTCATATGCAATGACTCTTCATCATACGATTCTGTTTGTGCAATTTCGTCAGCCTCGAGTGTAATTCTTTCGTCAGAAAACAACATGAAGTGGTGAATTAAAACCTTTGCAGCTTCAGTAAGAGCATCTTTTGGATTAATAGATCCATCAGTTTTGATTTCAAAAACTAATTTTTCATAATCTGTTTTTTGCTCTACACGGAAGTTTTCAATTGCATATTTTACATTTTTTACCGGAGTAAAAATTGAATCTGTAAAAATGGTTCCAATTGCAGCATTCTGTTTTTTGTTCTCCTCAGCAGGAACATATCCTCTACCTTTTTCGATAGTTAAATCGAAGTTCAATTTGATTTTAGAATCTAAATTACAGATAACAAGGTCTGGATTCAAAACTTGGAAACCTGAAATAAATTTCTGAAAATCACCTGCTGTCAATTGATCTTTACCAGAAACAGAAATTGTAACTGCTTCATTATCGATATCTTCAATTTGACGTTTGAAACGTACTTGTTTAAGATTAAGGATAATTTCGGTAACATCTTCAACAACACCTGAAATAGTAGAAAACTCATGATCTACACCTTCGATACGAACAGATGTAATTGCATAACCTTCTAATGCTGAAAGCAAAACTCTTCTAAGTGCATTACCAACTGTCAATCCGTAACCAGGTTCTAAAGGTCTAAATTCGAATTTACCTTCAAAATCGGTTGAATCGATCATGATAACTTTATCGGGCTTTTGAAAATTAAATATTGCCATAAATTTCGACTAAGTCAATTATTATTTGTTGTACAACTCTACGATTAATTGTTCTTTAATGTTTTCTGGAATTTGAAGTCTTGCAGGTACAGAAACAAAAGTTCCTTCTTTAAGATCATTATTCCAAGTAATCCATTCATAAACATGACTTGAATTTGATAAAGAACGTTCGATAGCTTCTAAAGATTTAGATTTTTCACGAACTGCAACTTTATCACCAGGTTTAAGGTGGTAAGAAGCGATATTTACAACTTCACCATTAACAGTAACGTGTCTGTGAGAAACTAATTGTCTAGCACCTCTTCTAGAAGGAGCGATACCCATTCTAAAAACAACGTTATCTAATCTTGCCTCACATAATTGTAAAAGAACTTCACCAGTAACACCTTTAGTAGCTGATGCTTTTTTGAATAAATTTCTGAATTGTTTTTCTAAAATTCCGTAAGAATATTTAGCTTTTTGCTTTTCCATTAACTGAACAGCATACTCAGATTTTTTACCTCTTTTTTTAGCCATCCCGTGTTGTCCAGGTGGGTAATTTCTTTTTTCGAAAGATTTGTCATCTCCGAAGATTGCTTCGCCAAATTTACGAGCAATTCTAGTTTTAGGACCAGTATATCTTGCCATTTCTAAAAAATTAAATTTAAGGTAGAGATTATGAATTCAGGTCAAATCCTTCGATAATCTATATTCTACCTTGTTATACTATAATAAATAAATTAAACTCTACGTCTTTTTGGAGGACGACATCCGTTGTGAGGCATTGGAGTAACGTCGATAATCTCAGTAACTTCAATTCCACCGTTATGAATAGAACGGATAGCAGACTCACGTCCGTTTCCTGGTCCTTTTACATAAACTTTCACTTTTTTAAGTCCTGCCTCAAGAGCTACTTTACTACAATCTTCTGCTGCCATTTGAGCTGCGTACGGAGTATTCTTTTTAGAACCTCTGAAACCCATTTTACCAGCTGAAGACCAAGAAATAACTTCACCTTTCTTATTTGTCAAAGAAATGATAATGTTGTTGAAAGTGGCAGAAATATGAGCTTCACCCGTTGATTCAACGATAACTTTACGTTTTTTTGCAGTTGCTTTAGCCATATTACTTATTATTTAGTTGCTTTTTTCTTGTTAGCAACAGTTTTTCTTTTACCTTTTCTTGTTCTAGAGTTGTTTTTAGTTCTTTGTCCTCTTAACGGAAGACCAGATCTATGACGGATACCTCTGTAACAACCAATATCCATTAAACGTTTGATGTTCAAAGAAACTTCAGAACGTAATTCTCCTTCAATTTTGTAAAATGAAACTGCATCACGAATCGCTCCGATCTCGTCATCATTCCAATCTTGAACTTTTTTGTCTTGGCTAACTTGAGCTTTTTCTAAAATCTCAATAGCTCTACTTCTTCCTAATCCAAAGATATAGGTAAGTGCTATAACACCTCTTTTATTTTTTGGGATATCTACCCCTGCTATTCTTGCCATAATTATCCTTGTCTTTGTTTAAATCTAGGATTCTTTTTGTTTATTACGTACAATCTCCCTTTTCTACGCACAATGATGCACTCGGGACTTCTCTTTTTTACTGATGCTCTAACTTTCATAGTGAATATCCTTTAATATCGATAAGTAATTCTTGCTTTTGACAAATCATAAGGACTCATTTCTAGTTTCACTTTATCACCAGGTAATAACTTGATGTAATGCATACGCATTTTACCAGAAATATGAGCAATTACAATATGTCCATTTTCTAACTCTACACGGAACATTGCATTTGACAATGCTTCAATGATTGATCCGTCTTGTTCTATTGCTGATTGTTTTGCCATAAATATATTAAGCTACTGCTTTTCTATTTTTACCAGTCTTCATTAAACCATCATAATGTTTGTTTAACAAGTATGAATTGATTTGTTGAATAGTATCTATTGCAACTCCAACCATAATTATTAATGAGGTACCTCCAAAAAACATTGCCCAAGATTGTTGTACATCCATAATACTTACAACAATAGCTGGGAACACAGCAATCAAAGCAAGGAATAAAGATCCTGGGAAAGTTATTAAAGACATCACTTTATCTAAAAAGTCTGAAGTTTCAGCTCCTGGACGAACGCCCGGAATAAAACCACCACTTCTTTTTAAATCATCAGCCATTTTGTTAGTAGGTACAGTGATTGCAGTATAGAAGAATGTAAATACAATAATTAAAGTTGCAAATACAAAATTATACCAGAAACCAAACATATTACTAAATGCACCAACAATAGATTGTGATGTATCTGATTTAGACAATCCAGCTACAGCAGCAGGGATAAACATAATTGCCTGAGCAAAAATGATTGGCATAACTCCGGCAGCATTAAGCTTAAGAGGAATCCATTGTCTATTACCACCTGCTAAATCTTGCTCGTAATCTCCAGTTGTAGTACGACGAGCGTATTGAACCGGAATTCTACGTACTGCCATTGTAAGCAATACACAAGAAATGATAACCAATAACCACACAATAATTTCAATAACTAATAACATTGGACCACCATTGTTATTGGTAACTCTCGAAGAAAACTCCTGCATGAAAGCCTGAGGTAATCTCGCTAAAATACCAACCATAATCAATAATGAAATTCCATTTCCAATACCTTTATCTGTAATCTTTTCTCCAAGCCACATAGCAAAAATTGTACCTGTAACTAGGATAATAACTGACGAGAACAAAAATTCAGGAGAATTAAAGCCTAGTAAGAATGCACTACCAGGCAATGTTCTGTATAAATTATAGATATAAGTTGGACCTTGAACCAGTGTAATAGCTATAGTCAACCAACGAGTGATTTGGTTAATCTTTTTTCTACCACTTTCTCCATCGTTTTGAAGTTTTTGTAAGTAAGGAATAGCAATTCCCATTAACTGAACAACAATAGATGCAGAAATATAAGGCATAATACCTAAAGCAAAAACTGAAGCTTTAGAGAAAGCACCTCCTGTAAACATGTCTAAGATAGATCCTAGACCATTTTTAGTTTGTCCCGCTAAACCAGTTAATTGAGTTGCGTCAATCCCCGGAAGCGTAACGTGTGCACCAAAACGATATACCAAAAGCAGTCCTAATGTAATTAAGATTCTGTTTTTCAGTTCTTCGATTTTCCAAACATTACTTATTGATTCAATAAATTTCTTCATCTTAATAGATAAGTTATATTGTTACAGCTTCTCCTCCAGCAGCTTCAATAGCAGCTTTTGCAGTAGCAGTAAATTTGTGGGCAGTTACTTTTAATTTTGCTTTCAATTCTCCTCTACCTAAAATCTTAACGATTTCATTTTTGGTAGCCAGACGGTTTGCAACGAAATCTGTCATAGAAACAGAATCAGTAATCACACCATTGTCTACTAATAATTGAAGCGTATCTAAATTAACACCTTCGTATTCTTTACGATTGATGTTTGTGAAACCAAACTTAGGCACACGTCTTTGAAGTGGCATTTGCCCTCCCTCAAAACCAATCTTTTTAGAATAACCAGAACGAGATTTTGCTCCTTTGTGACCTCTAGCAGCAGTGCCACCTTTTCCAGAACCTTCTCCTCTACCTAATCTTTTATTTTGATTGTGTGTTGACCCTTCAGCTGGTTGTAAGTTACTTAAATTCATAACAGTATTTGTTATTTAGCTTCTTCGACAGAAACTAAGTGTTTAACTTTGTTTATCATCCCAAGGATAGCAGGGTTTGAATCATGCTCTACAACTTGTCCCATTTTACGTAGACCCAAAGCTTCCAAACCTCTCTTTTGAGAAAGAGGACAGTTGATTTTGCTTCTTACTTGTTTTACTAATAATTTAGCCATAATTTCCTTGAATTAACCTTTAAAAACTTTTTCTAAAGAAACACCTCTTTGTTTTGCAACAGTGTGAGCGCTTCTCATTTGTAATAAAGCATCAAAAGTTGCTTTCACTACGTTATGAGGATTTGATGATCCTTGAGATTTAGATAATACATCGTGAATACCAACTGATTCAAGAACTGAACGAACAGCTCCACCAGCAATAACTCCTGTACCATGAGAGGCAGGAATTAAGAATACACGTGCACCACCAAATTTACCTTTTTGTTCGTGAGGAACTGATTGTCCATTCAAAGGAATTTTTACTAAATTTTTCTTAGCATCTTCTACTGCTTTCGCAATTGCTTCAGAAACATCTTTAGATTTTCCTAATCCGTGACCCACCACTCCATTTTCATCACCTACAACTACAATAGCAGAAAAACCGAAAGCTCTACCACCTTTTGTAACTTTAGTAACACGATTAACACTTACCAGACGATCTTTAAGTTCAAGACCACTTGGTTTTACCAATTCTACATTTTTGTATTTAGACATAATATATTAGAATTTAAGTCCAGCCGCTCTTGCGCCTTCTGCTAATGATTTAATACGACCGTGATATAAATAACCTCCTCTATCAAAAGTGATGGTATCAATCCCAGCTTTTAACGCTTTTTCAGCAACTAGTTTTCCAACAGCAGCAGCTACTTCAACGTTAGTACCTTTTCCTATTTCTTTTTCTCTTGAAGATGCAGCTAATATAGTAACTCCATTTACATCATCAATAAGTTGAGCGTAAATTTCTTTGTTACTTCTAAATACAGATAGTCTTGGGTTAGCAGCAGTACCACTAATCGATTTTCTAATTCTGAATCTAATTCTCTGTCTTCTATCAGATTTTGTTAATGACATAATCTTATTTTTTAAGCTGATTTACCTGCTTTTCTTCTTAATACTTCACCCACAAATTTAACACCTTTTCCTTTGTATGGTTCTGGCTTACGGAAACCTCTGATTTTCGCAGCAACCTGACCTAAAAGTTGTTTATCAAATGATGTTAATTTTACGATAGGGTTTTTACCTTTTTCAGATATTGTTTCTAAAGCTACTTCCGGAGCAATTTCTAAAACAATATTGTGAGAATATCCAAGAGCTAAATCTAATTTCTGACCTTGGTTTGAAGCTCTATAACCAACTCCAACTAATTCTAGTTCTTTTGTAAAACCTTCATTTACTCCAACAATCATGTTATTGATTAATGATCTGTATAATCCGTGTTTTGCTCTTTGGTCTTTATGATCAGACGATCTTTCAACTTGAACCTGATCGCCTTCAACTGTTACAGTTACGTCCGAAAACTCCTGAGTTAGTTGACCTTTTTTTCCTTTTACTGTAATAATACCGTCTTTAACTTCTACAGTTACGCCAGCAGGGACTACAATTGGGCTTTTACCTATTCTTGACATCTTATTTAGTCTTTAAAATTAGTATACGTAACAAATTACTTCACCACCTACATTTAATTGTTTCGCTTGTTTTCCAGTCATAAGACCTTTTGAAGTTGAAACAATAGCAATTCCTAATCCATTAAGGATTCTTGGTAATTTGGCAGCACCTGCATATTTACGTAAACCAGGTTTACTAATTCTTTGGATATCTTTAATTACAGGCTCTTTAGTATCTTTATCATACTTTAAAGCGATTTTGATTGAACCCTGAACAGTGTTGTCCTCAAATTTGTAACTCAAGATATAACCTTGATCAAATAAGATCTTAGTTATTTCTTTTTTTAGATTAGAAGCTGGAATTTCAACAACTTTGTGGTTTGCAGCCACAGCGTTACGAACTCTAGTCAAATAATCTGCAATAGGATCTGTATACATATGTATTTGATTGCGATTATGGTTTTCGGGAGGCACTCGCCTCCCGAACCTTTAATCAATTAAAATTATTTTTTGGTTTGCAAAAGTAGTAACTTATTGCGAGATTACCAAGAAGCCTTTTTAACTCCAGGAATTAATCCATTATTAGCCATCTCACGGAAAGTTACACGTGAAATACCGAATTGACGGATATACCCTCTTGGTCTACCTGTTAATTTACAACGATTGTGCAAACGAACTGGTGAAGCATTTTTAGGTAATTTTTGTAAACCTTCAAAATCTCCAGCTTCTTTCAAAGCTTTTCTTTTCTCAGCATACTTTGCTACCGTTTTCTCTCTTTTAACCTCGCGGGCTTTCATTGATTCTTTAGCCATGTCTTAATTCTTTTTAAAAGGTAATCCTAATTCAGCCAATAATGACTTTGCTTCCTTGTCTGTTTTTGCAGTAGTAACAAATGTAATATCCATTCCTGAAATTTTGTTTACTTTGTCAATATCAATTTCCGGGAAAATGATTTGCTCTAAAACTCCAAGATTGTAATTACCTCTTCCGTCGAAACCAGTAGCTTTGATACCACTAAAATCTCTAACGCGTGGCAAAGCAGAAGTAATAAGTCTATCTAAAAACTCATACATTCTTTCACCACGTAAAGTAACTTTTGCTCCAATAGGCATCCCTTTTCTCAATTTGAATGACGCAACGTCTTTCTTTGAAATTGTAGATACTGCTTTTTGTCCAGTGATCTTTGTCAACTCATCAACTGCATAGTCAATAAGTTTTTTATCAGATACAGCTGCACCAACTCCACGGCTCAAAACGATTTTTTCAAGTTTTGGAACTTGCATTACGTTTGTATATCCGAATTCCTCTTTAAGAGCAGAGATTACTCTACTCTTATATTCTTCTTTTAGTCTAGGTGTATATGCCATTACTATAGTACTTGATTAGATTTTTTTGAAAATCTTACTTTCTTATCTCCTTCTACTCTAATACCAACTCTAGTTGTTTCCTTTGTTTTAGGATCAATTAGTGAAATGTTAGATATTTGTATAGAAGCTTCTTTCTTAACGATACCACCTTGAGGGTTTTTAGCACTTGGTTTTGTATGTTTCGAAACCATGTTTACACCTTCAACTATCGCTTTATTTTTCTCACGGTAAACACGTAAAACTTTACCTTCAGCACCTTTATGGTCTCCAGCAATAACTCTTACGATATCTCCTGATTTTATTTTTAGCTTTATCATCTTAAAACGAATTAAAGCACTTCTGGTGCTAATGATACAATTTTCATGAATTGTTTTTCACGAAGTTCTCTTGCTACCGGACCAAAAACACGAGTTCCTCTCATTTCCCCTGCAGCGTTCAAAAGAACACATGCATTATCATCGAAACGGATATAAGAACCATCAGCTCTTCTCACTTCTTTTTTGGTACGTACAACAACTGCAGTTGAAACAGCTCCTTTTTTAACGTTACCGTTAGGAGTTGCATCTTTAATAGATACTACAATCTTGTCACCAACAGAGGCATACCTTCTTTTGGTACCTCCTAAAACACGGATAGTTAAAACTTCTTTTGCTCCCGTGTTATCTGCTACTTTTAGTCTTGATTCCTGTTGTACCATAATTATTTAGCTCTTTCTAAGATTTCAACTAATCTCCAACATTTTGTTTTACTTAAAGGACGCGTTTCGCTAATTCTTACAGTATCTCCAATGTTACAGTCGTTTGTTTCGTCGTGTGCAACGTATTTCTTTGTTTTCAACACGAACTTACCGTATAATGGGTGTTTTACTTTTCTTACTTCAGCAATAACAATAGACTTATCCATTTTATTTGAAGTAACAACACCTATTCTTTCTTTTCTTAAATTTCTTTTTTCTTCCATCTTTCAGCAGAATACAATTATTGTAACTCTCTTTTAGTTAACTCTGTAGCCAATCTTGCAACTGTTCTTCTTACACTTCTAATTTGAAGTGGGTTCTCAATTGGAGAAATAGCGTGAGCCATTTTTAGGTCAGCATATATTTTCTTAGTTTGACTAAGTTTTTCTTGCAACTCCGCTGCAGAAAGATCTTTTATTTCTGATTGTTTCATAATATAAATTTAATTATGCTTCGAAATCTCTAGCAACGACGAACTTAGTTTTTACTGGAAGCTTTTGAGCTGCAAGACGTAACGCCTCTTTTGCAACTGATAAAGGAACTCCTCCAACTTCAAACATAATTCTTCCGGGTTTAACAACGGCAGCCCAATATTCAACGGCACCTTTACCTTTACCCATACGTACCTCAAGAGGCTTCTTAGTAATTGGTTTGTCTGGAAATATTTTGATCCATAATTGTCCTTCTCTCTTCATGAAACGAGTTGCAGCAATACGCGCAGCTTCGATTTGACGAGACGTTAAGAACATTCCATCTTCATGTACAGATTTAATACCAAACATTCCATTAGAAAGTTCATGCCCTCTTTGAGAGTTACCTTTCATTTTACCTTTCTGTACCTTACGGTATTTTGTTCTTTTAGGCTGTAACATTTTTCTTTAGTTTAAAAATTTACTTTCTTTTACGAGCGTCTGGTTTTCCACCTTTATTAAAAGGCTTTCTGTCTCCTCTCGGAGAATCGCCACCTTTACCACCACCAGTTCCAGATTGTTTTTTATCCATTCCTGCAAGTGGAGAAAGATCTCTCTTTCCATAAACTTCACCTTTCATGATCCATACTTTGATACCCATTCTACCGTAAGTAGTGTGAGCTTCAGCCAAAGCATAATCAATATCAGCTCTGAAAGTTGATAGAGGAATTCTACCTTCTTTGAAACCTTCTGAACGCGCCATCTCAGCACCATTCAAACGACCAGAAATCAAAACTTTGATACCTTCAGCGTTCATACGCATAGAAGCAGCAATAGCCATTTTGATTGCACGTCTGTAAGAGATACGGCTTTCGATTTGACGAGCGATGCTTGTCGCCACAAGATAAGCATCTAATTCAGGTCTTTTAATTTCAAAGATGTTGATTTGAACCTCTTTGTCAGTAACTTTCTTAAGTTCTTCTTTTAACTTGTCTACCTCTTGTCCGCCTTTTCCGATAATGATACCAGGTCTAGCAGTAGTGATAGTAACGGTTACAAGTTTCAAAGTTCTCTCGATGATTACTTTTGATACACTAGCTTTTGATAAACGAGCGTGGATATACTTTCTGATTTTGTGATCTTCGGCAAGTTTATCACCGTAATCATTTCCACCATACCAGTTTGAGTCCCACCCTCTGATGATACCAAGTCTATTTCCAATTGGATTTGTCTTTTGTCCCATGCTGCTTAAGAATTGCTTTGTGTGTTATTGATAGCTCCAAGCACGATTGTTACGTGATTAGAACGTTTTCTTATTCTGTGTGCACGACCTTGTGGAGCTGGACGAAGTCTTTTCAACATCATTCCACCATCTACTCTGATCTCTTTAACAAATAATCCAGCTTCTTCTAAATTACCTTCACTATTTTTTTGCTCCCAGTTGTTGATTGCAGATAATAATAGTTTCTCTAATTTTCTTGAAGCTTCTTTAGAACTGAATCTTAAGATGTTAAGTGCTCTTTCTACCTTCTGACCTCTTACCAAGTCCGCTACTAAGCGCATTTTTCTAGGTGAAGTAGGGCAGTTATTCAATTTTGCGAAAGCAATAGACTTATTAGCCTCTTTTCTCGCATCTGCTGTTTCTCTTTTACGAACTCCCATTGCTTCTTATTTTTTACCTTTATTTTTTGCTCCAGCATGACCTCTAAAAGATCTAGTTGGTGAAAACTCTCCTAATTTGTGACCTACCATGTTTTCTGTTACGTAAACTGGTACAAATTGACGACCGTTATGAACTGCGATTGTTTGTCCAACGAAATCCGGAGTAATCATAGAAGCTCTAGACCAAGTCTTTACTACACTATTTTTACCACTTTCTACGTTTTCCTGAACTTTCTTGTCTAACTTATAATGAACGAAAGGTCCTTTTTTTAATGAACGTGCCATATCTTATTATTTCTTTCTACGTTCTACGATATACTTGTTACTCGGGTTTTTCTTAGAACGAGTTCTATAACCTTTTGCTGGTATTCCATTTCTTGAACGTGGATGTCCACCAGAAGAACGTCCTTCTCCACCACCCATTGGGTGATCAACAGGGTTCATTGCAACAGGTCTTGTTCTAGGTCTTCTTCCTAACCATCTTGTTCTACCAGCTTTTCCTGATACAACTAATTGGTGGTCTGAATTAGAAACAGCTCCAATTGTAGCCGAACAAGTTAACAAGATCAATCTTGTTTCACCAGATGGCATTTTAATTGTAGCATATTTTCCATCTCTTGCCATTAATTGAGCAAATGTACCAGCCGAACGAGCGATTACTGCTCCTTGACCTGGACGTAACTCAATACAAGAGATTACAGTTCCTAAAGGAATTCTGCTTAAAGGCAATGTATTACCAATTTCCGGTTGAGATTCTGGACCAGAAACTAATTTCTGACCAACCTTCAATCCGTTTTGAGCAATTACATAAGTTTTCTCACCATCAGCATAAGCTAATAAAGCGATAAATGCAGTACGATTTGGATCGTATTCGATTGATTTCACTGTAGCCGGAATTCCGTCTTTAGTTCTTTTGAAATCAATAATACGATATCTCTGCTTGTGACCACCACCCGTATAACGCATGGTCATCTTTCCTTGACTATTTCTACCTCCAGAGTTTTTTATCGGCGCTATCAAAGAGCGTTCCGGCTTATCAGTTGTAATGGCGTCATAACCATTCACAACTCTAAATCGCTGACCTGGGGTAATAGGTTTTAATTTTCTTACTGACATTTTTCTATCTTAGATATTGTTGTAAAAATCAATTGTTTCTCCTTCTTGTACTTGAACAATCGCTTTCTTAATTGCATTTGTCTTTCCACTGATCAAACCACTTTTAGTGTATTTTGTAGTTCTATCCGGTCTTACGTTCATCGTGTTAACTGAAACGATAGTTACTCCATAAGCAGCTTCAATAGCTTTCTTAATTTGAACTTTGTTTGCTTTTTTGTCAACAACGAATCCGAAGCGGTTTAAAACTTCACTTTCTTTGGTTACTTTTTCTGTTACTATAGGTCTAATTATGATACTCATATTCCTATTATTTGCTTAAATTTTCTTCAATTAACTCCAAAGAACCTTCTAAAAGCACTAAATTGTTAGTGTTTAAAATAGCGTAAGTGCTTAATTCTGAGCTAGTTACGACATTAGAAGCCTTTAAATTGCGTGAGGACAAATATACATTTTTATTCGACTCTCCCAACACAAATAGAGATTTTTTATTTTCTAACCCTAAAGCTTTCAAAACGTTAATGAAATTTTTAGTGTTTGGCGCTTCAAAATTAAAGTCTTCAAGAACGATGATATTCGCCTCTTTTGCTTTGATTGAGAAAGCTGATTTTCTAGCCAATCTTTTCAAAGATTTATTCAATTTGAATGAATAACTTCTTGGTCTTGGTCCGAAAACTGTTCCACCACCTTTAAACAATGGATTCTTAATACTTCCCGCACGAGCAGTACCAGTTCCTTTTTGTTTTTTAATCTTACGTGTACTTCCTGTCACTTCAGCTCTTTCTTTAGCTTTGTGAGTACCTTGTCTTTGATTAGCAAGATATTGCTTAACATCAAGGTATACAGCGTGATTGTTTGGTTCAATTGCGAATACTGAATCAGAAAGTTGAACTTTTCTTCCAGTATCTTTTCCGTTGAAATCTAATACTTTTACTTCCATTACTTCTGAATGATTACATAAGAGTTTTTATGTCCAGGAACACATCCTTTAATAACAAGTAGGTTCTTTTCAGCAACTACTTTTAAAACTCTAAGGTTTTGTACTTTTACATTATCTCCTCCCATTCTTCCAGCCATACGCATTCCTTTGAATACTCTAGATGGATAAGAAGAAGCTCCCACAGAACCTGGCGCTCTTAAACGGTTATGTTGACCATGAGTTGCTTGACCAACACCACCAAATCCGTGACGTTTTACAACACCTTGAAAACCTTTACCTTTAGATACACCTTGTACATCTACAAATTCTCCTTCAGCAAAAATAGAAACATCAATAAGATCTCCTAATTTTTGTTCAGTTGCGAAATCTTGGAATTCAACGACTTTTTTCTTAGCAACAGTTCCAGCTTTTTTAAAGTGACCTACAGCCGCTTTAGTAGAATGTTTCTCGTTTTTGTCATCGAAACCTAGTTGCAACGCTTCGTACCCGTCAACACCTTTGGTTCTGACTTGGGTAACAACACACGGCCCAGCCTCGATTACTGTACAAGGAATGTTTTTCCCGTTTTCGTCGAAAATACTAGTCATGCCGATTTTTTTACCAATTAACCCAGACATAAATATTAATTATTAATTACTAAAATTCCCTTCAATTTGAAAATAACAGAAATTTCCAAACAGGGAGTGCAAAAGTAGACATTAAAATCGAATATACCAAACAGTTACAAAAATTAAATTGCTCATTATCAAAATCAAACGATCACCATAACCCTCTTCAGATTAAAATTTATACGAAAAAATAAATTTACGTTTCTTAATCTCGAGCGATATCTTTCTTAACATTTACATAACTGACAATAGAAAAAACATCGGCAACACCCTAAATAAAAGACATTTCACTTAAAACGCTTACACCAAACCTCAAAAATAAAACACCGCGAAAACAAAAACCCAGACTCCAATAGAAACAAAAAAGCGAGACATTTCTGTCTCGCTTTTTTTTATAAAATATAACAAAAAATTATACTTTTATCTCTACTTCAACTCCACTTGGCAATTCAAGTTTCATTAATGCATCAATAGTTTTAGATGAAGATGAATAAATATCAATCAATCTCTTGTATGACATTACTTCAAATTGCTCTCTCGCTTTTTTGTTAACGTGCGGAGAACGTAACACAGTGAAAAGTTTTTTGTGAGTTGGCAACGGAATTGGACCTGTTACAACTGCTCCAGTAGTTTTTACTGTTTTTACGATCTTTTCAGCAGATTTATCTACCAACATGTGATCGTAAGATTTTAGTTTTATTCTGATTTTTTGACTCATTTTCTTAAGAATTAAGCGTTACCTTTTGCTTTTTTAATTACAGCTTCTGAAATATTAGAAGGTGTTTCTGCATAGTGAGAAAACTCCATTGTTGAAGTTGCTCTACCAGAAGATAATGTTCTTAATGTTGTTACATATCCAAACATTTCTGATAAAGGCACATCAGCTTTAATAGTTTTAGCACCGTTTCTGTCACCCATGTCATTTACCTGACCTCTACGACGGTTGATATCACCAACGATATCTCCCATGTTTTCTTCAGGAGTAATAACTTCCATTTTCATGATTGGCTCCAAAATAATCGCACCAGCAGCTTTAGCTACTTCTCTATAACCCATTCTAGCAGCTAACTCAAAAGAAAGCGCATCAGAATCGACAGGGTGGAAAGATCCGTCCGTCAAAGTTACTTTTAAACTATCCACTTGGTAACCTGCCAATGGACCAGTTTTCATAGCTTCACGGAAACCTTTTTCTACAGAAGGGATATATTCTTTAGGAACGTTACCACCTTTTACTGCATTAATAAACTGTAATCCAACAGGAACTTTACCGTCAACTTCGTCAGCTGGCTCTAGTGTAAATACGATATCACCGAATTTACCACGACCTCCTGATTGTTTCTTGTAAGTTTCTCTGTGTGTAGCAGTTCTTGTAAACGCTTCTTTATATTCAACCTGAGGCTCACCTTGGTTTACTTCAACTTTAAATTCACGTTTCATACGATCTACAAGGATATCTAAGTGAAGCTCACCCATACCTGAGATAATAGTTTGCCCTGAAGCCTCATCTGTTCTAACAGTAAATGTTGGATCTTCTTCAGCTAATTTAGCCAAAGCCATACCCATTTTATCAACGTCAGCTTTAGTTTTAGGCTCAATTGCAATACCAATTACCGGTGCAGGGAATTTCATAGACTCAAGAATAATTGGGTGTTTTTCATCACACAATGTATCTCCAGTTTTGATATCTTTAAATCCAACAGCAGCTCCAATATCTCCAGCCTCAATATATTCGATTGGATTTTGTTTGTTAGCGTGCATTTGGTAGATACGAGAAATTCTTTCTTTACTTCCTGAACGAGTGTTCAAAACATAAGAACCAGCATCTAAACGTCCTGAGTAAGCACGGAAGAAAGCTAAACGACCTACAAATGGGTCAGTAGCAATTTTAAATGCTAAAGCAGCGAACGGCTCTTTTACATCTGGACGACGTAAAATTTTAGTTTGATCTTCTTCTAATAATTCAGCATCATCAGGATGAATTCCTTCGATACCTTCCTTATCCATTGGAGAAGGTAAATATTTACAAACTGCATCTAACATGAACTGAACTCCTTTGTTTTTGAAAGAAGAACCAGCAATCATCGGGATGATAGCCATATCCATAGTTGCAGCTCTAAGAGCATTGTTAATTTCTTCCTCTGTGATAGAATCTGGATCTTCCATATACTTATCAAGCAAGTTCTCATCGTAATCAGCAACTGCTTCAATAAGAATATCTCTATACTCTTTAACTTCAGCAACCATATCAGCAGGAATCTCAACAATATCAAAAGTTGCCCCTTGAGTTGCATCATGCCAAATGATAGCTTGGTTTTTTACTAAATCCACAACACCTTTGAAATCATTTTCTTCACCAATTGGCAAAGTGATCGCAACAGCATTTGATTTCAACATATCACGAACTTGTTGACAAACTGCCAAAAAGTTAGATCCTTGACGGTCCATCTTGTTAACGAATCCCATACGTGGAACTCTATATTGATCTGCAAGTCTCCAGTTAGTTTCTGATTGTGGCTCAACACCATCAACAGCACTAAACAAGAAAACTAATCCATCAAGTACACGTAAAGAACGGTTTACCTCTACAGTAAAGTCAACGTGTCCAGGAGTATCAATAATATTAAAGTGGTAAGGCAATGAGTTTGGCAAAAGCTTACCTTGCTCAGTTGGGAAATTCCACTCACAAGTTGTAGCAGCAGAAGTAATTGTAATACCTCTTTCTTGCTCTTGCGCCATCCAGTCCATTGTTGCAGCACCATCGTGTACTTCACCAATTTTATGTGATTTTCCAGTATAAAAAAGGATACGCTCAGTTGTTGTTGTTTTACCAGCATCAATGTGAGCAGCAATTCCGATATTTCTTGTATATTTTAAATCTCTAGCCATTTCTTACGAATTAAAATCTAAAGTGAGAGAAAGCTTTATTAGCTTCTGCCATCTTGTGAGTATCCATTCTTTTCTTAACCGCAGCACCTTCTTCTTTAGCAGCAGCTAAACATTCTGACGCTAAACGTTGTGCCATAGATTTTTCATTTCTTCTTCTAGAATAAAGTATTAACCACTTCATTGCCATAGAAATTTTTCTGTCTGGTCTAATTTGCATTGGAATTTGAAATGTAGCTCCACCTACTCTACGACTACGTACTTCTACGTGAGGCATAACGTTTGTTAAAGCATCTTTCCAAATTTCTAATGAAGATTTTTCTGAATCTTGCTTTTTAGACTCAATGATGTCAATAGCATCATAAAATACTTTGAAAGCTGTAGATTTCTTACCATCCCACATTAAGTTGTTCACAAAACGTGTTACCAATTGGTCGTTAAACCTCGGATCTGGTAAAAGTGGTCTTTTCTTTGCCGCTCTTTTTCTCATGTCTTTTTTTTAATAAAAAGTTATAGGTTATCCGTTAAATGTTTTGTTATAGAATTAAAACTTTCGCCTCAATCTAACCCTCAACTCCTAACCTCCAACTCTTAACGTTTTAAATTACTTTTTTGCTTCTTTTGGGCGTTTAGCACCGTACTTAGATCTTCTTTGCGTTCTTCCTGCAACTCCTGACGTGTCAAGCGCTCCACGAACGATATGATATCTAACACCTGGTAAATCTTTTACCCTTCCGCCTCTAACTAATACTATCGAGTGCTCTTGTAAATTGTGTCCTTCTCCAGGGATGTAAGCATTCACTTCATTACCATTTGTCAAACGTACACGCGCAACTTTACGCATTGCAGAGTTTGGTTTTTTTGGTGTAGTAGTGTAAACACGCGTACAAACCCCTCTTCTTTGAGGACAAGAATCTAAAGCAACCGATTTACTCTTCTTAGTTATCTGAGTTCTTCCTGTTCTTACTAATTGTTGAATTGTTGGCATAATTAATACTAAAAATTTATTATGTATATTAAATTCCCGCTTTTTACGGGGTTGCAAATGTATAAAATATTTTTCACTATACAAACGTTAATTCATTAATTTTCAATAACATTATTTAAGCTTATGATTTTACAAACAAACAATAGATATTTGCAATACATTTAATAAACGAAACAATTGCATTTGAAACAGTTATTTTACATATTTTTTCTTAGCACATGTTTGGGTTGTTATGCCCAAAATTTTCACTTAAAAATAAACGGGATAAATGATAATGAAAATCAAATCATTGACTCGATAAAATACAAGACAAAACACCCAAACATCAAATCATTATATAACGAAATAAACAACGCCTCTCAAAAGCTCTCAAAAAAAGGCTATTTAGATAATAAAATCATAGAAATCAATAAGATAAATGACAGCACCTACCAATCAATTATCAGCCTAGAAACAAGAATCAAAAAGATACATATATATATAGGTATAAAAAATCCGTTTTGTAATTCAGCTGATGCAAAAAATGACACGATAATTATCCCGTACGAAGACACTGAAAACTATTTAAATCAAAAAATAATTGAGGCAGAAAAACAAGGTTACGCGTTAAGCAAGATAAAACTGGAAAACATCCGAAGAGAGAATTTGATAATTTTTGCCGATCTAAATTTCAAATCAGAAAAAAAACGACAGGTAAATTCCATTATTCTAAATTACGCAAATAACAGTGAAAAGAAAAATTTCCCAAAAAGCCATTTAAAACAGCTCAACAAAAAATACATCAACAAAACTTTCAATCAGGAAATAACCACAGAATTATATAATGAAATTAACAACTTTGAATTTGTAACTCAAACTAAATTCCCGGAAATATTATTCACCAACGATTCTACTAAAATTTACATCTATCTTGACAAAAGAAAAGCCAACACCTTTGACGGATATATCGGATTTTCTAACGACGAAAATAAAAAAGTAATTCTTAACGGATACTTAGACGTCTCATTAATCAACATACTACATTCAGGAGAGCAATTTTCATTGTATTGGAAAAGTGATGGCAATCAACAAAAGACCTTCAATACAAAACTTGAAATACCATACATATTCAAATCACCATTAGGAGTAAAAGCTCAATTAAATATTTTTAAACAGGATAGCACTTTTCAAAATACAAAAACAGGAATCGACCTAGGCTATTACATAAATTACAATTCAAAAATTTATGCAGGATATCAATCTACAGAATCAAGTGATATTCAAAACATCAATAATGCAACAATTTCCGATTTTAAAAACTCGTACATAACTTCAAATTACGAATTTAAAAAAATAGACAACTTTAACAATCTACTTCCAAAAAAGGCAAATATAAACTGCACGATTGGCTACGGGAAAAGAAACACAAATAACAATTCAGAAACAGCAGGGTCCGTTAAACAATTTTACATCAACCTCAATGCATCTTATAATTTCGAGCTAAATGAGAAAAATTTCATTAACATAAATTCACAAAATTTTTATCTCGATAGCAAAAACTACTTTTCTAACGAATTATTTCATTTTGGCGGAATGAACTCCATAAGAGGCTTTTTAGAAAACAGCTTACAATCAAATTTCAATTTACTTATTCTTACAGAGTATCGTTATAAATTTTCAAAAAACATGTACGCAAACACAATTGCCGATTACGGGTTATACCAAGACTTAACAGCAACAATCAACCCTAACAAGATTAAAAAATTAATAGGATTTGGAATTGGATCTGTACTTCAAACACCGAACGGACTACTTAAGATAACTCTCACAAATGGAAGTACAGATTTACAAGACATGCAATTATATAACACTATCATAAACATATGTTATAATGTTAAATTTTAATCTTTAATTAAAAAAAAAAAAAAATCACTAGGAAAGTTAACAAATTATTAAGAGTTTTGCGATACTAATTCAAAATATTTAAAAATGAAACTAAAGTTCAATGGATTCTTAGTACTATTACTAGTACTAGTGGCGCAACTAACTTTTGCGCAAGAAAGAGCTGTTTCAGGAACTGTTTCTGATAATACAGGAATGCCTTTACCGGGTGTATCAGTATTAATTAAAGGAACTAAATCTGGGACACAAACTGATTTTGATGGTAAATATTCTATCAAAGCATCATCAAGCCAAGTTTTGGTTTTTAGCTACATTGGGATGAAAACCCAAGAAGTAGCTGCAAGTTCATCTGTAGTTAACATTAAGTTAGCTGGAGATGCACAAGAACTTGAAGGTGTTGTTGTAACAACAGCTTTAGGTGTTAAAAGAGAGAAAAAATCTCTTGGTTATGCCACTCAGGAAGTAAAAGGTGGAGATTTAAAAGCAGGTACTTCAAGTGGAAACTTCTTAAATGAACTTTCTGGAAAAGTTGCCGGTGTTAACATCGTAAGAAACACTAACTTTGGTGGTTCTACAAGTGCAATATCTCGTGGTATTAAATCTATCGGACAAAGTAATGAAATGCTTATCGTAGTTGATGGTATGCCGATTAACAACAGTAACACTAGTGTTGACGGAACAACTTCTCAAGCTCAAGGTAGACAAGGTTATGACTATGGTAACAATGGTATGGACATTAATCCTGATGACATTGAAAGCGTAAACGTACTTAAAGGTGCTGCTGCATCTGCATTATACGGATACTTAGCTGGAAATGGAGTTTTGATGATTACTACTAAAAAAGGAAAAGCTAAAAAAGGTCTTGGAATCACAGTTTCTTCTGAAGTTGTAACTGGATCTATCGACAAAAGTACTTTTGTAAAATATCAAAAAGAATATGGTGCAGGTTACGGTACTTCATTCGCGCCAGCAACAATTGATCTTGATGGTGACGGTGTAGGAAATCAAGTTGTTGCAATGGGAGATGATGCTTCTGCAGGGGATGCATTTAATCCATCATTGAACGTTTACCAATGGGATGCTTTTTCATCATATCCAGGAAACGCAAACTATGGTAAAGCAACTCCATGGGTAGGCGCTAAAAACGATCCAACTTCATTCTTCAAAAATTCCCTTTCATTAGTAAATGGAATCTCTTTTGAAGATGCTAATGACAAAAGTAACGTTGTTTTCAACTACACTAACACTAAACAAACTGGTACTTTACCAAATAGTGAATTAAACAAAAATAACTTTAGTGTAAAATTAAATCATCAGTTTACTGACAAATTATCTCTTGCAACTTTCGCTAACTTCTCTAATCAAACTACAGTAGGTAGAAACATGACTGGATATAGTGATAACTTAATTGCAGGTTTCCGTCAATGGTGGCAAACTAACGTAGATATCAAACAATTAGAGCAAGCTTACAATGCTTCAGGCGGACAAAACCTTACATGGAATAGAAATGGTACAGACGATGGAAGTGCTGCATACTGGAACAACCCATATTTTGAGCGTTACCAAAACTATCAAAATGACGAAAGAAATCGTTTTGTTGGATATGCCAATTTAACTTACAAAATTGCAGACTGGTTATCAGCTACTGGTAAAATATCTACAGATACTTACGACGAAATTCGTGAAGAAAGAGTTGCGGTTGGTTCTGTAGCTAAAACTTTCGGAATCAACGGTTTAGACGAAAAATCTGGATACCAAAGATATAACGGAAACTTTTCTGAGCAAAACTACGATTTGATCTTAACATTCAAAAAGAACTTTGGTGAAGACTTCAACTTAACAGGAATTGCTGGGGGTACCATCAAAAGAAATTCATTTAACTCAATTACCGCTTCAACTCAAGGAGGTTTAATTGTACCTGGATTATATTCTTTAGCAAACTCAGTTGACACGAGCCCTTACGCTTACGAAAGAGCAACTAAAAGTGGTGTAAACAGTTATTATGTTTCTGCTTCTTTAGGATACAAAGATTTCTTATATGTAGACGCTACTTCAAGAAGAGATGCATTCTCAAACCTTCCGGCAGATGACAACTCTCTTTTCAGTAACTCTGTTTCTGGTAGCTGGGTGTTCTCAAATAACTTTGAGGCTAGCTGGTTAAGTTTTGGTAAATTGAGAGCAGGTTATTCTGAAAGCCCACTTGGTACTCCAGGTTTGGCATTAATTGATACTTATTCTAAAACTGATGCTTTCAATGGTCAACAACAATATTCTGTAAACAGTGTCAAAAACAATCCTAACTTAGAACCAATTAAAACTAAAACACAAGAGATTGGACTTGAGATGCAATTCTTAAACAAAAGAGTTGGATTTGATGTGAGTTTATACAAAAACGTAAATGACGGTGAAGCTGTAAATGTTCCTTATTCTACTTCTACAGGATATACTAGCCGTTACATTAACGCTGCTACAATTGAAAACAAAGGTATCGAGGTTCAATTCAATCTTACTCCGGTAAAAACAGCAGATTTCTCTTGGGATATCAATGTTAACTGGTCTAAAAACGAGAACATGGTAACTGCATTAGCTCCTGGTATTGAGAACTTACAACTTAGTTCTTTTGTTGGGAACGTAACTTTAAATGCTGAAGTAGGGAAACCTTTTGGAGTATTAAAAGGAACAGATTATACTTATTACGATCCAAACTTTGTACCTAGCTATCCAGGTGAGGTTAACAAAAAAGGACCAAGAGTAGTTGCTGCAACAGGTAGATACGTAATTAATACTAACACAAACAACATTATTGGTGATGTGAATCCTGACTGGATTGGTGGTATCCGTAACAAACTTGCTTACAAAAACCTATCTTTCAGCTTCTTAATTGACATGAAACATGGTGGAGATATTTTCTCTACAGATCAATGGTATGGTGTAGGAACTGGACTAGGAGTACAAACTGCTGGAACTAACGATTTAGGAAACCCTATCAGAAACCCTGCTGTTAGTGGCGGTGGTGTGATTTTTGACGGAGTTCTTGCAAACGGAACACCAAACACTATCAGAACTGATTATTTCAGACCAGGTGCTGGAGCAATTACAAACTCTTACTCAGGCGGTGCTGGAAAAGGATATGTTTATGATGCAAGTTTTGTAAAATTAAGAGAAGTAAATATTACATATACTTTACCAACTTCATTAGTACAACAAATTCATTTAGTTGACGCTAAAATATCACTTATCGGATCTAACTTATGGATAATTGACAAAAATCTTCCAGATGCTGATCCAGAAAGTGGTGTAGGATCTAATGCACAATCATTAGGACTATCTATCGGATCTTTACCAACAACCAGAAATATTGGTTGTAACTTAACAATAAAATTCTAAGCTATGAAAAATAGACTGCTTATATTAATCCCTATTTTATCCTTGTTTGCATCATGTAGTGATGACATTACAGGATTAAATCAGGACACTAAACGTCCTACTACAACTACTCCTGAATACTTGTTTACCAATGCTGAGCATGCAATGATGGATCAGGTTACGAGTACATCTGTAAACAGAAATGTTTTCAGATTATACGTACAACAATGGGCAGAGGTGCAATATCCTCAAGAAAGCCAATATGACTTGACAGGTCGTAAAATTCCAGATACACACTGGGCTGTTTACTACCGTGATGTACTTAGAGACTTTAAAGAATCTAAAGATTTGTTAAACAAGCAAAAAGCAAATTTTGTTGGAACTCCAGCTCAGTTAGTAGAATTGAATAACAAAATTAGTATCATAGACATTTTAAGTGCTTACTCTTATAATGTTCTTGTGGATACTTTTGGAGATATTCCATATTCAGAAGCTTTAAACATTGCTGACTTTCCACTACCAAAATATGACGATGGTTTAACAATCTACAAAGATCTTATTGCAAAATTAACTACTGCTTCAAAAGCATTAGATAAAAGTCAAGGTAGCTTTGGTGATGCTGATTTAGTTTATGGTGGTAACACTCAAAAATGGGCTAAATTTGCCAATACACTTCGTTTAAGAATGGCAATCAACCTTGATGATGTTGATCATGCATACGCTAGTGCTCAAGTTTTAGCTGCTCTAAGTGATGGTGTGATTTTAACAAGTGCTGATAGTGCTTACTTACAATACGCAGATTTACAACCTAACACAAATCCACTTTATGTTGATTTAGTAGCTAGTGGACGTTTTGACTTTATTCCAGCAAATACATTCGTTAACAAAATGAATGCTCTTGTTGATCCTAGAAGAGCTAAATTCTTCACAGAATATCCTAAAGATTCTGGTAAATATGATGGTGGTAAACAAGGAGAGCTTAACGTTTACAAAGATCACTCTAATTTTACAGAAACAATTAAAGATGAAAAATACCCAGGGGTATTGCTTACAAATTCTGAAGTAGAATTTTTATTAGCAGAAGCTGTAGAAAGAGGAATTGCTGTAGGAGGTACTGCTGAAAGTCACTATAACGCCGCAATCACTGCTTCTATGACTGATTGGGGTGTAGCGCCTGCTGACATCACTACTTACCTAGCTCAACCAACTGTTGCTTATGCTACAGCTACTGGAACTTGGAAACAAAAAATTGCTGAACAATCATGGATCGCTTTATATAATAGAGGTTTTGAAGCTTGGACAACTTACAGAAGATTGGATTTCCCTATCTTACTTGCTCCTCCTGTAACCTTTAACGATATTAAAGAAGTTCCTAAACGTTATACGTATCCAGGAATCGAACAAACATTAAACAAAACTAATTATACAGCTGCGTCTGGAAAAATTGGTGGCGATACAGCTGTTAAAAAACTTTTCTGGGATAAATTCTAATTAAACCAGAAATAAACTTAAAGCCGCTCAGTAATGAGCGGCTTTTTTTTATATAAACATTATACCTATATTTGCCCTATGGAAAAAGAACATCAAATATTTGGAATTAGAGCCATCATTGAAGCAATTCAGGCTGGGAAAGAAGTAGACAAAGTATTTATTCAAAAAGAAATTTCAGGAGAATTAATGAAAGATTTAATGAAGGTGATGAAACGCGCCAACATCAATTTTTCTTATGTACCTGTTGAAAAATTAAACCGTCTAACACCAAATAACCATCAAGGTGCAGTGGCAACGATCTCCCCTATTGGGTTTATTGACTTAGAACATCTTGTTGAATCAACAATTGCATCCGGTTCTAAACCTTTATTTTTAATATTAGACCAGATTTCAGACGCAAGAAATTTTGGTGCAATTATCAGAACTGCCGAATGTACCGGAGTAAATGGAATCATTGTACAAAAAGCAGGATCCGCACCAGTAAACGGTGACACTGTAAAAACTTCTGCCGGAGCAGTATTTAATGTTCCAATATGTAAAGTTGAGCATATTAAAGATGCTATATTTTACCTTCAGGGATCAGGAATAAAAACGGTTGCTGCAACCGAAAAAACTGATCAAAACATTTTTGATTTAACCTTAAACGAACCTGTCGCCATTATCATGGGATCGGAAGACAGAGGTATTAATCCGTCTGTTTTAAAAATTGTTGATGAAAAAGCAAAATTACCAATGTTTGGAACTATAGGATCATTGAATGTTTCTGTAGCTTGTGGCGCATTTTTATACGAAGCTGTGCGTCAAAGAAGTTAAAATCTTTGAGAGAAATATAAGTTGACAAAGTAATATTCTAATTATTAATTGATGTCTTCCAAATCTGCTCAAAAACATATCATTTATAAAAACATGCTGTATAATTACGGCATTTTTTGTTTTATACAATCGATCGTCGTTCGATCAGCAAGGATAAGTTTTTCTGTCACATCTACTCATCACTTTTGTGCTGACCGAATTAACAAGGCAATGCTATAAACCATATTCTTTTAATGTAAATGAAATAAGAATAATTAAAAATATTCTTTTAAATCAATACAAAATATTTACACTTACAACTTATCTTCCGATTCGGTTTTGGTTACAGTATAATTCACAATCATATCCGAATTAAAATATGTAGCAATATATTCAGGGTCTTCTTCTGATTTTTCAAAATTCACGAAATTACCGTATTCATCAAAATGCCGCATAAAAGCATCGTCTTCGGGATCAAAATCAGGTTTTTGCCAATCATAAACTATATTTTTCTTATACTCTGGTGTTTTATAAAGGAACGAGAGTACAAATCCGGTAACGAAACCGGCCAAATGACCTTCCCAGGAAATTGTGGCATCAACATCTGGAAAAACGTACCAAATCATTCCGCCATATAATAAAATTACAGCAAGTGAAAGTGCCACTAACCTGTAATAACCGGTTTGAATTCCTTTGAAAAAAATAAAACTCACTAAAACATAAATCAAGCCGCTTGCGCCAATATGATAATTTTCACGGCCAATTACCCATGTAATTAATCCGGAAAACAAAATACCATAGGCAATAACCTGAAAAGTTTGTTTGGGATAAAAGAATTGTAAAGCAGCCAATAAAACTAAAAGCGGGATAGAGTTATTATACAAATGCCCCAAATTTTCATGAATAAAAGGACTAAATAAAACGCCCTGCAAACCTGAAAAATCCCTTGGATAAATTCCGTTTTGATAAAAATCAAAATCAAAGCGAATTTGAATCCAATAAATAATCCATAGAAAAAGGACAAAAAATACTGGAAGTCCTATTACGGCATTTGAAAATTTAAAGTCGTTATCATTCATATTTTTAGAAATACATTCATTTGAAAGTCATCAAAAAACTATCCAAATACAATTTACTGATAATTTGTCAGCTAAATGAAAAATCACCTTACACACTTTCACGAGTAATTAACTTTTAAAAATTTATAATTAAAATTGAAAATAGTAATTTTACAAAATGGAAGCACCGTTAGCCGAGCGTATACGCCCACAGAAACTAGAAGACTATATTAGTCAAAATCATTTGGTTGGACCAAACGGATCACTGACACAACAAATTTCAAAAGGAATTATTCCTTCTCTAATCTTCTGGGGACCTCCGGGAACCGGCAAAACAACTTTGGCACAAATTATTGCGCAGGAATCTAAACGTCCGTTCTACATTTTGAGCGCCATTAATTCCGGAGTTAAAGACATTCGTGATGTCATTGATAAAGCAAAACAAAGCGGCGGATTATTTACGGCCAAAAATCCAATCTTATTTATTGATGAGATTCACCGATTTAGCAAATCGCAACAAGATTCCCTTTTGGCAGCCGTCGAAAAAGGCTGGATAACACTGATTGGCGCCACAACTGAAAACCCAAGTTTTGAAGTTATTCCCGCGTTATTATCCCGTTGTCAGGTTTATATACTAAATGCTTTCACAAAGGCCGATCTCGAAGCCTTATTACATCGTGCGATGAAAACCGATGCCTATTTAGCTTCCAAAAATATTATTCTTAAAGAAACCGAGGCTTTATTGCGTCTTTCTGGGGGAGATGGACGAAAGCTTTTAAACATATTTGAATTAGTAGTAAACGCTTCTGCAGGAGACGAAATTATTATCACCAATGATCGTGTTTTTGAGTTAGTACAGCAAAACACGGTTTTATATGACAAAAGTGGTGAACAACATTATGATATTGTCTCTGCCTTTATTAAATCGATTCGTGGCAGTGATCCAAACGGAGCGGTTTATTGGCTTGCAAGAATGATCGAAGGTGGTGAAGATGTGAAATTCATTGCCCGAAGAATGCTGATTTTATCAAGTGAAGATATCGGAAATGCAAATCCGACGGCGTTTATTATGGCTAATAATACCTTTCAGGCAGTTACCACTATTGGTTATCCGGAAAGCCGAATTATTCTAAGTCAATGTGCTATTTATCTTGCTACTTCTCCAAAAAGCAATGCTTCATATATGGCAATTGGAAATGCACAGCAATTAGTAAAACAGACTGGTGATTTACCTGTTCCAATTCATTTAAGAAATGCACCAACGAAACTTATGAAAGAATTAGGTTATGGTGATGATTATAAATATTCGCACGATTACGCCAACAATTTTGCTGAACAGGAATTTCTTCCGGATGCAATAAAAGAAACGGTTCTTTACAATCCGGGAAACAATTCTAGAGAGAACAGTAACCGCGAATTTTTAAAGAACCGTTGGAAAAATAAATATGGCTATTAAAACCGGGCTTTATGTTTAAAATTTAACCGAAATTTTTTCAGAAACTAATTTGTCGTTTTGATAATATTCAAAAAACCATTGATTATCTTTTGCATTTAGCGAACCCTGAACACCATCTTTTATAGCGATAAATGAATCTGGACGTGATGTTTTTAGCAATTTCATAACCACTTTTGGTGTCTTATCTATTAATTGAAATCCAGTTTCCGTTGGCTGAGCATATAGTAAGTTTGGATCAGAAGTATCTGCAACTGGAGTAGATACTGCTGCAACTGTTGGTGCAGGTGTTGCCACAGCTGCTGTTACTGTAGGAACCATAACTGCTACCGCGGCGGGATTCATTGCTCCTCTTCCGGTATTGGCAGTAGGTATAATAGCTTTTCCACTATATTTATAATGCAATGCGTTTACAGAAACAAATGCAGCATTAAGACATTCTATATAAGCGGTCTCAAATTCTTTTTCTTTACTTTTCCCAACTTCAGAAGTGAAAACAACTTTACCGTAACAATCTTTTAGCTCTATAAAAAGTTTAGTTACTAAAAAAGCATTGTCCTTTTTTACATCAATATATAAAAGCTGACAACGATCACTATACTCGGCAGGAATTTCTTCATTTGCATAAAAAGCTTCAAAACCAGCTTTCTTTAAATTAGATTTAGTAATTGTTGCCAATCTATATTGATTATCAGATTTTAGGAAATCATATTTCAAAGGCACAATTACAGCTTTATAATCATTTACAGATTGCGAAAACCCGATAACCGAAATAAAAAGCGCAACCAATAACAATTTAATTTTCATCATTATAAATATTTTTTAAGTTCTAATAAATGGTTGATTTGTTTAATATTCTGCGGAGCTTGTACGTTTTTTTCATTAAAAAAAATAGCATCCAAACCTGCGTTCAAAGCTCCGTTAACATCAGCATCAAGACAGTCTCCGATCATGATACTATTTTCTTTCGAAGCCTGAGCCAAACTCACAGCATAATCAAAGATAATACTATTTGGTTTTTTTACACCTGCTAATTCCGAATTTGTTATTGTACTGAAATATCCAGAAAGTGAAGCATTATTGATCTTTTTTTCCTGAACATTTGCAAAACCATTCGTTATTATGTGTAATTTGTATTTTGGCTTAAGATAGTCCAAAACTTCTATTGCACCATCAAACAGGTGATTATTATCGGTTAAAAACTCAATATAATCGTTGGCAATTTCGTTGATATCATCGTCTGAGATTTCAACATTTAAAGCATCAAAAGAAAACTTCAATCTGTTATAACGAAGTTCGACATGTGTTATTTGATCATTTTGATATAACTTCCAACAAGCTTGATTTATAGGCGCATATTTCTCAATGAAATCCTGGATTCTAATATCGGGAAATTTACTTTTAAATATTCGATCAAAAGCCATCTCCGAATTTTTATCAAAATCCCAAAGCGTGTGATCTAAATCAAAAAAAACATCTGTAATATGGGTACTCATAAGCTAAAAAATTCCTTCATCTACAAAACTATAATATTTTGTTTCAGTAATAATCAAATGATCCAAAACTTTAACATCTAAACTATCACCTGCCACTTTTAATTTCTTGGTAATTTGCTTATCAGCATCACTGGGCTGTACGTTTCCGGATGGATGATTATGGCACAGGATCAAAGAAGTAGCACCACTTTCTAGTGCCAATTTAAAAACCAGTCTAACATCAACAATTGTTCCCGAAATACCACCTTTACTCAATTGTGACTTAGAAATTACTTTATTAGAATTATTCAGAAAAAGCACCCAAAATTCTTCGTGAGGGAGTTCTCCTATAATAGGCTGCATGATCTCGAAAACCAGTTTACTTGATGTGATTTTTACCAGTTCAACAACATCCTCAGCTCTTCGGCGTCGGCCCAATTCCAAGGCCGCAATAATCGCAATAGCCTTTGCCTCTCCTATTCCCTTAAAATTTATAAGTTGCGAAATTGACATTTTTCCTAACGAATTTAGATTATCGGCACTTGCCAAAATTCTTTTGCTTAAAGCAACCGCAGATTCACTTCGACTTCCTGAACCAATTAAAATTGCAATTAATTCTGCATCACTGAGAGCGCTTTTACCTTTTAGCATTAACTTTTCGCGAGGACGATCGTCTTCTGACCAATTTGTAATAGGAAAATGAGTTGTCTCCATTTTTTAAAATATAAAATAATTTATAAAAATAGGAAAAATCATTCATTTTAATCCAAAAAAAAATGCCAACTGCAGTTTTGCAATTGGCACATTATCTAATTTTCAAATTATCTAATTAATGAGACCTTTAACCTCATCAAAATTCAAACCTCCATAATTACCAGAACTCATTAGTAATAATGCAGAATTTTCAAGATTTAATTTGAATAAATATTCTTTGAATTCAATAGGATTTGTATAAATAATCAAATCTTTACGGTTAAAAGAACTTGCGATTTGTTCGTATGTTACCTCTTCCAGTTGTTTAATTTTTACTGCATCGGGAGAATAAAAAACTACAGCGACATCTGCATACTCCAACGCACCTTCGTATTCCTTAAGAAATTCAGCATTTAAACTACTGTATGTATGAAGTTCAAGGCAAGCCACTAAAGTTCTGTTCGGATATTGCTCTTTTACTGCTTTTGTTGTCGCCGCGACTTTACTTGGTGAATGCGCAAAATCTTTATAAGCCACTTTTCCTTTACCTTCTGCTATTTTTTCCAGTCTTTTTGAAGCACCTTTAAAACTTGCAATTGCTTCATAAAAGTCGGCTTCGTCAACGCCCATGTTTTGGCAGATCCATTTTGCTCCCGCAAGATTATTTAAATTGTGCGCTCCAAATACTTCAATTGGCATATCACCTTCAGGAGTTTTTAACAAAGTAACACCGTCGCTAACTGTATATTCCGGAGTATGATAAGCTAATTTACGAATTGGATTTGTCGCTGCTTCAGAAACGCGTTTTACTTCCGGATCATTTTCGTTGTAAACTAAAATTCCGCCATTTGTAATTTTGCCGATGAAAATCTCGAATTGCTCGACATAATTTTCATAAGTTGGAAAAACATTAATGTGATCCCAGGCAATTCCTGAAATCAAAGCGATATTTGGCTGATACAAATGAAATTTTGGACGTCTGTCGATAGGAGAAGACAAATATTCATCACCCTCCAAAACCATAAAATCATTTTCTTCAGTTAGATGCACCATTGTATCAAAACCTTCTAATTGGGCGCCTACCATATAATCAACTTCAATATTATGATAATGCATAACATGCAAAATCATCGAAGTAATAGTGGTTTTTCCGTGCGAACCACCAATGACAACACGGGTTTTATTTTTAGACTGCTCGTATAAAAATTCAGGATAGGAGTAAATCTTCAATCCTAATTCCTGTGCTTTTAGTAATTCCGGATTATCAGCTTTTGCATGCATTCCAAGAATAATGGCGTCAATATCAGCGGTAATTTTTTCAGGAAACCAACCTAATTCTGCAGGCAAAATACCTTTTTTCTCTAATCTTGATTTTGAAGGTTCAAAAATAGCATCGTCACTTCCTGTAACCAGATATCCTTTGTTATGTAATGCTAACGCTAAGTTGTGCATGGCACTTCCGCCTATTGCGATGAAATGTGTTTTCATTTAAAAATCAAATTTTTTTAGTTCAATTTCAATGGAATTTAATATTGAAGTAGTTAATTATGCTTCAAATTTTCGTTTCAATTCCTGTGCCTTTTTAGGGTCTTTTAATTTGTTCAAATATAAATTATATAATTTTTGAAATGTAACTTTTGATTTGCCAATTTCATTCGCCTTCAAATAATTTTTTTCTGCTGACGCATAACGTTTAAAATATTCGTCTATTCTTCCTCTTGACAAGTATCCATCGACCGATGAAATTTGCATTAATTCATTCGAATATTCCAGTGCTCTTGATTCACTTCCTCCTAAAAACCCAGGTAACTGTAAATAGATTTCAATAAGAGCCCAACGCGCTGGAATATGTTTCGGATTTATAGCAATTGCTTTCTCAAATGCTTCTTTCATGTCATCGACCATTCCTAAAGCTTTAAGTTTATTCACTTCCATGGCCCGCATCGCCAGACATCCTCCATATTTATAAAAATAATCCGCTTCTGTAGGTTTTAACTCTTTAAGTTTTTTGTAATACTCAGCACCTTTTACCCATAATTTTTGATGAGACGCAATGTCTCCTAAATATTCAAGAGTCTTTATATCTGAAGGTTTAGTTTTTAAAATTCCTTCAAATACAACTTGTGCTTCTTCATATTTTTTGGCATGAATTAACTTTTCCCCTTTCTCAAAATTAGTCTGTGACCAAATCAAAATTGGCGAAAGCAAAAAAAGAAGTAGTAGCTTTTTCATATTTCAAAAATAAGGAAATATGGAATGTGGTATTTAGTTTTATTCAAAAATTAATAATCAAAAAAAAACCATCTTGTTAAACAAGATGGTTTAAATTCATATTAAAGTTCTGATTATTTTATAATCGTCATTTCATCAATAATATTTTTTGCTCCTGCGTATTTATCAATAATCCAAAGTACATAACGAATATCTACGTTGATTGTTCTTTGCAATTTTGGATCAAAAATAACATCACCAGCCATAGCTTCGATATTTCCATCAAAAGCAATTCCGATTAATTCTCCTTTTCCGTTAAGAACCGGTGAACCAGAATTTCCACCTGTAATATCATTATCCGTTAAAAAGTTTACTGGCATATAACCAGCTTTATCAGCATATTGACCAAAATCTTTTGCTTTATTTAATTCTAACAAACGTTTTGGCAAATCAAATTCCTGATCACCTGCTTTATACTTTTTCACCATACTTTCCATGGTAGTATAATTGTTGATTTTAGCGTCGTTACGAGGGTCAGCAGGTAAAGCGCGAACTTTTCCGTAAGTCAGTCTCAAAGTTGAGTTAGCATCAGGGTACTGAATCGCATTTAATTTTGATTCTCTCAAACCTTCCACTAATTTACGGTAAGCAATTGCAAAACCATCATCAGCCTTCGCCTGATCATCTGTTTTCGCACGGTATTTTGTCATTAAATCATTTGAAATAATGTACAATGGATCGTGTACAATTGCTAATGGTTTTGGATCAGCCATAAAAGCCAATACTTTTTCTTTAGAGGTAAAATAACTGATTTCAGTTGCTTTAGCCACGTCTGCAGTAAAGTCTCCGTTGTTTGCTGTTTTCATTTTAGCTATTTGAGGAGCTAAACCATATTCAGCAGCTTTAGAAGCGTATAAATTTAGTTGTGCCGTCAAAACGTCTTTTTCGAGTGGTGCATAAAATTCACCATAAATGTTATCAATCATCGTGTTGATCTTAGGTAACATTTCTACTCTTTTAGCTTCATTTTCTGCATAATATGCAATCAAAGCATTTCCTAAATTAGATGGTCCTGTTGCATAGCCTGATGTACGTAAAACTTGAGATAAATAATTATCGTGACGCGCTTTTAAATTCGTTTCCTTGTAATAATCATTAATTGTCGGAATTACATTTTCATACTTATCTTTGTTAGCCGGTTTAGCAGCCCATTCGTAGAATTTGTCTTCCTGTTCACTTTTAAGTTCTGCTGTTCCAGCTTTTGTTAAAGCATCGATCATACCTTGGCGGTTTTTCCAGTAATTGGCAGTTGAAGCATATTTAGACGCATATTGCAAACGAACTGTTGCATCTTTGTCCATATACTTTTTCATTTGGTCCATTCCCGTTTTTGCCCCTTCAACCCAAGCAGGATAAGCAAATTTTACATTTTGCTCAATTCCGCCAGCTGGCATCCAACGATTTGTTCTTCCCGGATAACCCAAAATCATGGCGAAATCATTTTCTTTAACACCTTTGATGCTTACAGGTAAATAGTGTTTTGGCTGTAAAGGCACATTATCTTTTGAATACGTTGCAGGATTTCCTGCTTTATCAGCATAAACTCTGAACATAGAAAAATCTCCTGTTTGACGAGGCCACTCCCAGTTGTCAGTGTCTCCACCAAATTTACCAACACTTTCAGGTGGCGTTCCTACTAAACGAACATCTGTGTAATCCTGATAAACGAAATAGTAATATTCATTTCCCTGAAAGAAAGGGCGAACTGAAACCGTATATTTTCCGCCTTCGTTGTTTTCCTTTTCAATCAAAGCAATTTCTTGCTGAATAATTTTATTTCTTTCAGTTTCTGTCATTTTATCATTTACTTTTGATAAAATTCTTTTAGAAACGTCATCCATACGAACGAAGAAACGAACGTATAAAGATTTTGGTTTCATTTCGGCACTTCTTTCCTTTGCCCAAAAACCATCTTTCAAATAGTTTTGCTCAGCTGTAGAAAGTTCTGCAATCGCATTATAACCGCAATGGTGATTGGTTAAAACTAATCCGTCTTTAGAAACAATTTCTGCTGTACAACCTCCATTAAACTGAACAACAGCATCTTTCAAACTATGATGATTGATACTATAAATTTCTTCGGCTGTTAATTGCAAGCCCATTTTTTCCATATCTCTATGGTTCAATCTTTCGATAAACATTAAAAACCACATTCCTTCGTCAGCTCTTGCAGGAAAAGCCATTAGGCACATGGTTAAGAATAAAACTATTTTTTTCATGTTATTTTGTTTAGGTAATGCGAATATAAAGCATTTTCGCAATTATTATATCTTGAGAACTCTTAAAATAAAATATAGTACTATGTTTTTATCCTTTTTTTACGAATTTAACACTACAGGAGATTTTTGATTGAGGAGTAACGTCCCGAAGCTTCGGGATTGATTTCAGATTTATTATCGGAGGGCGTAGCCAATGTCATTAAGTTAAGAATTGATTATATGACTAACCGTGCCCAATACAAAAAAAACAGCCACAGACTCCACAGATTTCCACAGATTAATCTTCTCTAATTTGAGAAAACTTGCGCAATTTGTCATTGAAAATATTTTAAAAACTCAAAAAAAATAGTTTTAAATTATTCCTGAGACCAATAAAAAAAGGCATCCTGAAAAACAGAACGCCTTTAAAAGTATTTTTTTTAATTTTTTATTCGTTAAGCATTTTCCAAAGCTTGTCTTTTAAATCGGTCAAACCTTGTTGAGCAACAGATGAAATAAACATGTATGGAATATCTTTGAAAGCAACATCTAATTCTACTTTCAATTCTGCTTTTAGTTCATCATCCAGCATATCACATTTTGAGATTACTAAAAGACGTTCTTTGTCCAACATTTCAGGATTATATTTCGTTAATTCATTAACCAAAATATCATACTCTGCTTTAATGTCAGGAGTATCAACCGGAACTAAAAACAGTAAAGTTGAATTACGCTCAATATGACGTAAGAAATAATGTCCTAAACCTTTTCCTTCCGCCGCACCTTCAATAATTCCCGGAATATCAGCAATTACAAAAGACTGGTAATCTCTGTAAGCTACGATTCCTAAGTTTGGTTTTAGGGTTGTAAAAGGATAATCGGCAATTTTTGGTTTTGCCGAAGTCAATACAGATAATAAAGTTGATTTTCCAGCATTTGGAAAACCTACCAATCCAACATCAGCTAAAACTTTAAGTTCCAGAATCACGTCCATTTCTACACCCGGTAAACCAGGTTGTGCGTAACGTGGCGTTTGGTTTGTTGAACTTCTAAAGTGCCAGTTTCCTAACCCACCTTTTCCTCCTTTTGAAAGAATTCTTTTTTCTCCGTCTTCGGTAATTTCGAATAAGGTTTCTCCAGTTTCTTTATCTTTTACGACAGTTCCTAAAGGCACTTCGATATATTTATCTTCTCCATCAGCACCGGTACTACGGTCTCCTCCTCCATCTCCACCGTGACCGGCTTTAATGTGACGTGCAAATTTTAAGTGAAATAATGTCCACAAACCTTTATTCCCCACTAAATATACGTGTCCACCGCGACCACCATCACCACCGTCCGGGCCTCCTTTTTCAATAAATTTCTCTCTATGTAAATGCGTAGATCCTTTTCCTCCTTTTCCGGATGAAACATATATCTTAACGTAATCTACAAAATTTCCTTCTGTCATTTTTCCTTGTTTATATAGAGTTTCAGGTTTCAGGTTTCAGGTTGGTTGACGTTCAGCCAACTTGAAACTTTAAACTTGAAACAAATTTTCTTTACTCTTTAAGAGCTTTTACTAATACCTTGTCAATCTTTACACCATCCATGTCGATAACTTCGAGCACAAATTTTTGCCAGACAAGCTTCTCACCTTCTTTTGGAATATGCGAAAGCTCCGTCATGATCATTCCGCTTACGGTGTTTACTTCGTAATCGTTTGTTAATTCATCTAACTCAAAATAAGTTAGGAAATCGTGCAATGAATAATGTCCATCAACCAGCCATGAACCATCTTCTCTTTCCACAAGCTTAAATTCGTCTTTATAAAAATCCGATGCGTCGCCAACTAAAGCCTCCAGAATATCATTCAAAGTAATTATTCCCTGAAAAACACCATATTCATCTGAAACTAAAGCATAATGCACTCCTGTTCTTTTAAAATTTTCCAACGCTTTGTAAGCTGTTGTCTGCTCCATCAAATAAGGAGGATCTGTCATTATTGCCGACAAATCGAAATGATCACTTTCGATGTTAGCGAATATATTTTTAAGCGTTACAATCCCAACAATATCATCGTAGTTGTCGCTATATACCGGATAAACGGTATGCAAATCCTGCAAAACTAATTCTTTGATTTTAGATTTGTCATCATTTAATGGCAACATGTCAACCGACTTGCGGTGTGTCATTAAAGAATTTACTTTTCTGTCGCCAATATGAAAAACACGCTCCACGATATCCTGTTCAATTTCCTGAACTTCTCCGCCTTCGGTTCCTTCTTTGATGATCGCCTTAATTTCTTCTTCGGTAACTTTTCCGTCAGCTGAAGGCTTTATTTGTAAAACATTCAATAAAAAATCTGTTGATGACGTTAGCAACCAAATGAACGGTGCTGTAATTATCGAAACTATTTTCATTGGCATTGCTACCATTTTTGCAATAGATTCCGGGTAATTCAAACCAATTCGTTTTGGCAGTAATTCGCCTAAAACCAATGAGAAAAACGTTAAAACCACAACTACAATCCCAACTGCAACTGAATGTGCATAAGGTTTTAAAACTGCAATTCCGCTTACGAAAGCCTCAACATCCATCGTGATTTTATCTCCACTATAAATACCTGTCAAAATTCCGATTAAGGTAATTCCGATTTGTACTGTTGATAAAAACTTGTTTGGGGAATTGGCTAAATCCAAAGCAATTTTGGCACTTTTATTCCCTTTTTTTGCGGCGGTTTCGAGCCTGTTTTTTCTAGCCGAAATCAATGCAATTTCTGACATTGAGAAAACTCCGTTTAATAGTATTAGAAAAAATATTATTAGTATTTCCAATTTGTGGCTTGTTCGTTATAAAATAGTTCGTTAATGTAATTTGTAATCTCTCTTATGTTTTTTAGCCCAGATGGAAGTGAAAAGCCCGGAGCTAAAAAAACTAATTTTTCTTGCCAGAAAACAGCGCCCGGAGGAAGCTCGTTTTATGGTATAGAAAAATAGTTTTTTTAGCGAGGACTTGTAACGTACAGCTGGAATAGCTTCTACAAATTATCTATAACTGACGTTAATCGCTCTGTAATTTCTTCGATAGTTCCGATTCCGTTTACGGCATGAAACTTATTTTGTGCTTTATAATATCCAATCAATGGAGCTGTTTTCTCGTTGTATTCCTGATATCTTACACGAATTTTTTCTTCGTCCTGATCATCAACTCTTCCGCTTGTTTTTCCTCTTTCTAACAAACGTGCTACTAAAATCTCATCATCTGCTTCTAAAGCAATTGTTGCTGTAACACTTGACCCGATTGTTGGCAAAAATTTATCTAAAGCCGCTGCCTGATCCAAAGTTCTTGGGTATCCGTCGAACAAAAATCCGTTTGAATCTAAATGTTTGTTTACCTCATCAATTAACATTGCGGTAGTAACTTCGCAGGGAACCAATTCGCCATTGTCCATAAAAACTCTCGCTTTTTTCCCTAATTCGGTATCATTTTTTAAGTTAAAACGAAAAATATCTCCTGTTGAAAGATGTGTTAAGTTGTATTTCTCTTTTAAAAATTCTGCCTGAGTTCCTTTTCCTGCTCCTGGCTTTCCAAATAAAACGATGTTAATCATAATGTAAGTGTTGCTTTGACTTCTTATTTTCATTTAAGAAGTTTAAAATGAATATATAGTTGTGTTTTGTTTAAATTTATTCAGCTAACTTGTAGATTTCGGCTAGATTTCTTCCTAAACCATCGTAGTCTAAACCGTAACCAACGATAAATTTATTTGGAATTCTAATTCCGATGTAATCTATTTTAATGTCCTTTTTATACGCATCAGGTTTAAAAAACAATGTCGCGATTTTAAAATGTTTTACATTTTGTGCCTTGAACAAGTGTTTTAACTCTTCTATCGTATTTCCGGTATCAATAATATCTTCAATAATTACAACTGTTCTGCCTGATAAATCCTGATTTATACCAATTAATTCCTTAACGGTATTGGTAGATTCGGTTCCTTCATAAGATGCCATTTTGATGAATGAAACCTCGCAGGGACTTTTGTATTTTTTCAGAAAATCGGCAACAACCATAAATGCACCATTCAAAACACCAATAAAAATCGGAGTATCATCTCCAAAATCATCTTCCACTTGTGCAACAATTTTGGTTAATGCAAAATCAATTTCTTTAGCCGAAATAAACGGAACAAATTGTTTATCGTGAAGTTGTATCATTATTTTTGATTTTAAAATAATGCGCAAAGATACAGAATTACAACCAAATTGTAAGTATCAAAATTATATCGGTGCGATGACTTTTTTGTAAATATTAATTATCTTGAAAATTTCACAGATCAATTGTCAAAAACCAATTAAAAAGGACATTCTTTAAACTGGGTCATAAGCAAAATAATGAACAGATTTGGGAAAAATTACTTATTTTAGATTGATATAAAATCTAACTCAAAAAAAATGTCTTCGGAATTACAAAGAAAACTTGATTACGTAAATGCTTCCCGAGAAAACCGGTTAAAGGTTGCCCAGGAAGTTTTAGAAAATCAATCTTTATTTAAGGAGTTAGTTTCGATTTGTTTTTCGCCATCGGACAAAAATAATCATCGAGCCTGCTGGATTTTAGAATTTGTATCTTACGAAGAACTGCTTTGGTTACAACCTCATCTTGATTTTTTCTTTTCCAATTTAAAAAATTTAAAAGAGGAAAGTTCCATTCGGCCAATTGCAAAAGTGACTCAGCTTTTGGTAAAATCACATTATAAAAAAGCGGAGAATTGCATTTCTCTTTCCGAAGAAAATCTTCAGAATTGCATTGAAGCCTCTTTTGACTGGCTTATTAATGACGTAAAAGTAGCTACAAAAGCCTATTCGATAAGAACTTTGTATGTTTTAGGAAATTATTACGATTGGATTCATCCTGAACTAAAAATTATTCTGGACAAAGATTATGGCGATCATTCTGCTGCGTATAAAGCGGTTGCGCGCGAAGTTTTGAAGAAACTAGAAAAAAACTGAGACATTTCTCTTTATTAATATTTACAAAATTTAAAAGAGGACATAATTAAAGATGCCAGCTTCACTTAAAATCTTTAATGAAAGCCATTAAAATTTAAAGCGAAGAAAAAATTCGTTTGAGTTTTTGGCGCTTGCCATCGTCTCATTTGTATTTGTTTCATATGCGTAACCTACTGTCAGAAGCTTACTAATTGTAATACCAGCAATTCCTGCATAAGCATTATTGATTCTGTAGCTTGCTCCAATTTCTAAAAATTCTTCTATTTGAAGCATTAAATTCAGATCTACCGAAAGAGGAGCGCCATTAACATAACGCATCATAAATGACGGCTTTAAGACCAATAATGTACTGGCTTCAAGATCAAAATCATAACCACTGCTTAAATACACATGAGGCCTGTCTGTAGCAACAGCTGTATATCCATCTTTATTTTTTGCTCTTTCGGTATTTAATATTCTTGGGACAGAAAGAGAGATATAATATTTATCATTCTTTAATAAGGCTCCAACACCCACATTTGGATTAAACTGATTTATGTTAGTTAAGGCCGGGTCTGATTGTGGCACATATGTTTCAAGCCCTGAAGTATTTACATTATAAAAATTTCCTCCGGCTTTCAATCCCAAATACAAATCAGTAAGTGCTCCTACCTGCAGTTTATATGAAAAATCAATTCCAACCTGAGTTTGTTTTTCGATAAATGTTTTATCATTCACCATAGAAACTCCTAATCCGAGATTACTTCCTACTACTGTTCCAAAAGAAAGAGCTTGTGTTTGAGGGGCATCTTTAATCCCAGTCCATTGTTGACGAATTGTAGCTGAAAACATAGTTTCTCCATCAACTCCCGCATAGGCCGGATTTACAACATTCATTTGATAACGATATGTTGTAAAAAGACTCTCTTGTTGGGCAAAAACTATGGTACTAAAAAGCAGTAATGTTCCGGTCAATGTCTTTTTTATTATTTTCATTTCTAAAAATTTATTTTTTACCATTACCTGTTAATGTAAATCCAGCCTTCTTTATCAATACTTCCATCACCATCCAAATCAATCTGATAGTAATATGAACTTGATTCCGGCAAAGACCGAGAGTTGCCATTGGAGTGTCCGTTCCAATCATTTTGGTAATTTCTGGCAAAAAATACCTCTGCACCCCAACGATTAAAAACACGTATTACTGAATTAGTATAAGTTTCGATATTAGTAATTACCCATGTATCATTTATTCCATCTCCGTTTGGAGTAATAACTTGGGCAATATTAATTTGATCCTGATCACAAGCATCTCCAATACCATTATTATTACGATCTTCCTGAGGCGGATTATAAGTAATTGGACAATTATCATTTGCATCTAAAATATTATCATTATCATCATCGTCATCACAATTGTCTAAAATCCCATCCTTATCGTTATCTCCAAATGCATTTGTAACAGTAACTACTGCATGAGATGAAACCATATTTCCACTTTTATCCTTTCCAGTCAAAATAACTGTATTAGTTCCGATATTCGCGCAGTTAAATGCAGTTTTATCCAAAGCCAAAGTAGCAATAGAACAATTGTCCGTAGAGCCGTTATCGATTTGCGAAGCCGATATCGTTGCGTTGCCTGTTCCGTCAAGCTGAACCGTGATATTTTTCGTTAGGACTGTTGGGGGAATTTTGTCCTCAACCGTTACCGTTGCCGTATTGGAAGAGCTATTGCCACCCGCATCCGTCGCAGTCAAAGTAACTGTATTCAACCCAACATTGGAACAATCAAATGAAGTTTTATTCAATGCCAAAGTCGGAATCGGAACCGAACAATTATCCGTAGAGCCGTTATCGATTTGCGAAGCCGATATCGTTGCGTTGCCTGTTCCGTCAAGCTGAACCGTGATATTTTTCGTTAGGACTGTTGGGGGAATTTTGTCCTCAACCGTTACCGTTGCCGTATTGGAAGAGCTATTGCCACCCGCATCCGTCGCAGTCAAAGTAACTGTATTCAACCCAACATTGGAACAATCAAATGAAGTTTTATTCAATGCCAAAGTCGGAATCGGAACCGAACAATTATCCGTAGAGCCGTTATCGATTTGCGAAGCTGATATCGTTGCGTTGCCTGTACTGTCAAGCTGAACCGTGATATTTTTTGTTATTACCGTTGGAGGAATTTTGTCCTCAACCGTTACCGTTGCCGTATTGAAAGAACTGTTTCCCTCCGCATCGGTCGCGGTCAAAGTAACCGTATTCGCTCCAACATTGGAACAATTGAATGCAGTTTTATCCAAAGCCAAAGTCGGAATCCCAATCGAACAATTGTCCGTAGAGCCGTTATCGATTTGCGAAGCTAATATCGTTGCACTTCCTGTACTATCAAGCTGAACCGTGATATTTTTCGTTAGGACAGTCGGGGCAATTTTATCCTCAACCGTTACCGTTACCGTATTAAAAGAACTGTTTCCCCCTGCATCGGTCGCGGTCAAAGTAACGGTATTCGCTCCAATATTGGCGCAATCAAAAGAAGTTTTATCCAAAGACAAAGTCGGAATCGGAACCGAACAATTGTCCGTAGAACCGTTATCGATTTGATTTGATGTTATTGTTGCGTTGCCTGTTCCGTCAAGCTGTACCGTAATATTTTTTGTTAGGACAGTTGGGGCAATTTTATCCTCAACCGTTACCGTTGCCGTATTGAAAGAACTGTTTCCCCCTGCATCGGTCGCAGTCAAAGTAACTGTATTCGATCCAACATTGGAACAATCAAATGCAGTTTTATCCAAAGCCAAAGTCGGAATCCCAATCGAACAATTGTCCGTAGAACCGTTATCGATTTGCGAGGCTAATATCGTTGCGTTGCCTGTTCCGTCAAGCTGAACCGTGATATTTTTTGTTAGGACTGTAGGCGCAATTTTATCCTCAACCGTTACCGTTGCCGTTTTGGAAGAGCTGTTTCCCCCTGCGTCGGTCGCGGTCAAAGTAACCATATTCGCTCCAACATTGGAACAATTGAATGCAGTTTTATCCAATACCAAAGTCGGAATCGCAATCGAACAATTGTCCGTAGAACCGTTATCGATTTGATTTGATGTTATTGTTGCATTGCCTGCGCTATCAAGCTGAACCGTGATATTTTTCGTTAGGACTGTTGGCGCAATTTTGTCCTCAACCGTTACCGTTGCCGTATTGAAAGAACTGTTTCCCGCCGCATCGGTCGCGGTCAAAGTAACTGTATTCAACCCAACATTGGAACAATCAAAAGAAGTTTTATCCAAAGCCAAAGTAGCAATCGAACAATTGTCCGTAGAGCCGTTATCGATTTGCGAGGCTAATATCGTTGCGCTTCCCGTTCCGTCAAGCTGAACCGTGATATTTTTCGTTAGGACTGTTGGAGGAATTTTATCCTCAACCGTTACCGTTGCCGTATTGAAAGAACTGTTTCCCCCTGCATCGGTCACGGTCAAAGTAACCGTATTTGCTCCAACATTGGAACAATCAAAAGAAGTTTTATCCAATGCCAAAGTCGGAATCGGAATCGAACAATTGTCCGTAGAGCCGTTATCGATTTGATTTGATGTTATTGTTGCGTTGCCTGCGCTATCAAGCTGAACCGTGATATTTTTCGTTAGGACTGTTGGAGGAATTTTATCCTCAACCGTTACCGTTGCCGTATTGAAAGAACTGTTTCCCTCCGCATCGGTCGCGGTCAAAGTAACTGTATTCGCTCCAATATTGGAACAATCAAATGCAGTTTTATCCAAAGCCAAAGTCGGAATCCCAATCGAACAATTGTCCGTAGAGCCGTTATCGATTTGCGAGGCTAATATCGTTGCGCTTCCCGTTCCGTCAAGCTGAACCGTGATATTTTTCGTTAGGACTGTTGGAGGAATTTTATCCTCAACCGTTACCGTTGCCGTATTGAAAGAACTGTTTCCCCCTGCATCGGTCACGGTCAAAGTAACCGTATTTGCTCCAACATTGGAACAATCAAAAGAAGTTTTATCCAATGCCAAAGTCGGAATCGGAATCGAACAATTGTCCGTAGAGCCGTTATCGATTTGATTTGATGTTATTGTTGCGTTGCCTGCGCTATCAAGCTGAACCGTGATATTTTTCGTTAGGACTGTTGGAGGAATTTTATCCTCAACCGTTACCGTTGCCGTATTGAAAGAACTGTTTCCCTCCGCATCGGTCGCGGTCAAAGTAACTGTATTCGCTCCAATATTGGAACAATCAAATGCAGTTTTATCCAAAGCCAAAGTCGGAATCGGCATCGAACAATTGTCCGTAGAGCCGTTATCGATTTGCGAAGCTGATATCGTTGCGCTGCCTGAGCTATCAAGCTGAACCGTAATGTTTTTCGTTAGGACTGTTGGAGCGACATTATCGGTTCCAATCCCGTTAACAGTAAATGTATAAGGATTGCTGCCCTCAATAGTAACAGTAGCAGTTTGAGGACCTAAAGTAGCACAAGTTGGCGCAAAACGAACAACAAATGTTTCCAATCCTCCTAAAGGAATAGTCCCCGATGTCGGCTGCGTCTGGATTGAAAATGCTGAACTACCCGCTATCTTTACAGACGGAGTCCCAGTTAAGGTTATGTTATCATACTTCTGATTGTTGATAAAAAAGGTGTGATCTGTAGTAACTGAAGTTGCACTTGTACCAAAATTTGTAAAATCTGCATCACTAGGAGTTGTATCCCCATTTAACACAACATTCCCATTCCCCACAATGTTAACAGATCCATTAAAAATATAAGCCAGACCAGCACCAGGCCAAACAGTATTGGCATCATTTTGTATAGTCTTACTTGATGTATTCGCAGGTGATGTAATGCTCTGAAAATCAGTTTTACCATCTGTCAATATTCCAGCCGAGAAACCTCCAAAGTCAGTGACATTATTTCCGGAACCATAGACAAACATGATAGCATTAGACGCTTCAAACAGCCAAATTTGAAAATGTTTATCAGCGGGAGCAGTCGTTTCATTTCCCTGATCAACCACAGTTACATTATATTCAATTACCAATTTTCTATTACCAGGACTGCCTTTCAAAAAGTATCGAACATTTCCATTAGAACCTGTCATACTATCATCCCAATAAGGAAAAATAAAAGAATCAGGACCAAGGTACTCTCCACTATCTGCAATGACATTAACCCCATTAAAAAATGTCTCATAATCATAATCAGGAGGACCAAGTCCAAAAACCCCATTTGTATATACCGAAAAAGTAGTATAATCAGTTCCTCCAAAATTAAAAGTAAAATCTTTAGGCGATGGCGGCAGTTCTAAAGCAGCTATTTCATCATTTGAACCAGGTCCTAGTAAAGTTGTAAAAGTGCCTGTTTCAAGCAGATTTCCTGTTGAAGTTGAAAAAGAATAATCTTTTATCTGAGCATTGCCCGGTATAGATATAAAAAGAAAAAAAACACCCAATTTTCTTATTATATTTAATCGTTTTTGAGGTTTAAAGTGAGTGGGGCTTGGGTTCATAACTAAAAAAATTACCAAATAAATATTTATTTAATTGTTTTTTATTAAAAATGACTTAGTCGTTTCAATCAATCCACAAAAAGATTATCAATCTCAGGATTTCCGTAAATTGTTTAATATGATTTTTGCGAACTCTCCATAAAGTTTGCAATATTTAAAAAAAAATGCTTGTGAATAGTTTGAATTTATTTGCAACACAACTCGTAATACCCTAGAGATATGAAGGTTAAAGAACAACACAAAAATAATGATTCTTACATTAGATCACAAAAAAAAACCAATTAACTCTGTATCAGCATAAATGTCTAAAAAAGTTTAGTTAAAAAAAACAGCAATTCAATAGTCAATAAATTGACATTTATTAATTATAATTTACCTTTGCACAAACACAATTACAATGAATTATTTTTCTTCTGATTTTAAATTAGGAATATTAGGTGGAGGACAATTGGGCAAAATGCTGTTGTTTGACACACGAAAATTTGACATACAAACTTATATTTTAGATCCGAGTGACGAAGCTCCAAGTAAAATTGCCTGCAATAAATTCTTTCAGGGCGATTTGATGGATTATGAAACGGTTTACAATTTTGGAAAACAGGTTGATGTTTTGACTTTCGAAATTGAATTGGTTAATCTTGAAGCTTTAACGCAATTAGAAAACGAAGGCTTAAAAGTGTATCCTTCCCCAAAAACCCTAAAAGGAATTCAGAATAAAGGAATCCAAAAACAATTTTACGCAGATCATAATATTCCAACTGCACCTTTTGAAAGATTTGAGAGTCTCGAAAATCTAAAATCAGCAATCATTAATCAACAATCTACAATTAATTTACCTTTTGTGTGGAAATGTACTGAATTCGGTTATGATGGAAATGGTGTAAAAGTAATTCGTCAGGTTTCTGATTTAGACGGTTTACCAAATGTGGAATGTATTGCAGAAACAATGATTCCATTCAAAAATGAATTGGCAGTTATTGTTTGCAGAAATCCATCTGGCGAAATAAAAACCTATCCGGTTGTTGAAATGGAATTTCATCCAGAAGCCAACCAAGTTGAATATGTAATCTGTCCGGCAAGAATCGACGAAAAAGTTGCTGAAAAAGCCAGAGCAATTGCTTTGAATGTTTCAGAAAAATTTAATCACGTTGGTTTATTAGCAGTGGAAATGTTTCAAACTAACGATGATGAAATCTTAGTAAACGAAGTTGCTCCTCGCCCACACAATTCAGGACATTATTCTATTGAAGCAAGTTATACTTCGCAATTCGAAAATCATTTGCGCGCGATTCTGGATCTTCCGTTAGGAAACACTGACAGTAAAGTTGCCGGTATTATGGTCAATTTAGTTGGTGCCGAAGGTTTTTCAGGAGATGTAGTTTATGAAAACATCGAAACCATTTTAGGATGGAACGGCGTTACACCACATATTTACGGTAAAAAACAAACAAGACCTTTCAGAAAAATGGGTCACGTTACGATCGTAAATGAAGATATGGCCGAAGCCAGAAGAATTGCAGAGGAAGTTAAGAATACGATTCGAGTGATTTCTCAATAATTAAAAAATTTAAAGATTGAAAATTTAAAGATTAACATAGCAATTTTTAAATCTTTCAATCATTTAATCTTTAAATAAAACAAAATGAGCAAAGTAGCCATCATAATGGGAAGTATCTCTGACATGCCAGTCATGCAGGATGCTATCGACATATTAAAACAATTTAACATTGAAGTTGAAGTAGATATCGTTTCGGCACACAGAACGCCGGAAAAATTATTCGATTTCAGTAAAAATGCACATACACGCGGAATTTCGGTTATTATTGCCGGAGCTGGAGGTGCTGCGCATTTACCGGGAATGGTTGCTTCGATGTCGCCGCTTCCTGTAATTGGAGTTCCGGTAAAATCAAGCAATTCAATTGATGGCTGGGATTCAGTTTTATCTATTTTACAAATGCCGGGCGGAGTTCCTGTTGCAACTGTTGCTTTAAATGGAGCAAAAAATGCGGGAATTTTAGCAGCACAAATTATTGGAAGTCATGATAAAAAAGTACTTGATACTATTATCGCTTATAAAGAAGAATTGAAAGCTGCAGTTAATAAAGCAGCTGAAGGATTGAAAAAATAGAATTATTCCGCAGAGATACACAAAGATAAATTCAGAGATTAACGAAGATTTTTTTAATTTTATTATTAAAGAAAAAACTTTGTGAATCTCTGTGCTTTTTTAGCGAGTCTTTGCGAAAGAAAAATTTATGAGAATAGGATTCTTTATTCCGCAGAGTTACACAAAAATAAAACACAGAGATTCGCTAAATTTTTAATTTCATTATTAAAGAAAAAACTTCGTGAATCTCTGTGCTTTTTTAGCGAGTCTCTGTGAAACAAATTATTCTGAAATTAAGCTTCATCTTCAACTTCCTCCAAAACAGACTCAAATTCAGATGCTGTTACATCATCCTTATTTATCCAATTTTCTGAAGTAACCAGATTGTAATTAACATCATCTTCCGTTGTTAATTCCCAAATAATACTTTCAGCTTCAGGAAAAGGAATATTTTTAGACATTTGATCTTCGAATAATCTTTTAATAAGATTTCTGTCAGACAAACCATTATTCAACAACTTCAATATATTTTCAGCTGTTAACTTTTGTGTTTCTCCATTAGTTGGTGTCATAGAAAAATGAACAACAGACGCTTTTGCATTTGGAAATTTCCCATTGTACGCCTTAAAAAGCAATTGATTGACATGAAACAATCTGCCTTGCATGTGTATTTCCGGATATTCCTCACATACTTTATCTATCAACATATTGTTGGATATCTGCTCAATTTGTCCCGCACCTAGTTCATCTCCTAATTTATATTCTAAGACAATCTGTGCGGCTTCGTTAGGCTCATAATCTGAAATAGCCATCTCTAATAACTCTGGCAAACTACTTTTCTCTGCTGTAGCTCCGTCGGGAAAATTGAATTTTTGTAATAACACAACCAAATCTTCATCTGACCAATATCCTTCAACTTCATTCACCGTGTCTATATTCTTAATTACAACTTGATAATTCATATTTTGATTTTTTACAATTACGATTAGAATTTTATGATGCTAACCTATTTTGTCAATTTACGCTTTTAATATCCCATACAGCAATAAATAACATAACTCTAACACAATTTAAGAGGATTTTATGCCAAGAATAGAATTCTATAAGATGATTACATTTTTATAAATTACTATCTTTGGAATTCAAAAATTTGACTTCAATTAATAAAAAATAGTATACCATAATGAGTGTTTTACTTTCAAAATTTACCACCAAATATAACACCGCACCTTTTTCGCAAATTAAAATCGAAGATTACGTTCCTGCTTTTCAGGAAGGAATTGCTTTGGCTAAAGCCGAAATCGATGCCATCGTAAACAATCCGGATGCACCAACTTTTGAGAATACCGTTGTTGCAATGGATTTTGCCGGAGATGTTTTAGATCGTCTTTCTAGTATTTTCTTCAATTTGAATTCGGCTGAAACGAGTGACGAAATGCAAAAAATTGCTCAGGAAGTTTCGCCTTTACTTTCAGAATTCGGAAATGACATCACGTTGAACGCTGCTTTATTTGCTAAAATAAAAGCCGTTTACGAGCAAAAAGAAAAGCTGAATTTAAGTCCGGAACAAACTACCCTTTTAGATAAAAAATACAAAAGTTTCTCTAGAAACGGAGCGAATTTACCGGAAGATAAAAAAGATCAGTTACGTGAAATCGACAAAGAATTATCGAAGCTGAGTTTACAATTTGGCGAAAATGTTTTGGCAGAAACCAATGCTTTCGAATTGCATCTAACTGACGAAAAAGATTTGGCAGGATTGCCTGAAGGCACAATTGAAGCTGCAAGATTATTAGCCAAAAGCCAGGAAAAAGAAGGTTGGATTTTCACTTTAGATCATCCAAGTTATGTTCCGTTTTTAACGTATGCGGATAATCGTGAATTGCGTAAAAAAATGGCAATTGCGTTTGGTGCAAGATCATTTCAAAACAACGAATTTGACAATCAGGAAAATGTTCTTAAAATTGCCAAATTACGTTTTGAAAGAGCCAATTTATTAGGTTATAAAACACACGCTCATTTTGTTTTGGAAGAAAGAATGGCCGAAAGTCCGGAGAAAGTTTTCTCTTTCTTAAATGATCTATTGGCAAAAGCTAAACCGGCTGCCCAAAAAGAATTTGCAGAATTAACTGCTTTCGCAAAAGAACTAGACGGAATCGAACAATTGGAAAAATGGGATGGCGCTTATTATTCTGAAAAATTAAAACAACAGCTTTTTAATTTAGATGATGAAAAACTGAAACCTTATTTTCAGTTAGAAAAAGTTTTAGATGGAGCCTTTACAGTAGCTAACAAACTATTTGGTTTAACTTTTACTGAAGTTTTTGACATCGATAAATACCACGAAGAAGTGACGACTTATGAAGTAAGAGATTCAGAAAACAATTTAGTTTCGATTTTCTATGCTGATTTCTTCCCGAGAAAAGGAAAAAGAAACGGTGCATGGATGACTTCGTTCAAACATCAATCTATAAAAGACGGCGTTAACGAAAGACCGCATATTTCGAACGTTTGCAACTTTACAAAACCAACAGAAACAAAACCTTCGTTATTGACTTTTAATGAAGTTACGACTTTATTCCACGAGTTTGGTCACGGCTTACACGGAATGTTAGCCAACACAACGTATCCGAGTCTATCAGGAACTTCTGTTTTCTGGGATTTTGTAGAATTACCAAGTCAGATTATGGAAAACTGGTGTTACGAGCCGGAAGCTTTGGCTTTGTTTGCAAACCACTACGAAACCGGAGAAATTATTCCGATTGAATATGTACAGAAAATTAAAGAAAGTGCGAGTTTCCAAGAAGGATTGGCCACTTTACGCCAGTTAAGTTTTGGACTTTTAGATATGGCGTGGCACGGACAAGATCCGACAAACATTACGAATCTAAAAGCTTTCGAAACAGAACAATTTGCTAATACACAATTGTATCCTGATGTAAAAGAAAACGCAATGAGTACGGCTTTTTCACACATTTTTCAGGGAGGATATTCTTCCGGATATTACAGTTATAAATGGGCAGAAGTTTTAGACGCTGACGCTTTTGAATATTTCCAAGAAAAAGGAATTTTCAATAAAGAAGTAGCGACAAAATTTAAAGACAATGTACTTTCAAAAGGAGGAACAGAACATCCGATGATTTTGTACAAACGTTTTAGAGGTCAGGAACCAAAACCGGAAGCTTTGTTGAAGAGAGCGGGACTTCTTTAAGATTGTTAGACTATTAGATATTGGAAACCGAGGCAGATTTGCTTCGGTTTTTTAGTTTAAAACTTCCTCGTGATTTACAAGATAAGACAAAGCTTCTTTTACAACTTCGTTTAAATTCAATCCTCTTTTTGATGCTAAAAGGGCCGTTTTCTGATGTAATTCCTGAGAAACTCTCACGTTAAAAGAACCTTTAAAAACTTTGTCTGGAACTTTATTCAAAGTTTTACATGTTTCCAAATAATCCAAAACACTATCTTGAAAAGATTTTTCCAAATCAGTTACAGACGTTCCTTCAAAAGTTACTAAATCATTTATACCATGAATTTTCCCAAAAAAAATTTTATCTTCAGCTGAAAATTCTACTGTACCTATATACCCGTTATATTCTAAATAATTTTTCATTCTATAATTTTAAATAATCAATAATAATATCTAATTGATATCCTTTTAAAACCTTGTGAGGATGAGGTTCATGCAAACTTATAATTTGATTGTATTCATTCACAAATTTTCTTCTCGAACCTCCTGTCCTTCCTTGGGGAATTAGCTCATATCCAAAATAATTTAATATTTTTATTAGCTCATCCCAAGTAAAATCTTTTGGCTTGGTTTTTAGTTTTTCAATAAGCTTTTCAATCTTGCTCATACAAATTTATAATTTTTTATTTTTGCTTGCAACTAAATATTAGTTACAAAAATTAATTCGTTCGACAAAAGTAAGAAAAAACTTTAAATAAATAATTTTCAAAATAAACTTTCATTTATTTTTGAAAGTTTAAAAACTTTTACTTACATTTGATCTATGGAATTCAAGGAAGCAAAAAATAAGTTCGTACAAACATGGGGAGCATTAGGTTCTCAATGGGGAATTAATAAAACCATGGCGCAAATCCATGCTTTATTAATGGTCTCGAACGAAGCTGTTTCGATGGAAAACATTATGGATGAATTGCAGATTTCGCGCGGAAACGCAAGTATGAACCTGAGAGCTTTAATGGATTGGGGAATTGTCTATAAAGAATACAAAGCCGGAGAAAGAAGAGAGTTTTTTACAGCCGAAAAAGATTTAGATGAATTAGCTTCCAAAATTGCAAGAGAAAGAAGCAAAAGAGAAATCAAACCTGCCTTAAAAATATTAAAAGAAGTTTCGACTATTGAAGCAAATGAATCTTCTGCAGAAGAAAAACACTTTGTAGATCAAACTTCTAAACTATATGACTTTGTTTTAAAAGCAGATAATATGTTAGATAAAATGACAGAATTCAATGAAAACTGGTTAGGGCGCTTGGTTCTAAAAATCATGAAGTAAAAAAATTTAATTAAAACTTTCATTTTTTTCTGAAAGTTTAAAACAAACAATAACTATGAAAACTATAAAAATGCTAAACACTTTTGCAATTGCCCTGCCTTTTGCAATTCTTATAACTTATCCTGTTATCAAAGAAAATGCATTCCTGTTTGCCCTATTATCAACTATGCTTACTGGATTTCTGCAGTTTTCTATTGGAGTAAAAATGTTAGTTGATAACCCACAACGATTAAGTCTTCAAATTTATATGATCGGAGTTGTATTGTTCTTTCTCCTATGGCTAGTTAATCATTTGATTGATTACAATGACATTATAACATATTTATTATTTCCCAGTCCATTAATGCTGGCAATTTATCTTTCAATTATTATTTACAAAAAACAATAATTATGAATCTCAACATCATTGGGTATTTTATCTACCTCAGCATTACGGCATTCATTATTCTGAAAGTTGGAAAAATATGCTATAACAATGGAAATATTTATGTCGCAGAACTAATTCCGAATCATGCTGATATCTGTCAAAAAATAAATCAGGTTTTGCTTTTAGCATATTATCTTCTCAACATTGGATATTGTGCAATGACTTTAATTTCGTGGCAAAAAATTTCATCGTCAACACAACTGATTGAAACTATCGGAATAAAAACGGCTATCATCATTTTCATTATTTCGATATTACATTATCTCAATATCATTATTCTAACGAAATACATTCACAAATTAATTAAATAGCACTTTAAATTAAATATCATGGAAACTACAAAAATTTTAATCGGTTACAGCATTTATTTACCAATCGCTTTATTTCTTACTTATTATGTTTCTAAAACACTTTTCAAAAACGGAAAAATCTTTATGCTTGATATTTTCAGAGGAAGAGAAGAAATAGCGGCCGCAACTAATAAACTTTTCGAAACCGGATTTTATCTTTTAAATATTGGCTTTGCTTTAATGATTTTAAAATTGCAAATATACCAAGACAGTTATCAGGAATTAATTGAACGATTAAGCTACAAAATTGGAGGATTTTCTATTTATCTTGGCATCATGTTATTCTTCAATTTATATTTCTTCTTCAGAGGAAAAAGAAAAGCCAAAGAAGCTCAGGAAGAAGAACGATTAGTTTTTAAAGCGTAAATTCTCATAACAAAGCCCGGCAGGTTTTAAAAACCTGTCGGGTTTAATAAGAAGTGAGATTAAAAAATATAGTCAAATGAAAAAATTAATAATAGCAGCCGGAACAGGATTTTTAGGACAGGTTTTAGTAAACCATTTCAAAAATAAATTTGAAGAAATTGTAATTCTGACCCGAGGAAAATCGCAGACAATAGACGGAATTAAATATGTAAACTGGAATGCCAGAACTTTTTCTGGTTGGGAAAAAGAATTAGAAAATGCCACCGTTTTAATTAATTTTGCCGGAAAATCTGTAGATTGCCGTTATACTAAAGAAAACAAAAAAGAGATTCTGTTATCTCGAATTGAAAGCACAAAGATTTTAAATAAAGCCGTTTTAAACTGTCAAAATCCGCCGAAACATTGGCTGAATTCATCAACTTCAACTATTTATCGTTTTTCTTTAGATAAACAAATGGATGAAATTGATGGCGAAATTGGAAATGACCTTTCTATCAACGTCGCACTTTCATGGGAAAAAGCATTCTTTAAAACTGAAACTCCCAATACTTTAAAAACCGCTTTGCGAACATCAATTGTTTTAGGAAAAAATGGAGGTGCTTTTATTCCGTTAAAGACCTTAGCAAAAATTGGTTTTGGAGGAAAACAAGGAAAAGGAAATCAATTTATAAGTTGGATTCACGAAGAAGATTTTGCCAATGCTATTGATTTTATAATTGAAAAAGAAATCAACGGAGTAATTAATATTGTTTCTCCGGAACCAATTCGTAATTCTGATTTTATGAAAAAACTTCGAAAAGCAGTTGGTTTTCCTTTCGGAATTCCAATGAGCAGCTTTTTTCTTGAAATTGGATCTTTCTTTATTCGCACAGAAACTGAATTGGTTTTGAAAAGTAGAAATGTGATTCCGAAGCGACTTTTAGAAAATGGTTTTAAATTTAAGTTTGGAGCTATTAATGAGGCTTTTCAGAATTTATTAAAGTAAAAATCTTTCTCGAAAAATAACCACAACGATTGTCATTCCGACGGAGGAGGAATCCCCGCAAGTAGCTCGACAAAGATTAGATTTCCGTTGCGGAGTTACTTGCGGGGATTCCTCCTCCGTCGGAATGACAAAAATGCGCAGATTAATATTAAAAAGCAGAAAATAAATCATGACAACCATAAACCTAACAACAAAAATAAAAGCATCAAAACAACTCGTTTTTGACGCTTCAAGAAATATAGATATCCATCAAAAATCTGCAAGTAAATCAAATGAAAAAGCAATTGCGGGAGTAACTTCAGGATTAATCAATTTAAATGAAACGGTTACCTGGCGGGGAAAACATTTTCGTTTTTATTTGACTCACCAAAGCCGAATCACAACAATGAATTTGCACGATTATTTTGTAGATGAAATGGAACGTGGAAAATTCAAAACATTCAAACACGAACATTTTTTTGAAGAAGAAAATGGCTTCACAATTATGAAAGATAAAATACAATACGAAACTCCGTTTGGAATTTTCGGAAGATTATTTGATTTCTTATTTTTGAAAAAACATTTAATTCAATTTCTTTTAGAACGAAATAAAATTTTAAAAAAAGTTTCTGAAAACATTGGTAACGGAAATATTTAATTGAGTAACGTGAATTTTCTCGTTGTACGGTTTGCATGAGGGATAGGAGTAATCCGCCGCGGCGGAACGGATAGCCCGACACTATTTAAGAAAAGGCCTAATGAACTCAAAGTTGATTAGGCCTTTTCTTAAATAGTGGCACGCCCAAAATTAATTTAAAGAAACTCAATCATCAACCACCAAAAAACCGGAACACTCTCCACCCAGAAAGACGTATAATATTTAGAGCGATTTGGGTTTGCAAACAGAATAAATAACATGAGCATAATCACCATTATGAGATTGATGATCAAATCATGAAAATCAAATGACAATATCCCAACCACCCAAAACGGAACCAAAAGTGAAAAGCCTAAAACCTTAGTTTTCTTAACTCCAATAGTTTGTGGAACCGTTTGCAAATGCGGATCATCATTCGCCAGATCTAAAATTTCAAAGACTAATATCAGGACAAAAACCAATACAAAACGCTGAATACATTTGATAAAGAAATTTGCTGTAAACGGAATTTCGGCATTTATTAAAGGTAAAACCAGCGTCGCTCCCACCCAGCAAAGTGCTACAATATAAATTTTTACGCCTGCCCAGTTTCTGGCATTTTTTCGATTTGGGAAAAACGGCAAGGTATAAAGTGCTGTTATTAAAAATATTCCAACAGAAACAATTTGAGTAATTCGCTTTAAATGGAAAAAATAATAGCCCACTAAAACGAGTGAAATAAAACTCAAAAAGGCTATAATTTTTAACTGAACTCCTATCGGTTTCTTTTTAACCCGAACCAAAGCATCATATTTAACAAAATTATATCCTACAATTGTTCCAAAAAAAACGAACAAAGCCATTGCTTCATCATACTGAATATTAAACACATGAAACGTAACCCTGACCAAAGCGTAACACGATAAAGCCACATGAATACTGCTATTGAGGTAAAAATCTAATATCTGTTTTAAAAATTTCATAGCTCAAATCTAATCAATTGTTAACAAATCAACTCTTTGGTTATAAATTTCATAAAAATTGAAGTTAAAAATACCCATTAAATTATTAATAATACTTAATTTTGCGCGACAAAAAAACAACACATTTACTATAAAATGTAATAAACCTTTGTAATTCCTGATTAATTGGGAATTTACCGAGCTAATTACATTCACTTTAAAAAACTAGATAGCTACAAATGAGAACAGATGCTTTTGCTTTAAGACACATTGGCCCAAGAGAAACAGATCTTCCACACATGTTAAAAACCATTGGAGTGGAATCGATTGAACAACTTGTTTATGAAACCCTTCCGGATGACATTCGTTTAAAAGCACCTTTGAATTTAGATCCTGCAATGACAGAGTACGAATTCGCAAATCATATTCAGGAACTAGGAAAGAAAAATAAAGTATTCAAATCGTATATTGGTTTGGGTTATCATCCAACTATTGTTCCGGCTCCAATTCAAAGAAATATCTTCGAAAATCCAGGATGGTATACAGCTTACACACCTTATCAGGCAGAAATTGCTCAAGGTCGTTTAGAAGCTATTTTAAATTTCCAGACTACTGTTATTGAGTTATCAGGAATGGAAATTGCCAATGCCTCTTTATTAGATGAAGGTACAGCTGCAGCAGAAGCTATGGCTTTGCTTTTTGACGTTCGTACACGTGATCAAAAGAAAAACAATACAAACAAATTCTTCGTTTCTGAAGAAATTTTACCACAAACTTTATCAATATTACAAACACGTTCGACTCCTGTTGGAATTGAATTAGTTGTTGGAAACCACGAAACTTTTGATTTTTCAAATGAGTTCTTCGGAGCCATTTTACAATATCCTGGAAAATATGGTCAGGTAAACGATTATACTGCTTTTGTTGCTAAAGCAAAAGAAAATGAAATCAAGGTTGCTTTTGCTGCTGATATTTTATCGTTAGCGACTTTAACTTCTCCGGGAGAAATGGGAGCTGCTGTAGTTGTTGGAACAACTCAACGTTTTGGTGTACCAATGGGTTATGGTGGTCCTCACGCTGCTTTTTTTGCAACTAAAGATGAATACAAACGATCTATGCCAGGTCGTATTATCGGAGTTTCTATTGATGTAAATGGAAATCGCGCTTTACGTATGGCTTTAGGAACTCGTGAACAACATATTAAACGCGAAAAAGCAACTTCAAATATTTGTACTGCTCAGGTTTTATTAGCGGTTATGGCCGGAATGTATGCAGTTTACCACGGACCAAAAGGATTACAATATATTGCAGGAAAAGTTCACGCATCGGCAGTTACTACTGCTGAAGCTTTAAATAAATTAGGCGTTTACCAAACTAACACTGCTTACTTTGATACTATTTTAGTAAAAGCAGATGCTCAAAAAGTAAAAGCTGTAGCGGAGAAAAACGAAGTAAACTTCTTCTATGTTGATGCCGATACCATTTCTATCTCATTCAACGAAACAACTTCAATTGCCGATGTCAATCAAATTATCGCAATTTTTGCTGAGGCTTTAGGAAAAGAAACTTTCACTGTTTCTGAATTAACTGCTTCAAGTCAATTACCTGCTTCATTAGAAAGAACATCTTCTTTCTTAACGCATGATGTATTCAACAACCATCATTCAGAAAGTCAGTTAATGCGTTACATCAAAAAATTAGAGCGTAAAGACTTATCATTGAATCATTCGATGATTTCATTAGGTTCTTGTACAATGAAATTAAACGCAGCTTCAGAAATGTTGCCTTTATCAATGCCAAACTGGAACAGCATTCACCCGTTTGCACCAGTAGAGCAAGCGGAAGGTTATATCACGTTGCTTAAAAAATTAGAGGAGCAATTAAATGTAATTACTGGATTTGCCGGAACAACATTACAGCCTAACTCTGGAGCTCAGGGAGAATATGCAGGTTTAATGGCGATTCGTGCTTACCATTTATCAAGAAACGAAGGTCACCGTAATGTATGTTTAATTCCTTCATCAGCGCACGGAACAAATCCTGCTTCTGCAGCGATGGCTGGAATGAAAATCATCGTTACAAAAACAACTCCGGAAGGAAACATTGATGTAGAAGATTTAAGAGAAAAAGCTATTGAACATAAAGATGATTTATCTTGTTTAATGGTAACATATCCTTCTACTCACGGAGTTTTCGAATCTTCAATTATTGAAATCACAAAATTAATCCACGACAATGGCGGATTAGTATATATGGACGGTGCTAATATGAACGCGCAAGTTGGATTAACAAATCCTGCTACAATTGGCGCTGACGTTTGTCACTTAAACTTACACAAAACATTTGCTATTCCTCACGGAGGTGGTGGACCTGGAGTTGGACCAATCTGTGTGAACGAAAAACTAGTTCCATTTTTACCAACAAACCCAATCTTAAAAGTTGGTGGTAAACAAGCGATTACAGCTATTTCATCTGCACCTTACGGATCAGCTTTGGTATGTTTAATCTCTTACGGTTACATCACAATGATGGGTGCTGAAGGATTAAAAAGTGCTACAGAACATGCTATTTTAAATGCGAATTACATGAAAGCGCGTTTCGAAGGACACTACCCAATTCTTTATACAGGAGAATGCGGAAGAGCTGCTCACGAAATGATTTTAGACTGTCGTTCGTTTAAAGAAAACGGAATCGAAGTTGGTGATATCGCGAAACGTTTGATGGATTACGGTTTCCACGCACCAACAGTTTCTTTCCCGGTAGCAGGAACTTTAATGATCGAACCTACAGAATCTGAAGATTTAGCAGAATTAGATCGTTTTTGTGATGCTCTTATTTCAATCAGAAAAGAGATTGAAGCTGCAACAGCCGACGATAAAAACAACGTATTGAAAAATGCACCTCATACATTGGCAATGTTAACTACTGATAACTGGGCTTTCCCTTACTCTAGAGAAAAAGCAGCTTATCCATTAGAATACATTGCTGAAAATAAATTCTGGCCATCAGTTCGTCGTGTAGATGACGCATACGGTGACAGAAATTTAGTTTGCAGCTGCGCTCCTATCGAAGCTTACATGTAAAACTGAAATAAGTTTTCTATACTACATCAAAACCCGACAGGTCTCAAAACTTGTCGGGTTTTGTGCTTTAAATCCCAATTTTAAAATTCCAAATTCCAAATTCCAAAAATCTAAAATCTAAAATCTAAAATCTAAAATCTAAAAATCTAAAATTATCGGGGCGTGCCAGTATTTAAAAAAAGGCCTAATTAACTTTGCGCTTATGAGGCCTTTTCTTATCCCGAGACTTCGGGACTGTCGGGCTATCCATGCTACTTCGGTAGCTTACTCCTATCCCTCACGCGGAAGAAGCGACAGGTTTTAAAGAAGAATATCGTTTATATTTTCATCAAATACTCAAATGGTCTAATCAAAGAAAACAGTAAGTTTGTCATTCCGACGGAGGAGGAACCCCCGCAAGTAGCTCCGTTGCTAATAGCCAATCTTTGTCGAGTTTCTTGCGGGGATTCCTCCTCCGTCGGAATGACATACTTTACTTGTAAAATCATCCTTAAGTTTTTTTTGGGGCTGTTCCAGAGGAACAAAAGATATTGCAGGGATGTCCCGAAGCTTCGGGATCAATCTATTCTACGCATAGTAATTCGCCAATCCTTGTCGAGCTTCTCGCGGGGATTCCTCGTTCGTCGGAATGACATACTTTGTGAAATTCCCGCAATGCAAAAACTTGAAACTTGAAACCTGAAACAAAAAAAATCAAAGCAACTAATAATCTCAAACGTTTGAAATCTCGACAAAAATGAATTTTCATTAAAAAATAAACATTATTTTCCTTAAAAATTTATTATTTCATAATTATATGCGTGCATAGTATTTTTTATGATGGTTATCATTAATTTATTTATAATTTAGCAATAAATTTATTGGACAATCAAGGAAAATGAAAATAAAAATTATAGGTATCGGAAGTTATATTCCGCAAAAAGAAGTTAAAAATACGGATTTTGATAAACATGTTTTTTTAAATGAAGACGGTACTCCTTTTGTTTACCCGAACGAAGTTGTTATAAAAAAATTTAAAGGCATTACCGGAATCGAAAACCGCCGCTACGCCGAAACTCACCATAACGCCTCAGATTTAGCCTTTTTTGCTGCTGAAAAAGCAATTGAAAACGCTGGAATCGACCGTGAAACTTTAGATTACATCATTTTTGCCCACAACTTTGGAGATGTAAAATCCGGAACCCACCAAACTGATATTTTACCAAGTTTAGCAACTCGTGTAAAAAACAAACTGGCTATTAAAAACCCAAAATGTGTGGCTTACGACATTCTTTTCGGATGCCCAGGCTGGATCGAAGGTGTTCTTCAAGCCAATGCCTTCATCAAATCCGGAATGGCAAAAAGAGTTCTGGTAATCGGAGCAGAAACTTTATCAAGAGTAGTTGACGATCACGATCGTGACTCAATGATTTATTCTGATGGTGCAGGTGCGTCAATCTTAGAAGGTACAGAAGGCGAATCCGGATTATTATCGTACGAAAGCGCTACTTTCGCAAATGAAGAAGCTAATTTCCTTTACTTCGGAAAATCATACAATCAAGATTTGGATCCGGATATCAAATACATTAAAATGTACGGTCGTAAAATTTACGAGTTTGCATTAAGCCAGGTTCCATGTGCGATGAAAAGCTGTTTAGACAAAAGCGGTATCGGAATTGACGAAGTGAAGAAAATCTTAATTCATCAGGCAAACGAAAAAATGGATGAAGCGATTATCGAGCGTTTCTACAAATTATACGACAAGACTGCCCCTCAAGATATTATGCCAATGAGTATTCATGATTTAGGAAACAGCAGTGTTGCCACAGTTCCCACTTTATACGATTTGATTCTAAAAGGAAAAATCGAAGGTCACGAAATCAACAAAGGCGATGTTATCATTTTTGCTTCAGTTGGAGCCGGAATGAACGTTAACGCTTTTGTATACCGCCATTAATCCATAATTAATAAGTCCCATTGGGACGTTATATTTATAGAATACACGATTAAGTTTTAAAAAGCCCCATCGGGGCGGCATCTCTTAGTTTGCTAAAAAATATCGCTCCGATGGAGCTATAAAATTGGTACTCAAATTGGCTATAAATATTACGCTCTTCCAGAGCTATAATTAAATCACATAAAATCATACAAGTCCGCATTTAAAAACAACATTTTAAATGCGGACTTTTCATTTTTTCATTCAAATTAAAAAACGTAAAAAAGAAGTAATCTTTGTATATTTGCGACCTAATATAAAATCAAGAACGAGAGATTGCCTCGTTCCTCGAAATAGCTATGTACGAAAAAACGTTTCCAAATAAAAGATTCAAACTTACCTTAGAATTTTTACAAAAACACATTAAAACTTCTGAAACTATTCTTGATTTAGGAGTTGAAAATCCTTTTTCAAAAATTATGAAAGAGGCTGGTTATTCAGTAAAAAATACCACTGGCGAAGATTTAGACTTAGACCAGAATGTTCTTAAGTCTGATGATCAAGATGTCGTAACTGCTTTCGAAATATTCGAACATTTATTAAATCCGTTTACGATTTTAAACGAAATTAAATCAGGCAAACTTTTAATTTCAATTCCAATGCGTTTATGGTTTTCACCGGCATATCGTTCTAAAACTGATATGTGGGACAGACATTACCACGAATTTGAAGATTGGCAATTAGACTGGCTTTTAGAAAAAACAGGCTGGAAAATTATCGACAGACAAAAATGGACAAACCCGGTTAAAAAGTTTGGATTACGTCCTTTTTTAAGAAGTTTTACCAACCGTTATTATATTGTCTACGCGGAAAAAGCCTAAAGGCAAATTCCAAAAAAAATAAATTCCAAATTCCAATTATTTGGAAAATCTCAAAAAACAAATTCCAAATTCCAATTTAAACCCTATCGGTAAAAATTGGAATTTGGGATTTTAAAAGATTCGAATTTCTTTTAAATAATTGGAATTTAAATTAAAAATCATGAAGTACTATATTGTTATACCGGCTCACAACGAACAGGATTTAATTGGCCTGACTTTACAATCTTTAGTTTCGCAAACTGTTTTGCCTTCAAAAATTGTGGTTGTAAATGACAATTCTACGGATAAAACTGAAGACGTCGTGTTGAGTTTTGCTAAAGACAATCCGTATATTTCTGTTGTAAACAAAACTTCAGACGCGATTCATATGCCGGGAAGCAAAGTAATTCAGGCTTTTCAGAAAGGTTTTGAAACTTTAGATGCTGATTACGATATTATGGTTAAAATTGACGGCGATTTAATTTTCCCTCCAAACTATTTCGAAACGATTATCAAACATTTTCAAGCCGATCCAAAAGTCGGAATGGCAGGAGGATTTTGTTATATCGAAAAAAATGGTGATTGGGTTTTAGAAAACTTAACCGATAAAGACCATATTCGTGGTGCATTAAAAGCTTACCGTGCCGAAACTTTCAAGCAAATTGGAGGATTAAAACCTGCCATGGGCTGGGACACCGTTGACGAATTACTCTGTAAATATTACGACTGGAAAATAGTTACAGACGAATCGTTACACGTAAAACACCTTAAACCAACTGGTGCAAATTACAACAAAACAGCACGTTACAAACAAGGAGAAGCTTTTTACACCTTAGGTTACGGTTTCTGGATTACAGCAATTGCTTCGGCAAAACTTGCCATGATGAAGAAAAAACCTTTTTTGTTTTTAGATTATATCAGAGGATTCTGGAAAGCTAAAAAAGCAAAAACACCTTTGTTAGTTACACCTGAACAAGCGAAATTCATTAGAAATTATCGTTTTCAGAAAATGAAAGAAAAGTTAATTTGATTCGGAAAACAGCCGAAAATCAATAACTCATAACCCAAAACTCATAACTTCTTTTTACCTTAGCCAATATTTCAAAAATTATGATGCTAATTCGTTATTTATCTCAAATAGGAAGATATTTTTTAATGTTGAAAGAAATTTTCAATAAACAGACAAAATGGTCTGTTATGAAAAAATTAATTTTCAAAGAAATCGATGATTTAATAATCGACTCTCTTGGCATCGTTTGCTTTATCTCTTTTTTTATCGGAGGAGTTGTAGCCATTCAAACAGCACTTAACTTAACAAATCCTTTAATTCCAAAATATTTAATTGGTTTTGCTACACGTCAATCTGTAATCCTGGAGTTTGCCCCTACTTTTATTTCGGTAATTATGGCCGGAAAAATGGGATCTTACATCACTTCAAGTATTGGAACAATGCGCGTTACAGAACAAATTGATGCTTTAGAAGTTATGGGTGTTAATTCATTAAACTATCTTGTTTTCCCAAAAATAGTAGCCTTATTAATGTATCCTTTTGTCATCGGGATTAGTATGTTTTTGGGCGTTTTTGGCGGATGGCTTGCTTGTGCATATGGTGGGTTTTCGACTAGCCAGGATTTTATTCAGGGTGCCCAAATGGATTTTATTCCTTTTCATATTACATACGCTTTCATCAAAACTTTAATTTTCGCAATGTTATTGGCAACGATTCCATCTTTTCACGGATATTATATGAAAGGTGGCGCACTTGAAGTGGGTAAAGCAAGTACAGTATCATTTGTGTGGACATCTGTTTGTATTATTCTTTTTAATTATATATTAACTCAATTATTATTAGGATAATGATCGAAGTAAAAAACTTAGAAAAATCATTTGGCGACAGTAAAGTTTTAAAAGGCGTTTCGACCGTTTTTGAAACTGGAAAAACCAATTTGATTATTGGACAAAGTGGATCTGGAAAAACAGTTTTATTAAAAAGTCTATTAGGAATTCATACTCCTGATTCAGGAACTATTGAATTTGACGGACGCGTTTATTCTGATTTAAATCCGGATGAAAAAAGAGAACTACGAACTGAAATCGGAATGGTGTTTCAGGGAAGTGCTTTATTCGATTCAATGACTGTTGAAGAAAATGTGGCTTTTCCTTTAAAAATGTTTACCAACGACAATAGAGCCAAAATTAAAGAACGTGTTGACTTTGTTCTGGAAAGAGTAAACTTAGTTGATGCGCATAAAAAACTGCCTTCAGAAATCTCTGGAGGAATGCAAAAACGTGTGGCTATTGCCCGTGCTATTGTAAATAATCCCAAGTATTTGTTTTGTGATGAACCTAACTCTGGTTTAGACCCAAATACTTCTACCCTAATAGATAACCTGATTAAGGAAATTACGGAAGAATATAATATTACGACTGTAATCAATACTCACGATATGAATTCGGTAATGGAAATTGGTGAGAATATTGTATTTCTAAAAAAAGGTGTAAAAGCCTGGCAGGGAACTAAAGAGGAAATCTTTAGAACTGATAACAAAGACATCGTTAAATTTGTTTACTCTTCAAATCTGTTTAAAAAAGTAAGAGAAGCTTATTTGAAAGGCTAGAAGCTTTTTAAATTCCAATAAAAGAATTCCAAATTCCAAACTGCAAAGGTTGGTATTTGGAATTTACTTTTTATGTTTTTTTAAAGTTGGAATTTGGAGTTTTTAAAAGATTGGAATTTCCTTTTATTAGAATTTCTCATTAATATTAATCAATTCCACTTCAGCATTTGGATTAAAAAGATAGGTTTTGCCGGAACTTATTTCGATACATTCGAAACGTTTTGTTCGGACGGCCAATTTCTTAAATATTTTGCCATTTTTAATTCTGAAAACACTTCCGTATGGAATCTCAAAGACGTAGTTTTTATCGTTTTGCGCATCGTATTGCTTCAGCGCTAAGGACAAAGTCGTATCAGTATCGCTACTTGCAGATGGATTCTTAAAATGTCTCGCTAATAATGGAAGTAGCTGCCCGGGGAAAATCTCAGGTCTGATAAACGGAACCATCAAACGTTGAAAAGTAAATTTCCATTCATCTCCATGCGGTTTTATGTTTCGTCCAAACTTTTCAAAAGCAACCAAATGTGCAATCTCATGAATTAAAGTCATCAAAAACCGATACTTATTTAAACTTGCATTTACCGTAATTTCATGCTTACCAGTATGCCCACGCCTGTAATCGCCATGGCGCGTCTGGCGCTCATTGACGATTTTAAGATGAACCTGATTGGCAACAATCAAATCAAAAACAGGCTTTACAGCATGTTCAGGTATATATTTAGCTAATGTATCGCTCAAGATAATTATTAATTAAGGGTTTGTAGAAGATACCTCTAATACTTTTCCATTAAAATATTTATTCCCATTCAAAGTAAAATCATAAATATAAGTCGCCATTCCTTCAGCTGAAATTGGTGCCTGATAACCCGGGAACGCTTCATTTAACATCTCTGTCTGAACAGAACCTAATGCCAGAACGTTAAATGATATTCCTTTTTCTTTATATTCTTCTGCAAGTAATTCAGTCAATGTAATAACAGCTCCTTTACTTGAACTGTAAGCCGCCAATCCAGCAAATTTAAGACTTCCTCTTACGCCGCCAATCGAACTGATTGTTACAACATGACTCCCTTTTTGAAGATATGGCAAACAAATTCTGGTAAGATTCGCAACAGCAAAAACATTCACTTTATAAATACTTTCAAAATCGGCCTGAGTAGTTTCTGCAAAAGGTTTCAACAATAACGCACCGGCATTATGCACTACTGCATCAACTTTTTTCCATGTTGATGAAAGAAAATCACTTACAACATCCAAACTACTTTCATCTGCCAAATCAACTGAGAGGCAAGTCACATTTCGATGTTCTAAAAGTGCCTGAGGTATTTTTCTTGAAATAGCCAAAACCTGATGACCGGCATTTGCGAATTGCAAAGCCAATTCATATCCGATTCCTCTACTCGTTCCTGTAACAATAATATTTTTCATGACGCAAAAATAAGCAAATCCAATAAAAAGAAAGATTATTATTTCATCGTAATTTCTTCAGTCGGCGTCGATGAAATTTGCGTTACAGCCGGCAATAATTCTTGAATAAATGAAGTCATATGTGGAATATCCATTACTTTAAATTCGTCAGAAACATGATGATAGAAATCATAATTTTCAAAATCAAAAGTACTTATAGACTGGCAAGGCTTTTTGAAGGCTTCGTAAAAAGAATAATTATCAGATCTGTAGAATAATTTATATTCGGCTTCTTTAGGTAAAAACCCAATAGTGTTTTTACCTGTATACTCATTAATTTTCTCAGCCATATTCGACTTATCAAAACCTGTTACGTAGGCCAGAAAATCTCTTTTCATTGGCACACCAACCATTTCAATATTCAATTGGGTATATAAATTGAAATTAAGCTTTTGAAGTTTCGGAACTAAACTTTTAGAACCTAATAAACCTTTTTCTTCTCCGGCAAAAAACACAAAAAGAATACTGCGTTTGTTCGATTTAGTTTCGGCAAAATATTTTGCCATTTGTGCCACAACCGTAACACCAGAAGCATCATCATTGGCTCCATTAAAAATAACGTCAGGCTGTTCTTTTTTTTCTAAACCAATATGATCATAATGCGCACTTAAAACAACAAACTCCTTTTTAAGATCCGGATCTGTTCCTTCTAATACACCAACAATGTTATAAGCTGATGTTTTGAAATTAGTAAGTGTATCGCGATAGGATTTAAAATAAGGTTTTACATGATTCTTCTTGAAAAAATCTTCTAAAAAAACAGCCGCTTTTTCAATGCCTTTACTTCCTGTATCCCTACCTTCTAATTCATCAGAAGAAAGATACTTCAGAAAATCGGAAACTTCAGATTGCTCTACCTTATAACTAATCGATACTGTTTTTTCTGGTGACGAAGCATTCTTATTGTTTACTGGCGAAGTATTCGATTTGCAAGCCAATAAAAAAAATGGAAGGAGAAAATAAAGTTTTTTCATAAGAATAGAATTGCGTTAATAATCTTCAAGAAGTAAATGATTGATTTAAAGCATAAACCTCTGAAAAGTAAAAAAAATAATCGTAAAAAAACCCTTTCAAAGCTAAAAAAGCTGAAAGGGTTTTAATTATAAAAACAGCATAATAATTATCCTGCAATAACTGATCTAGAAATTACAATCTTCTGAATTTCAGATGTTCCTTCATAAATTTGAGTAATTTTTGCATCACGCATGAAACGTTCTACATGATATTCTTTTACGTAACCGTTACCACCGTGAATCTGAACAGCCTCAACTGCAGTATCCATGGCAACTTGCGAAGCAAATAATTTCGCCATTGCCCCACTTACGTCGTAATTTTTACCCTGATCTTTATCCCAAGCTGCTTTCATACATAAATGACGAGCTGCTTCGATATTCACAGCCATATCTGCCAATTTAAAAGCGATAGCCTGATGATTGCATATTTCTGTTCCGAAAGCTTTACGTTCTCTCGAATATTTCAAAGCCAATTCATAAGCTCCGGAAGCAATTCCTAAAGCCTGAGAAGCAATTCCGATACGGCCGCCTGCAAGAGTTTTCATCGCAAATTTAAATCCGAAACCATCTTCTCCAATTCTGTTTTCTTTTGGAACTTTTACATCACTAAACATCAAAGAGTGCGTATCAGAACCACGGATTCCCATTTTTTGTTCTTTTGGCCCGATCGAAAACCCTGGCATATCTTTAGTCATAATCAAAGCATTAATTCCTTTATGCTTTTTTTCCGGATGCGTTTGCGCAATTACCAAATAAACAGAAGCCGTGTTACCATTTGTAATCCAGTTTTTTGTTCCGTTTACCAAATAATGGTCACCCATATCAATCGCTGTTGTTTTTTGTGAAGTTGCATCACTTCCCGCCTCAGGCTCGCTTAAACAAAAAGCACCGTGAATTTCTCCTGAAGCCAGACCTGGTAAATATTTTTGTTTTTGTTCTTCGGTCCCGTACTCTTGTAAACCCCAACAAACTAAAGAGTTATTTACAGACATTACTACAGAAGCAGATGCGTCAATTTTTGAGATTTCTTCCATAGCAATTACATATGAAATAGCATCTAATCCACTTCCTCCATATTTCGGATCAACCATCATTCCCATAAATCCAAGTTGTCCCATTTTTTTTACTTGTTCGGTCGGAAAAATTTGTTTTTCGTCACGTTCAATAACACCTGGCAACAATTCGTTTTGTGCAAAATCTCGGGCGGCTTGTTGAATCATTAAATGCTCTTCAGTAAGATTGAAATCCATAGTAGTAATTTATTTTATTGTTTTTTTGAAACCAAAATGCAGGCATTTTAGTCAAGTCAGTGGTTTATTTTGTTTTTCCTTGCCTTTTTTTGTTGAAAATGGCTTTCAAAGATAAATTTTAAATGGCAAATTAACAATGCATGCATATAAAATTAATAGATCAGCAATAATTACGATAACGTTTTCGTAATAATATTGAAATTTAAGGCAAGAGACAACAACTTAGCAATGATTTCTCTAAAATTTAAGAATAAAATTGCAGATAAAAACAGCACAAATCAAAAGTTTGTGAGAATTATTGCTTCATAAATTCTGAAAACAGCTACACAACCCGGTAAAACTACGTAAAACAACTCTTACTAAATTGATTATTAATCTCATACGGTGAAAATATCACAAAATTTGATTAAAAAAACACCTTGAAAAACACCTGAATATTGAGAAATTAACATTATTTTTGGCTAAAAATTATAATATTGACAGCTTATGAAAAAGATTTTATTTGTACTTACAATGCTTTTAAGTTTACAATTTTCTACAGTCTCAGCCCAAACTCAATTAGAAGTAAATGGCGTAACTGTTCCCAGAAAAATTGAATTTCAAAAAAAAACGTTACAATTAAATGGTGCCGGTGGCAGATCAAAAATGTGGTTAGAAGTTTACGTTCAGGCCTTGTATTTATCACAATTAAGCCAGGACCCAAAATTTATTATTGATAGTGACACAGAGATGGCAATTCGTATCGAAATTACTTCATCTATGGTTTCTTCAAATAAATTGACCAAAGCAATGAATACTGGTTTTGAAAAATCTGCAGGAAGTAATCTTGAGGAACTACGTCCCAGAATCGAGCAATTTAAATCGTTATTAAGTGATGCCATTACAGAAAAAGATGTTTTTATTCTGGCATACAACCCGCTTGATCAAACTATTAATGTGATTAAAAATGATGTTGTAAAAGGAAAAATCCCAGGATTTGATTTCAAAAAAGCATTATTCGGAATCTGGCTTTCAGATAAACCAGTTGACGATACTTTAAAAAAGCATTTATTAGGAATATAATCTCCTGATTTCTTAAAAATCTCAAAGCCGAAAACGTTATGTTTTCGGCTTTATTTTTTTTCTTTAAATAAAATTGCTGAAAAATACATTATTCGCATTATTCTATTTTATACTTTTACACAAAATAAACATATCACAACAAAATGAAAGATTTATTACAGCAATTTGAAAATAAAGAACCTGAAATTGTTTTTAACTGGAAAGATTCTGAAACAGAAGCTGAAGGTTGGACAGTAATTAATTCACTTCGTGGAGGAGCCGCAGGAGGTGGAACGAGAATGAGAAAAGGCTTGGATATGAATGAAGTTTTGTCATTGGCAAAAACAATGGAAGTTAAATTTTCAGTTTCCGGACCTGCTATTGGAGGTGCAAAATCAGGAATTAATTTTGACCCGAACGACCCTCGTAAAAAAGGTGTTTTACAACGTTGGTATAAGGCAGTTTCACCATTGTTAAAAAGTTACTACGGTACAGGTGGAGATTTGAATGTTGATGAAATTCACGAAGTTATTCCGATGACAGAAGAATGTGGTGTCTGGCATCCGCAGGAAGGTGTTTTTAACGGACATTTTAAACCCACTGAAGCTGATAAAATCAACAGAATTGGTCAATTGCGTCAAGGTGTTATCAAGGTTATTGAAAATCCAAAATTCTCTCCGGATGTAACCAGAAAATATACTGTTGCTGATATGATTACAGGTTATGGCGTTGCTGAAGCTGTTCGTCATTTCTACAATACTTACGGTGGTGACATTAAAGGTAAAAAAGCCATTGTTCAGGGATTTGGAAATGTTGGATCTGCAGCAGCTTTTTATTTAGCCGAAATGGGAGCCAAAGTAATCGGAATTATTGATCGTGATGGTGGATTAATCAACGAAGATGGTTTTTCTTTTGAAGAAATCAGAACGTTGTTTTTAAATAAGGACGGAAATAAATTGGTTGCGGATAATATGATTCCGTTTGAAGAAATCAATTCTAAAATCTGGACTATTGGTGCTGAAATTTTCACTCCTTGTGCTGCTTCAAGATTGGTACAACAAACTCAGATTGACAGCTTAATTGCAAACGGATTAGAAGTTATTTCTTGTGGTGCGAATGTTCCTTTCGCCGACGCAGCAATTTTCTTCGGACCAATCATGGAAGAAGTTGATCATAAAGTAAGTTTGATTCCGGATTTTATTTCAAACTGCGGAATGGCGAGAGTTTTTGCTTATTTCATGGAGAAAAAAGTTCAAATGACGGATGAGGCGATCTTTAATGATACTTCAGAAATTATAAAAAATGCGATTGTTAAGGCTCACGCTTTGAATCCATCAAAAACAAATATAAGTGCAACTGCTTTTGAGATTGCATTGAAACAATTAGTGTAATATTTTTTACACTCTTCTTTTAAACGAGCCAAGTTATCTTTGGCTCGTTTTTTTTTTGCCACAGATTTTAATGATTAAAAGATTTCATGCTTTGCGATTAATTTTTTCACGCAGATTTGGCAGATTGAGCAGATTTTGGCTTGTGGTTAGAATTTCACGCAGATTTAAAATAGATTTAAGCAGATTTTCGCAGATCTATTTTAAAATTAAATCTGCTAAAATCCGCCAAATCTGCGTGAAAAAAACATACGCATAGCTTTTGTTTTTAATCTCGCAAAGGCGCAGAAGCGCAAAGAAAAACTTAAAAAAGAAAAACTTTGCGACTTCGCGACTTTGCGGGAAATAAGTTAGCGAACCTTGCGTAAACCTTAGCGAATCTTGCGGTTAAATTCCTTCTTTGATTCTAAACAATTTTTACTACTTTTAAACGTTTTTAATAAGATACAATACAAAATTCAGAATCAAAATGACTTCTACGGATTCTTCAGACAAAAAGAAATCACTACTCATAACGACAGCAATTTATGCTGCCTTTTTATTACTGTTATTTTTCATACGTTTTTGGCCTCCATATAATCCGGAAAACAATGTCGCACTTGCTGATGGCGGTGGCGGCGGTGGCGGTGTAACCGTGAATTTTGGCGACAGTGATTTAGGTTCCGGAGCAAATTATAAAAGCGAAGTTTTAAATGTAAAAAACGAAGCAAAAGCGACTCCTGCAAAATCAGCTCCTGACGAAGCAATCATAACTCAAGAAAATACAACCGATGATGTTAACGATGTCGTTATTCCAGTAAAGGAAAAACCAAAAAAAGCCACACCAGTTGTAAAACCCGAAACAAAACCCGTTCCTGAAAAACCAAAAGTTTCAAACTCAACAAACGATGCTTTATCGAGCATTATGAAAGGATCAAATAAAGGTGGTGATGGCGACGATAAAGTTGCCGGTAACAAAGGAAAAGCAGGTGGAAGTTTAAATTCTAATGGCTATTACGGCACCGGAGGTTCTGGTGGCGGAACAGGCGGAGGAAACGGAACCGGAAATGGTATTGGCACAGGAAGCGGTTATGGAGCAGGAAGCGGCGGTGGTTCTGGTGGCGGCACAGGATATTCTTTAAACGGACGAAAAGCATTATCGAAGCCTGCACCTAAATATACTTGTAACGAAGAAGGAAAAGTAGTTGTCGAAGTTACAGTAGACCAAAACGGAAAAACTATAAGTGCAAGGGCAGGAATAAAAGGGACGACCAATACAGCAAGTTGTTTATTAGAGCAAGCGAAAATTGCCGCAATGAATACGAAATGGTCTCCTGATGAGAATGCAGCAGCAAAACAAATAGGTCAAATTATATATAATTTTAGTTTGAATTAGAACACAATCTTGTCATTGCGAGGAAAGAATCAATCTCACTAACAATAATAGAAAAAAGGCTTTCTGACATATTTCAGAAAGCCTTTTTTATGTTTTATTTGTTTAGTTTGTCATTCCGAGGAACGAGGAATCCCCGCAAGAAGCTCGACAAAGATTGGCTTTTCTTTGCGGAGTTACTTGCGGGGATTCCTCGTTCCTCGGAATGACAAGATTGTGTTACATACTAAGTGATGTTGCTTCGTTCCTCGCAATGACATACTTTGTGGTTACTTTACTTTGAGGAATTAATTTCGGAGATTCCTGTTCAGAATGGCAAGATTGGGTTGCTTATTCTAGTGAGGTTGCTTCGTTCCTCGCAATGACATACTTTGTGGTTACTTTTTCTTTATCTACCCCCTTTTTCTATACTCCTTTTTCTATACTCCTTTTTCTATACTCCTTTTTCTATACTCTTGCTTCTATACTCTTGCTTCTTGCATCTATACTCTTTATTCTATATTCTATATTCTTCACTCTATTCTCTCTTTTTCCGCGTGAGGGATAGTAGCTGGCTACCGAAGTAGCGCGGATAGCCCGACCGGAATAAAAAAATGGGCGAATCAACGTTATGCTGATTGGCCCATTTTTTTATTGTGGTCACGCCCTGATGATAATTTTACTTCGGACTGGTAGCAATCACGAACTTTAAATTGTTCCTCACTCCTATCTGCAATACATCAACTAAATCCTGTACCTGAAGGTTAAATGGAATTCGAACGACAACTGTCTGATCTTTATCTGTTCCTATTTTTGACATTAAACTGGTTTCCAGATTTTCGAAATCAACTGGTTCTTTGTCGATATAGAATTTTTTATCTTCTGTAACTGATAAACTGATCAGCTGTTTGTTTGTTTTTTCATTTGATTTCGCTTTTGGCAAAGTCATTTTAATAACATTCGGGTTTGCAAGCGTTGAGATAATAAGGAAAAACAACAGCAAGAAAAACATAATATCACTTAACGATGAAGTCGCCACTTCGGCATGAAATCTTCTTTTTCTCTTAATAGACATACCTTATGCTCTTTGAATTATATTGACAAATTCTAAAATTTGTTTCTGAATTTTTAAAGCAAAATCATCAATTTTTCCGTTCAGCAAGTGGTAAGCACTGTAAGCAATAATACCCACAATTAACCCAGAACCAGAACTGATCATTTTCTCATATAAACCTCCGGAAATATTCCCAATACTAATATTTTCTGTAACCGAAATACTGTAGAAAATCTTGATAACTCCGGAAATTGTTCCGATGAAACCCAGCGTTGGTGCAATACCTGCAATTAGTCCAAGATGACCTAAACGTCTTTCCATTTCACCGATTTCAATATCAGCGGCACGGTCCATGTTCGATTCAATCTCTGCAATTGGTCTTCCGATAACCAGAACACCTTCTTTCAAAATATTTGCTGCAGCAGTATCGCTTCTTTCAACAATTGTTCTGGCTAATTCAATATTTCCAGCATTTAATTTATCACCTACATCCTGCATTAATCGGCTATCAATTTTCGAGGCTTTACTGATGTATAAGTAACGCTCTATAATTACGTAAAAAGTATAAAACAATAAAATAGCGATTGGAATAAGGAAAAAACCTCCTTTTAAGATAAATCCTAAAACTGAGATTTCAGTATTTGGTGCAATTTTTTCGATAACTACGTTAGATGCGGCGTTTGTAATGGTATCTGTCTGTAATTGAATAAAACTAAACATATATTAATTCTGGTTTTTAATAATTAATTCTAAAAAATATTTGAAATTTGCAATAAAGATAATTTTCGCTCTCATATAAAACTAAAAAAAACGAAAATTATTTCAATCAACAACTATTTTATCCCAATTACATGAATTATCAGGAAACCACCAACTGGATGTTTAATCAGCTTCCGATGTACCAACTTCAGGGCGCTTCGGCTTACAAAGAAGATTTAACCAATATTAAACTATTGGCGGCACATCTTGATAATCCGCAAGATAGACTAAAATGCGTTCATGTTGCGGGAACCAATGGCAAAGGATCGACTTCGCATATGTTAGCATCCGTTTTACAAGAAGCCGGATATAAAGTTGGTTTGTACACTTCGCCGCATTTAAAAGATTTTAGAGAACGGATTAAAATTAACGGTGAAGAAATCTCGGAAGATTTTGTTTGTAATTTTATTGAAAAACACAAAACCTTTTTTGAAGCAAATGATATGAGTTTCTTCGAAATGTCTGTTGGTTTGGCATTCGATTATTTTGCTTCAGAGAAAGTAGATATTGCGATTATTGAAGTTGGCTTAGGGGGACGATTAGATGCTACCAATATTATCACCCCTTTAGTTTCGGTCATTACCAACATCGATTTAGATCATACACAGTTTTTAGGAAATACTCCCGCGGCAATTGCAGGTGAAAAAGCCGGGATTATAAAATCAAATATTCCTGTTGTTATTGGAGAATATACTTCGGAAACACAGCCTGTATTTTTGGCTAAAGCCGAAGACAAAAGAGCGCCAATTTATTTTGCTGCTGATTTAATTTCAGAAGTTTTTCCTTCGGATTTAATTGGAGATTATCAATTTCACAATAAAAAAACGGTTCAGCAGACGATTAGTATTTTGAATGCTACAACTAGCTTCAAAGTTTCAGATGAAAATCTAAAAAACGGTTTATTGAAAGTCGTTATAAATACTGGTTTACAAGGAAGATGGCAGCAACTTGAAGAAAATCCAAAAATCATTTGTGACACAGCCCACAACAAACACGGGTTAGCAGTTGTAATGAATCAGATTCAGAAAGAAACTTTTGAAAATCTCCATATTGTTTTAGGCGTTGTGAACGATAAAGATCTGGATTCGATTTTGCCCCTATTCCCAAAAAAAGCACAGTACTATTTCTGCAGACCCGATTCGTCCAGGGGACTAAGTACTGAAATACTGCAAGATACAGCCAAAAAGTACAATTTAATGGGAGAAAAATATGAATCGGTGGAAAAAGCTTTTTTAAGCGCAAAGAAAAAAGCTACAAAAAATGATTTCATTTATGTAGGCGGAAGTACTTTTGTGGTGGCCGAACTCCCGTTAAATAAAGAAAGTTAAATGCAGCTGAAAATGAGTTTTAAAATTCACATTTAAATCACAACTATTTAATATTTAATGATTTAAATTTAAAGCAAACGGAGTCAGCGATGAATTGGTTAAAAAGGCCTGGCCAGCCGAAAAAGCCAGAACTGCCTTCTTTAAAAAATATGATAAATTTTACACTCCCATTCATTTAGATGAAATCTACCAAAGCATTACTTCTGTTGGTGAAATCCATTATAAAGACCAAACCAAAAAACCAATGATTGTTACATTCGAAAATCACAGATGAATATGGCCGGAAAAGGAAAAAATGTAAAAGAATTCAATGAAAAAATAACATTCAAAGATCCGTTTATAAAAGCTTATCAACCATTTTAGACATTGGTGGGGTTCTACCAGTACTGATTTAGGGAAGCGTTTTTCTATGATTCTTTGGCAGATTTATAAAAATCCAGTAAAAAAAATAGACGAACTTATTAAAACAACCTGGCCCAATGACAAAGATGCCGATACTTTTTTTTGATGAGTTGGAAAAATCTTTCACCGGAAAACACAGCGATTATATCTACAGGAACATTCCGTCGCTATCAAAATAGAAATTTAACCTAAAAATTTACGATCATAACAAATTCTACCCCAACAAGATAGAAAACACATTAAAAAAACTTTAAATTTTTAGTGTGTTTTCTTTGCAGAACTCAAAAACTAGCGTATATTTGCACTCGCAATCACGAAATGATAGCAACCTAGTAAAATAGGGCGATTAGCTCAGCTGGTTCAGAGCACCTCGTTTACACCGAGGGGGTCGGGGGTTCGAACCCCTCATCGCCCACCAAGAAACTCCTTAAGATATTAGGGAGTTTTTTTTGCTCCACTATTTTCTGAAATGCACAATAATTCAAATCTTGTAAAACTGAAGCTATACAGCTTCCTCTCGTACAATTCATTCAGAGGATCAATACAATGGATCATGCGCAAAAGTTGGGGATTAGGCAAAAAGATTCGATAACCTAAATAAGAAGAAGTCTATATTTCTTACTCCTCTAAATTGGCTTCTAAATGCTTTTATTTTTGCATTAAAGGATTCTGCCGAAGCATTTGTACTTCTGTTATCAAAATAGTTTAG
>NZ_JAVDXR010000011.1:0-157215 GCF_031458035.1 Flavobacterium aquidurense
TTTTTTGAAAATATTTTTTCGTTTGGATTCTAATGCTTGTCAGTATTTCAGGGAACGTCTATCGCTGTTGCGGGTGCAAAAGTAGCACCTTTATTGAGTTCTGCAAGCTTTTCCTATGAGTTTTTTTGATCTTTTTTAAAACTTTTTCTTAACACTCTGATAACGCAAAGCTTAGCTTTTGAAGTTTTTTATCATTTATAAGAATATTCTGTAGAGTTTGTATTTCTCTCAATTCTTTTATTTCCAGATACCCTATTTTTATGGACTTCACACAACAATACACTCTTTGCTGAGAACTTTACAACATATCTACTTACCCTCTTTTTTAGCTTTGCCACAAAGACACTAAGACACAAAGTCGCTTTCTTCTGCTTTTTCTTATACTATATTATAAGTAATACTTCTTTTGAAAACAACCCCCTTAGCCCCGATAGTCCCGATCCCGACGCTTCGGGACGGAAGGAAATCCTTTTGTGGTGGCCCCGAAGCCTCGGGACACCACAAAAGATTGGAAGGACAGCAGGAAATAGCTCCTGATTAAAATATTAATTCTTCTCTAAAAAATCCTTCTTATATATTAAAGTAGAAATTCATACTTATTAATCATGTACAAAAAAAACAAACCCGACAGGTTCTAAGAACTTGTCAGGCTTGGAATTGTTATGTTTTAAATTTAATCGAACCGAATTGCTTTTACGGGTGAGATCCTGGTTATAATATAGGACGGAATTAATAATACCAGAAAACAAACCGTAACAGTTAGTAAATTCAGTAGTATTATATAAACCCAATTAATGTATACCGGCGCTACATTAACATAATAGTTTTCGGGATTTAAATGGATGACTCCAAATTGCTGCTGAATTAACAATAATGAAATACCAATTAAGTTCCCCCAGAAGAGTCCTCTTATTATGAGATAAAATGCATTGTATAAAAATATTTTACGAACTGTCCAGTTATTAGCACCCAGTGCTTTTAGTATTCCAATCATTTGTGTTCGCTCTAGAATAAGAACTAGTAAAGCAACAACCATGTTAATAGTCGCAACCAGAATCATTACAGCCAGAATGACAATTATATTAAAATCAAAAAGTTGTAGCCAGTCAAAAATATAACTATACTTTTCAATTATTGTTTTAGTATCTAAACTAGATGATGTTTGATCGTAAATCTCATTTCCGGTTGCTTTAATATTATTGAAGTCCTTTACAAAAACCTCAAAAGCCCCAATTTGATCAGGTGTCCATTTATTTATTCTTTGAATATGACGAATATCTCCTATAATATATGTAGCATCGAAATTCTGAAACCCCGAATTAAAAATACCCGCAATTTTAAATCGGCGGCTATTAGGCATTTTCCCTTGCTCTTCCTTAATAAAGAAAGTATTGAACTCATCACCCACTTTCAAATTAAGCCTATCAGCAAGAAACCGAGAAATTATAACATCTTCATTTATTTCTTTCGTGAAATCAGGCAATCTCCCTTCAACCAAATATTCTTTTATATTATTCCAATCGTAATCTGCACCTACCCCTTTGAAAATAATACCTTCAAAAGCATTTTCAGTTCTTATAATTCCAGCCTTACTTGCCACCGCCTGAATATGGCTAACCTCAGAAACTGATTTGAAATTTGGGTAAAAATCCTGTTTCTTAGAAATCGGAATGAGCGTTACTTCTGAATTATTGTTATCATAGTTCGAAATAATAATCTGACCATTGAAAGCAGAAACCTTATCTCGTATTTTTTGTTGCAGTCCAATTCCTGTTGCCACCGAAACTAACATCATAATAATACCAATAGCAATAGCCGAAATAGCAATTTTGATAATAGGTGCCGAAATACTGCTTTTATAATCTTTCGCAGTAATAAGCCTTTTGGCTATAAAATATTCTAAGTTCAAATTGATGATTATCTGATTAATGATTTATTCCGTACTCTGGTTTTTCAGTATGTTCAAAAATACATTTAAAAAAACAAAAAAGAATTGTTCCGAAAAACAATTACAAAATTTTTAAATTCTCAAAGCGGCAATTTCTTTTTCATTTCTTCTACTATATTATAAGCCGCAGGGCAAATAGCAACATTTTTAAGTGTTAGGTCCGCAATTTGATGAAACTTTTTACGATCTGTATGCGGAAATTCTCTACAGGCTTTTGGACGCACATCATAAATCATGCAGTAATTTTCACTGTCCAGAAAAGTACAGGGAACACTTTTTAAGACATAATCTTTATCTTCATCAATACGAAGATACTGTTCGATGAATTGTTGTGGTTTTTGCCTGAAGGATTTAGAAATTCTTTCGATGTCTGCCAAAGTAAACAAGGGCCCGGTAGTTTTGCAACAATTGGCGCATTGTAGACAATCCGTTTTTTTAAATTCTGCATTATGCAAATCCTGCATGACGTAATCTAAATTCTTCGGCTGTTTCTTTTTCAACTTATCGAAATACTTTTTATTTTCGATATGCTTATCTTTGGCTAACTTATTTAAGTTATTTAAAATTTGTTTCAAGTTTAAAATTTAAAGTTGATCTGCAAAATTAAACAACTTTAAACTTGAAACCTTAAACTTTGAACTAAATTACCATGAAAGATCTTTTTGGAAAAGCTATGTATGATTTTCAAACCAATAATTCACCTGAAGATATAATAACCGAAACTTCTATTTCTGAAGAAGACGAGATGAGTGTCGATTATTTATTTCGTTCCTATAATGAAATGCCAAAACTAGAACAAAAAGCATTACAACTTGCGAATGGAAAAATCTTAGATGTGGGTTGCGGAGCAGGAAGCCATAGTCTGACATTGCAAAACGATCGTAATTTAGAGGTTACTTCCATTGATATTTCTGAAAATGCAATTGCAACTTGTAAACTTCGTGGTGTTAAAAATGCAAAAGTTCAAAATATATTAGATTTTGACGGAGCAAAATTTGACACGATTATATTATTAATGAATGGCGTCGGAATTTTTGGAAAATTAGACAATTGCAATAAATATCTATCAAAATTAAAATCACTTTTAAATCCAAATGGACAAATATTACTGGATAGCTCCGATATTATTTATATGTTTGATGAAGATGAAGACGGCGGAAAATGGATTCCGTCTAATAATGATTACTATGGTGAATTAATATTTAATATTTCATATAAAGGAGAAAAAGAAGAGCCTTTTGACTGGTTATATCTTGACTATAACACTTTGCAAAATGCTGCTATTTCGAATGGGCTAAAATGTGAGCTTGTTTTAGAAGGTGACCATTACGATTATTTAGCCCGACTTTCAATTTAAAAATATCAATCGACTATTATGGAAGAATTAGATTTAGAGAAATTAAAATTTCCGATTGGAAAATTTGAAGCACCGAAAGCGTATACGCCTGAATACATTTCTGACAGAATTGCCGAAATCGAATCTTTTCCTGAAAGGCTCAAAAAAGAAACGCTTCATTTGAGTGATGAAAAATTAGACACACCTTATCGTCATGGCGGATGGACGGTTCGTCAAGTAATTCATCATTGTGCCGAAAGCCATATGAATTGTTTCATTCGAATTAAATGGGCTTTGACCGAAAATAATCCTGTGATAAAAGCGTATAATGAAACCTTATGGTCTGAATTACCAGATAATTTAGAAATGCCAATTCTGCCAACATTAAGTTTACTGGAGGGATTACATTACCGTTTAGCTTTTATAATGAAAAATTTATCAGAAACTGATCTAGAAAAATCATTTATCCATCCGGAAAATAATTCTGAATATCAAATTAAACAAATTATCGGAACCTATGCCTGGCATGGAAATCATCATTTGGCACACATTACTACTTTAAAGAAATACAAAAACTGGAAATAAATAAAGTTGTTTCTTTTTACACAGGCTTACAAACAAAAAAATCTCTTCAGTTGAAGAGATTTTTTTATTCTATTTAAGGAATATTCAAATATTTATGCGTCTGAAGTGAAACTCGCCATTTTGGATTGTTCATTACATAATCAACAATTAAAGGCGTCATTTCTTCTTTTTTACTCCATTCTGGCTGAAGAAATAAAATTGCATTATCGTTTACCAATTCTGCTTGTTCTTCTGCAAAGATAAAATCATGTTTATTGTAAATAATTACTTTTAACTCATGTGCATTATCATATACGGTTTGAGTAGGCAATTTATTTTTCTTAGGAGAAAGACAAATCCAGTCCCAAGTTCCCGAAAGCGGATAAGCACCTGATGTTTCAATATGAACTTTTAAATTTTTATCTTTTAATTGCTGTGTCAACAAACTCATGTCCCATGTTAAAGGCTCTCCACCTGTAATTACAACAGTATCAGCATAGCTTGAAGCATTTTTCACAATTAAATCAACACTCGTTGGCGGATGTAATTCTGCATTCCAACTTTCCTTCACATCACACCAGTGACAACCCACATCGCAACCTCCAATTCTAATAAAGTAAGCCGCGGTACCTGTATGGTAACCTTCTCCCTGAATGGTATAAAACTCTTCCATCAAAGGTAACATAGCACCCTTATTAACTTCTAATTGTATTTCTTTTGATAACATTACTTCATTTTAAAGTGCAAAGATAGTCATTTAAATACGGAACAAAAAAAACCGATAGTTCAAAGGAACTATCGGTTTTATATTTAGACAAGTAATTTATCTTATTTTAAAGCTTTCACAGATTGAGTAGCATAAGCATTAGTTGGATCTAAAACTAAACTTTTATTGAAATACTCAATAGCTTTTGCTTTATCAGTGTTAGCATAAGCAGCACCGATTGAATTGTACGACTCTACAACTTTTTTAACTGTTGCAGGTTTCGCTAATTCTTCAGCACCTTTTGCAGTTGTTTTTGTAATATACTCTTGGTAGTTTTTGATAATTAAATCATCTTTTTCCAATAAGTTATTGATTCTTCCTTTGTATAAGTAAGCCTCATCATAAGTTGGAGAAGCAACCAATACTCTATCAAAAGCAGCATCAGCTTTAGCTAAACCGGCAGCATCTATAGCCGTTTTTTCTTTATTTGCATTTGCATAGTATAAAGAGATACCATAGTATACATTATCGTTTAGGTAATTTTTTTGCTCAGTATTTGTAGTACTCAATTCATAAATTGCAGCAGCTTGGTTATATTGTTTTTTACCAAACAATTCTTTACCAAAATCTCCAAGATCTTCAACAGCTAATGGCTCAACAGCTACAGCTTTTTTGATTTCAGCTAAACCAGCATCAAAAGCAGCAGGATCAACTACACCAGCAGCATCAGTTCCTTTCTTAATTTTAGCAAATCCTAAATATAAATTATCTTTTGCAATAACTTTATTAGTAGGTACTTTCATGTAATCCTCTAAAGATTTAATCGCAACATCATAATTACCATTTTCATAAGCCGAATATCCTAAATATCTGTAAATTCTAGGATTAACTTTATCCAATTCGATCATTTTGTTAGCTTCTTTTTCTAAAGCTTTATAATCTTCAACCAAAATCAAGAAATCCGCATGACGCATTCTAGAGTTCATTGAGTAATCAGTAAGACTCAAATATTTCTCGTAGTTTTGAATTGCTTTTTGATAGTTCACCTGTCTTGTAGAAGGTTTGTTTCTTGCCCATTTGTAATAAGTTTCAGCCAACTCTCTGTAAACTGGTCCATAATTAGCATCAATAGCAATAACCTCATTAAAAGATTTAATAGCTTCGTCATATGATTTAGCACCTTTTAATAAAACCCCTAATTGCATTTTCGCTCTTAAAAGCGTTGGATCAGCAGTAAATGCATCACGGTAAGCTTTGTAAGCATCATTTTGATTATTTGCTCCATAATACGCATCACCAATTGCCAAAAGTGCAGTTGCATTTTGAGGCTCTAGTAATAAAGCTTTCTTTAAACTCGCAACAGCATTAGTGTAATCAGGGTTTGTAGAATTCATATAAGCTCTACCAATGTAAATAAACTCATTTACATCTTTACGTTTCATATCTTTTGTAGCCAAACCAAAATTTGCCTGCGCCGCAGCAGTATTTTTACCATCTAGATCTAACTGACCTAAACCAATATAATTTAAGTTTTTCTTGTCTGAAGCTGCTAAACCATTATTGTAATAAATTTTAGCAGAATCGACAATAGCCTGATTTAAATATATGTTACCCAAAACAAAATTAGCTTCTCCATCAGATGGTTTTGCTTTGATGATTGATTTCAGCAAAGATTTCGCTTTCTCAAATTGTTCAGCATCAATTGCTTTCTTGGCCTGGTTTATATCTTGCGCTTGTGCAACAGTGGCAGAAGCAACTAAAGCAAGACTAAAAATTTTAAATTTATTCATCTTTGTTGTAATTAATTTATTCTTTATCATTAATAATTTGATTTCTAATTTTAAGCTTTCTTCCCGGAGTTCTGACAGGCAGTAAACCAGATTTCAAAACAATTCTTTGCCCAATGTCTCCAGCAATGAATGAAGCAAAGCCCATCCCTAATCCAGAATAACCCTGACAATTTATGATAAACAAATCACGTGCCAAAGGATATTTTACTTCAGCCAAATCATTTTGACTTGGGTTGTAATACTTGTCATCATTTAACCCTTTTACGCTTAAGACATTAATTTTCTTTATTGTCTCAATCATATTAGTAGAAGGCTGAGACAGCCAATTAACTCCCACGACGCCAATCATTCCATTATTCTCAGAAACAAATTTAATAACTTCATCGTTTGTTTTAAAAGAAAAAACACCATTTTTTGGAATCTCTTTTACTTTGGCCAATTCTAACATATAACGTACTGTGCTAGAATTTGGATTATCAAAAACAAGTCCTTTAATTTTTGGATCTGCTTTACCCTGCATAAAATCTATAACATTTTTCAACGCAATTAATGTATCATTATTGCTCTTATTTGAAATTAAAGCTATAGCATCTTTTGCAAAAGGCGTAACTCTTGGTTTAATTTTACTTTTTTCAAATCTTCTTAATTCATCTTCAGTCAAATTTCTTGCAATTATGACCACCTTAGCTTTTTGATCTAACAAATCATTTATCAGTTCTCCTTCAGATTTAGCTTTAATTTTAATTTTAGCATCATAATAAGTTCCTTCAAAAACAGCAACCTGATCTTCAACAATTGGTTTTATCGTTTCATCAACAGTAACATCAACTGAACCTTTTAAAATTGTTTCCTTATCAGAATCACTTTTGCTTTTTTGGTTGCACATAGCAAACAAAAAGACAAAAGCCACCAAAACAAAAACTTTACTATACTTCAACATATTATTCTGCGTTTGAATTAATTAATCTCAGAAAACGGATTGCGGAATATACAATCAACAAGCCTCCAAAAGCATATCTGTATTTAGGTTCCATATCTAATGGTAATTTCTTCCAAAACATAATCATTAAACCCAGTACAAGATATATTAAAAAAAACAGTATTCCTAAAACAAGAAGAAATCGCTCTTTGAGCGATTTCTTCTGAATATTATTAAGCATATCTTTTAACATTATTCTGCAGATTGAATAGTAATAGGCAGAGAGTAAAGTACTCTAACTTTTTTACCATTTTGCTCGCCAGGAGTCCATTTTGGACATTTTTTAAGAACACGAATTGCTTCTGCTCCTGTACCGTAACCGATATCCCTTAAAACTTTAATGTCGGTTAATGAACCGTCTTTTTCAACTACAAAAGTAACATAAACTTTACCTTTTAAACCTTCTTCTTCTGGAGTCTTATAATTGTTTCCTACGAATTTGTAGAATTTATCGATTCCTCCTGGGAAATCTGGTTTTACTTCGATACCAGCCGTGTTATATACTTGGTTATCTTCTTCAACTACTGCAGCAGTTCCAGTACCTACTGGCTCATCAACAGTTAAAACTGCATCTGGATCTCCTTTGATAGTTTCAGAACCAACTTTTTTGTCTTTAAGTTCCTCAATTTTTGGAGGATCTTCAGTAACTTCATTTGCCTTAGCAACCACTGGTTTTACGAACTTCACCTGATCCACTTTTGGTGGTGGAGGTGGTGGAGGTGGTTGATTAGGTTTAACTTCCTCTTTTTTAGGAGGTAATTTTACTGTCGCAATCTTAACATTATTTTCTACTTCATCTTCACCAGAATCCGGTAAAAAACTAGCAATAAGAGGAGCTGCTACAGCAAAGCTAAAAATGATCGAACCTATGATAAGGGCTTTAACAGTCGTCTTACCGTTCGATTTTCTTAACTCATATGCACCATATATCTTATTACGTCCTTCGAATACGATATCAAGCCACTGATTTTTTATAATATCTAATTTCATTTTCTTGAGTATTAGGGTATCAAAATAAGAATGTCCTTATTTTTTATCTACCAATTTTGTTTCTTCCGGCGTAAACTCAGGAACGATTGCATATGTACTCACTCCAGTAATAGCCATCTCATCTAAAATATCTACCAAATTACGGTAATTTGATTTCTTAGTTGGCTTGATAATAACTATAATTCCTTTTTTCGTATCACCAGTATATTGAATTACCGCTCTCTTTTGAGTCAATAAATCTCTACGAATACCATTTTTACCGTATGCAATATCTTTTGGTCCAACCTTAGGAGAAGCTAATAATCCCATATAATAAGTCAACTTATTATTCTCTCCTAATATAACCGTCATAGTACGATTCTCGTCTACCTTGATATCTTTGTTCTTTGTTGGATCTTCATCTTTATCTGGCAGAGACAAATCCATCGATTGAGGTTTTGACAACGATGTGGTTAACATAAAGAATGTGATCAACAAGAATGCCAAATCCACCATTGCCGTTAAATCGACTTTAGAATTTTGCTTTTTACTTCTTACTTTACCACCTTTTCCGCCACCACCGTCGCCGGTATTTAATTCAGCCATTTTAGTGTATCTTTTTTAATTAAAAGTCTTTTCCTCTCATACCTGTAACTAAGTTAAAGGAATTGATTTTTTGGTCTTGTAAAATATCCATAATCTTTTTGATTTGTGGATATTGTTCTTTAGCATCTCCTTTAATTGCAATCTGCAATTCTTTATCATCAAGATCAATTGCAGCTCTTCTTGAAACCAAAAGCCACTCTTTTAATTGATTATCTAAAGAATCGATTGGAATTCCAGGTTGATCCGCTTTCACTCTATCAGACGATTTCATAGCAATGATTTGCTTTAAATTTGTTACCGGAACACCGAAGTCATCCATTAAAGCAAATTTAGTTTTTTCATCTTCTGAAAATTCTACACCGAATTTTGCACCTATACCTTCAAGAGTTCTTTTACGAATCTCTCTTCCTTTTAGGTCAAAAAACACTTTGCTTTTCCCGTCTTTTCCTTTTCCTACTGTGATAATTGCCAAATCAGTATCTGGTAATTTAAATTCAGCAACAGAAGCAGGCATATCTACAGGAAGTGCTTCAGGCACCTTAGCAGTAGCGGTCAAAATAAAGAACGTAAGCAAAAGGAACGCAACATCACACATGGCAGTCATATCTGTCGATGTTGACTTTTTTTTCATTTTTATTTTAGCCATTCTCTTTTATTTTTATTTTGATATAATTAATCTTAATTATTAATATCAAAAATTAATTATTGTTTCAAACTTCCTCTGAATCTTCTGTAAGTATTTACGATTGTAGTACCAGCCTCATCGATAGAGTAAGTTAAATCATCAATCTTAGCAGTAAAGAAGTTGTAAGAAACGATAGCTAAGATAGAAGTAGAGATACCTGTTGCAGTATTGATAAGTGCCTCAGAAATACCTGTTGCAAGAGCAGCTTGATCTGGAGTTCCAGCAGAAGCTAACGCACCAAACGCTTTAATCATACCTGATACAGTTCCTAATAATCCTCCTAAAGTTCCTAATGATACTAAAGTAGAGATAATAGTCATATTTTTTTCTAACATTGGCATTTCTAATGAAGTTGCCTCTTCGATTTCTTTGTGGATTACTTCTGAAGCCTCTTCACTGTTGAAACCTTCTTTTTTAACATCTTGATATTTAATCAAAGCAGATTTAATTGCATTTGCAACTGAACCTTGTTGTTTGTCACATGAAGCGATAGCAGCCTCGATGTTTCCTTCTTTAATACTTCCTTGAACGCTTTTCATGAATTTATCCAAGTTAGCTTTACCAGCAGCTTTACCGATAACGATAAATCTTTCAATAGAAAAAACAACAACCATTAAAAACATTCCTAATAATACTGGTACAATGAATCCCCCTTTATAAACCTGACCTAAAGTATTGATCGGATGACCTGTTTCTGGATTACCTCCTTCGAAGTTAGAAGCATCTCCCATGATTACTTTCCAAATAAACACCCCAACTAAAATACACGCTACAATAATGATTCCAGTGATCATTCCTCCTCCATTTGAAGTGCTTTCTTTTTTAACTTTAACGTTTGCCATTTTTTTTAATTTTAATAGTTTTAAATAATTTTTATTTTTTAGTTATATTTAACTTGTAGAGGAGCAAATTTATACGTTTAGTTTAAATAAAAAAACTTTTTTTAATTTTATTGAAGGAAATTTAACGTCAATTTAAAAAATATCTCATTAAATTGCCAACGCGATTTTTTTGATAAAACAAAAATAAGGACGTTTTATGGGAAAATTACAACGTTTTAGTAAATATTCAAAGATTCCATTGATATCTTCTTAAAAAGTTGCGAAATTTTTTTTTATTGCATTTTTAAATGAAAAAAGCTTTTTCCTACTAAAAAAAATAAATACAATTTTCCAATAAGCAAAGTAACACTCTTATAATCATCTAAATTACAATAAAAACATGAATAAAAAAGACAATTTCATTCAGGATATAAATACAGGCTATCTTTCTAAAGGCGACAGTATCATTCTTGGTGGCGCTATGCTGGATGGAGAACCAATTGCGGAGGCTCACGTAAAAATTCCTTTAAAAACTTTAAATCGTCATGGACTTATAGCAGGTGCAACAGGAACAGGCAAGACCAAAACAATTCAGGTTTTTTCAGAACAATTGTCGAATGCAGGAATTCCTGTTTTGATGATGGATATAAAAGGTGATTTTAGTGGTATTGCAAAAGAAGGAAAAGAAGAAGGTTTTATCACTGAGCGTCACGCCAAAATTAATATACCTTATAATGTAGCATCATTTCCTGTTGAATTAATGTCATTATCTAAACAAGATGGTGTTCGCCTGCGCGCAACTGTTTCAGAATTTGGTCCGGTTCTCTTTTCCAGGATTCTGGATTTAAATGACACTCAAGCAGGAGTTGTTGCTGTTATCTTTAAGTATTGCGATGATAATCAAATGCCTTTATTAGACTTAAAGGACATTAAAAAAGTCATGAATTATATTACTGAAGAAGGAAAAGATGAAATCGCAGCGACCTATGGCAAGATATCAACTGCAACAACAGGAACAATTCTGCGAAAAATAATTGAGCTGGAACAACAAGGAGCCGATTTATTTTTTGGAGAATTATCTTTTGAAATTGATGATTTGATGCGAATCGACGAAAACGGAAAAGGTTACGTAAACATTATCCGCCTGACGGATATTCAGGACAAACCTAAATTGTTCTCGACCTTTATGTTAAGCCTATTGGCTGAAATCTATCAGAAAATGCCTGAAAAAGGAGATTCAGAGCAACCTGAATTAGTGATTTTTATTGACGAAGCACATTTAATTTTCAACGAAGCCAGTAAGGTTTTATTAGAACAAATTGAAACTATAGTTAAACTAATTCGTTCTAAAGGTATTGGTGTTTATTTTGTAACGCAAAATCCAATGGATGTTCCGAGTGGTGTTTTGGCGCAATTAGGATTAAAAATTCAGCATGCTTTGAGAGCTTTTACAGCAAATGACCGTCAGGCCATTAAAAAAACTGCTGATAATTATCCAACTTCTTCTTACTATAAAACCGAAGAATTATTGACCAGCCTGGGAATTGGCGAAGCATTAGTTACGGCATTAAATGAAAAAGGAGTTCCAACCCCGCTTGTTGCCACAATGATGCGCGCGCCAGAAAGCAGAATGGATATTTTAACTTCTGATGAAATTGAAGCAATAAACAGCAAATCGAAACTGGTAAGAAAATATAACGAGGAAATAGATCGCGAAAGTGCTTACGAATTGCTGAACAAAAAAATTGCAGATGCCACGCAAGCGGCGGCAGAGCAAGAAGAGGAAACACCAACAAAATCTTCTAAAACTGAACCAAGTACAGCAAGTGTCGTTGGAAAATCGGTTTTAAAAGTGGTAACGAGTGCTACCTTTATAAGAGGTGTTTTTGGCGTATTGTCAAAAATCTTTAAGAAGTAAAAAGAATCAATGGCAATATCAAAAATCAATTACAATATCAATTCCAAATCTTAATTGATTTTTGATATTGTAATTGCTATTGACATTGAAAATTATTTATTCAGCAACTCCAGAATCTTATTTTCTACTTCTGGTGTGTTCCAAATATTTTCAATATTATCGAGTTTTAGAACTTCCTCCATAATTCCGTTCTGAAAATCACCAATTGCTAATGCCTCAGCATACGGGCGATCGCTAAAAGTCACACGACTATAAAGCGGAATCCATTTATCAGGATGTTTATCAGAAAATGCTTTTTCTATTTTCTTTTGAAGCAAGAATTTCTCATCGGCAGTTTTGGTACTCATTTCCATAAAATTACGGTATGAAAGTTCTGCAATCGCATCGGCATTTGGTTTGCGAGAGATTTGATATTCTGAAAAAATCTTCTTCCAGTCATCTCCGAATTTTTCGATCATTTCGTTTAAAACCGTAATATCTTCAAAGCCGGCATTCATTCCCTGCCCATAAAATGGAACAATCGCATGACAGGCATCTCCAATTAAAGCGATTTTATCTTCGTATGTCCACGGGAAACATTTCATCGTTACCAAAGTACTTGTTGGATTTTTAAAGAAATCTTCAGCCAGCTTCGGAATCACATCAATAGAATCCGGGAAGTTTTTCTCAAAAAAATCTTCCACCATTTTACGATCTGTCAACGATTCAAAAGAATTTTCCCCCTCAAATGGCATAAACAAAGTACAGGTAAAACTTCCATCTAAATTAGGAAGTGCAATCAACATATATTTACCGCGTGGCCAAATATGAAATGAGTTCTTATCTAATTTATGAGTAGCATCGGCATTTGCCGGAATATTCAATTCTTTATACCCCATATTCAAAAATTCCTGCGAATAATTGAACATGCTTTGGCGCTGCATTCTGTGACGGATTCTTGAGAACGCACCATCGGCACCAAAAACCATATCGTATTTTTTCTCCTCCCATTCCCCTCTTTCGGTTTCACCAATATGCAAAGTCGCATCACTCAGCGTAACATCCCAGATTTTTTGATCAAACAAAAATTCCGCTCCTGCTTGTTCAGCAAGGTCAATCATTTTCCGATTCAAAGTTCCTCTGGAAATCGAATAAATCGATTCGCCTTCCTGTCCGTAATTCTGAAAATTAAGTTTATCAACCAAATGAATCGCACGTTTGTCCATCGGAATCGCAATTTCACGAACCGCATCGCCAACGCCAACGCCATCAAGCGCCCTCCAGCCACGGTTAGACATTGCGAGATTGATAGAACGACCCGAAAAATTAATTTTGCGAATATCAGGACTACGATCATAAACATGAACGGTATGACCTGCTTTTTTAAGATAAATTGCCAACAGTGATCCTACCAATCCAGAACCGACCACAGCAATTTTTAGTGAAGTTTGCATCAAGAAAAATCTAAATATAAGTCCGTAAAAATAAGTAATAATTCTACAAGAGCTTAAAAATAAAGGAAATATTTATGATTTACATGGGCATGACCCGCCGATCCCGAAGCCTCGGGAGCGGGTCGGGCTATCTGCTATATCTTTTGTGGCTCACAATAGGAACGCTCATGGCCACAAAAGGATGCCGCTCCTATCCCTCATGCAAGACTCGTTTTCATAACAAAATCCCGTTTTTACTGATTTATTAGAAATCCGAAAACGACTACTTTCGCTTGAGGAAATAATCTCGCAAAGACGCAAAGTCGCAAAGTTTTTTACAGCCACAGATTAAAGGATTAAATGGATTTAAAAACTTTGCACCTTTGTGACTTTGTGGCAATACTTAAAACCAATGAATAGTGAATTATTACAATCAAACATCATCTTAGAAAACGACCGGGTTTTATTGCTTCCGTTTGAAAACAAAAGAAACATTGAGCTCAAAGAAATTATTCTTGATGATGAAATCTGGAAATATATGGGAATGTATGTACGTACTGGCACTGATTTCGAAAACTACATTCAAAATACCCTTCAACAAAAAGCAAACGGAATTTGTTATCCGTTTTTAATAATTGACAAAGCCACCAACAAAGTTGCCGGGAGCACACGCTATGGATACCTAAATCATGCAAGTCAAAAATGCGAAATTGGCTGGACTTGGTACGGAAAAGCATTTCAGGGAACGGGACTAAACAAGGCCTGCAAATTTGAATTACTGAATTTCGGTTTTGAAAACATTCAATTTAAAAGAATACAATTCAGCGCCGATCTTGAAAACAACAGATCTCAAAAAGCTATTGAAAAGTTGGGTGCCATAAAAGAGGGCACTTTTAGAAACAACTACGTCGACTCGGAAGGAAAAAGTAAAGACGATGTATATTATAGTATTATTACAGAGGAATGGCAGGATACTAAAAGAGCGCATTTTAAGGAGTTTATCTAAAAAATATTTTATTGTGATTTTAAGATTAACGACGTCCAATCAATGGACAAAATCTGAATTATTTTAGGAAAAAATGAAAAAAGTTGCATGATTCTGAAACCAAATGAAACTTGAGTCGTCTAACAAATTAGCACACGAATATAATCACTCATTTTAATTTGTAAATTAGCACAACAAATTAAAATTCAGATGATTACAATGTTTCAATCATCAATCAAAAAATCAGACACTGAATCATTAACCCTAACCAATAATCAATCAGTATGAAAAAATCAATCAAATTAATTGTTCTCGCAATTCTCTTAACCCTCAATACAGCTTTTGCACAGGATAAGGCAAAGAAAATTGACCAACTGCTTTCGAAATACAAAGAATACGGACAATTTAACGGATCAGCCCTTGTTGCAGAAAACGGAAAAGTCATTCTCAAAAAAGGTTACGGTTTTGCCAATATGGAATGGGACATTCCAAATCAGCCTGACACCAAATTCAGATTAGGTTCTATCAGCAAACAATTTACAGCTTTTTTAATTGTAAAATTAGCTGAAGATGGCAAACTGAAGCTTGACGTTCCCATTACCACTTATTTGCCAGATTATCCAAAAGCAAATGGCGACAAAATAACACTTCATCATTTACTGACACACACTTCCGGAATTCCAAACTATACTTCATCTCCTAATTTCTTTAAAGAAAAAAGTAGAAATCCGTACACTCCGGAAGAATTTGTAAAAACATTTTCAAGTCTTCCACTTGAATTTACGCCTGGCGAAAAATTCAACTACAGTAATTCAGGCTATTTTTTATTGGGCTATATCATCGAGAAAGTTTCAGGCAAATCATACGAACAATATTTACAGGAAATTATTCTTACTCCTTTAAAAATGGCGAACACAGGTTATGACCACAGCGACATCATATTAAAAAAGAGAGCTTCCGGATATGAAAAACAAGGTAATAAAATCGTCAATTCTGCTTATTTAGACATGAGTATTCCGTATGCAGCAGGATCGTTATATTCGACCGCCGAAGACTTATATTTATGGGAACAGGCACTTTATACGACCAAACTGCTTTCACAAAAATCAATGGATTTATTGTTCAAACCTTATATCAGCACTGGCGGAGATGATTCTTACGGGTATGGATGGTTTCTGGAAGATGCTCCAAATGGAGATAAAGCGAAATTGAAAATCGTTGAACACGGTGGAGGAATCAACGGATTTAACACCATTATCTCACGAGTTCCTGCAGATAGGAACCTAGTAGTCTTACTAAATAATACTGGCGGAACAATTTTAGGTGAAATGAACGAGGGCATCAGAGCTATTCTATACAATCAGCCTTTTAATGAACCTAAAAAATCAATGGCCCTTGAACTTTTAGATGTTTATTCTGAAAACGGAGCAGTCGCTGGTACAGAGCGTTATAAAAAATTAAAAAAAGATCCAATCTACGGTATTAAAGAAGCTGATATAAACAGAGTTGGTTATTTATTACTCCAAAACGGTAAAAAAAAGGAAGCAATAGAGGTTTTCAAAATCAATGTAGAAAACTTTCCAAAATCCGGAAATGTATATGATAGCCTTGGTGAAGCTTATTTAGCCGATGGAGATAAAAACCTGGCTTTTGAAAATTACACCAAATCTGTTGAACTTGATCCGGGTAATGAAGGAGGAAAGAAAGCATTAGAAGAAATTTCAAAAAAATAAAATAATCATCTTAAAAAATTACAAAAAAAACTTCGATAATACAGATTTCAAATCGGTATTATCGAAGTTTTTTTGTTACAATTTCTAACATTGAAGTTTGATAATCTATCATAAAAAATATTACTTTAGCCCTGCCCAAAAACAATAAAATAACCTATGAAAAATCTAAAGACGCCTTCCATTTTGGCTTCATTGCTATGTCTGTTTATCACGAATATTTGTATTTCTCAAACAAATCCTCCGCCTGTAGCAATGCCAACACAGCAAAATAAAATTATTGTCGATAAAATTATTGAAGCTACGAATTACAAAACTTACGTTGTTGATTTTTGTTTAAGTAAAATCAATGAAACTTCAGAAAAAGAAGGCTGGAACGAACAAAAATCAATGGAAATAACCCAAAGCATTAACTACAAAAATTTCAGGGACGCCATTTACAATGTATTTGCCTTTTATGATGAAGTGGAATTAGAAACTTTACTAAAAGCATATCAAAAAGACACCGCTTATCAAAAAACGAATGTGATGACAACCAACAAAGCACTAATTAATAATTTGAATATTTTTGCAAATGATATTGTTAAGGGGAGATATATTTCTTCTAAATAAGGTTCTAAGGTTCTAAGGTTATTTTCTCGACCTTAGAACCTAACTTGAAACAAAGAAAACCTGAGACCTAAAACTCTATTTTTCTGGTTTTAGGACTAACTTCGTTGAAGTCTTGATGATTTCTTCTTTATTCAATTTCATCTTTCTGAATTTACCCGTATTAAACATTTCAGCCTGATCTTTATAATGTTCGCTAAACGGGTTTCCGGATTGCCCGGTTGGTATGATACTCCAACTATTTTCAATATCAGAGAAATCAACAACTCTACGAGTTGACGGACCTCCTTTTACATAGTATTTCCCTTCTTCATTAAGACCAAAAAATTGATTATTAATTACTTCATTTGATCCCGGATCAGCAAAAGGACCGACATTAAATAGTTTGCGCAAAGCAGCTACTTTCCCAAGTGGATGCTCGTGCTCAACTGTATGTACTTTTCCCCAATTCCAATCAGCAATCGAATTCCCTAATTGTTTTTGAAGTGCCAAAACTGCCTCTTGAAATGATTTTGAAACAATTTCTGTTCTCGTTTCTTTTATGTTTTTAGTTTTGATATTATCCCACCAAACTGATTTTTCATTGACAATTTGACGCGCAATAATTTGTTTTCCCAAATGAGTTCCGAGAAATAAATTAAAATCCTCCTTGCCCATTTCGTCTTCAAACGTATTTTTCAAGTACAAATAAATCCATTTGTTGTAAATCGTTGGGCCAACATCTTCTAAATTAGTTGTTCCTTTCCATGATTTTAAAACATTCAAAGCTTCTTTTTCGTCTGCAGAAAGTTCTTTATTATCAAGATTTGAAATTAAATTCTGAACTACACCAGGAGCAACAGCTGAAGTATTATCAAAAATCATTTTGCTAATAGTTTCCTTATCCCAATCTGATTTGGCATCCATTAAACCTGAAATTCTCTTTGCACGATCTTCCGGCAGATAATAACCCGGATACAAATAACCATCAACGGCTTCCGGCTGATTATTCGCTGAATAAACGTAACCCCATTTTGGGTTTTCAGCCGATGGATTTTTATTGAAATCCAAATATTCTGTTATATCATCTTTACCGCTGGCACCATCCAAAATAAAAAATGAATTCACCCCTTTATTATGTTTATACAGCGTTCCTGTCGCCCACCAGGCAACGTTTCCTTTCGCATCTCCGTACATTACATTTAATCCCGGCGCTGCAACCAATTGTACTGCTTTTCTAAAGTCTTCTTTACTTTTTGCATGCGAAAGTCCGTAAACCGCATCAAGAATCTGAATAGGCTGTTGTGTATAAATCCACGACATGGCAATTGGTTTTTTACTTTTCAGATTCTCCAATACATCATTCATAATTGGTCCGTGTCGGCTTGATTTAACAGTCAAAACCACATCCGAAGTATCTTTTACCTTAATTGTCTTTTTTCTGGATTGGTAAGTCGCGAAACCTGTTGGTGTCTGATACTGATTTGCATCATTTGCTTTGTTAGTTTCCTGATAAAAATCGATATCATCATTTTCGAACATCGTTAATCCGTAAGCATAATCGCGATTGTGAGCCAATAACGGAAACGGTGTTCCTGCCAGATAACACCCGTACAATTCATGTTCCGGTGTTATTAAATGTGCTTCATACCAAGTCGCCGGCTGCGAAAACCCAATGTGCGGATCATTGGCAAAAATAACTTTTCCGGTTTTTGTTTTATTTGGACCAACCACCCAGCTATTACTACCAACGAATGGGGGAATTGGAGATTTATCCAGTAAACTCGCTACCGATTTTGCGATCGAAGTATACTCTTCAATATCCCCTTTTGAGCTTCTGATTTTTGTCGTATTGAATTCTCCTTCAATCCCCAGTTCTTTCACATATTCCGCGCCATATTTTGCCCGAATATCTGTCAAAAGCGGATCCGTTTTTTGAGCCATCGCAAAACTAAAAGACATATATCCAAAAATATTATAAACGTCTTTTATGGTAAATTTTTCTTTTTTAACTCCAACCAAAGTAAATTCGATTGGCGTTACACCTTCATCCAAATATTGATTTAATCCGTCTAAATATGCCATCGTGAGCTTATAGCTCTGACTGTTTTTGTCTAATTTGGCAATGGCTTTCGCCGAAGCTTCTTCAATACCAATTCCGGAGAAAAACATATCATTCTTAAGCGCAACTGATCCAAAGATTTCAGACAATCGACCGGGTGCAATTCTTCTAAGTAATTCCATTTGCCATAATCTTTCCTGCGCATGTACATACCCTAAAGCAGTCATAGCGTCTTTTTCAGAATCAGCATAAATATGAGGCACTCCAAAATCATCAAAATACACTGTGGTTTCCTTCTGAAGATTTTTCAACTTTACTTCACCTTCATATTTTGGCTTCAAATGGAAAATATAGGCGCATAAAGCAATTCCCAAAACAACAATTAAGAGCAGTAAAACCAACAGTATTTTTTTAATTTTTCTCATATTCAAAAAAGTATAGCTTATAAAAAGGATTCGGTAATGATGTAACTTAAAGATAAAATCGTGTAAAAAGGATTGTTTTCTAAAGCCTAAATTTATATTTAAAATCAATACGATAAATGTCAATCTATAAAAAAATAGCAATCGGTGTAATTTCGATCTTTGTTTTTGTGCTTTTACTCAACATTGGCCTCAATTATTGGATCAAAAAACAATTGCCGATTATTGTTCATGAGAAGAACAAAACCGCTTATCATATTAATTACGAAAAAATCGAAGTCTCGCTTTGGTCGCGAAATATTTATGCTACAACTTTGCTTGTTCATCCCAAAAATCAACCTGAGAACAGCCCAACAAAAACCGGAATTTATTCTAAAATTGAATCGATTACTATTAAACATTTTAATGTCTGGGATTTGGCATTTCGCGACATTATTCAGGCAGAAAGTATAATCATCAACAAACCACGCGTTATTCTTTATAAAAAAAATGACAAGCTTTTAAATAACAGCAAAAGTATTCGAACGGAAATCATTGAGCCTTTTCAAAAAGTAATTGCCGTCTCAAACATTTATTTGAATGACGGAACCTTAGACGTCGTTTCATTACAAAATAACAAACCAATTTTTAGTGTCAAAAATATTTTGCTGAAACTAGAAGGTATATTGATTACTGATGCCACCTTAAAAGAAAAAATTCCGATGCATTATGAAAAATATGTTTTGGTTTTTGATAGCTTATATTACAAACCAAATCAATTTTATCATTTGAACATTGGTCAATTAAGCACAGAAAATAACTTTTTGAAAATAAAAAAGTTCTCGATGCTTCCTGAATATAACCGAAAAGAATTTGTTCAGAAACTGGAAAAAGAAAAGGATATTTACACTTTAAAAGTAGATTCGGCCAGCATCAACAAAATGGATTGGGGTTTTAAAAATGACCGCTTTTTCTTCAAGGCAAATTCACTTGTAATGAATCATTTTGATGCTCATATTTACCGTGACAAAGCGGTAAAAGACGATTTAAGCAAAAAATATTTGTATAATCATTTGCTGCGAAATATTAAATTTCCACTTCAAATTGATACGCTGCAAATTCTGAAATCAAAATTGGTTTACGAAGAAGAAACAGATAAATCTAATGGTCCCGGCGCTTTGACTTTTGATCATTTTAATATGCAGGCGACCAATCTCCGAAGCGGTTTTGGCCTAAAAAAGACTACTGATGTAAAGATAAAAGTGGCCTGTCAATTTATGAAAACCTCGCCTTTAAATGTCGATTGGAGTTTTAATGTTCTTGATCTGAAAGACAGTTTTCACATTCAGGGAACCATTGATAACTTTAATGTTGCGGCAATGGAAAGATTCACTAAGCCTTATATAAAAACCACATTTACAGGAACATTTAAAAAATATCATTTTAATTTTTATGGAAATGATGATACTTCAAAAGGAAATGCTTCATTGGAATATGATGATCTTAAAGTCAAATTATACAAAAAGAAACATCCGGAAAAAGAAGCCAAACTTAAAACTGCAGTGGCTAATTTATTGCTAAAAAATGATTCGGACGAGAGACCTAAAAATGCTGATGTAGAAGTGGAAAGAATTAAGGATAAATCCTTTTATAATTTCCTTTGGAGAAATATTGCCGAGTCTTTGAAGAAGATATTGATTTGATTTTTTTTGCCATGAATTACACTAATTTCCACTAATTTTTTTTCCTAAAAATTAAATAATAATTCGCGGAAATTCGTGTAATTCGAGGCGAATATTTTTCAACTCATTATAAACCTGACATTTATCAGGTTTTATGAAAATACTTTTTCCAACATTTGCTTTTATTTTAATTAAAACAAATGACAAAATCACCCTTACATACGTTTCATATTCCGGTAATGGGGCTTGCATATACAATTGACAGCCCGATTCGCGTGGCACAATACGGAATTTCATCTGTAATTTCGATTGCTGATGATGAACTGATTGAGAAGATGCGTAAATTTTACAGTATCAAATTTAATCTCCCATACGAAGAAATAAGTCAGAAATTTCAGGACTATCGCGCAGAAAGAATTACATCTTACCTAAATTTAGTAGACAAAATTGTCAAGCAGAAATTTGAGAATTTTAAAACCGAATTAGCTGAAAGTAAAACCGCTTTAGAGAATTTCATGTCAATGTTACCTAACACTTCAGACATTAAAAGAGGCTTTCAAAATTTAATTGATGACGGCATTTCTTTCAAGGAAAATATCCAGAATTATATTGAATCACAGCTGTCTGTCGGAGAAATTGATGTGAACATCATGACGAAACTGGACAAAGATAATTTCATTAAAAATGAACAGCTTCCACAAGAATTTAATGATGCACATGCTGCTTTAAGAGGTTTTGCAAATAGTAATCTTGAATCCTCAGTTGTCCTTTCTGCCGGAATGAATCCAAGACTTTATAGTTATTTTGAGAATTTTCCGGATTTCTTTCCGAATGAAAACAATCAGCTTAAAAAGAAAATCATTCTTAAAGTCAGCGATTACAGGTCAGCGATGATTCAGGGAAATTTTTTAGCTAAAAAAGGGCTCTGGGTTTCTGAATATCGAATTGAATCAGGACTAAATTGCGGAGGTCACGCTTTTGCTACTGAAGGTTTATTATTAGGTACAATTTTGGAGGAATTCAAGCAAAAGAAAGAACAATTGGTTCAGTCATCTCACGACTTAATGATTAAAGTATTAGAGCAAAAAAACATGCCGATTCCTGGTCAACCTTTACAAGTAAAAATTACGGTTCAGGGAGGCGTAGGAACTTCAGAAGAACATGAATTTTTATTGAATAATTACAATGTTGATTCGGTTGGATGGGGATCGCCGTTTTTATTGGTTCCGGAAGCAACTTCGGTAGATGACGCAACCCGAAATTTATTAATAAATGCCAAAGAAAAAGATTTGTATCTAAGTCATATTTCGCCATTGGGAGTTCCGTTTAATACATTGAAAGGAACTTCAAATGAAATCATAAAACAAAAAAGAATTGCGGAAAACAAGGCTGGAAGCTCTTGTCCTAAAAAATTTCTGGCATTGAGTAAAGAATATGATTCTCAGGGAATTTGTACTGCTTCTAAAAAATATCAGGACATTAAACTGGAAGAATTAGAAAACATAGAAGAAACTTTTTCTCCGTATGAGTTCGAACAAGCAAAACTCAAAATTACAGAAAAAGCATGTTTGTGTGTTGGTCTGGCTAACGCCTCTTATTTAGAAAATGATATCGAAATTAAAGGCCAGGAACAAGGCGTGGTAATTTGCCCGGGTCCAAATATGGCGTATTTTGATCAGGAAGTTTCCTTAAAAGACATGCTGCAGCATATTTACGGCAATAAATCGGTTTTAAGAATTACGGATCGTCCTAATGTCTTCGTCAAAGAATTAAAAATGTATGTCGATTATCTTAAAAATGAAATCGAAACAATTTCTGGGGAAGTGACTGCCAATCAGCTCAAAAAATGGAATACTTTTAAAACGAATCTTTTTGAAGGAATAACTTATTATCAAAATTTATTTGATTCAACATTTTATTTTGCAAACGACAAAAATCAAATAACACAACAATTTGAGTCTTATAAAACAGCATTAGCTGCTATCAAAATATAAAACTAAATCGCTAAAAACTGAAAAACCCCAAATTCTTCTGAATCTGGGGTTTTTATTTTTAGATAATGCTGATTATTCTTTTTTCTTACTGCTATCTATTATGGCGCCTGTTCCAGCACCAACTCCGGCTCCGGCAAGACCTCCAATTATGGCTCCTTCACCTTTTTTCTTACTGATGATTGCTCCGGTTGCAGCACCAACTCCTGCACCAATTACGGCACCTTTAGCGGTAGAGCTCCAACCTTTCTTTTTCGTTGTTGTGGTTGTTGCAGTTCCATCAGTCTGATGTACTACTACCACTTTTTGAGATTCAATTTGTTTTTCTTCCGTGATTTTAGCCATTTCAGTTTTCATTGAATCGATTGCTTTTTGTTTTGCAATTTCAATTTTCATGGAATCTATACTGGCCTGTTTCTCTTTTTTCATCGCCATATTTCCTTGATTTTGACAAGAAACAATAGACAAAGCTGCTAATAAAATATATAAGGATTTCATGATTGTAGTTTTAATGATTATACACTACAAATTAAAGAAGAAGCTTTTTGTTGATGTTATAAAATTTGGAGGAAAGGTTACAGAATTTCATGTTTGCAAAAAAATTAATCTCGCAAAATCGGAAGTCGCAAAGTTTTCTTTTTAAGTTTTTTCTTTCCGGTGCTGCGACTTTGCGAGATTGTTTCCTTTTTTTAATCTATTATTTTCCTAAAATTCCTTTTTTCAAAATTTGACCAAAATTATACATGTCTTCATAAGAACAATACAAAGGAACCGGAGCCAGTCGAATTACATTTGGTTCACGCCAATCTGTAATCACTCCGTTTTTCATTAAATAATCAAATAAACTTCTTCCTTCTCCATGTAAAAAAACAGATAATTGCGAAGCTCTTTCTTCAGGATTTGAAGGGGTAATGATTTCGAAACTACCTTTAACTTCTTTATCAATTTCATGCAAAATGAATTCTAAATAAGAAGTAATATGATCTCTTTTTACGATTAAAGCATCCATTCCAACCTCAGCAAACATTTCTACAGAAGCTAAATAGGGTGCTAAAGAAAGTATTGGTAAATTACTTATTTGCCAGCCCCCTGCTCCATGAACTGGATCAAAATTAGGTTCCATTTTAAAACGGCGTTCTTTGTTATGTCCCCACCAACCGGCGAATCTTGGTAAATCAGGATCATTGTGGTGTTTTTCGTGAACGAAACATCCAGAAGCATTTCCTGGTCCCGAGTTCATATATTTGTAACTGCACCAAGCTGCGAAATCTACATTCCAATCGTGAAGTTCTAATTTGATATTTCCGGCGGCATGAGCTAAATCCCAACCCACTTTTGCACCGGCTTTTTGTCCGGCTGCAGTAATTGTTTTAATATCAAAAACTTGTCCTGTATAATAGTTTACTCCTCCAATTAAAACCAAAGCAAGCTCCTCTCCTACTTCTTCAATTTTTGCCAAAACATCTTCCAGACGAATATTATGTTCTCCTTCACGACGTTTGATTTCAACAATCGCATCTTCCGTTTTATAACCGTGAAAATGTACCTGACTCTGAAACATGTATTGATCTGAAGGAAAAGCTTTTTCTTCGCAGATAATTTTATAACGTTTGCCTTTTGGCTGGTAAAAAGAAACCATCAATAAATGAAGATTGACTGTCAGGGTATTCATCACCGTAACTTCTGAAGGCAATGCACCAACAATTTTGCTCAACGGTTCAGCAAATCTTTCCTGATAATCCCACCAAGGTTTTTGAGCATAAAAATGACCTTCAACAGCTAATTCTGCCCAATCATTCATTACTTCATCAATATAAGCTTTGGTTCGTTTTGGTTGTAATCCCAAAGAATTTCCTGTAAAATAGATAACACGTTTGTCATTCACTTTAGGGAAAATAAATTGCTCCTGATAATGATTTAAAACGTCTTGTGCATCGAGTTGTTTTGCGAATTCGCGTGTATTTTGAAAAGTCATTGTATTTATTTTGAGGGCGTAAAAATAGGGAAATGTTTCTTTTGTTTCAAGTTTCAGGTTTCAAGTTTAACATTGCGCAAAAACCTGAAACCTGAAACTTGAAACATTAAAACTTTTTTAAAACAAAAAACCCATCATTAACTGACGGGTTCTTATAAAATTTTTATCTCTGAATTAGAGGATTAACATCGCATCTCCGTAAGAATAGAATTTATATTCTTCTTTGATTGCTTCTTCGTATGCTTTTTTCATTAAATCATGTCCACAGAAAGCTGAAATCATCATCAGTAATGTTGATTTTGGTGTGTGGAAATTAGTAATCATACAGTTTGCAATACTAAAATCGTGAGGAGGAAAAATGAATTTATTTGTCCATCCTTCGTAAGGATTTAATGTATTTTGAGATGAAACTGAACTTTCGATAGCACGCATTGAAGTTGTTCCAACAGCGCAAATACGTTTTTTCTTCGTTTTTGCTTCATTTACAATATCACAAGCCTCCTGATTAATGATTAATTCTTCAGAATCCATTTTGTGTTTTGATAAATCTTCAACCTCAACCGGATTAAAAGTTCCTAAACCTACGTGAAGTGTAACCTCAGCAAAGTTTACTCCCTTAATTTCTAATTTTTTCAAAAGGTGTTTTGAGAAGTGTAAACCAGCAGTTGGTGCAGCTACAGCTCCTTCTTCTTTCGCATAGATAGTTTGGTATCTTTCAGCATCCTCAGCAGTAACTTCTCTGTTGATGTATTTAGGAATTGGAGTTTCTCCAAGTTCTGTCAATTTGTTTCTGAATTCTTCGTAAGAACCGTCATATAAAAAACGCAAAGTTCTACCACGAGAAGTAGTGTTGTCAATTACCTCAGCAACTAATGAATCGTCGTCACCAAAATAAAGTTTGTTTCCGATACGGATTTTTCTAGCCGGATCAACCAAAACGTCCCAAAGACGTTGCTCTGAATTTAATTCTCTTAATAAGAAAACTTCAATCCTTGCTCCTGTTTTTTCTTTGTTTCCGTACAAACGAGCAGGGAAAACTTTTGTATTGTTAAGAATTAAAACGTCTCCGTCATCAAAATAATTGATAACATCTTTAAACATTTTATGTTCTATAGTTTGTTTTGCACGGTCAATTACCATTAAACGAGACTCGTCTCTGTTTTCTGCTGGAAATTCCGCTAAAAGTTCTTTTGGTAAATTAAATTGAAAATGTGATAATTTCATATTTGAATTGTTGATTTTAAAGTGTAGATCTTAGATTTTATATCTAAAATTATAAATCGTGTGCAAATATACGATTGTGAGATAGGCGTTGTCAAGTGTTTTGCTGTTTATTTTCAAAAGTCGTTGATTTACTGATGGTTTGACCTCGTTAAAAAACGTTTTTTTCACCATATAAGTTATATAAGTCCATTTAATTTCCGTTCTTGAAAATTAGTAAGTGTTTTTGTTTGGCTAAAGCCGAAAAATTATTCGCATAAAAAAACCTCCAATTAAAACTGGAGGCTATTCATTTTTTTCTTCACGAGGTCACGTATTATTAATTTAAAATTCGTGAATTCGTGGCGAATATTTTTTTACAATTCCAAGATTTGGAAATTCAAAGCTTTTAAGTCATTCCAAAAATCAGGGTATGATTTAGAAACTACTTCAGCATCTTCAATGATAATCGGAACTTTAATTGCCAACGGAGCAAACGCCATCGCCATACGGTGATCGTTGTAAGTTGCAATTTTCACATCATGATTAATTTTATCAGAAGCTACTAAAGTCAAAGAATCATTTGTTACTGAAATATTTGCTCCCAATTTTGTAAGCTCAATTCTAAGTGCTTCAAGCCTGTCCGTCTCTTTAATTTTTAAAGTATGAAGACCCGTTAAATGGCAGCCAATTCCTAAACCTAAACAAGTCACCACAATTGTCTGAGCAATATCCGGAGTATTGTTTAATTCGAAGTTTACCGTTTCATATTTAAAATCAGGTTGTTTTACCAACGTCATTTTGTTATCCTGAAAAGTCGTTTTCACGCCCAATTTCTCATAAAGTGAAACCAATTCAGAATCTCCCTGCAAGCTGTTTTCTTTGTAACTGCTTAATGTAATCGTTGCCGCATCAGCAAGAGCCACTAAACTAAAAAAGTATGATGCAGAACTCCAATCTGATTCTACAACCATTTCTTTTGAAACAACACTTTCTTTTGAATAAACTTTAATCACATTTCCTTCAAAACTAGTTTGAATATCTAAATCATTTAGCAAAGCCAAAGTCATTTTGATGTACGGAATTGAAGTAATTTCTCCTTCCAAAGTAAGTTCTAAACCATTTTCTAATTTTGAAGCAACTAATAAAAGTGCCGAAATATACTGGCTGCTCACATTTGCTGCCAAAGTTACTTTTGAAGCTGTAACTTTTTTTCCTTTAATTTTAATTGGAGGATACCCTACTTCTTTTTCATATGAAATTTCAACACCCAACTGCGCCAAAGCTTCCACTAAAATTTTTATCGGACGCTCCTGCATTCTGCTTGAACCCGTCATTACTACGTCGCGGCCTTCATTCACAGCAAAATAAGCTGTCAGGAAGCGCATTGCAGTTCCGGCATGGTGAATATCTACAATTTCAGCATTTCCAACCAAAGCTTTTTGCATTACCTCGCTGTCATCAGAGTTTGAGGTGTTGGCAAGGGTAATATTTGGAAACAATGCTTTTAGTAACAATAAACGATTGGTTTCGCTTTTTGATCCTGTAATATTTAGTTGTGAATTGTCAATGGTGAATTGTGAATTCGTGCTTAATTTTAAATTCATTTTTTTAATTGTAAGTTGTGAATTTTGAATTATGAATGATTAAAAACGTAATTCAGCCACGCAATTTACCACTCCCCATTCATAATTCAAAATTCAAAACTCATAATTCAAAACTTATGAATGATATTTCACAATTATTTCAATTTATCATTGTTTTTGTGACGGTCTTTATCACGAATCGATTTTAAATCCATTTTTTTATCAAAAGCGGCTTGCAAATCGATTCCGGTTTGGTTGGCAAGACACAGCACTACAAAAACAACATCAGCCAATTCTTCACCTAAATCCTTATTTTTATCACTTTCCTTTTCAGATTGCTCTCCATATCTGCGTGCAATAATTCGGGCAACTTCGCCTACTTCTTCCGTAAGTTGAGCCATATTGGTCAGCTCATTAAAATAGCGAACTCCGTGTTCTTTTATCCAGGTATCAACATCAAGTTGGGCATTTTTCAAATCCATAGTTATATTTTTTTAAGAACAATTTTTTCATTTTGACTGGCAAGCATTTTCTGGAAAAGATCTTTTAATCCAGTATAAGCTTCAGCTGCAAAAATACTACTGTTAATTTCCATTAAACAAATAATTTGAATTTTATTACCCTCGTTCGATATATTAAAAGTATATGATATTGCTTTATCCTCAGATGAAATACGAGTAGGTTGTGGCAGCGATTCGACAACATAACCTTCCGGAATATTCAAATTCAGATTAAATTTTTCCTGTTCAGGATATCCAAAATATATCCCCATTTGCCTCTTTTCCTGAGTAAAAGGATTTTTAGTTCTTGTAAAAAACAATAGTGGGTTTATGAATATTTTACCGCCAATAATTTCAGTTTGATTTTCTGAAATAAAGGAGAAGGTTTCCAAAATTGGATTCGTTAGATTTGTTTTTTTGTTTTCGATCGCATAATCAGATATTTTCAGGTCTCCTAATTGCTCCTCGTATTTTTCAAGATAATTTTCCTGATTTTTATCGGCATTTTTAATTCTGAAACTATATGCGTCGTAATCTGTCCTTTGAATCCTTACCTTCCCTTCAATTTTACCAGAAGGATCTAATTTGGCAATCGCACTGGAAGATTCTTTAGAAACATAAAGCGGATACAAATCTATTTCCTGTGATGTTCCGTCTTTTTTAATAAGTCTGCCTTTCCAGTTCAAAACATTGAGCGGCAAAATATTTGGGGCAGTAAATTTATGGGTCGCATCTAACAAAATTTGTTTTCCATCAATAACGGCTGCTGCAATAACATAATTAAAACCCGTTCTTGTAGGATAAACAGGAATTCCATTTTCGACAGTACTCACCAGAACCGGATTTACTTCTATACCAGCCAATTTCAACATATTGATTAATATAAAATTGATTTCGGCAGTATTTCCTGTTTGATCTGCGTAGGCTTTTTCAACTCCCTTATCAGTATAATATCCATTCTCTTCATTCCAGTTCATTTTATTCTGAACGAATTTAAAAATGATATTTAACCTTTCGACAGGCGATTCTATATTGCTCAATAATTTTGTAACATCTTCAAGTAAAAAATCTCTTTTGTCAAGTTCTTTTCCAAAACTTCCATCCTTAAAAATGGTTGATGCTACGCCTTCCCACGTCATGGTATAATCTTTTACCGGCTTTTCAGGATAGCGAACACGTTCGAGTTCGTGTTGAATACTTCCTTTATAATTATCCATATTATCAACATACGGTTCAGGCGTTAGCGCCGGAATATCCTTTCCGGTATAAAAAGAATTAATTTGTTGATACGAAATATTGGTAGTTTGCTTATACTCGTTGTCAAAACTTTGGCTTCCCCTGCCCATTTTGGCATCTGATGTTATTGGTGTACTACCAACCTTAATTGTTTTATAAATGAAAAATTCAGGGATCTCGGTTTTATATTCAAAATAATTAACTGGAATATTATACTGAAAATCAAAGTCAGGGAGCTTTACGATATTCTCTGATTTTAAAACATATTTATATTCGATAATCGACCCAACTTTAACATTTGCCAATGTTATAATTTTCTCCTTCCAGTATTTATTTACTTTTTTCCTGAAAGTTCCCTGATTATCCAGTTTTGTTTTAACGATAGCACCATTTTCCAAATTATAAGTAATGGCGTCAGAAAACTCTAAACGATCTTCGTTTAGGTTTTCATAACCAATGTAAAAACGCACTTTCTGATCTGCCCAGCTGAGTCCCTCTTTTTTATAAATCTTTATTTTAAACTCATAAACATGATTCGCAGAAAAACCTGTACTTAAATTGTAAGTATAAAAAGTTCTTCCTTTCTTAAAAATGATTGCGGCAGGGGCAGTAGTATCTTGCGGATATACTTTCTCCTGCAATTGTGCAACAGTTACTTTTCCTAATTCATACTTTTGAGCATTCATTTTTGAAAAGAAAAAGAATAAAAAGACAACAATTGCGAGGTTTTGAAACTTCATATTTAGATTCTTTTTAAAACTATTTTCTCTGTTTCTTTTGCAACCATTGCTTTATAATATTCTTTTATCATTTCATATTTCTCAGCTGACACAATCGCTTCATTAATTTGATGAGAAACCGCTAATTGAAGAGAATTTCCGTTTGCTGCAACATTAAATTTAAAACCACCCAAATTATCTTCCATTGTTATTACTGCTGGAACTGGCAATGTCTCAACAGCAAATCCTTCCGGAATTTGAATTGTAATATTGTATTTATCAGAAAAAGGATAACTAAAATCTATAGGGTATTCTCTGGTTTCCTGTTTAAATGAATTCTCTGTTGTGGCAAAAAACAACATCGGATTAATATAAATTTTACCACCAATTACTTCCGTCAAATTATCTCCTTTAAATGAAAATGTTTCGATAGTTGGCAATAATATTTCTTTTTCATTTGTTCTACTGTATTCGCTGATCTCAATTTTATTACTTTCATTTTCCAGTTTTTCCAGATATGCATCTTCTTTCAGGCTCGAAAAATTATCTCGCATAACCATAGCATTAAAATCTGTACATTGTCTTCTAATTTTACCATTTACCTTACCTTCCGCATCAATTGCATAAGTGACAAAAACATTATCGCTTGAAACCTTTTTAGGCATTAAATCAACCTCCTCTGAAGTTCCGTCTTTACGTATTAACCTGCCTAGCCAGTTTAGCGTTCTTAATGGCAAAACATTAGGAATTGAATACTTATCAGTCGCATCAAGTAAAACATTCCCATTTGGAGTTTCTACCGCCGCAATTACGTAATTAAAAGCAGTTCTGTTAGGAAATAATGGAATTCCGTTTGATCGTGTGCTTACTAAAACGGGATTTGCTGTTAATCCAGCATAGCGCAACATTGCTGTAAGCATTAAGTTAATTTCAGCAACATTTCCTGTTTTTTCCTGATAGGCCTTTTTTACTCCCTTATCACAGCTATAGCTGTAATATTCGTCCCAAACAACTCTTGATTTTACATAATTTAAAATAACCAATATTTTTTCTTCAGGAGTATTTACATTAGCTAATACGGCTTTAAGATCGTCTTCAAAATACCCTGTTTTATTTAGTTCCGGACCAAAATCATCATAATCGTAAATTGTTTTTACAACTGAGTTCCAGTCTGTAGAATACATTTTCAGAGGTTGATTAAATGGTTTTACCATCGACAACTCCTGTTCTATACTGGCTGTATAATTATCTATATTATTTACAAAAGCTTCCTCTTTAATTGCTGGTAAATTTTCTAAAAAATAAGTTGTTTGAGTTTCAATATAATCAAATTTATCATTTGAAAATGAAGTACTCGAAACATATCCTGGTCCTGAAGTTCTTTCTTTACTTGAGATATTTACGGATTTAGAATTCTTAACAACAGAAACTTTTGGAAAAAGATATCCTTTCTCTCTGGCATTAAATGTATAATATTCAGGAATATAAGTTATATATTCAGAAAAATTAACCGGAATACTAGATTGAAATTTCCAATCCGGCATCATTCCGATATTAAGTGTTTTGATTGTATATTTATATTCTAAAACTGAGCCTTCTTTTACATTAGGCATTGTAATTTTCTTTCTGGATCTAAACTTATTAACTTGTTCATTAAATTCACCATCGCTTTTTAGTTTTGTTTTTTCGATTTTTCCATTAACTAAATTATAAGTTACGGCGTCTGAAATATAAACCGATTCTTTTGAATCATTTGATACGTTATAATACCTAATGCTTTGATTAGCCCAATCATAGCCACCTTTTTTATATATTTTAATTCGTGTTTCAACTTCTGTTAACAGAAAAAAACCATCATTATCATTATATTCAATTTTTGATTTTCCTTTTTTATACAGTATTGCAGCCACCGCCGATGAATCTTTAGGGTGTGCTTTTTCTTGCAATTCTGCTATTGATACTTTTCCTAATTTAAATTCCTGTGCAGTAGTTCTTGAAAAAAAGAACAAAACGGTTAAGAGGCTAAATAATTTAATAAATTTCATTTGGGTTAATTCTTAGTTAGTATAATTTTGGCATTATCGTTTCTTGAAATCTGCTCCATAAAAAGGCGATATTCATCATATTCTTTATTCGAATATTTCCCTTTGCTTAAAAACATCGAACGCTTATATAGCAGTTTATTATTTTCTTTTTTGATGATTTCTGTTTTGTATTCACCAAACTTTCCTTTCAATTCATAATTTGTTGGCAAGAATTCAATGGTAAAACCGGCTGGTAAATTGATTTCAATTTCATCTGTATCTAAATAGCCTCGCTGAATCTGAAATGGATTTTTACGGTTTCTGATTCTTTTTACGCTTCCGTTATTCTGATTGAAGACATCCAGTGCAAAAATCATTTTGTTGGCTGAAATCGGTACATAATTGAGGGCAGAAAGCTGAACATTTTCAGTAAAACGAATACTTTCCTTATCATTTGTAAAAACTACTTTACCGAGTTTTAAATTATTGATGTTATCCCAATATTTTTTATAGTGAGCCTCCTTTTCTGTTGGCTGTAAAGACTCTATTTGAGATTTAGAGCTATATTGAGAACCTTCTGAAGTAATAGTTATTGAGCCTGAAAAGTTTCCGCTTTCGTCAATCGTATAAATTCCTTTATCGGTTTGAGTGTTGCCTTTGTCATCATAAATTTTAGTTCTGACAATTACCCCACCTTCTGGTTTAACAACCAAAACATCTCTATCATCAGTAAAAGTTCCCTGATATCCAAATGGATCGACCTGACTCGTACATTCCAGAAAAGTATAGTTATCTCCGTTTGGGATGGCTAATATCATGTGATTCCCCTGCATCGAAACAAAATCAGACTGAATATTAGATTTATATCGGTCGCCGTATAAAATAGTATTGTACGAAGGAACATCAACTGCCTGTAAAAGTGCTTTGGTATAATTTGATAACGCTTTACAATCGCCATAACCTAAGCGATCTACATCTGCAGCAAGCATCGGTTTCCAGCCTCCAATACCGATAGCAATGTTTACATATCTTGATTTTTTCTGAACGTAATCATAAATAATTTTTGCTTTCTTTATCGGATCTTTTTCATCACCAACCAAAGCTCTTATTTTAGTTTTAGTTTGTTCAGACAAATCAGTAGTTCCAGTCAGAATTTTTTCGCTATACCACTTACCAAATGCTTCCCAGGTTTTAGCTGTACCATCAACACCTTCTAAATGAAAATTTTCCAATCCCATCATGATTTTTGGAAAAAGGTCAGTATGTGATGGGCTTAAATCTTCAGATTTCTGCGCTAAAATATTAGTCGCTACATAACTTAGTTGCGTATCGGTCTCTAAAGTTTTTTTGATATTGTAACCTGAAAATTGGAACTCTTTCTTTTTAAATCCGAGGTTATTAGGAAAAGTAACATTCAGAACCGATTTCTCAATAGTTACCGCATAACCTCCCAAGAAATACCATTGTGGTAAAAAGGCGGTATTCGAACTTTCAATCTCACTATTATAAACAATTGTAAAGGGATAAGATACAGGAGTATATTCTAAAAAAGTTACGCGATTATCCGAAAAAAGGGTGCTTCCGCTTACTGCGCTCTGATCTTTAAAATCTTTACGTTTAATTTTTTTGATTTCCCTACCAAAAGCATCATAAACAATTGCTTCAATGTTTTTTATTGATGTTGCTTTATCATATCCCTGATACGCATCAATATCATTTAATCCTGCCTCGGTAAAAACCGTAACAATCCTTTGGACCTTAATATTCATGCTGCGTTGAGAAGAAATGACAATATCCATTTGATCTAAACGCACCACGGCATCGGCGTTTTGTTTAAGACTATCGGCAATAGTAGCAGCGGAATATTCGCTCTTTTGAGCTGAAGAAATAAGCGCAATTAAGAAAAAAAATAACGCAAAAACGAGTCTTTTCATTAGTAGGGAATTTCTCCAAATATATATTATTTTTAGAAATCCTTAACATTTGTTTATTATTTTTTACTCTCGGTTTTTGCTGTCAATTAAAATTGTGACCGGACCATCATTTAACAGACTGACTTTCATATCAGCACCAAAAATTCCGGTTTGGATTTTTTTAATAAACTCTTTTTCTAAAGATTTTACGAAATTCTCGTACATCGGAATCGCAAATTCTGGTTTTGCGGCTTTTATGTACGAAGGGCGATTTCCTTTTTTTGTAGAAGCGTGAAGTGTAAACTGACTCACAACAATTATTTCGCCATCAATATCCTGAACCGAGCAGTTCATAACGTCATTTTCGTCGCCAAAAATTCTCATTTTAATGATTTTACCAACCAGCCACTCAATGTCTTCCTGAGTATCGGCATCTTCAATTCCGACTAAAACTAATAAACCTTTTTGGATATTGGCAACAATTTTAGAATCGACCGTTACGGATGCAGAAGAAACTCTTTGGAGAACTATTCTCATATATTTAGTCTTAAAGTTGGAAAGTCATAAAGTTGAAAGTCCGGAATGTACATTATGACTTTTAGACTTTTGACTTTCGACTGTTTTTATTTCTGGTTTCTTGTTTCATCACTGGCTTTACGATCTTCGTCATAAGAATCAGTACGATAATTTTCATCATCGCCTTCGAGAATTTTCAAGTAACTATTATAACGTGACCATGCAATTTCGTCTCTTTCTAAGGCCGCTTTTATGGCGCAATGTGGCTCTTCTTTATGCAGACAGTTGTTAAACTTGCATTGATCTTTTAATTTGAAAAATTCAGGGAAATAACCGCTGATTTCTTCTTTCTCCATATCCACAATTCCGAAGCCTTTAATTCCTGGTGTATCGATAATTTTGGCATTAAATGACAAATCATACATTTCAGCAAAAGTCGTAGTGTGCTGACCTTGTTTACTGGCTTCAGAAATGGTTTTGGTTTTAAGATGCAAAGAAGGTTCCATCGCATTTACCAAAGTCGATTTCCCAACACCAGAGTGCCCAGAAAACATACTTACTTTACCAATCATCATTTCTTTTAACTCGTCAACACCTTTCATTTCAGTCGAAGAAACTCTTAGACATTTGTAACCAATTTGCTGATACACATATTGCATATACAATTGATCTTCCAGCGTTGGCTCGTCAAAAGTATCTATCTTATTAAAAACCAAAATAGTTTCAATATTGTAAGCCTCCGCAGTTACCAAAAAACGGTCTATAAAATTGAATGTCGTTGGAGGATTATTAATCGTAATCAATAAAAATACACGATCAATATTCGACGCAATAATATGCATTTGATGCGAAAGGTTAACCGATTTACGAACGATGTAATTCTTTCTTTCGTGAATATTAAAAATCGTTCCGGTTACAGCATCTGAAGTTTCTTCCAATTCATAATCGACAATATCGCCTACAGCAATAGGATTAGTACTTTTAATACCTTTCATCCTAAACTTCCCTTTCATACGGCATTCTATAAAATCGCCTTGTTCTGATTTTACGGTGTACCAACTTCCTGTAGATTTATATACGAGTCCTGTCATTCAAATTTTAGATTTTAGATTTTTAGATTTTAGATTTTTAGATTCCTCTGAAAACTAAAAAATATTAAAGCACAAAATTACTGTTTTACAATTGAAACCCATTGATTTCGGTATTTAAAATCATAAAAAAATCTCCAACACTTCTTTCAAAGCGATGGAGATTTTAAAAAAACAATCTATTTTTAAATCTATGATATAAGAAACCAAATAACAAAATTCAGCTAAAACTAAATTTAACTTATATCACTTATATGGTTTAGAAAAAATTATGCATTGAAAATTTTCTCCTGGTGACCAATACTTTCCTGGTGGATTGCTTTGAACATTCTCAAAACGAATTCTTCAGTAAGACCTTTTTTCTCACCTTCTAAAATCATTTTTCCTAAGATTTCGTTCCAACGGTTGTTTTGAAGAATCGCCACGTTTGCATCTTTTTTCACCTGACCAATTTCGTCAGCTACTTTCATACGTTTTCCTAACAATTCTAATAAGTTAGCATCAAGTACGTCGATGTTAGCTCTTAGTTTCGTCATTTTTGAACTGTACTCATCAGTAGTATCATCCGTTTTTCTGATAGTCAAATCTTTAATGATTTGTTTCAAAGCATCAGGAGTAACTTGTTGAGCTGCATCAGACCAAGCGTTGTCCGGATCGTAATGCGTTTCGATAATCATACCATCGTAGTTCAAATCTAAAGCCTCCTGCGTTACTTCGAAAATCATTTTACGATCTCCGGTAATGTGAGATGGATCGATGATTAATGGTAAATCAGGGAATTTATTTTGTAATTCGATAGCAATCTGCCATTCTGGAATATTTCTGTATTTTGTTTTTTCGTAAGTAGAGAAACCTCTGTGAATAACTCCTAATTTCTCGATTCCAGCCATGTGTAAACGCTCAACACCACCTAACCATAAAGCTAAATCCGGGTTTACTGGGTTTTTAACCAAAACGATTTTGTCAGTTCCTTTCAAAGTATCAGCAATTTCCTGAACTGCGAAAGGGTTTGCAGTTGTACGGGCACCAACCCATAAAACGTCAATATCATGTTCTAAAGCCAGTTTACAGTGAGCTGCAGTTGCAACCTCAGTTCCCATCAATAAACCAGTTTCTTTTTTAGCTTTTTGTAACCATTTTAAACCAATTTCCCCAACACCTTCAAATCCTCCCGGACGCGTTCTTGGTTTCCAGATTCCAGCTCTGAATACACTAACTTTTGAATCTTTCAATTCATGAGCAATCTTTAATACTTGATCTTCCGTTTCTGCACTACAAGGTCCAGCTATCACAAGTGGGTGATTTAAATTGAAATCTTCTAACCACTTTCTCATTTCTTTCTTATTTTCCATCTTAATTCTAATTTACTTTTTAGTTGTTGTTAATCCGTTTAGTATTTCTTTTATTTTATTTGTGCTTTCCATTTCTTCAAAAATGGCATTGTAATTTTCTTCTTTTAGCAAATCCCTAAACCGACTGAGATTTGAAATATATTCTTCTAATGTTTCAATGACGTGCTCTTTGTTTTGCTTAAAAATCGGTGTCCACATTGCGGGAGAACTTTTTGCTAAACGAACGGTGCTTTCAAATCCACTTCCCGCCATGTCAAAAATATCCTGTTCGTCTTTTTCTTTATTCATTACCGTTTTTCCGAGCATAAACGAACTAATGTGCGACAAATGCGAAACGTAAGCAATGTGTTTGTCGTGCGAAGTCGGATCCATATATCGAATCCTCATTCCGATTTCGCTAAAAAGCTGTAGCGCCTTTTCCTGCAATTTAAAAGTGGTTTTTTCCACTTCGCAAATGATGTTTGTCTTTCCTTTAAACAAACCTCTTATCGCCGCCGAAGGTCCTGAAAACTCCGTTCCTGCAATTGGATGCGTTGCGATAAAATTTCTTCTTTTCGGATGATTTGCAACTGCATCACAAATTGGCTTTTTAGTCGACCCAACTTCAAAAACAATTGTTTTGTCTCCAACCAAATCCAATACTTTTGGTAAAACGATCAGCGCGACATCAACCGGAACCGAAACGATTACAAAATCGGCTTCAGCCAAACCTTCAAAGCTTCCAGCCTCATCGATAACACCCAAATCAATTGCTTCCTGCAAATGTTTTTCGTTATTATCAATCCCAAAAATAGTAGCGTTCGGATGTTGGTCTTTGATGTCCAGCACCATCGAACCTCCTATTAACCCTATTCCTATTACGTATACTTTCATACTATTTCTTTAAATTCCAAAATTTTAAATTCCAAATTCCAATTAAAAAAGCTTCGACTTCGCTCAGCCTGACAATCTGGACAAAAATCTTGATTCTTGATTCTTGATTCTAAAATCTATCAATCGCTTCTTGTACTTTTTCTTCTTTCACACACAACGAAAATCTGATATACCCTTCACCATTGCTTCCGAAGATTGTTCCCGGCGTGATAAAAATGTGTTTCTCGTATAATATCTCGTCAATGAACTTTTCTGCTGATGCTATTCCTTCCGGCAATTTTGCCCAGACAAAAAGCCCAACTCCTTCTTTATACACTTTACAGCCTAATTTTTCTGCTAGTTTTTCTGTCAATTCTCTGCGTCGTCTGTAAATTTTATTTTGATCCGCAAACCATGATTTATCACAATTTAAAGCAGCAACTGCACCTTTCTGAATTCCGTAGAACATTCCGCTGTCCATGTTGCTTTTTACTTTTAGAACTGCATCAATAATTTCAGGATTTCCTAAAACCATCCCCACTCTCCAGCCTGCCATGTTGAACGTTTTACTTAAGGAGTTTAATTCTAAAGCCACATCTTTCGCACCATCCACCTGCAACAAACTCATCGGATTATCATTCAAAACAAAACTATACGGATTATCGTTAACCAATAAAATGTTGTATTTTTTAGCAAAAGCAACCAATTTTTCAAATAACGCCAAACTTCCCCTTGCTCCTGTTGGCATGTGCGGATAACCCAGCCACATGATTTTTACTTTCGAAAGATCTAGTTTTTCTAAAGCTTCAAAATCCGGTTCCCATGCATTTTCTTCTTTCAGATCATAATAAACCGGAACCGCTCCAACCAAATTAGTTACCGAAGTATAAGTTGGATAACCTGGATTCGGAATCAAAACGTGATCGCCTTCATTTAAAAACGCTAACGAAATGTGCATAATTCCTTCTTTCGAACCCATCAAAGGCAAAATCTCGTTATTCGGATTTAATGCAACACCAAATTGATTCTGATAAAAATCCGCCATTCCTCTTCTCAATTCCGGTAATCCCTGATAGCTCTGATAACCGTGTCCGTTTTCATCCTGAATTGCCGCGGCAACCGCTTCAATTACTGCTTTCGACGGACTCAAATCAGGGCTTCCAATTCCCATATTGATGATAGATTTTCCTTCAGACATTAGTTGACGAACTTCTCTCAATTTTGATGAGAAGTAGTATTCTTCAACTGTATCTAATCGTTTTGCTGTTGTAATCATTTTTTTATTGCTTTAGGCTGTAAGCTTTAGGCTTTAGGCTCTTTTATTTTTGACTTTTTATATTGCTTTAGGCTTTAGGCCGCAAGCTTTATGCTTTTTTTGACTTTAAGACTTTCGACTTTCCAACTTTATGACTCACTCAAAGGCTTTGTGTTTTTATATTCACCCAGAATTTTAAAATATTCTGCCATTATATTTAGTAACGTTTTGGCTTTTGCAAAATCTTCGTACTTCTCAAATGTCACATCTACGAAAAAAGAATACTTCCAAGGTGTTTCAATTTTTGGAAGCGACTGAATTTTTGTTAAATTCAATTTGCAATCGCTCATTACATTTAAAACTGCTGCTAAACTTCCTCTTTTATGATCTAATTCAAATTTGATAGAAGCTCTGTTGATTTCGCTTTCCGGTAAAAAAGAATTTTGCTTTTTGATAATCACAAAACGAGTCATATTGTTTTTGATCGTTTGAATTTCCGGAGCGATGATTTCTAAGTCATACATTTCAGAAGCCGTTTTACTCGCAATTGCAGCGATTCCTTTCAATTGTTTTTCCTGAATTCTTCTGGCAGTTTCGGCTGTATCTTTATCCTCAACCAATTTGATGTTTGGATACTGCTTTAAGAAATCCATACATTGTAATATTGCCATCGGATGTGAATGAACTTCTTTTATGTCCTCGATTTTCTGGCCTTTCAAAGCCATTAAATTCTGGTGAATGCTTAAATAATGCTCTCCAATAATGTGCAAATTATTCTTGTCAATCAAAGCATAATTCGGAATAATTGGACCTGCGATCGAATTTTCAATCGCCATAACCGCCTGATCAGATTTTCCTGAAAGAAGGCTGTCGATTAATTCTTCAAAAGACAAACACTCATCAATAGCCACATTTTCAGAGAAATATTCATTCACTACCTGATGATGGAAAGAACCTTTTATACCTTGTATTGCAATTTTAGTTGTCATATATTCAAAAAAAAATCCTGATTTGCATCAGGATTGTATATTAGTTTTATTTGTCTTTTATATTTCTCAAATAACCATAGCACAATCCTTACTTCTACTAAAGAAGAAATAAAAAGAGTTGCTAAAATAAAAACGGTTAGATGCCATTTTGTTTGTGTTATTATTTAAATTCTCTGCGAATGTATAAATTATTTTTAGCGCACCAAAAAAAATAATGCATTTTATGAAACAAAAACGGATTTCTTAACAAATTATCGCAGTTTTGTAAGATATTTTAATAAATCGGTCTTAAAATGAAAATATTAAAAGAGTTTCGGAGGTAATAAGTTGCTAAGATTCTGAGTTTTCACTTATAAACGTAATCTTTTGGACCAATTTTTTAGGTGATCTCGAAGTATGAAAAACGCCTATTATAATAATTTCATCTTTTTCAAAACGATAATGAATTCCGTACGGAAATCTAGAAATGAATCTAATCTTTACGTTTTTATATTTCTTTTGAAAAGCATCAGGATTCCGTGATATTTCATCAAGACCTGCTTCGAGACAAAGTTCGAAATCATAAGAAAGCCCTAATCTTTGTTCTTCATACCACAATACAACATCTTCAACATCAAATAATGCTTCTTTTACAAAACTAATTTTATACATTATCTAATCGATCTCAAATGCGCCTTTACTTCATCCCACGTATATAATTCGGTTTTTCCTTCTTCTAAGTTTTGTATCCGAATATCCAATTCTCTTTTAACCTCATCAGAAACCTCTAAACTTTCCTTAGAAACACTATCCCACAATTGCTCAGCCAGAACAATTTTTTCGGCATTGCCATATTTTGATAAATTCTTGATTTCCATATTTCCGTTTTTAAGCTTTGAACAATTACAAATTTAAACATTTTAATTCTGAAATAAATCATAATAAAACAGATGGACTTTTTTAATTATTAAATCAAGAAAACAATCCAGCCAATGGTTTATTCTTTATCCCAATTTTATAATAATCGAAATTCATTTTTTGCTGTAATAATGAAGCATAAACACTTCTGAAATCAATTTCATATTTTAAATCGCCGTTGTCGAGGTCGGCTAAATTTGGATTATTACCTAAAATCGTTCCTTTGTTATTTCCTCCAATAATAAACATTGGGGCTGCAGTTCCGTGATCCGTTCCGTTTCCGTTATCTCTAACTCTTCTTCCAAATTCCGAGAAAACAACAATCGTAACATTCTGCATTAATTGTGCTTGTTTTAAATCCTGATAAAAAGTGAATAACGCATCATTCAAATCTGTTAATCTTTTTTCATGAATAGCAAGTTGATTATCGTGTGTATCAAATCCACCAAGTGATGTGTAATACACTTTAGAATTTAAATTTCCTTTTATTAATCTAGCAATCCATTCCAGATTTTTCGACAATTCCGTTTTCGGATAACTGATTTCTGTTTTGGATTTTGCTAATGCTTTCTGGATTTCATCAGAACCTTCGGTAACTGAATTGGCGATTTTTCGAACAAAATCCAATTGTGGATTATCAGACAACGTTATATTTTCATCCTTATCTGATTTTACTTTAAATCGGTTTGGGTCTTTTACTGTAATAAAATTAGGTTCCATTCCTTTCAAAGCCAAATTATCGATTGAGTCTAAATTTATTCCTGCTGTGGCCTGATGACCGTTACATTGCAAATCTAAATATCTTCCTAACCATCCTTCATTTATATATTTATTAGAATCGACAGCAGTTTGCCAGATTTCCTGACTTCTAAAGTGAGAACGAATTGGTTCCGGATATCCAACATTCTGAATTACGGTTAAATCTCCGTTTTGTTGCATTTGAGCAAAATCTTTTAACGAAGGATGAAATGCCATTCCTTTATTTTTTCCAATAACTACATCTTTATTCAGAGCAATTTTCATTCTCAAATCATAATACAGCGGATTATCGTACGGAATAAAAGTATTCAAACCATCGTTCCCGCCGTTGAGCTGAACAAATACAATACACTGCTCTCCGGTTACCAAATTATTTTGTGAACCAAAAGCATGCAAAAAATCAGGAAGTACGAGCAATCCGCCTGTGAATGTTCCTGTCAATGTTAGAAAATTTCTTCTGTTCATAATTTCAATCTTTTAAAGTAATTGATAATCAGGCAGCTTTGTGATATAATTGAACAATCGAATCACAGCAAAATTGGCGTGAGGGTCTTTTGGGTCAAAATCATATTTTAGCAAATTTTCCATGTCTTTTTGCATGGAATCATTTACTTTGAATAATAACCTGTTCGATAGTTCCGTGATAATTGTTTTGTTATTTCCTTCATTATCAAAATCGATTTTGACCTCTATTTTATCAAATTCCGACTTTGGTTTCTCGTTTTCAGCAGTCATTGTATTCAAAACTTTTCTTGTAATGCTTCTTCCGCTGCAAAGCAAATCTGAAGTATTGTTGCGCTGTAAATAAATCTGCGAAGTCAGCCAGGAATTTCCTCCATCCCAACCTTTCACATTCACCTGATTGTACAAATCCATGCCTTGCTGTTTCAGGAAAAACAAAACTAAACCATCATCAAGATCGTCAATATGTAATTCATCCATAAGTTGTAAAATATAAACCAACGGATCTTTAATTTTTGTTCCGGAATTTTCTTTTTTATATTCTTCAGTAAAAATTTTAGTTAGTAGTGGCTGAATTTCAAACTTTACTTTTCTGAAATAATCGCCATAATATTTCACTAAATCTTCCGTAGGATTATCATAAACAAACCATTCCAAGATTTTTCGGGTAATTAAGTACGGAATGTTTTTCTGTTCAAAAATAATATCAACCAAATCATCGGCTTTCCAGTTTCCCGTTTTTCCGAAATAGGTTTTATCGGTATTGTCTTCAGCAAATTTTCGATAAACGCCGCCATCATCGCCATAATTTAATCCGGCTAATGCTCTTGCACCTTCTTTTATATCGCTTTCAGAATAATTCCCGATTCCAATAGTAAACAATTCCAATAATTCCCGACTCAGATTTTCGTTGTATTTGCCTTTTTTGTTATCGACATTGTCCAAATACTTTATCATCGCATTTGACTTTATGATTTGCTTGGTTAATTCCTTGAAATTACCAAAAGCATGTTCACGCAAAATCATATTATGCTGATAAATCCAGTAATTGACTTTTACTTTTTGGGAGGTTGAAACGAAATGATTGTGCCAAAAACAAACCATATTCTCGCGTAATGGAAATTCGTCATTACGCATTTTGTTAATCCACCATTTTTTAAGTTCTACATTAGAGTAGATTTCTTTTTTCAGAACTTTCTTTTTAAATTCAGAATCAGCAGTTTTTATGGATTCGCGCAATTCTTTAAGTTCCAAAAGTGTTTTGGGATCATCTTCTAAAAAAGCAGGAAGTTGTGTATCGAATTTGGAATCATAGGAATGTTTTAGAAATTTTTCTAATCCTAATTTTTCTATTTCTCCGGCTTGTTTACCGGAAAAACCCAATCGTAACGACCAAAGATTGCTTTTTTTCATAACGCAGGAAGTTGTTTAGAAATAAGACTTTGTTTTTCCTTAAAGGTTTAATTTGAGGGGCTGAGGGGCTACGGTTTTGAAAAGTTTGGTAATGTTTAGAACGGGATTTTTTTGGGGATATTGTTTATTTTATATTCAGCAATCATAATCAAACATAGCCCGTGGTTTCAACCACGGGAATGCGATGCGTTATTCCAATTCGTTTCCCGTGGTTGAAACCACGGGCTATGTTAATAGTACAATGTCTAATTTGATTCATTATAACCTAAAGCAATAGCTATAGCTTCTAACCCACTTGGATACTTATCAGACGAACTGACTACTAAACCATTCTCTAAAATTTGATTTCTCTCAATTTGTATAGCTAAAGATAAAATTTCAAAATCTGATAATTTTGGATATTCTTCTCTTAATTTTTTTGCAATTCTACTGTAATCTTCAATTATAATTTTCATTTGACTTTTTTTATCAAAAGTAGTAATTTTATTACAAACATCGCTTTGTAACAAAAAAACAGTTACCATTACGATAACTGCTTTCTATATTCTAAAAATCTAAAATCTCAGATCTAAAATCTAAAGTTATTAAGACCCACACATCTCACAATCCTCAGGACCTGCAGCTTGTGCTTTAAGCAACATCGCTTTATAATCCTCAATGTTGATTTCTTCAGTTTCTGCAACTAAAGCTGGTGCTGTTTCTTCTTTTTTATCATTGTTTAATGTGAATTTAATCGCATCAACAGCTGATTTCGTTCTCAAGTAATACATTCCTGTTTTTAAACCAGATTGCCAAGCGTAGAAGTGCATTGACGTTAGTTTAGAATAGTTAGCATCTTGCATGAACAAGTTCAACGATTGTGATTGGTCAATGAAATAACCTCTCTGACGTGACATATCGATAATATCTTTCATCGACATTTCCCAAACCGTTTTGTATAATTCTTTTAAGTCTTGCGGGATGATGTCAATATTTTGAACAGATCCGTTATGACGCATGATTTCTTGTTTCAAATCTTCGTTCCATAAACCTAGTTTTACTAAGTCTTCTAGTAAATGTTTGTTTACTACGATGAATTCTCCAGACAATACACGACGTGTGTAAATGTTTGATGTATATGGTTCGAAAGCTTCGTTGTTTCCAAGAATTTGTGAAGTCGAAGCAGTTGGCATTGGCGCAACCAATAATGAGTTACGAACTCCATGTTCTACAACTTCTTTTCTTAATGAAGCCCAGTCCCAACGTCCTGATAATTCTTCATCTTTCATTCCCCACATGTTGTATTGGAATTCTCCTTTAGACATTGGAGAACCTTCAAATGTTGAATATGGTCCTTCTTCTTTCGCCATTTCCATAGAAGCGGTTACAGCTGCGAAGTATAATGTTTCGAAAATCTCCTGATTCAAAGCTTTTGCTTCGTCACTTGTAAAAGGCAAACGCAACATGATGAAAGCATCTGCTAAACCTTGCACTCCTAATCCAACCGGACGATGGCGCATGTTAGAGTTTTCAGCTTCTTTTACAGGGTAATAGTTTCTATCGATTACTTTGTTCAGGTTACGGGTTACACGTTTTGTAACGTTGTAAAGTGCCTGGTGATCGAATTTTCCGTTATCGATGAACATTGGCAACGAAATAGAAGCTAAGTTACAAACTGCAATTTCATCTTTAGAGGTGAACTCCATAATCTCTGTACACAAGTTAGAAGAACGAATTGTTCCTAAATTCTTGTGGTTCGATTTACGGTTTGCTGCATCTTTATACAACATATAAGGCGTTCCTGTTTCGATTTGTGATTCAAGGATTTTCTCCCATAATTCACGTGCACGAATGGTTTTTCTACCTTTACCTCTAAATTCATAATCCGTATACATCGCTTCGAATTCGTCTCCGTATACATCGTATAATCCAGGACATTCGTTAGGACACATTAAAGTCCATGTTGTATCTTCCTGAACACGTTTCATGAATAAATCTGAAGTCCACATGGCGAAGAATAAATCTCTCGCACGCATTTCTTCTTTTCCTGTATTTTTCTTCAAATCCAAAAATTCAAAGATATCAGCATGCCAGGTTTCGATGTAAATCGCAAAACTTCCTTTACGTTTTCCACCACCCTGATCTACGTAACGCGCTGTATCGTTGAAAACTCTCAACATTGGAACAATTCCGTTTGAAGTTCCATTTGTACCACGAATGTATGATCCTGTCGCACGAACGTTATGAATAGAAAGACCAATTCCTCCCGCTGATTGCGAGATTTTAGCCGTTTGTTTTAATGTATCGTAAATTCCGTCAATACTGTCATCCTGCATTGCCAAAAGGAAACAAGAAGACATTTGAGGTTTTGGAGTTCCCGCGTTGAACAACGTTGGCGTAGCATGCGTAAAGAACTTTTTAGACATTAAATCGTAAGTTTCAATTACCGATTTTAAATCGTCTAAGTGAATACCAACCGAAACACGCATCAGCATATGTTGTGGTCTTTCTACGATTTTTCCGTTTATTTTAAGCAAATACGAACGCTCTAAAGTTTTGAAACCAAAGTAATCGTAATTGAAATCTCTTGTATAGATGATATGAGAATCTAAAAACGCAGCGTTTTCCTGAATCACTTTAAATACTTCATCCGAAAGTAATGGCGCTTCTTGTCCATTTCTTGGATTTACGTAGTGATACATATCTTTCATCGTTTCTGAGAAAGATTTTTTAGTATTTGAATGTAGGTTCGAAATTGCCACACGCGCCGCTAATTGTGCATAATCAGGATGCGCAATAGTCATAGAAGCTGCCGTTTCTGCCGCAAGATTATCCAGTTCAGAAGTAGAAACCCCATCATACAATCCTTCGATAACTCTCATGGCTACCTTAACAGGATCTACAAGCTCATTCAAGCCGTAACACAATTTTTTGATTCTTTCTGTAATCTTATCAAACATTACCGGCTCCTTGTGGCCATCTCTTTTTACTACATACATAAGCTTACTATTTATTAGTTATTGAAATAATGAAAGACCTGGAAAATAAATCCCAGTGCTTAAACATTGCGTGTTTTTAAATTATTTGAGAATTATAAAATCCTCAATAGTCACCTGCTCCCCGACCTGTAAAAAGATCGAAAATGCGCTAAAAATTGTTACTGAATCTACGATTTGGGGAAAGAGATTCAATCTTAAAAAAATGATTTATTCTTTTAGTGTTTTCGGTATCACTAAATATTCTTGTTGTCTAAAAATCTGCGTCAAATGAAATTTTCTGAGCATCACTATCTGTGTTCATCACACCAGATTTTTGATACTCGGCAACACGTTTTTCAAAGAAATTAGTTTTTCCCTGAAGAGAAATCATATCCATGAAATCAAACGGATTCGCTGATCCATACACACGATCACAACCTAATTCTACTAATAATCTATCCGCAACAAATTCTAAATATTGCGTCATTAAAGTAGCATTCATTCCAATTAAACTTACCGGAAGAGATTCTGTTACAAATTCTCTTTCAATATCTAAAGCATCAACAATGATTTCTTTAATTCTGTCTTTTGGAACTTTATTGATCAGGTGATGATTGTGCAAGTGGACAGCAAAGTCACAGTGTACACCTTCGTCACGGGAAATCAATTCGTTAGAGAAAGTCAAACCTGGCATTAAACCACGTTTTTTCAACCAATAAATAGAACAGAAAGCACCTGAGAAGAAAATACCTTCAACAGCAGCAAAAGCGATTAGTCTTTCAGCAAATGAATCTGACTCGATCCATTTTAAAGCCCAGTCTGCTTTTTTCTTAATTGCAGGAAAAACTTCCAAAGCATTGAATAACTCCGCTTTTTCAGCTTCATCTTTCACGTAAGTATCAATCAGTAGAGAATAAGTTTCACTATGAATGTTTTCCATCATGATTTGAAATCCGTAGAAAAACTTTGCTTCAGCATATTGAACTTCGTTCACAAAATTCTCTGCCAAATTCTCATTTACGATCCCGTCAGAAGCTGCAAAGAATGCCAAAATGTGTTTAATGAAATATCTTTCCTCGTCGCTTAATTTATTATTCCAGTCTGTCAAATCCTGGTGTAAATCGATTTCTTCAGCAGTCCAGAAACTAGCTTCCATTTTTTTATACCATTCCCAAATATCATGATGTTTGATAGGAAAAATAACGAAACGATTTTTATTTTCTTGTAATATTGGCTCGACTTGTGACATGACGGTTTTATTTAATTTTTATGCTGAATTTTACTTATTCAGAACGATTACAAAGATTGTCATTTGTTGCCAAAAATAAAAGTCAAACTTATTCACAATCGGACGTAGTTTTTAACAACGGCCCAAAAATGAGATCTTTTTCAGACAATAATTAAATAGTTGCAAATGAGTATTTTAAACCTTTAATTTACGCTCGGAAGGGCCGTAGAATATAGACTTTTTGAAATAAAAAGCAAGAAATAATGAATAGTTTTTAAAAGTTTTTTTGAAGCAGATTTTGATTTTTTCTGATCGAAATCGAAGTAGTTCTCAGCCATACTATGGGCTGCCGATTTATTTCGAATTTTTAAGTTCTTCGGCAACTTTTTCAAGTTCCAAATACCAGTCTTCACCAAAGCGACGAATCAAAGCTTCTTTGACAAATTTGTACACCGGAACTTCCAATTCCTTGCCTAAAGAGCAGGCATCATCACAAATATCCCACTTGTCGTAATTAACCGCAGCAAACTCCGTAAAGTCTTTCACTCGGATTGGATATAAATGACATGAAACCGGTTTTTTCCAATCTACGATTCCCTGATTGTAGGCTTGCTCAATTCCGCAAAGGGCCGTTTTTCCGTCAAAAATAACGTAAGCACAATCTTTTTCATCAATTAATGGTGTTTCAAGATCACCGTCAGTTCCTTTAACCCAGGTCCCCTGCGCTTCGATAGCAGCAATTCCTTCCTTGCGTAAAAAAGGTTTAACCTTAGGATAGATTTCTTCAAGGATTTTAGTTTCTGCTTCGCTCAAAGGCGCACCGGCATCCCCATCAACACAGCAGGCTCCTTTACAAGCTGACAAGTTGCACACAAATTCTTTTTCAAGAATATCCTCTGAAATAATGGTTTTACCTAATTGAAACATGATAATAAAGTACTGTAATTTATAAAGTGCAAAGATAGTCAAAGAAAACAGATGAAATGGGATTAAATTTTACTGTCGCGTTAGTAAAGTTTTTTCACAGAGTTACGCAAAGTTTTTTCACAGAGATCCACAAAGATTTATCATGCTTTGCAAAAGTTTAAAAACTCAAAAACTTTGCGAACTCTAAAAATTAAACTCCGCGAAACTCTGTGGCAAACTTTGTGAATCTCTGTGGTAAAGCTATTAATTGTTACAAATATCAATTTTTTAACCACTAAAACGTGTTTTTATAACAAAAACGCATCGTATTCAAAAAACACCTATCTTTATTATCTACCTTTGCAAAAATTTTAAACCCTTAAAATCAAACTAATATGTTAGAAATCGACTTTAAAGAAATTATTACTGTTGGAATGGTACTTTTTGCTGTAATTGACATTGTGGGTTCTATTCCGATTATTGTCAATTTAAGAGCAAAAGTTGGGCATATTGATTCTGAAAAAGCTTCGATCGTTGCCGGATTAATAATGATAGTTTTTCTTTTCGTTGGAGAAGGTTTACTTAACCTGATTGGAATCGATGTGCATTCATTTGCCGTTGCCGGATCTTTTGTATTATTCTTTTTGGCTCTGGAAATGATTTTAGGAATCCGAATTTATCGTGATGAAGAACCAGGATCAGCATCTATCGTTCCTTTGGCTTTTCCGTTGATTGCCGGAGCAGGAACAATGACGACTTTATTATCGCTTCGTTCTCAATTTCATACCATCAATATCATTATAGCGATCTTATTAAATATCATTTTGGTGTATATCGTTTTAAAATCTTCCAAAAAAATAGAAAATTTATTAGGAGAAAACGGACTTGGCGTAGTGCGCAAGACATTTGGAGTCATACTTTTAGCGATTGCTGTTAAATTATTCGCTGCTAATGTTAAAGGTTTGTTCGTCTAACGGATATTTTTATAAATTTACCCCATAAAATTTCTAAAATAGAACCTTTAACATATTCATATACCTAAAGGTTTTATTTTAATATTTAGACAAACAAACAACCCTATGAAAATCTTTACTTCAATCTTAGTGCTTTTAGCATTAGCTTTAATTGTTTTTAATATTACACAATTAGACTTTAAAAATCCTTTTCAGGGAGACAGCGGCGTTGCGCTTATTGGAATCGCAGCTGCGCTTTGTGCAGTATTAATTCTTTTGATTTTTAGAATTTCAAAAAGAATTGAAGAAAAAATGCATGACAATAGATAATATCTTTGACGTTCTACTTATTGGAGGAGGCGTTTCTGGCATGTCATGTGCACTGGTTTTAGGATCAGCAAAAAACAAAGCTTTTGTTACCGATAAAAAAATCGGAATTTTTACACATCAAAAAAATTCTTCGCTACAAGAAGCAATTTTCTACAATGCGTATGGCATTACACCAGGTAAATTAGGATCTGAATTACTTATCGAAAGTACGCAGGATTTAGCTATGACTTATCCGCATATTACTCAGATTCCAAATGAAAAAGTAATTAAAGTTGAAGGCTCTTTTCCTTCATTTATTGTTACTACCAACAAAAACTCTTATAAAACAAAAAATATTGTAATCGGAATTGGTTCTGCCAATACTTTTGATATTGAAGGTTTAATGCAATATGTTGAACCTCACAAAAAAGCACTTCCCGAAAAACAACGCATTCAGCTTAAAAACGACGATCATAAAGTAGCCGACGGTATTTATGTAATTGGAACTTTAGCGGGCTGGAGAAGCCAATTAGCGATTGCTGCCGGAAGCGGTGCCGCTGTTGCAACCGATATTCTTACTTTATGGAATAATGGCGTACAAACTCACGTTCACGATAGTATTCGATAAAGTTTAAAACATAAGTTTTTTATAAAATTAAACCATTAAGAGATTAAGAAAAATTAAGACTTTACGCTTAATAAACTTAATCTCTTAATGGTTTAAAAATTCTATGTTGTTACTTCACCGAAACAATCTCAGTTACTTTGATATGTTTTTCATCCTCTGTTTTCCAGATTTCTCCTTTTACAGAAACATTATCGCCAATTTTTAATTGTTTATACTTTTCAGGTCCGCCAAGATTTACGATGCTGATAGTAGCCAAATAAACTTCTTTTTCAGCTGTTGAGATTGTTGCTGTGTATCCGTCCTTTCCAGCCTCGATTGCATCTACTTTTCCGGAAACGGTATTTACATTATTATCTTTTATGGTTTTACACGAAATTACAAAAGTCATTAAAACGAATAGAAAGCTTATTTTTTTTAGATTTTTCATAGTTATATATTTAACAACAAATCTCGAACTATCATAGACAAGATTCATTACAGTATATTTTAATAAATTATTATTATTTTATTGTAATTGAATACAGCTTCCGGCTATCACTCTCAAATTTTCATCAAACTGTTTCCAGACTCTTATATAACGAAAAGCACCATTTATAGGATTATTATCAACAAATCCTTTTAATACAACTGTAACTGCAACAACAGCCGTATCATCAATTAAAGTGATAATCTGATCCAAAGCTTCTATTGCGTCAACTTTCATTTTACCTGAACGATAAGAATTCAGATCAAATTCTTTAGTAATTGTATTTCCATCAGGTAAGTTGAAAAGCAAATCGTCATGAAGGATTTTTTCTAAAGCCGAAACATCAGCATTTTTAATGGCTGCCAAAAGTTCTATCTCAGCATTTACAACGGCTTCTATTTTCATCTTTAAAAAGTTTCAGCATTATTTCTTTGGATTCTGAATCGCCTTAATCATGGCATCTTCTTTCAAAATCACATCATAATAGTATATTTCGCCGTACAATTGTCGGGCAAATTCAGCAGTGATATAACGATTTACCAAATCTTTCGTTTTATCCAATTTCAAATCTAAACCGGTCATGAAAATATAGTTTTTGAACTTTTTGAAATACACATCATTATTTTTCATTTTTGCCAAAAACTCATTAAAATGAAGTCCTGCAAAAGCACTTCGGTTTTTATCCAATTCCTCAAAAACGAAATGACCAACCACACCAGTCTGCAATAAGTACGCAACATTTTCATTTCCGTGTTCCGCTTCCATCGGAACAAAAAGATCCGGAACGATTCCGCCACCACCATATACGATTTTACCTTTTGGCGTTTTAAACTTTAAGGAATCTGCCACTTTTATGCTGTCTTTTGCATAAAGTTCACCCGATTTTACCCTTGATTCCGATTCTTTAAAATAATCTTCATTTCCTTTTTTATAAGGCTTTTGAATCGATCTTCCGGTTGGCGTATAATATCTTGCTACAGTCAATCGTACCGCTGATCCATCATTAAAATCCATTTCACGCTGCACTAAACCTTTACCGAAAGAACGTCGGCCAACAATAATTCCGCGATCATTATCCTGCAATGCTCCCGCTAAAATTTCACTTGCCGAAGCACTATTTTCATTAATCAGAATATATACTTTTCCGGTTTCAAAACTTCCGGCTTTTGTAGCATATGTTTTTTCCGTGGTTCCGTTTTTACTTTTTGTAAAAACAATAAGCTGTTTGTCTTTCAGGAATTCGTCAGCAATCGCCACTGCTTCTTCCATATAACCACCGCCATTATCACGAAGATCAATTACAAGCGACTCAATTCCGTTTTGTTTTAGCCTTGTCAAACCAGTTTTAAACTCATTGAAAGTAGTTTCAGCAAAACGATTGATTTTTATATAGCCTGTCTTATTACCAAGCAACAAAGAGGCATCGACACTTTTTATGGCGATAATATCCCTTTTTACCTTAAATTTTATTTTTTTTTGTTCTGATTTTCTAAAAACTGTCAATTCAATCTCTGAACCCTGAAGTCCTTTCAATTTTGAAAACAGGCTGTCTGAAGGCAGTTTTCGGCCGTATAGTTTTGTTTTTCCGGCAAATAAAATCCGGTCACCGGATTTTATTCCCGCTTTGGCTGAAGGTCCGTTTTCGACAGGTCTTATAATTGCAACGGAATCTTTATACATATAAAAATTGATTCCGATTCCTACGAAATCACCTTTCATGCTTTCAGCCACTTCAGCCTGTTCACTTGGCGGAATATAAACAGAATGCGGATCTAATTTTGAGAGAATATTATCAACTGTTAAGTTTACAATTGAATCGGTATTGATACTGTCGACATATTCATTATTAATAAAATCGATCAGTTTATTTAGTTTTGTTTTGGAGTAATTTTTAGCCAAAAGCCCATCATCAACGGGAGCATTCATCAGGCTTCCGAGGACTGTTCCCAGAGCAAAAGCAGCTCCGATAACAATTGGCAAATATTTAGAATTAAATTTCATTTATTCTTCTAAAACAGGAATATGTTCAACTTCAACACCTGCTTTTACTAAAAATTGAATTCCGGCATCATCACGATATCCGTTTTGGTAAACCACTCTCTTTATGCCAGACTGATGTATCAATTTGCTACATTCTTTACAAGGCGAAAGTGTAATATACAAAGTTGCACTTTCACAAGACTGTGTTGATCGCGCCACTTTTAAAATAGCATTTGCCTCTGCATGAAGAACTTCCCAACGGGTTAGTCCTTCTTCATCTTCACAGCAATTTTCAAATCCGGATGGCGTTCCGTTATAACCGTCAGAAATAATCATTCGGTCTTTTACGATAATGGCGCCCACCTGCTTACGCTTGCAATACGAGAGCGAACCCCATTCTTTAGCAATACGAAGGTACGCTTTATCGTATTTATTTATTTTTTTTACATCCATTTATTTATCTGTTCCAAATTGGGCTTTCAATAATCATCGGAATCACCACTCCGATAATAAAAGCCGACATTACAAGTGCCCAATCACGTTTTGAAAAACGAAATACGGTTTGCACAATATAGGATATTATCAGAACCACGAAAACAACAACTAATTGTGCCGCTTCAATTCCTAATGCAAATTCGCCTAAAGGTAATAATTTTGACGTTGGCGAGCCTCCTAAAATACTCTTAAAATAATTTGAGAATCCAAGTCCGTGAATTATTCCAAAAAACAATGTCACCATGAAGATTAAATTTACACCTTCATTTTTTGATGCTTTTCCTGCTGTAAAAAGATGAAATATTGCCGTTATTAAGATTGTAATCGGAATTAAAAACTCTACAATATTGACTTTTATAGCGATTATTCCAAAAACAGAAAGCAATAAAGCCAAGGTATGACCAATTGTAAAAACCGAAACCAAAAGCAAAATTCTTTTCCAGTCTTTAAACAGATAAGGAACTGTTAAGGCGATTAAAAAAAGAACGTGATCGTAGGCGTGGATATCTAAAACATGTTTTAATCCTATCTGAAAATAAATCCAAAATTCTGACATAGGGCAATAATTTTAATTTGATTAAGGGGTTGTAAACTTACGATTTATTTTGAAAATTAAAGAAACCGCAATATTAAAACAACGCAGAAAAATAAGTTAAATTTTATGAGAAATTTAAAAAGTTAAATTAAAATAAGATTTATCTTTGTTCTATATAAAACCCTATTAATTATGCCATTTTCAGAATTATTTGATAACGAATTCAAACAAAGAAACAGAGGTCATTTCTCTGCAATTGTTCGTGTAGCTTATGCTGACGGAAAAATTAATGATGAAGAACAAGCGTTTTTGGACAAACTAGCTTCAAGATTAGAAATTTCAGAAGAAGAATACAAGGAAATCCTTAAAGATCCTTGGCAACATTCAATAAATCCTCCTTATTTATATGCACAGCGTCTTGAGCGTTTATATGATTTGGCACGAATGGTACACGTAGACCACCATTTAGGAGACCAACAAGAAGTTATGCTGACACGTATGGGATTAGCTTTAGGATTTACACCAGGAAACGTAAACCATATTGTAAGAAAGGCATTGTCTTTAATTGATAAAAAAGTAGATTTGGATACATTCCTTTTCGAAATGGAAAATATGAATAAATAAAAAAAAGCTCCAAGATTGGAGCTTTTTTTATGACTTTTTACCATTAAGACATTAAGGTTCATTAAAGCAAAACTTAATTTTTCTTAATATCTTAATGGTGAAATTATTTCACTACAGTGCTTCCGCCATAAATTGCTCTGCTTTTTCTACCATGTTAAGGCTTCCGCAGAAAAACGGAACTCTTTCGTGCAATTCCGTTGGCTGAATTTCCATAATTCGTCCAAAACCGTCTGTCGCTTTTCCTCCAGCCTGTTCCGCTATAAACGCCATTGGATTACATTCGTATAATAAACGTAATTTCCCTTTAGGTGCTTTTGAACTTGTTGGATAAAGATAAATTCCTCCTTTAATCATGTTTCTATGAAAATCGGACACTAGACTTCCAATGTATCTTGAAGTATAAGGTCTGTCGTCTTCTTCACGCTGACAATATTTGATGTAGTTTTTTACTCCCTGTGGAAAATGCACATAATTCCCTTCGTTTACAGAATAAATATGTCCGTCTTTTGGAAATTGCATATTTGGATGTGAAAGATAAAAAGTACCAATCGCCGGATTCAATGTAAAACCATTCACACCATGACCTGTTGTGTACACTAACATAGTCGATGTTCCGTAAATTACATATCCTGCCGCCACCTGATTTACTCCCGGTTGTAAAAAATCCTCGCTTGTTACCGGGGTTCCAATTGGTGTAATCCTTCTGAAAACTGAGAAAATAGTTCCTAAAGAAACATTTACATCAATGTTGGAAGATCCGTCAAGCGGATCCATCAAGATCACGTACTTATTATTATTACTGTTGTCGCTCCCCTTGACAGTAATAAATTCGTCGTTTTCTTCAGAAGCAATTCCACAGACAATCTCACGGTTAATTAACGTCTGGATAAATACTTCATTGGCATACACATCTAATTTTTGCTGATCTTCTCCCTGAATATTTTGTTCGCCTACAGCGCCAATAATATCGACTAATCCAGCCTTGTTTACTTTATAGTTGACAACCTTGGCCGCCAAACGTATAGAGTTGATAATTCGGGAAAGCTCCCCCGACGAATACTGAAATGCTTTTTGGTTCTCAATAATAAACTCTCCCAGTGTTTTATTGCGTTCTTCCATTGCTATATCGTTATAGTTTTAATTTTAAGTCACAAATATCGCTTATTTTGTGAGAATGGTTTAAAAATTATTTTGTTAGTTTGCTACTATTGTATATTTGCTAATTAAAGCTGAAAAGCACGTAGTAAAAACACAGTTTTTTAGCTAAAAAACGCTTAATAATAAGAATATAGAAATTGTCCCTGAAAAAAATTTGAGCAAAAAAACGCTGTAAAACAAAAGACAATAATATATAGACAAGACAAAAAATAATAGAAATATGAATATTAGAAAAGGAAATCCTGAGGACATGGAATCAGTTTTGGGATTGATACAGGAGTTGGCAATATTCGAAAAAGAACCTGACGCTGTTGTCGTAACTGTTGATGATTTAGTACGTGATGGTTTTGGCGAAAAACCACTTTTTCATGTTTTTGTTGCAGAAGTAGAGAAAGAAATTGTTGGAATCGCATTATACTATTACCGTTACTCTACCTGGAAAGGAAAAACAATACACCTTGAAGACTTAATAGTAAAGGATAAAATGCGTGGTACTGGTTTAGGATCGGCCCTTTATGCTGAAATAATGAAGCAGGGAAAAAGAGATAATGTAAGAAGAGTAGAATGGAATGTTTTAGACTGGAATACACCGGCCGTTAAATTTTACGAGAATTCAGGCGCAAAAATTCTCGAAGAATGGCGTGTAGTTCAAATGGACGAAGCAGGAATTGATTCATTTCTGGAAAAACTATAAAAAATATTTAGCCACTGATTAAATGATTTTCACTGATTTTTTTTTGCCACGAATTTCACAAATTTTCACTAATTAATTCGTGCTCATTCGTGAAATTCGCGGCAAACTTACCCAGCATTTAAAATCGTTTTAATCTGTGGCAGAAAAATAAAAAAATACTAGATTTCACTTAATCTGAAATCTAAAATTAAAAATCTAAAGTTAGCAATGAGAGTATTTAAATTTGGAGGAGCATCGGTAAAAGATGCAGACGGAATTAAAAACGTTTACGACGTTTTGCAAAAAGTGGGTTATGAAGATGTAATTTTAGTAGTTTCAGCAATGGGAAAAACTACAAATGCTCTTGAGGTTGTGATCAAAAATTATTTTGATAAATCGGCAGAGTTAAATTCATCTGTACAAGAAATTAAGAAATATCACAATCAAATATTATTAGATTTATTTGAAGATGATAAACATGAGGTTTTTGCAGCAGTAACTGAACAATTCTCAGAATTAGAATACTTTTTAGCACATAACAAATCACCAAATTACAATTTCGTTTACGATCAGGTGGTAAGTTTTGGAGAATTGATTTCGACTGTAATTTTAAGTCATTTCATGAATTTCATGGGTATTAAAACGAATTGGCTTGACGTTCGTAATTTCATTAAAACCGATGCAAACTATCGTGATGCTGAAGTTGACTGGGAAACTACGCAACAAAACATCAGCAAAAATGTACCAAGAAAAACTTTAAATATCACACAGGGATTCCTGGGGGCCGACGAAAATAACTTCACTACAACTTTAGGACGTGAGGGTTCTGATTATACTGCAGGAATTTTCGCTTATTGCCTAAATGCTGAAAGCGTTACAATCTGGAAAGACGTTCCGGGTGTTATGAATGCCGATCCACGTTATTTTGAAAATGCAAGTTTGTTAAACCAAATTTCATATCGTGAAGCAATCGAATTGGCTTTTTACGGAGCTACGGTAATTCACCCAAAAACATTACAACCGTTACAGAAAAAAGAAATTCCATTATATGTAAAATCTTTCATCAACCCATTATTAAAAGGAACTTGTGTTTCTAAAGGTGTTGATTTGGAGCCGCAATATCCTTGTTTTATTGTGAAAAGAAATCAGTTGTTGATTTCACTTTCATCAATAGATTTCTCTTTTATTATGGAAGAAAACATCAGTGAGATTTTCGCTTTGTTTCATGAATTTAAAATCAAAGTAAATCTGATTCAGAACTCGGCAATTAGTTTTTCTGTTTGTGTGGAAGATAAATTTGAGAACTTCAATGACTTGAATGCGATTCTTTCGAAAAAATTCAAAGTGGACTATAACGAAAATGTGACTTTATACACGATTCGTCATTTCACCGAACAAGCTGCAGAAACTGTGGAAGAAAACAAAGCCGTTTTACTGAAACAAGTAAGTCGCGAAACTATGCAGATTGTGACTAAAGAACTAAATTAATTCTGCTATAAAAAGTTAATTATAATTCAACATACTAAAAAAGGCTTCACGAAATTGTGAAGCCTTTTTTGCGTTTTATCTTGCCCGCTGATTCTCGGTTTGTTCTAATTCTGATTTCTTATAATTTGTTTTCTTCGAATTCCCAAAATTATACGTCGCTATCAATTTAAAATAATTTGTCGTGTAAGTTCTATGATAATATATTTGAGTTTGCCCGACATTATAATCTCCTGAAACCATAAAGTCATGAAAAATATCATTTGCTGTAAAATTCAGTTTTAAAGCATCTTTAAAAAAATTTCTTTCGATTCCTACTGTTACTATTGATCGGCTGTTATCACTTCCCAATCCATAACTTCGGTCTCCTAAATACCAGGCGAGAAGCTGCAGTTTAAAAAGATTCGGAATTGCAAATGTATTATTCGAGTACAAATAAATCTGAGGCCGAACCGGGCCCATTTCAAACGAATAAAAATTATCTATGGATTTGGTTAAATTCATACTTACTGTATTAGTAGAATTCCACCATTTCACATTAAAAGATCTAGAAAGCGAAGTAAAAAACACATGTCCTTTATCAAGATTTAATGATCGTAATATATAACTGTTTGGAGTGTTTCCCCGTAAAGCAGCTCCTGACATAGGATCAATTTTATAGGTATAACCCATTTTAAAATCAAACTTTTGATACATTGCTCCTATTTCAAACGCATGGATTTTTTCCGGCAACAAATTAGGATTTCCCTCAATGGTCGTAAACGGATCCTGATAAATAACAAAAGGATTTAGAGCCTGATATCTCGGTCTTGTAATTCTTGACACATATGAAAAATGCCCTTTCCAATCTTTAGAAAAATTCATGTTTAAAAGTAAATTCGGAAAAATATTCCCATAACTTTTCTTGAATTTCTGAATCCCGTTTGCATTGGTGTACAAATCATAATTCGTCCATTCGCCTCTAGCGCCTACAGAAAAATCGAACTTTTTACCAATTGAACTTCCGTAATTAAAATAGGCCGCACTAATTTTTTCGACATATTGAAAATCACTCGATAGTGCATCATCAAACTCAAAATCAATATCAGTAGCATCTGAAATTAAAAAATCTGTAGCCCATTTGATGGTCGCATAACTATATTTCGCTCCCGTTTCCAGTCTGGTATTTTCTTTAATTTTTTTGGAATAATCAAGCTGAGTTGAAATTATATTGATGGTATTTCCAACATTATTCTTCAGATACTTTTGCGTATTAACGTCATTTACCCAACCATTTTCATCAATAAAATCATGGACTGTTCCGTTATAATTGAAATATTGCGATCCGATAAATAATGACGAACCTTTTTTATCGGTTATTGCATTGTAATTTAAATTCACAAACTGATTGAGCAACACATCATTTTTATCAATATCTGTGGCATAAAAATTATTTCCCGCATTATTTTCGATTGAATTTCGACTTTCAACAACACCGCCCAAATCTTCAATGTTACCGCTGTAGGCAAGTGAAATATAATTCTTTTCAGAAAAAGTGTATTGAATGCCAAACCCAAAATTAGAATAATTATTAAACTCACGTTTCCAATCTGTTGTCAATTCCGACTTTATAAATTCCTTCGGATTCGGCCGCGTTCTGGTCGTGTACAAGAGTTCTCTTCCCTTTCCTAATTGCAAGCCATAATTTGTTATAAATGAAAACTTCCCTTTTGTATAATTAAAATCAAGTAAGGTATTGGTACTTGTTCCTGCAAATTCAGAAACCGTTATGTGCTGACTTGCCGTTCCCATAATTCCGCTTTCAATATTTCTTTTGGTAATAATGTTAATTACCGCTTTTCCCTCAGCGTCATATTTTGCTGAAGGATTTGAAATTACTTCAATCTTTAAAATCTGTGAAACCGGAATAGCAGCAAAACGTTCGTAATTAATCAATATTCCGTTTAGGTAAATAATCGCCTCGCCTTTTCCGATTACACTGATTTGTCCTTCGGAGACAACGACATTCGGAACCCTACTTAACACTTCATTTACAGAACTGCTTGTCGAAAGCAAAGTGTTAGCCACATTTACATCTGATTATTCAAAAGAAACAAATCGTCTGTCTTTTTTCGGTATAAAAGAATTGAAATAATCAAGTACAAAATAAAAGAAAAAACTACCGCTCCGCTAATATAAGTTGCTCCCGGAGCTCCCATTATTGATAAAAAATAAAAAAGAAATAAGAGAAAATTACCCAGAAAAAGCATTCCAAACCAAGTTTCTGCCGGAGTTGATTTGTGTTTTCTGTTTACGATTTTGGCTAATATATTTTTGATTGTAAGACCTGAAAAAACAAGGCAAACAAACCATTGAAAATAAATAATTCTTATAAAATAACCGCCCCAAAGTTTTGGATATTACTTATATGGAAATATAACTCCAATCGTAACAATAAGTAACGCCCAGAATAAAAGTGTGATTTTCCACGCTTTCGGCATTATATTGATTTCTTCCACTGCCGATTTAAGAAAATAATACAAACAAGGACCAATAAAAAAACAAGCTGTAAGTCCAAATTGCAAATACATTTTTGGCAAAGCCGAATAAAAATATACAAATACCGATTTTCCAATTCGGATGCTTAACGCAAATAAAAGCGCTCCTAAGAAATAATTGGTCAGGTATTTTTTCTTGGTGAAGAAAAAGAAATAGACGCCCAGAATAATTCCGTTGAAAACTCCCTAAAGCACTAAAAAAGAATAAAAGTTCTTTGCTAGTATCCATAATTTAAATTCGTTATATGTTGTAACAAAGCTAAAAAAAATTATGCCTTTTATTTTTTATTCTCTTTCAAATGCCAATTACTTTTTCAACTCTTAAATTAATTTTGTATTTAATACTAAAACTATGATTTATGCAGATTTAGGGTAAGAATACCCTAAAACTGCATAATACAATAATGCCGATTCTGTTAATTTAGCTTTTTAATCAAAAAACTTTATTAACCAGTTAATTATCACCTTATGAAAAAACTTTTTTTAATTGCAATAATATTTATTGGTACATCCTACTCATGCACTAATAATGAGTCTATAAAAAATGAATCTGCCAATTCCCTTGATTACTCTGCTTTAAATAAATCTGTAGACAATCAAATTAGTAGATTCCAAGATTTAATTGTAAACACTAATGTTGAAGATAAATATTTGAAATATTTCCAAACAGAACCATTATCCTCAGTTGCCAAGAAAAATATTCGAAAAGAAGAGACAATTAAAATTAAATTAGCTCCTCATTACAATACAGAAGAGGGTCAATTCATGTTAAGTTTTTATCAGGATTTAGCGAACTGTTATGATAATAAAATAGTAGAACTTTTAAATTCAAAAAGAATTTTACTTAATCAAGGTAGTTTTTCATCAGATTTTAAAAATGAAGCAAGTTTTATATTTAATACGATTGAGAAAACTACAAATGAGATAGGCGCTATTTTAAATAAATCCCAAACAAATAAAACCGGAAAAGGTGCAGGTTTTGGAGATTGTGTAGCACAAAAAGGGAAATCCATAGGAAGAGCGGTTGCAACAGGGGCATTAGTAGGTGCAGTAGGAGGAGCTCTAACAGGCGCTGCAGGAGGAACAGTAGCCCTACCTGGAATAGGAAGTGCAGCAGGAGCTATAGGAGGAGCAGTTTTTGGAGCCGCTAAGGGCGCCGTTGGTGGTGGTCTTGTTGAACTTACATGGGCTTTTATAGATTGTGCAATGGAACGTAAAACCCTAGATGCAAATTATATGTATGCTGATGATTTCTATTTAGAGATTATTAATCCAAATAATCCTGAAGAATTAAATTTTTATATATTTGAGAATTCTGAAGTTTTAATGAATACTGTTTTAACTATCCCCGATGACACATTAATAAGATTTATTGAATAAATTATGAAGCCTAATAATAGAAAAAAACTCGTTTTTATCTATAACTACATATTTAGTCCTGTAGTTATTCTCATTATCTTTTGGACTCTTTTCTTTGATGGAAGTTCTTTCACCATTCAAAAGATAATTGATCACAAATTTGACTTAAAGTTATATTTGGCAATAGCATTAGCAATCGCTTTTCTGCTATTCATTAGACATGGAATAAAATTTCCAAAAAATGATCAAAAATAAATATTATACATTTGAGGCTTCATTGAAATGAAGCCTTTTTTTATCGTTTACGTTCCTTTTTCAAGTCTTTAATTACTTTTTTCAACTCTTTTATTCTTTCTTCGTATTGCTCAATAACTTTTTCTGATAAAAAATTTTCGGATGAAAAATCTCGGTTTCCATCTATTCGTAGTAATTCATCAGGGTTTATTTCGTAGATTTTAGATATCTTCAATATGTAATTTACCCAAGAAGTACTTTCACCGCTTTCCATTCTGGCATAAGCGGATTGTGAAATATGCAGATAATCAGCTACTTGCTCCTGTGACCAATTTTTAGCCTTATGTAAGATTTTTAACTTATTTCCTACAACAACATTCATGTTTCATTTTTTATCAAATATAAACATAAGAATTGTTTTACGGTTATGCAATATTAGATTTAAAAAAGTCGATTTTCGCATAAGACTTTTCTTAAATAATATGTAAATTTATCTTTACGAAAAAAGATATTTTCCGATTTATATTGCCGATTGGGAATGAAAATATTTCAGAAGGCTTTACTTTAAAAAATAAAATCAATTTTTACAGTGCCTATTGGAAAGAATACGACACTAATTTTCAACACTAAACAATTAAACAATCATGATCGAAATTTTCAGAGGTTCCTATATAGAAGTAATGAGCATTAAAAATTTATTAAAAAATAATAATATTGATGCTTTTATTGCTAATGAAAATATGTCAAATATTCAGCCATGGTCAGTTTCTGCAGGAGGTAATGCTCCGGCAATTTTAAAAGTGACGGAAACAGAATATAATGATGCCAAAAAAATAATCACGAATTACAACAATGGGGAATTTGATTTAATTACCTAGACAAACTCTCACAGCATTTTTAGCCCAACAAATACAATTTATAACTGCTTATTATTTTGAGTATTAAATACTACTTTTGATTTTTCAGAGTTAGAGTATTTATGTTGAAAAAATTACTGTTTTTAACTGTGTTTATTTGGTTTTCTGGGCTTCATGCGCAGGAAACGGAATCTCCGTATCAGACAAAAAAAGTAATCGCGACCAAAGACACAATTCATCTGGAAAAGTTCAGCATCAACTCTAGTTTTTTTCAGCTTTTAAACACCAAAAACGAACCCATTGATTCCACTTTTTATAAGATTGATTTTCAAAAAGGGACTTTACTTTTAAACGAAAAATTCACTTCAGCTGCCGACACTTTAATTGTCAATTACCTTAAATATCCCGATTTCCTAACCAAAGAATACGGGCTTTACAAAGAAAGTCAGGTCGTGAGCAACGATGTTGGAACTGAGAAATTATATCGGATTGAAACTGAAAACACTAAAAAAGTCACCCCGTTTGATGGTCTGAATACTTCTGGAAGCATTACACGTGGTGTGACCGTTGGAAATAATCAAAATACGGTTTTAAACTCCAATCTGGATCTTCAGATTACCGGAAAAATATCAGACAAAGTAAGTTTAAGGGCCTCACTTCAGGACAGTAATATTCCGTTGCAGGATGGTGGCTATTCTCAAAAACTCGATCAGTTTGATAATATTTTCATGGAACTTTTCAGCAAAGACTGGAACATTCGCGCAGGCGATGTTTTTTTAGAAAACAGAAAAACACAATTTTTAAGTTTCAATAAAAAAGTTCAGGGACTTTCGACAAGCTTTAATTTTGGCACCGAAGAAAGTAAAACGAACGTTTTTGCATCGGTCGCATTTGTAAAAGGGCAATATGCCAAAAGTACTTTTACAGGTCAGGAAGGCAATCAGGGTCCGTATAAACTAAAAGGACAAAATGGCGAATTGTATGTTTTGGTTATTTCAGGCTCAGAGCGTGTTTATGTAAATGGTGTATTGCTGAAACGTGGTGAAAACAACGATTATGTGATTGATTATAATGCCGGCGAAATTGTGTTTACCTCACTTTTTACCATTACTTCTGAAATGAGAATTAATGTCGAATACCAATATTCCGACAGAAATTACAACCGATTGGTAACTTATGCGGGAGCAACACATGAGAATAAAAATTGGAGTTTTGGAGGCTATTTATATTCTGAAAATGACTTAAAAAACCAGCCGCTACAACAAAATCTTTCACCAGATCAGGTTCAGATTTTGAGTCAGGCAGGGGATGATCCGAGTTTGATGACTGCGCCATCTGCCTATGTTGACAAATATGCAGACAACAAAATTCTATACAGAAAAACGATTGCTAATTCGGTTGAAATTTATGAATATTCTAAAGATCCCAGCGAAGTATTGTATAATGTAAAATTCAGTCTTGTTGGAAATAATATTGGAAATTACATCATTCAAAACAACAATTCCGTAGAACGAATTTTTGAATATATTGCGCCTGTAAATGGCATTCCGCAGGGAAATTACGAACCTATTGTTCAATTGATTGCCCCAATAAAAATTCAGGTGGCTACTTTTTTGGGTAAATACTATCCTGACGAAAAAACCCTTGTTGATTTTGAAGTCGCCATGAGCAACAACGATCAGAATTTATTTTCGGCTATTGATGACGCTAATAATGATGGAATCGCTTTTAAGGCCAATGTCAAAAAGAGGCTTTTTACAAGAAACTGGACTTTGGATGGTTTTGCCAATTATCAATATGTGCAGAATGATTTCAGGTCAGTGGAACGTTTATATAATATCGAATTTAATAGGGATTGGAATTTAAACATGCCTCTTTTAGGTAATCAGAGCCTTATAGTTGGTGGTTTAAACTTTAATTTATTTGCTAAAAAAGAAACTTCAAACATTGGCTTATTTAACTATCAATTTGAAAAATTAGATTATTCTGAAAGTTATTCCGGAGCACGACATACCACAACGGCATTTTTTAAATTAAACAAATGGACGATTGAAAATCAGGGAAGTTTTTTAAATTCTGATGCCACGACTTCTACTTCAAAATTCATAAGAAATCAGGCGAGAACTAAATATCATTTTGGCAAAAACTGGATTGGCGGAAGTTTTCAAATTGAAGACAATCAGGAAAAAGATAAAATTACGGATCAATTTTCGGCCTTGAGCCAAAGATTTTCTGAATATGGCGCTTTCATTGGCCGCGGTGACAGTACCAAAGTTTATGCGGAAATTGGTTTCCTTCAACGCCGAAATGATAGTTTGCAAAACGGATTGCTACAGCACGTAAACAATTCGCAAACCTATTTTTTGCGATCGAAATTGATTCAAAACAAAACAACAGATTTAGCGGTTTATACAAGTTATAGAACATTAGATTTCACGGATGCTTCCCGCAAAAATGAACCTTCCTTAAATTCGAGAATTCTATACAACGACAGATTTTTTAATCAGTTGATACAACTCGGGACGGCTTATGAAACCAGCTCTGGAACTATCGCGCAGCAGGAATTCACTTATATTGAAGTCCCAACCGGACAAGGAGTTTATACCTGGAATGACTACAACGGCAACGGAATTCAGGAATTAGAGGAATTTGAAATCGCACAATATTCAGATCAGGCGCGATTTATCAGGATCTTTTTGCCGAATCAGATTTACATTAAAACCAATCAAAATAAATTTTCACAATCTGTTGCTTTGAATCCGCTGCAATGGCAAAATGGAACAGGTTTCAAAAAATTCGCCTCGTACTTCTACAATCAGACGTCGTTTATTATGGACCGAAAAGTAAAAAGCGATGGCGAACGTTTAGAACTAAATCCGTTTGCTTCTTCTGAAGAAAATATTTTGGGATTAAATTCGAGTTTCAGAAACAGTTTATTTTACAATCGAGGAAAACAGAAACATTCTGTTACTTATTCTTACTTGGTCAATAAAGGAAAAAATTTACTTTCTGTAGGTTCTCAAACTGTCAAAAATAGCTCTAATCAATTGCAATACACGCATTTGTATCAAAAGAGCTGGCTGTTTAATTTCTTTACTAAAACCATTAAAACCGATTTGGTTTCCGAAGATTTCATAGAGAAAAATTACGATTTAGAAGGTTATCAAATTGCGCCCAAAATCAGTTATTTGTTTTCAAAAAATACCAGTTTAGATTTCTTTTATGAATTACAAAGCAAAGAAAATCAAATTGGAAATTTTGAAACCTTGCATCAAAATCGTCTCGGCACCTCCTTCTCTTATGCCGGAGATAAAAAAGTTACGGTTAATGGGGAGTTCTCTTTTTATGAAAATAAATTTGACGGGAACGAATTCTCATCAGTAGGATTCCAAATGCTGGAAGGACTTCAGGCCGGACAAAACTTAGTCTGGAAGCTGCTCTTACAGAAAAATATCACACAATTTTTAGATATCAATTTAAACTATCAGGGGCGTAAAAGCGAAACTGGAGCGACTGTTCACACAGGAAACATTCAGCTACGTGCTTATTTTTAACACTTTACGAAAACATTACAATAAATTGATTAATTTTAATTGAATTTTAAACTTCTAACCTCATGAAAAAATTATTTTTACTATGTTTTCTAGTTGTTTTGTCTGGTAATTTTTATGCTCAGGAAACAGCGACAACAACCAAAGCCAAAAGTGAAGCAACTGCTAAAAAGAAAAAAGCAGAAGCTGATAAAGCAATAGCAGATAAGGCCGCAGCAGATGCAAAAAAAGAATCAGCAAAAGCCAAAAAAGCCGCAGATGATGCAACTGCAGCATCGGCGAAAGCCAAAAAAGAATCGGCGAAAGCAACTAAGAGCACAACAGATAAAGAAGCTGCAAAAGCTAAAAGCAGTGCTGACAAAGCTAAAAGCAGCGCTGACAAAGCCAAAAGTGAAGCAGACAAAGCTAAAAAAACTGCCGCTAAAGCTGAAAGCACAAAAGCTGACGTAAAAAAGACTGAGACCAAAGCTGATGCAGCATCAAAAGCAGCCAAAAAAGATGCTACAGCAACCAAAAAAACAGCAACTAAAACTTTAAAAGAAACCAACGAAAAAGCACCGTCTGTTCCGGATAAAATTACTGGAGAATACAATGGAAAAAAAGTATATACAGGACCACGAGGCGGTAAATATTACATTAATAAAAACGGAAACAAAACCTATATTCAGGATTAAAGAAAGGGACTGAGGGACTAAGGTACTAAGTTTCTAAGATGCTGAGATTGTAAGATACAAGACTTTGAAGCCGAACGTACGTTCGGCTTTTTTTTATTTGTTAAGAAAAAACCTTAGCACCTTAGTCCCTTAGCATCTTAGAACCTTACACTAGAGTTAATAATTTAGTAATGTATCCGAAATAACAAAAAAAACATATTTCTTTATCTTCGTTTACAAAAAGCGTTAAACTATGAGCATTGACTATTCTGCGAACAAAACAATTTTAGTTGCTCCATTAAACTGGGGATTAGGCCATGCCACAAGATGTATCCCAATTATTAAAGCGCTTCAGGAAAATAACTTCATTCCGATTATTGCTTCTGATGGAGTTGCGCTTGCTTTACTTCGCAAAGAATTTCCTTATATACAAACTTTAGAATTGCCGTCTTACCATATTGAATATGCTAAAAATGGTAAAAATTTTAAGTGGAAGCTGATTAAGAATCTTCCTAAAATGATTACCGCCATTTTAGACGAAAAAAAAATAGTGAATTCCTGGATTAAAAAACACGGAATTGATGGCATCATTTCAGACAATCGATTAGGTGTTTTTAGCCGAAAAATCCCATCTGTTTTTATGACACATCAGTTGAATGTAATGACAGGAAACACAACATGGTTTACGAGTAAATATCATCAGCATATCATAAAAAAATACACAGAATGCTGGGTTCCGGACACTAACGAAACAACCAATCTTACTGGCGATTTAGGACATTTGAAAACCAATACTCTAAATTTAAAATATATTGGTCCGCTAAGCAGAATGCGTCAAAAGGAAACTCCAAAAATATATGATTTAATGATCATTTTATCCGGGCCTGAACCTCAGCGTACTTATTTAGATGAAAAATTGCAGAAAGAGATTGTAAACTTTAATGGCAAAGTTGTTTTCGTACAGGGAATTGTAGAGAAAACCCAAACGAAATGGCAATCCGGAAATGTAACGTATTATAATTTCATGAACTCGAAACAGCTGGAACAAACTTTCAATGAAAGCGAATTTGTGCTATGCCGTTCCGGTTACACAACTGTAATGGATTTGGCGAAATTGGGCAAAAAAGCTTTTTTTATTCCAACACCGGGACAGTACGAACAGGAATATCTGGCGATAAAACTTCAGAAAGAAAATTTGGTACCGTATGCAATGCAAGACGACTTTACCATTGAAGATCTCTCAAAAGTAAAGTCGTTTAAAGGATTGTCTCAATTCAACAATGAAATTGACTGGGACACATTATTTTCTGTTTTCGAAGATTGATTTAGAAATTAAACTGTGCTTGTAAACGCAGTAAATTACCTTCTTGTCTGTTAACCGGGCGCGCGCTGTCTTCAAAAGTCCTGTCAGCGATAACGTACTCGGCTGTTAATTCGAAGGCTTTGATTGGCTGCCATTCGATACCTAATTCGTAATCTCTTACAACATAACTTCTGGCATCTTTTTCGTATTTCTTACCTCCGTCATAATATTGAAATTTGGCAAAAGGATAAACATGTTGCTTTTTTAAGTCCCATTTATAGTTCAATAAAACATAACCTCCGTCTAAATCTGTTTCGTCAACGGTATTAGTTGCAGGATTGTAACGTGGTCCGGTACCTATATTATATTCTGTTTGAATACCGAAAGGTTTTGGGTACAAAACAAAAGTCGCCCCTATTCTTTGATCTTTCACATATTTTGGATCATTGACAATAACACCAGTTGAAATTTCATCTGTAAAAGCCCACTTACCATTATAAGCCTGAATGCCTGGCTCAATAATCTGACTTCCAATTACAAAAGGATAACTTACTCTCGCTACAACATTTAAATCTCTGTTTGCGTCAATTTTATTGGCGATTTGTCCATTATAAACTCCAAAGGCAAAAACTCCATAATCGCCAGAACCTTTGTAACCGTCATTGACTAACATTGCAAAACGTTTCCTGATTTCTGCGGGAGCCCAATAAAAAATTATCCCCAAGTCACGTTCATTTGCTATTGAACTGTTTATACCGTCGGCACGGTCTAAAGTTAAACGTTGTGAGCTGGACTGCAAATTTTCAAAGCCATATGGAATTTTACTTTGCCCAACACGAACACGATATTCTCTTTTCTTATCAAAAGAAAGATCAAAATATAAGTCACGAATTTGCACAAAATTATTAATTCCCGTAACCGGAGAACTGGCAAAATCGGGTTGAAAATAAAAATATACATTTGGATGAACCTGCCCGGAAAACACTAAACGTGCTCTTCTAAGGAAAAGTCCGTTGTTTGCTTTTGCATCCGGAGCCGTTGAAGTTGTTCCCCAGGATTTATCACATTGATCGCAGGTAACTTTATCATTCGTAGAAAGCAAGCCATTGTACCTGATTTGGGCATATCCTCTTAATGAAATTCTATCATACCAATGTTCTTCGACACCTCCACCAGATTTAGTTTCCGGAAGTTTTGCTTTATTGATAGAATCAAGAAGACGAACTACTTCTTTTTTTACATCTTCTTTACTTAGTTCCTGTGCGCTTAATACACAAGTAAACAGCAACAAAATCGCTAATAGTTTTATTTTCATTGTTTCTTTTTTTTTCGCACTGAATTTTCAGTGCAAAGATGTATCAACAATGTTAAGAAAACATTAACAGCATGTTACCATTATAAAAAGAATTGTTTCGGAATAGTTAGGTAATTATTATTGGCTTCAATAAGTTCCATTTTGGGATGTTGCCAATTAATTAAAACTTACAATTATTTAACCTCAGTCTTTTGTGTTTTATTCGCTTTTTCGAGTGTAAAAGAGAATTCAGAACCAATTCCGAACTCACTTTCAACATAAACTTTCTCTTTATGAGCCTCAATAATATGTTTTACAATGGCCAAACCTAAACCAGAACCACCTTCAGAGCGGGTTCCGCTTTTGTCAACTCGGTAAAAACGTTCGAAAAGCCTTGGAATATTTTGTTTTTCAACCCCTTCTCCATTATCACTAATTCGAATCAAGACTTTTTTCTTGGTTAAATTTACGACACCAACTTCGGTTAAACCGCCGTCTTTTCCGTATTTAATTGAGTTTACAATCAGGTTTTCAAGAACCTGCTGTATTCTGTCCTGATCGCCACGAATAATAACTGACTTTACATTTCGGCTTTCAAAAGCCAATTTGATTTTCTTTTTATCAGCCTTCATTTCTAATAAATCGAAGACATTCTGAATCAGTTCGACAATATCAAAATCGGTCATATTCAAATCCAAATCACCAGATTCCAGTTTGGTAATCATATCTAAATCTTCAACAATATAGATCAATCGCTCCACTCCTTTTTCGGCACGTTTTAAATATTTTTTTCGGATATTTTTATCATCCATTGCGCCATCCAGCAAGGTCGAGACATAACCCTGAACGGTAAATAACGGTGTTTTTAATTCGTGCGAAACATTTCCTAAAAACTCTCTTCGGTACTGCTCACGAATTTCGAGCATTTCGATTTCGAGTTTTTTATCTGTAGCAAATTTTTTCACTTCGCGCGAAAGCGTTTCCATGTCTGTCGTAATGGGCTGATTGATAAGCGTTGTAGATTCTAATAACGAAACATCATCGTAGATTTTCTTTACTCTTCTATAGATGAAGCGCTCTACACGATATTGTAAAACCAAAAAAGAGAAAATATAAATTGATATCATAAAAATTATTCCAAAAGCGATTTGATGATTCAATTGACCTTTATAAAATAATGACATTAGAATCAATACAAATCCAGTCGCAAAAAGGCTTATGTATAATGCCGATTTTACAGCAAATTTGTATGTTTTTTTAAAATTAATTTTCATTGATATTATTTAACCATTAAGGATTTTTTTTTCACCATATAAGTGATATAAGATCATATAAAAGTAAGGCTTATTTCTATAATTTTAAAAAGTCAATCATTCTCAAAATTTAAAACTTTGACAATGATTGACTTTGATGACATAGTACGAAAATCTAATTTATTTTAGATCTCAATCAAATTACTTAGAGCCTTAGCCCCTTAGTAACTTAGCATCTTAAAATTACACTTCAAATTTATAACCTACTCCTTTTATTGTTTTAAAAAGATCTTCTCCAATCTTTTCACGAAGTTTTCTGATGTGAACATCGATTGTTCTTCCTCCTACAACTACTTCATTACCCCAAACTTTATCAAGGATTTCATCCCTTTTAAAAACTTTTCCGGGTTTTGAAGCTAATAGGTAAAACAATTCGAATTCTTTTCTTGGGAGAGCAATTTCAACATTGCCTTTAATGATCTTATATTCCTCGCGGTTAATCTCGATGCCGCCAACGTTTAAGGTGTCGCTGACCACTTCTTGTTCTTTTAACCTTCTTAACAAAGCCTTTACTTTGCTGACCAATAATTTTGGTTTTATTGGTTTTGTGATATAATCATCTGCACCTGCATCAAAACCAGCTACTTGCGAATAATCTTCGCTTCTCGCTGTTAAAAATGTTATGATAACATTATTTAATTCAGGAATTTTTCTGATGTGCTCACAAGCTTCCATTCCATCCATTTCCGCCATCATCACATCCATAATAATTAAGTCCGGCAGTTCTTTTTGAGCTTTTGCTATGGCATCTTTACCATTTGAAGCAGTTACAATCTGATAGCCTTCCTGAGCAAGGTTATAGCCTACAATTTCCAGAATATCCGGTTCATCATCAACTAATAAAATCTTGGTTTGTGTTTTTTTCATAAAGTAGCAAAAATTGAGTTTTTTCATCAAATTCTCTTCTTCTAATCCGATGATTTTTAATTGCGATGGTAAATATAATGATAAATCGACGGTTAAAAAGTCATGTTAACGGTAATTTAATCTGGTAACAATTTGATAATGTATCCCGAACAAAAACATAACAAGTACCTAACATGAACTTTACAAAGCGTTTATTTCTTTGCACCAAAATAAATTAAACACAACACTGAAATGAAATTCAATTTAAAATTTCTATTTATAACATTATTTATCTGCACGATTTCGATCGCACAAAACAAAGGTACAATTTCTGGTGTATTAACCGATAAAGAAATGAATAATGAAGTTTTACCTTTTGCAAATGTTCTTATAAAAGGGACAAACATTAGCGCTAACACTGACATTGACGGAAAATATTCCATAAATGTAAACCCAGGAACTTATACTGTTATTTTTAGCTTCGTAGGTTACGAATCTGTAGAAAAACCTGTTACCGTTAAAGCAAACGAAACTATTACTGTTAATCAAGTACTTTCTTCAGGAGGTTATACTTTAAAAGATGTTGTAGTAAAATCTACTGCCAACAGAGAAAAAGAAACTGCTTTATTATTAGACCAAAAAAATGCTGTTGTTATCAAACAAAGTATTGGTGCACAGGAAATGTCAAGAAAAGGCGTTAGTGATGTTGAGGAAGGTTTGACAAAAATTACCGGAATCAGTAAAGTAGGATCAAGAGGTTTATTTGTTCGTGGTCTTGAAGACCGTTACAACAACTTATTGATCAATGAACTTGCGGCTCCATCAAACAATCCGTTTTCTAAAATCGTTCCTTTAGATTTGTTTCCAACAAACATTGTGGGTGTAATCGATGTTTATAAAACATTCAATCCAAATATCTACGGAGATTTTGCTGGTGGAACTTTCAACATTCAAACTTCAAAAGCGTCAAAAAGCGTTACGAAAATCAACCTTGGATTTGGATATACAACCGGAAACAGTCTTAAAGATTTCTTGCTTTCAAGCGATGCTGACACTGCTGCTGGTTTCTTCGGATTTAACGGAAAAGACAGAGAATTACCAAGTTTCTTAGGCCCAAATGCTTCCAAAACAACTTTTACAAACGACCAGGCATTAAACTCTGTAAGTGGCAATAAAGGTTTTAATGCAAGCCAAAGCAAAAGTCCATTAAACTCAAGCTTAAACTTACTTCACTCAGAGAAATTTGACTTAAGTAACGAACGTTCTTTCGCTTATTTATTATCTATCAATTATGACAATAACTATGCGATAAGAGAAGGTGTAGACAGAACTTTAGATTTACAAACAACCGGTTCAAAGTACGTTAATAATTTTGTAACTACAGATTACCGTTTTAAAACTACTACATCTGCATTAGTGGGATTAAACTACAATGCAAGCAGATATAAAATAGCATTTAATACTCTTTATATTAAAACTACTTTAAACTCTATTAAAGATCAATTTGGTCAATCAAACGGAACAGCGATTCAAAATACACTTATCCGTACCAACCAATTAGACAAAAGTGATTATTTGAATCTTCAATTATTAGGCGAATATAATTTGACTGAAGATAAAAATCAAACTATAAAAGCTGGTGTTTCTTACGCTGATACTAAATTTGAACAACCTGACAGAAAGTTCTTTTCAGGACAAAAAACAAGTGAAGACGTGATTAACACTTCATACGGAGCAAATAACTTTTTACGTCAATACTTAACTGTAGATGGAAATTCCTTTCTATCAGCAATGGCTGAATACAACCTTAAGTTTGGAAAAGACGGAAAACAAAACAAATTAACAGTTGGTTACAACGGTAATGCTTCTGGAATGGAATCTTCTTATCGATTTGTTTCAAGCCGAGGTGGATTATTCACATCAAGCATAAACAACATTAATGATCACATCGTAAGCGACCTTCAAGCTAATAATGGAACTTCTTTTGAAGAAAACTCTAATTCAACCTGGAAAGTAAAACTTGCTGAAACTGCAAATGCCGGTTACACTAATTTACTTTTGAAATTTGGAGAAAAATACGAGCTTAACGCTGGTGTTAGAGTTGAAAGCACAACTAAAGAAACGAAGTACAGAGGACTTGGAAGTTTTGATGCTCCATTCAACGTAAGTAAATATGATAACTTGTATGTTTTACCTTCATTGAATGTAAAATATCTGATGAATGAAAAATCAAACCTGCGTTTTGCTGCAAGTAAAACTTATACAAAACCAGTAATAATGGAATCGTTCCCTATCACATACCAAAATGCCGATGGAACTTCAGTACAAGGAAATCCGTTATTGAAAAACAGCGACAATTATAACGCCGATTTAAAATATGAATTATTCCCAACTGGGAAAGAGATGTTTGCTGTAGGCGTATTTGCCAAATATTTGGACAACCCAATTGAAAGAACTTTTGTTTCGAATGCTACTACAGGAACTGTTACAACGTTCTTAAATTCTGATGATGCAAACTTATACGGAGTTGAAGCTGAATTTCTTTTTGGACTAGACAGAATTAGTGATAATCTTAAAGCATTCTCATTTGGTTTAAACGGTACATTAATGTCTACCAAAGTAAATGTAAGTCCAACTTACAGCTCAGTAGATGAAAATGGAGTTGTTACAGTAAATAATTCTATCGAAACTCATAAAGGATCAAGAGATCTGCAAGGTGCATCAAACTGGTTGGTAAATTCAGATTTGAAATATGAATTCAATTTAGGAAAAGACTGGACAAACACAATGTCTCTTGTGTATGGCGTATTCGGAAAAAGAATATTTGCAGTAGGAACAAATGGTCAGGATCATACTTATGAATTACCGGTTTCGCAATTGGATCTTGTTTGGTCAAGCAAAATTTCAGAGCACTTTGATGTGAAATTTACTGCTGACAACTTATTAAATCCTGAAAGAAAATTAGAATTTGGAAACAACGGAACAATAAAAGTAGCCGAAGAATCTTTATTAGCTCAGAGCTATAAAAAAGGGGTTGGTTTCTCTGTAAAATTAGGATATACTTTTTAATATCTCTCAAACTATATAAAATGAAAAGCTCCAGATATCTGGAGCTTTTTTTTTATTTGAGGCAATACAAAAAACCTCTTAACATTCTCTTCACATTTTATATAGTTTTTGATAACTGTAATGTAATATTCAGATAACACCTTAAAGAGATTTACATTCTAATTTTGACAAAAATAAAAACGAATTATACAACACACAAATTATGAAAACTAAACTTTTTGCTTTAGCTCTTGCTACAGGTTTATTCTTAAATTCTTGCTCAAGTAGTGATGATCCAACTCCTGTTACTCCACCTGCAACAGGCGAAATCTCAGGTACTATCACTGCAAACAAAACGTATGCTTATGGTAACTACACTTTAAAAGGAATCGTAAAAATTAATGCTGGTGTAACTGTAACATTTGATGCAGGATCAACTATCACTATCGATAAAGCTACTGGAGACAACGCATTAGTTGTTTTAAAAGGTGGAAAACTAATCACAAACGGTACTGCTGACAAACCAGTAGTATTTACAGAAAAATCTAAACTTCCAGGTTCTTGGGGAGGTATCATCGTTTATGGTGATGCTCCTGCTAAAGTAGCTGGTGGAGGAACTACAGGTACATCTGAAGATGGTAACAAAATTTCTTACGGAGGAACAAATGCAACTGACAATAGTGGTTCATTAGTTTACACAAGAGTAGAATATGCCGGATCTAAATTAGCTGACGGAGAAAAAGAAAACAATGGTTTTACTTTCTATTCAGTAGGTTCAGGGACAATTTTAGACCACTTAGTATCTTACAAAGGTGCTGATGACGGATACGAATTCTTCGGAGGAACTGTAAGTTTAACAAATGCTATTTCTTACGGAAATACAGATGATTCATTTGACTGGCAAGATGGATGGCAAGGTCAAGCAAACACAAACTGGTATGCTTACCAAACTGGAAAAGGTAACTACGGAATGGAAATCGAAGCATCTTTAAATGACAATGCTTTTTTCCCAAAGGTTTCTAACATTACTTTAAAAAGAGAAGCTGGTAACGTTCCTGAAGCGAATGACAACCAAGTTGATGCTTTCCAATTCAAAAGAGAAGGTAACGGAGAATACAGCAACATCATCATTGATGGTTACGGTAACTTCACATTTGGAGCAAATACTTTCAAAGGGAGTGCAGTTAGTATCTTAGATGCTGCAACTAATGATCACCAAGTGAAAACATCTAAAATCAAACTTTTAAATGTTAAAATCACTAACACAACAAATGTATTGCCAATCGGAGCTACTGATGCTATCGTTGTTGCTTTCCCAGCTGGAACTTTCGTTCAAAGTGCTGCTGCAACTGGAGCTTCATTAAATGCGGGTGCCTGGGCAACTGTTGATGGAGTTAGCTTACTAAAATAAGAACACACTATAAAAAAGTTAAAAAACATCCTAAATATTTAGGATGTTTTTTTTTGGCGTAATTTTTGAAAACTTTTTTGTATATTTACTGTAACCAAAATAACGCGATGGCAAAAAACTACTTTTATATTACATTCTTATTGGCTTTTTTCTTTACTGTAAGTGCTTCTGCACAAGACAGTAAGCAATTACCAAAACCTCAAGAGGCAACTACTATTGAGGGACTAAGCTTGTACCCTAACCCTGTCACAAACGGAAAAGTATATATTTCATCTAAAAATGATTTAGAAAAAGAAATTATCGTTTTTGATATCCTTGGGAAAAAAGTAATCCAGACGCATTTGACTTCAAAAGAACTGAACGTTTCAGATTTGGTTCCAGGTGTTTATATTATCAAAATATACGAAGAAAACGCCTCGGCAACACGAAAGTTAATCATTCGATAAAACATAAAAATCAAAGCTCCAAAATAACATTGGAGCTTTTTTATTGTCTTTACTTCTTCTAATTATTAATATCTTTGCACAAAAAAGTTTTGATTACAGCTAACGATATATTTACCATTTCGGGTCATAAACAATTTGAAAAAACAGCACTTAAAGTGTTTCGTTTTCAACACGAGAACAATAAGGTATATCGCGATTTCTGTGATTTTTTAAAAGTCAATCCACAACAGGTAAAATCACTTCAACAAATTCCGTTTTTGCCTATTCAGTTTTTCAAAAGCCATGAAGTAGTTTCTACTTCAGATTTTCCTCAGGTTACTTTTACCAGCAGCGGAACCACCGGAATGATAACCAGCAGACATCTTGTTACAGATGTTTCACTTTACGAGGAAAGCTACCGCCAAGGATTTTCGCAGTTTTACGGCAATATTGAAGATTACGTCGTTTTAGCGCTTTTGCCGTCTTATCTTGAGCGCGATGGATCTTCGCTTATCTACATGGTCGAAGATTTAATAAAACTATCCAATCAGCCTGAGAGCGGGTTTTATTTGCACAATCACGACGACTTAATTAAAAAACTGACTGCTTTAGACGAATCCGGGCAAAATGTAATCTTAATCGGCGTTACTTATGCTTTATTAGATTTGATCGAAAAGCATCAATTCAACCTTCAAAATACCATTATTATGGAAACTGGAGGAATGAAAGGCAAACGTAAAGAAATGATTCGTGAAGAATTGCACGAACAGCTTTGCAAAGGTTTTGGCGTTTCATCCATTCACTCAGAATATGGCATGACAGAACTTTTGGCGCAAGCGTACTCTTTAGGTGAAGGCGTGTTCGAATGTCCGTCCTGGATGCATATTTTGGTTCGCGATCCCGAAGACGCACTCACTTACGTGAATAATGGAAAAACCGGCGGAATTAATGTTATTGATTTGGCCAATATCAATTCGTGCTCTTTTATCGCCACGCAGGATTTAGGCAAAAAATATCCCAACAACTCTTTCGAGGTATTGGGACGTTTTGATAATTCTGATATTCGTGGCTGTAATTTGATGGTTTTGTAAAAAGGTTAATCGTTGATTTGTTAAATCGTTTAATCGCTTTAAAAACGATTAAACAATTAACCGATTAAACAGTTAAACAATTATTCGTAAATATCTTTTCGATGTCCTAAATCAATAACATCTATCAAAAGCATATCATCAAATATTTCATAGATAACTCTATAATCACCAACCCTAATTCTATAACCCGGTCTTCCTTTTAGCCTTTTTATAACCTTTTGGTCTTGGATTTTCAGCTAAATCGTAAATATGCTTTTTTATAGCAGAATAATAAGGTTAATTAATTTTAATTAAAACTTTTAAAACCTTATTTCTAAATTCAATATTATAAGTCATTATTTCGCCAGCTTTCGCTTTTCTTCAATAATTTTGAAAGCGTCATCTATCGAAATTCTAAAACCATCATCATTACTCTTAGCTTCATCATACAATTTTACATCTTCCAAATCTTCTAATTTTTCCAGAAGCTTATTGTATTGCTTTATTGGCAATAAAACCGCAGTTCTATTTCCTTTATCATCTGTTATAAATTGTGTTTTCATGATCTAAAATTGTATTCTCGTAAAGTTAAGAATTTATTTTGCTCTAATAACGAAATAATTTTTCTTTCCGCTTTGTAATAAAACAAACTGATTGTTGATTAAATCATTTGCTGTTAAAACAAAATCTTCTTTTATTTTTTCTCTGTTTACCGAAATTGAATTTGCAGTTAAGGCGCGTCTCGCTTCTCCGTTTGATTTAAAGAAACCTGTTTTTTCATTTAAAACCGAAACAATCTCCAAGCCGTTTTCAAGATCAGCTTTTGCAATTTCTGCTTGCGGAACCCCGTCAAAAACTTCTAAAAAAGTCGCTTCATCTAATTGCTTCAAATCTTCTGCAGTGGAATTTCCAAACAAAATATTCGAAGCCTGAATTGCTTTTTCCAATTCTTCTTTACTGTGAACAAAAATCGTGATTTCTTCAGCAAGTTTCTTTTGCAATACCCTTAAATGCGGAGCCGTTTTATGCTCTTCGATTAAAGCATCAATGGTTTCTTTATCTAAGAAAGTAAAGATTTTAATGTATTTTTCAGCATCAACATCAGTTGCGTTTACCCAAAATTGGTAAAATTTATACACCGAAGTTTTATCAGCATCCAGCCAAACATTTCCTCCTTCAGATTTCCCGAATTTAGATCCGTCTGCTTTTGTAATTAATGGTGTGGTTAATGCAAAAGCTTTAGCACTTTCACCACCCATTCTGCGCACTAATTCTGTACCCGTGGTAATATTCCCCCATTGGTCAGAACCTCCCATTTGCAAAAGGCAGCCGTTATTTTTATATAAATGGTAAAAATCGTAACCCTGAATTAATTGGTATGTAAATTCGGTGAAAGACATTCCTTCTCCTTCTCCACTCAATCTTTTTTTCACAGAATCCTTCGCCATCATATAATTTACCGTGATGCGTTTTCCAACTTCACGTGCAAAATCAATAAAAGAGAATTCTTTCATCCAGTCATAGTTATTTACCATAACCGGAGCATTTTTATCAGATGAATTAAAATCTAAGAAACGGGACAAAACACTTTTAATTCCGGCAACGTTTTTAGCCAAAGTTTCTTCGTTCAGCAAGTTTCTTTCGTCAGATTTACCAGATGGATCCCCGATCATTCCGGTTGCACCACCCACTAAAGCGATAGGCTGATGACCAAAATTCTTTAAGTGAACTAATAAAATGATCTGAACCATGCTGCCAATATGCAGTGAATCTGCCGTTGGATCAAAACCAATATATGCCGTTGTTACTTCTTTTAGCAATTGTTCTTCCGTTCCTGGCATGCTATCATGATATAACCCGCGCCACTTTAATTCTTCAACTAGATTGTTCATTTTTTTAAATAATTTGTGCAAATGTAATCAATGTCAATATCAATATCAAAAAGCAATGCCAATTTCAAAAAACAATTAAAAAACTTTGTCCCTTTGAACCTCTGCACCTTTGCACCTTTAAACCAAAATCGATATATTTACAAAATGATACTAGTAACTGGAGGAACAGGTTTAGTTGGCGCACATTTATTACTTCATTTAATTGAAAATGGAGAAAATGTCCGGGCTATTTACCGAAATCAAAATAACATCCAAAAGGCAAAATCAGTTTTTGAATTGTATAAAAAAGCCGAATTATTTGACAAAATTAATTGGCTTGAAGCCGATATTTTAGACGTCCCTTCTTTAGAACTTGCTTTTGCTGATATTAAATTTGTGTATCATTGTGCCGCTTTGATTTCGTTCGATCCAAAAAATGAAGACGGACTTCGAAAAACCAATATAGAAGGAACTGCAAACATGGTCAATTTTTCGATTGCAAAAGGAATCGAAAAATTTTGCTTTGTAAGTTCTATTGCAGCTTTAGGAGATTTAGCACCGCATGAAACTTATATTACAGAAGAAACAGAATGGAATCCGGAAAAACCTCATAGCGATTACGCCATTTCTAAATACGGTGCTGAGATGGAAGTTTGGCGCGCGCTTCAGGAAGGATTAAACATCGTTATCATCAACCCCGGCGTAATCCTGGGGCCAATTCCGAAAACAAAAAATAACGATCAGGGAAGCGCCGAAATTTACACAAGAGTCGCGAATGGACTTCCATTCTATACACTCGGAAGCACTGGTTTTGTAACAGTAAATGATGTTGTGAGGATTGCATTTGAATTAATGAAAAGTGACATCAAAAATGAGCGATTTACATTAATTTCAGATAACATTGTTTTCCGTGATATTTTAAATACGATCGCTGAAACATTAAAAGTAAAGAAACCCCGCATACACGCAAGTCCCCTATTTATGAATATCCTTTGGCTTGCTGACGGAATATTTTCAACGCTATTTTTTCAGAGAAAAACCATTACAAAAGCGACTGCAAAAGCTTCTTATTCTAAAAATTTATATTCGAATGAAAAAATAAAAACCGCTCTAGGAACGGTTTTTTTAGATGTGCATCAATACATTAAAGACGTTTCGAAGTTGTAAAAACTATTTCAACTGTCTTGTTCTTCTTATTGAATCAATATTGATAGGTTTGGAAGGTTTTTTGATGGAATCTTTGAGATTCACTTTCACCTTATTCTTTTTAGCCGCCGCTTTTTCTTCAATCTTAACAATCGAATCGACTGCTCTTTGCTTTACTGCTAATCGCTTGCCAATTTCATCAAACATGTCTTTGTATGTATTGTAATCAGAAGCATAATAAATATTGCTTTGCGCAAATTGAAGACTGTCTACCTTATATTTTCTAAAAACAAATTTCTTCGGATCAGCGTCTACCGAATCCAAAGACATTGGATTTTGATATTTCATTGCCTCCAAAAGTGACAAATCGTACATAATATCAACCATTTTCTCTTTCTCAATAAGTCGTTTAGGCTCTTTAACCAAATCATCTTTACAACTTACAGAAAGAAACAAAACCAATATTATAAATACAAAATTCTTCATTTCAGCTTTTTATCTGTCAAACAATAATCTTTTTCCAGCACGGATATCTTTCACTTTGAAGTTATTGTAAACCATTTGTCCGTTTACAAAAGTATGCGTGATTCTCGATTTAAAAGTAAAATTTTCAAACGGAGACCAGCCACATTTATATAAAATATTTTCAGGCTTCACACTCCATGGCAAACTCGGATTAACGATAACCAAATCAGCAAAATAACCTTCTTTTATAAAACCTCTTTTTTCGATTTTAAAAATTTTAGCCGGATTGTGGCACATTTTCTCCACAATTTTCTCCACGGTAATTTTCCCCTGATGATGTGCTTCAAACATCGCTACCACAGCATGCTGAACTAGTGGACCTCCAGATGGTGCTTTTAAATAGGATTGTGCCTTTTCTTCTTTTGTATGCGGTGCATGATCTGTTGCAATAACATCAATACGACCGTCATTTAATGCTTTCCAAAGTTCAGCGCGATCTTCAGCAGTTTTTACGGCAGGATTCCATTTAATAAAATTTCCTTTAGTTTTATAATCCTGATCGGTAAACCAAAGATGATGTACACAAACCTCAGCAGTAATTTTTTTATCTTCTAACGGAATTTTATTCGTAAACAATTCCATTTCTTTCGCAGTCGAAAGGTGGAAAATATGAAGTCGTGCACCTGTTTTTTTCGCCAGCGCCACTGCTTTTGAAGAGGAAATATAACAAGCCTCTGCACTTCGAATTAAATGATGCGCCGTTACCGGAATATCTTCTCCATATTGCTCCTTAAATTCCGCTAGATTATTTTGAATTGTAGTTTCATCTTCACAATGTACCGCGATTAACATCGTGGTACTTGAGAAAATTTTCTCCAAAGTTTCCTCTTTATCCACCAACATATTTCCTGTTGAAGAACCTAGAAAAATCTTGATTCCGGCAACATTTTTTGGATTCGTTTTTAGAACTTCTTCCAAGTTATCATTGGTTGCACCCATCATAAACGAATAATTCGCAAATGATTTTTTAGCTGCAATTTCATATTTATCTTCAAGGATTTCCTGAGTAACGGCATTTGGAACCGTATTTGGCTGTTCGATAAAAGAAGTAATTCCGCCCGCAACCGCAGCTCTGGATTCAGATTCTATATCACCTTTATGTGTTAGTCCAGGCTCTCTAAAATGCACCTGATCATCAATAGCTCCCGGAATTAAATAACTTCCTTCGGCATCTATTACTTTACAATCGGATGTTTTTAAGCTGATGCTATCCGAAATTTCAACGATTAAGTCGTTTTCGATCAAAACATCACCTTCAAAAATTGATCCTTCGTTTACAATTTTAGCATTTTTGATTAAAATCCTGTTCATCGCCCTGGGTTTATAATGTATTGAATAATTTTTTTAATCGAAGAGAAATTACTCCAAGGATTGCTTCTTTGATAATGGCATTACTCATTTTTGAAACTCCTTTAGTTCGATCTGTAAAAATAATCGGAACTTCGGTTATTTCAAATTTACCACAATATGTTCGATATTTCATTTCAATTTGAAAAGCATATCCAACAAATTTTATTTTGTTCAGATTAATCTTCTCTAAAACTTCTCTTTTATAGCAAACAAAACCTGCTGTGGCATCATGAATTTTCATTCCCGTGATAAACTTCACATAAACTGAAGCGAAATAAGACATTAACACACGGCTTAAAGGCCAGTTAACCACATTCACACCTGTTACATAACGAGAACCAACAGCTAAAGATGCGCCACCAAAATGACAGGCATCATACAATTTTTCAAGATCATTGGGGTTGTGTGAAAAATCAGCATCCATTTCAAAAATGAAATCATATTTGCGTTCCAAAGCCCATTTGAAACCATGAACATAAGCTGTTCCCAAACCTGATTTTTTTGCTCTTTTTTCTAAAAATAACCTTCCAGGATATTCTTCCTGTAATGCAATCACTTTATTTGCAGTGTGATCCGGCGAATTATCATCAATAATTAAAAGATGAAAAGGTTTATGTTGTGAAAGTACAGCTCTAACAATACTTTCAATATTTTCAATTTCGTTGTAAGTGGGAATTATGACAATACAATCATTCATTTTTCTCGGTAATTTCACCGCAAAAGTAAACTTTTTATAGCATTTGATTCATAATAAATATATAATAAAAGTATTGAGACAAAAAATTACTAATTTTGTGTCGTTATGATTGAACAGCTTCACCCCAGAATACTCGAAAACAAAGATTGGGCAACACTTTTATTTGTGGTGACCTTTGCCGTTGTTGCAATGACAAAATCAGCTTACGAAACTAGATTTAGTGAATTTAGCAAGCTTATTTTCTCAGATAAATACGCAAAAATTTATCGCGATAACAACAATTTAAAAAGCAGTTTTACGATAGGTTTGTTTTTTGTGCAAATTATCTCGTTTGCTTTTTTTATTCAGCTTACGATGCACACTTTTGGATATGCATCAAAAACCGACTGGATTTTATTTATTCAGATCGCGACTTTCTTGCTTTATTTTATTCTTGCAAAATATTTAATTGAAAAAATTGTGGCAACTTCATTCAACATTGATGAGTTTGCGGATCTTTTTAACTTACAAAAAGTAACTTACAGAACCTATATTGGCGTTTTAATACTCCCAATTAATGCAGTTTTGTTTTATTATGAAAATATTCCTAAAGTCATTCCACTAGCAATAATAGGCATTTCGCTGTGTATTAGTCTATACTCATATTTTATTTCAATTAAAACGTATCAAAACGCAATTTTCAGTAAGTTATTTTATTTTATTTTATATCTTTGCGCACTTGAAATAGCCCCTTATTATTTTCTTTATTATTGGATTACAAAAGGGAGTGCTTAGAAAATGTTTATAATATGAAAGTGAAAACAATTTTGGTGTCACAGCCTGAACCTAAAGTGGAGAATTCTCCTTACTTTGAGCTCCAACAAAAACACAAAATAAAAATTGATTTCAGACCATTTATTCATGTGGAAGGGGTTAACGCAAAAGAGATTCGATTACAAAAAATCGATCTTAATCATTACACTGCGATAATTTTGACAAGCAGAAATGCGGTAGATCATTTTTTCAGAGTAGCGGATGAAATGCGCTATAAAGTTCCTGAAGGATTGAAATATTTTTGTCAATCTGAAGCAGTTGCGTTTTACCTGCAAAAATATGTAGTGTACAGAAAGCGTAAAATTTATGTGGGAGCAAAAGATTTTGCAGACTTGTCGCCGTTAATTAAAAAATACAAGGACGAAAAATTCCTTTTACCGGCCTCAGATCAGCTAAACGCTGACGCGCCTATCACTTTGAACAATTTAAAAGTAGATTGGACACAAGCTGTTTTTTACAAAACGGTAATGAGTGACTTATCTGATTTGGCAGATGTGTATTATGATGTTTTAGCATTTTTTAGTCCAACCGGAATTAAATCTTTATTTAAGAATTTCCCGGACTTCAAACAAAACAATACCAGAATTGCTGTTTTTGGAAGCACAACTCAAAAAGAAGCTTTGGACTATGGTTTGAGAATTGATATTCTTGCTCCAACACCTGAAACTCCTTCTATGACAATGGCTTTAGAAAAATACATTAGTGAAGCAAACAAAGGAAAATAAATTCTTTTTAAATTACAATATTGAAAATTCCAAATTCCAACTTCTCTTGGGATTTGGAATTTTTCTTTTTAACTGCAGCTTAAACAAACACAACCGCTAACGTTCCACCACTGTTAATCATTAGAGCACATTACGTTTCCCACGGTTGAAACCGTGGGCTATATCATACAATTAATCTCTAATAGCATTCTCATAAAGTCAGCTCTGCATCTTAAATTTCAGATTCATCTTAACAAGTTGGAATTTGGGATTTAAGTATTGGAATTTTCTTTTTTAAAGCATTTTGAGTACATTTGATTTCTAACTAAAACCCAAACAACTAAAATTAGTTTCAAATTACAACTCTAATGAAAATCAACTCCCTTTTAATTGAAATCGACGGTATCGACAAAGAAATTCTTCGCTATTTAATGGATGATGCCCGAAAACCTATTTTACAAATTGCTAATAAAATTGGCATTTCGGGAGCCGCAATTCATCAGCGTTTAAAAAAATTAGAACAATCAGGTGTAATTTCAGGATCGAAGTTTACTGTAAACCCGAAGGTTTTAGGCTATACCACTATGGCGTTTATTGGCGTCTATCTGGATAAAGCTTCTCGAAACTCAGAAGCTGTAAAAGACTTAAAAAAAATTCCCGAAGTTTTAGAATGTCATTATACTACCGGAAACTGGTCGGTTTTGATTAAAATTATCTGCCGCGATAACGAACATTTAATGCAGCTTTTGAATACTAAAATTCAAGCTATTGAAGGTGTTTCGAGAACGGAGACTTTCATTTCATTGGATCAGCAGATTGACAGGCAGATTCAATTATAATGTGCCAATTAGATAATTTGGCAATTAGATAATTTCCTTAATTAGAAAATGTGCCAATTTGATAATTAGATAATTCATCAAAGAACTTATAAAACAAAACCCGACAGATTTTAAAAACCTGTCGGATTTGCTACAAATTATCTAATTGACTAATTAACAAATTGGCACATTAATTAATCTCTTCTATTATTACTTCCTGCATAAATTGAGATATAATACAATAACGTTGCGATTGACCCAAGTGCAGCCACAAGATATGTTCTTGCAGCCCATTTTAAGGCGTCTTTTGCTCCGGCCTGCTCTTCTTGTGTCAGCATATGCTTATTTTCTAACCAAGCCAATGCTCTGTTACTTGCATCGTATTCTACAGGTAAAGTTATAATCGAAAATAAGGTCGTTACTGCAAATAGCACTATTCCGATTAATAATAACGGAGGAAAGATCTGAATCATTAAAATTCCAGCCAACAAAATCCATTGCATAAAATTTGAAGCAACGTTTACAATTGGCACTAACGTAGAACGCATTGCTAACCATTGGTAACCTACTGAATGTTGCACAGCATGACCACATTCATGCGCGGCAACTGCCGCCGCAGCCGCGTTACGATGATTGTAAACTGCTTCACTTAAATTAACCGTTTTGTCTGACGGATTATAGTGATCTGTTAATTGCCCCGGAGTCGAAATAACACGAACGTCTGTGATTCCGTTATCAGCCAGCATTTTTTCTGCTATTTCAGCACCACTCATTCCGTTTCGTAATTGCAGTTTAGAATATAACTCAAACTTGCTCTTGAGCTTTGAACTCACCAGCCAACTGAACAACATAATTGCTCCGGCAATGATTAAATATCCACTTCCCATATCTATATATTTTTAAATTGTTTTTAAAATCTGTTTCCAAATAAACTACAATTTACGAACCATTTTTCTAAAATGCCAAAATGACATCCCAATTTTGTATTAAATTCCAATCCCAATTCCGAAACTTTGGAACGGGATAATTCCAAATTCCAATAGTAATGAAGATAGATTTTCGCCACGAATTCACGAATTTTTAAATCAATTCGTGAGTTCGTGGCGAAAAAAAATTCCAAAAACCCAATCGTAAAATTGGAATTTGGAATTTGAACTTTGAACTTTGGAATTTTAACATTCCTTATTTTAATTGCTCATTCATTTCCTCAAATTTCGCAATTAGATCATTTATTTTTGATTGTTGCTTTTTTGTTTGTTTCGGATGAATATAAAACCAATTAAAAGCCATCCAAAATAAAGTTATTCCGTATGTTAAACCAGCTCCCAAAACGCTCATTCTGCTAGCGTATTCGTACATATACAAACAAATTCCGGCAGTTAAAAGAATAAAATACAAAGTCATCATTTTGGTCTGTAGAAATTGCTGTTTCTTTTTAATTAAAATCAGTTTTTCTAAATATTCCTGATTAGTTTGAGTCGTTGCGATGTTTTTATAGTTTCCTAATAATTTATTGTAAACCAATAAATAAATCATCATCGCAAGAATCGTCAGTACAATTCCAATTTTAGTCGAAATAAACTGCGGCTGGTAGTAAATCCAAATAAAAATTATAAAAGCACTTGTTGCAAAAAGCAAAAGATTGGTAATCCATAAACAACGTAAACCTACTTTTTTAAAATTTTGTAATCGTGCTAACAAATCCTCCATATCAGGCTGACTTACGGCTTGTTTTTTCCATAAATCTTTGAAATCTATATTATTGTTGTCCATTTTCTTTAAATTTTTGAGTCAATTTTTCTTTAATCCTGTGAATTTTCACTCTTACATTCGCCTCAGAAAGCCCAACGATTTTGGCAATTTCAGCCTGTTTTACATCTTCCAGTTCTAATGAAATAATGATACGTTCGGTTTCAGGTAATTCAGCAATACATTTGTACAAAAACTGAATTTGAGGTTCTATTGACTGTTGTTTTTCTTCCGTAAGATGATGTGGTAAATCTGATTTGAGAAAACGTTTATCTTTCTCAATCTGCCTTAAGCAATTATTGGAAGCAATCCTGAAAATCCAGGTCCCTATTCCAGATTCATTTCTAAAAGTATCAAGCTTTTGCCAAACAATGATAAAAGTTTCCTGAGCCAGATCCTGTGCAATGTCGTAATCATTCACAAAACCCATACAAAGCCTGAATATTCGATCCCAATACGTTTTATAGATTTGTTCAAATTCCATCATTACGATTTTAGAAAATTGTTCAATTGCCCCAAAAACCAATCTTTATCATCATACATTATAAAGTGCAAACCTTTAGTAGCATATTGAAATTGAGCTGTTTTTAAGTTTTTATATTGCCCTTCGATCGCGGGTTTGAAATTTACAAAATTAGATTCAAGCAATATTAATGACGGACATTTTATCGCAGCAATTTTGTCTCTTAAATCGGTATTGGAGAAATCACAAAACATCTCTGCAAAAGTTTTTCTGTCTGATTTTACACTCCAATCCACGACCGTATCCAACTTCGAAGTATCAGCTAAAAGTTGCGGCATCATTTTTTTCTGCATTTCCAAAAACTGAGTTTCAGGCATTCCCGTCATTTGGTTCACCATTGGCGAACAGTCATTATTTTCTTTTGATTTGAAAGAAGGATCCATTAAAGCATTCAGACATGGCAGGGCATCAACCACAACAATTTTACTGATTAATTCCGGATAATCTGAAGCAAGGGCCAATGCTAGCCCACCACCCATACTATGGCCAATTATAATTGGTTTTTCGATTTTATTGGTTTTAATGTAATTCGCAATTTCGTCTTCCCAGTTTTTAAAAGAAGGGTTTGGCTGTGGTTTTACTCCGGCGAAACCAGCCATTGTTAAAGTATAACAGGTATAATCTTTTTCGAAATTCACTTTGGTTTCGTTCCAAACATCCGCTGAAGAAGCAAATCCGGGAATGAATATGATAGCTTGTTTTCCTTTTCCGGTTTTAGTAACCTCAAATGGATCTGATTTGGTTTGTGCAAAAACATTTAAACACAATGCTGAAAATAAAAGGGCGATAATCAAAATATACTTTTTCATTTTTATAAATTTTAAGTTGTTAAATAATCGGATCCGCCCTTTGGATACGAGAGGTTTTAAAATGTTACAACTAAAATGAAAATTTCAATAAAAAAAATCCAAATTCCAATTTTTGGGCGTTTTTTAACCGCAATGCACGCAAAGGGTTTACGCAAAGTTCGCTAGGTTATTTCGCGCGCAAAGTTACAAAGTTACAAAGTGTTTTCCGCAATCTTGTCATCCTTCTCCCGAGGCTTCGGGATCAGGATGAGACAAACTAGCCCTAAAAACAAAAAACCCAAACTCCAATCGAAAAATTGGAATTTGGGATTTGGGATTTATATATTAGAATTTAAAACTTTGGTTAACCAACCAAATTGATGATTTTTCCAGGAACAATAATTACTTTATTTGGAGTTCTTCCATCAAGTTGTTTTAATGTTCGTTCGTCTTTCATAATGATTTCTTCGATTTGCGGCGCGGTTAAATCTAAAGGCAATTCGATAGTGAAACGCATTTTTCCGTTGAAAGAAACTGGATATTCTTTACTGCTTTCTATTAAATGTTTGGCATCAAAAACAGGAAAATCAACCGTTGCTATTGAACCTGTATGACCCAATTGTGACCATAATTCTTCAGCTATATGTGGTGCGTAAGGCGAAACCAAAATTGCTAATGGCTCTAAAATAGCTCTTGAATGACAATTTTGAGAAGACAATTCATTCACACAAATCATAAATTGAGAAACTGAAGTATTAAAAGAGAAACTCTCGATATCTTCTGCTACTTTTTTGATGGTTTTATATAATGATTTCAAATTGTCTTTTGTAGGCTCATCATTGTTTACGATTAAACCATTGTTCTCATCAATATACAAACGCCATAATTTTTTCAAGAAACCAAATACTCCAGAAATTCCAGCAGTATTCCAAGGTTTTGCCTGTTCCAACGGACCTAAAAACATTTCGTACAAACGCAATGTATCAGCACCGTATTCAGCACAAATATCATCCGGAGTTACGACATTGTATTTTGATTTCGACATTTTTTCGACTTCACGACTTACAATGAATTTTTCGTTTTCTTCTTTAATAAATTCAGCAGTAATATAGTCCTCTCTCCATCCTTGGAATTTTTCAATATCTAATTCATCAGAGGCATTTACAAAATTTACATCTGTATGTGGTTTTACAACTGAACACCTATAATCATAACACTCATCCAATATATCTTTTTCAGAATCTACGAAAGTTAAATTTGGAAATTTATTACGAATCAATTTATCTAAGACATCGTTATATATAATACCATACTCATCTGATTTAAACTGATCTGATTCAAAAACCTTTTTTGAAATTCCAACAAAAAAAGGACGAGGTTGATCAACTGCAATATCCTTACTTTGATCACCAAAATCTCGCTTAACAGAACGATAGTTTAATTCTACCCATACACCATTTACAAAAGCACTAGTTCCCAAGATCATTCCCTGATTGATCAGTTTTTTAAATGGTTCTTCAGTCGGAGCAAAACCTTTATCTTTTAAGAATTTATTCCAGAAACGAGAATACAATAAGTGTCCGGTTGCGTGCTCGCTTCCTCCAATATATAAATCTACACTTTCCCAGTAAGCCAAAGCTTCCTTGGTTGCAAATTCGTTTTCATTGTGCGCATCCATGTAACGCATCCAATACCATGAACTTCCTGCCCAACCTGGCATAGTATTCAATTCTAATGGAAAAATCGTCACATTGTCAACTAAATCTGTATTGACAACTTTATTGTTTTTTGAATCCCAAGCCCAAACAGCTGCATTTCCTAAAGGAGGCAAACCATCTTCGGTTGGTAAATATTTTTCTACTTCAGGCAAAATGATTGGCAAATGCTGTGCATCAATCATCTTTGGCAAACCATTTACATAATAAACCGGGAAAGGTTCTCCCCAATAACGCTGGCGAGAGAAAACAGCATCACGCAAACGGTAATTTGTTTTTCCGCTTCCTTGTCCTATTTTTTCTAAAGCCGTAATCACAGCCTGAGTTGCATTTTTATAATTTAATCCGTTTAAGAAATCAGAATTCGCAATTTCAACATTGTCTTTTGAACCGTAAGCGGCTTCCGAAATATCAACATTGGCAAAAATATTTTTGATTTCCGGCATTCCGTTCTGACCTTTAAAGAAATTCGCGAAAGCGTAATCTCTCTCGTCTCCACAAGGAACCGCCATTACAGCACCAGTTCCGTAACCTGCCAAAACATAATCTCCAATCCAAACCGGAATTGCTTCTTTTGTAAAAGGATGTTCAGCATAAGCTCCGGTAAATACTCCAGAAATAGTTTTTACATCAGCCATACGCTCACGCTCTGAACGTTTTGCCGTTTTTTCGATATACGCTTCAACTGTCGCTTTTTGTTCTGGAGTTGTGATTTTTGCTACCAAATCATGCTCTGGTGCCAAAGTCATAAAAGTCACTCCAAAAATAGTATCAGGACGAGTTGTGAAAACTGAAATAGTTGCTGGTTGTTGGTTGCTGGTTGTCGGTAGCACATTGAAAGAAACCATTGCACCAACTGATTTTCCAATCCAGTTTCTTTGTGATTCTTTTATAGATTCACTCCAGTCAATATCATTCAAACCTTGCAACAAACGCTCTGCATAAGCAGAAATACGCATGCTCCATTGTGTCATTTTTTTACGGATTACAGGATATCCTCCACGTTCAGAAACTCCGTTTACGATTTCGTCATTTGCCAAAACAGTTCCTAAACCAGGACACCAATTTACTTCAGTTTCTGCCAAATACGTCATTCTGTATTGCAAAAGGATTTTTTCTTTTTGATCTTCCGAATAAGAATTCCATTCTGCTGCAGTAAAAATCGCAACATTATCATCGCAAACTGCTTCAACTAATTCATTCCCTTCTTCTTCAAAAACTTTTACAAGCTCAGAAATATCATAGGCTTTTCCTTGTTTCTTGCAGTACCAGGAATTGAACAATTGGATAAAAATCCATTGTGTATGTTTATAATAATCCGGATTTGAAGTACGAACCTCACGGCTCCAGTCAAATGAAAACCCTATTTTATCTAATTGCTTTCTGTATCCGGCAATTTGTTTTCCTTCTTTATCAACTCCACCGTCAATATTTACGCGCGTCGTATCTTCTGGACGTTGTCCGGTCTGAATCGCATATTGTTCCGCAGGCAATCCAAAACTGTCATATCCCATTGGGTGCAAAACATTGAAACCCTGATGTCTTTTGAAACGAGAATAAACATCTGAAGCAATATAACCTAGTGGATGCCCTACGTGCAATCCTGCTCCTGACGGATAAGGAAACATATCTAAAACATAATGTTTAGGTTTTTCAGAATTATTACTTGCAGCAAAAGTTTGGTTTTCAGCCCAATATTTTTGCCATTTTTCTTCGATTTCGTTCGGATTGTATTTCATTTTTAAGTGACTAAGATTCTAAGTGACTAAGGCTCTAAAGCTTTTCACTAATTAATTAGGCGCAAATTTACATTTATTGTCGTTTGTACCAAAGCTATTTCATTGGCAAACAAATAAAATAATAAAATATGTATTTTTACCTGAGTAATAGTAAGCGATTTTAACATTTGAAAATCAAATCTATTCCCGAAAACACAAACTTACATTCTCATTTTTCGTAGCGCACTAACTTTTAGCATATAGCAAGTCTCCAAACAGGTAAGGTTTTTATCTATTAGTACTTTTAACCAGGATCAGACTTTAAAACTTGCTGTACTTTCAGACTAAATAAACTTTTTATTAAATATCTAATCGTATATTTATTGTACGAAAGTTAAAACTTTGATCGTTATTAACTTCAAATAAAGAAATTCTTTATTATTTTTACCACATAATTTAAGCAAACTATGAGTTCTAACTTTGATAAATTTCAAAAGCGCAGGTTAATTTCCTCTTATTTTTCGGTTGTATTAAGTGTATTTCTGGTTTTATTCCTTTTAGGGGTACTAGGATTATTCATTATCAATTCTAAAAAACTGGCTAATGATTTTAAAGAAAAAATCGCCATGACGGTTTTCTTTAAAAATGAAGCTAATGATAGTGTAATAAAGGCTTTCAACGCTGAATTGAAAAGAGCTCCTTTCGCAAGATCTTATGCTTATGTTTCTAAAGAAAAAGCAGCAAAAGAACATACTGACATTATCGGGGAAGATTTCCTGACCTTTTTAGGAGAAAATCCATTATTGAATTCATATGACATCCACTTAAAAGCAGATTATGTTGAGAGAGACAGTATTTCTAAAATCGAGAGCAGTTTGCGTCAAAATACCATGATTGAAGATATTGTTTACGATAAACAATTGGTAAATCTTGTAAATGACAACATCAAAAAAGTAAGTATGTGGATTTTGATTATCAGCGGTTTCCTGGCGGTAATTGCGGTTTTATTAATCAACAGCTCTTTACGTTTATCTATTCACTCTAACCGATTTATCATTAAGACCATGCAAATGGTTGGCGCAACAAAATCGTTTATCCGTAAACCTTTTGTAATGCGTAGTGTAAAATTAGGAATGTTAGGTGCCGGATTGGCAATTGTCGCTTTAGTCGCACTTTTACTTTATGTTGAAACAAACTTCCCGGGACTTGGAATTTTAGAAGACAAACCCTTAATTGGCTTGGTTTTACTTACCGTTTTTGGTATTGGTGTTTTAATTACCTGGGTAAGCACACATTTTGCAACGCAACGTTTCCTAAACTTAAGAACAGACGATCTTTATTAATTTTAGATTGCAGATATAAAAAAAAACTTAATAAAGAGGATGAGATTGCTTCGTTCCTCGCAATGACAAGATGAAAAACAATATTAAAGAAGAACAACAACATCCAAAACAGGAATTCCTTTTTGATGGTATCAATTACAAAATCTTATTGATCGGAATTGGCGTTATCGCACTTGGCTTTATCTTAATGTCTGGTGGAGGAAGTGATAATCCAAACGTTTTTAATGAAGATGTTTTTAGCTTCAGAAGAATCCGTTTGGCTCCAACAACTGTATTAATTGGTTTTGGAATCACGATTTATTCGATCTTCAAAAAATCTAAATAGACTTATTTTAGACTTTCTTAGACTCCTTAGATCTTTAGATTATTAGATTAATCTTGAAAAAATCTAATAATCTAAGATGTCTAAAAATCTAACAATCTAATAAATGAATACATTACAAGCTATCGTTCTAGCCATTATTGAAGGAATTACAGAATTTTTACCTATTTCTTCAACTGGCCATATGATTATCGCCTCTTCTTTCTTCGGAATTGCTCACGAAGATTTTACCAAACTTTTTACAATTGTTATTCAGCTTGGCGCTATACTTTCAGTTGTTGTTTTATATTTCAAACGTTTCTTTCAGACACTTGATTTTTATTTTAAACTTTTGGTAGCATTTATTCCTGCCGTAGTTTTAGGTTTATTATTGAGTGATATCATTGATGGTTTATTAGAAAATCCGGTTACGGTTGCTATTTCACTTTTAATAGGAGGTTTGATTTTATTGAAAGTTGACGAATGGTTCAACAATCCAAATTCAGCAGAAACCACCAAAGAAATCACTTATTTACAAGCCTTTAAAATCGGTTTATTTCAGTGTTTGGCAATGATTCCGGGAGTTTCACGAAGTGGCGCGAGTATCGTTGGAGGAATGTCTCAAAAATTAAACAGAACAACCGCAGCAGAGTTTTCATTTTTTTTAGCCGTTCCAACCATGTTGGGGGCAACAGTAAAAAAATGCTACGATTATTATAAAGCAGGATTTGAATTATCTCACGACCAAATCAATTTATTAGTTATAGGAAATGTTGTTGCTTTTATAGTAGCACTTTTAGCAATCAAATCTTTCATTGGATTCTTGACTAAAAACGGCTTTAAAGTTTTTGGTTATTACCGAATTATCGCCGGAATAATTTTACTACTGATTCACTTTTTCATTCACCCGCTTACCATCATATAATGACACCTGAAGAATATTTAGACGGACAAGTTTTACTGATAGACAAACCTTTAAAATGGAGTTCGTTTCAAGCTGTCAATAAATTAAAATACCTTTTGATTAATAAAGTTGGACTTCCAAAAAAGTTTAAAATTGGGCATGCCGGAACTTTAGATCCGTTAGCAACGGGATTATTATTAATCTGCACGGGAAAATTCACTAAAAGAATTTCGGAACTTCAGGGTCAGGCGAAAGAATATACAGGAACTTTTTATATTGGAGCTACTACTCCGTCGTATGATTTAGAAACTGAAATCGATCAAACATTTCCAACAGAACATATTGATGAAGCTTTGATTCATGAAACCGTAAAACAATTTTTAGGAGAAATAGATCAAATACCGCCTATTTTTTCAGCAATTAAAAAAGATGGAGTACGATTATATGAACACGCACGTGCAGGAGAAACTGTAGAAATTGCAAGTAGAAAAACCACTATTCACGAATTTGAGATTACAAGAATTGCGTTGCCTGAAATCGATTTTAGAGTAGTTTGCAGCAAAGGAACTTATATTCGTTCACTAGCTTTCGATTTTGGAAAAGCATTGAATTCAGGTTCACATTTAACCGTTTTACGCAGAACCAAAATTGGTGATTATGATGTAAAAAATGCAATTGACATTACTTTGTTTGAGGAAAGTCTTCAATAAAACAGAGTTTTACCCTCTTATTTCATCCTCTAAAATATTTTTTTATTCTGTACGAATTATCGTGATTTTTAAATATCTTTCGAAAGATTATTTTGTCGATTCTGAGCATATTGAAAATAAAAGATTTCATTGCAAAGATGAACTTAAATCAATTTTATGAAATATTCTTTACTCGCGATTATTACATTTTTTTTCTTTATTCTGAAGCTTTCTGCTCAGGAGAAAAAATTCACTTACATTCAATTTGATGTTGGTCTTTCCCTAACAGGAAATCCTGATTATGGAGATGCACCCGAATATGAAGGCGACAAACAACCCTGGCTCCTTCCGGATGGTTTGGGCTCAAAACTAGGCTATGGCGTTCATTACAAACAATGGTTAACATTGGGTGTTCACAGTGGTCTGGATTGGAAATGGAATGAAAAATTAGTTGCTGTTCCAGTTTATCTTAATTTGGGATTACGACCAAAAATCGCAGAAAATACCAGAATTACAATGGAAGTTGGATACGGAAGAAGTTTTGCTTTAGGTCGCGGTGATCTCAGCGGTACATACAAAAAAGCGCGATTAGGATTAACAGTAGATGATCACACTATATTTCTTGAAGTAGCTGATTTTGGTTTTCCGTTGCACGAATATAATAGTATTGGAAGTGTCAGTTTTGGATTTTCCCTGATTAGTTTTTAAATGCAAAATCTGTTACCCTTCCTTTTTTACAAAAAATAGCACATTACGGAATGAGGCGATAGTAATGTGCCAACTTCTAAAATAATTTTGTTTTCCGTGCTTGTTTTTTTTTAAGGCTAATAGTGAGTCATATTTTTCCCTCCAAACAATAAACCTGAAATAAAATCGTAAAATTTGTCGAATAACTTCATCATGACAGTGTATTTTTAATTGTTAGACATTAAATAAACACCAGTAAAAAGAGTAAATCAAAAATAAATAATAGAAGTGGGATTACGAGAACAAGTTACAAAATCTTACGCTTAAAAAAAACAATTTTAACGGATTTTTTATTACTAAAATTCTTGTTTTCAGTAAATTACCACTAAAACCAAGTGTTTCAACGATTTTTTTTTTATTATAGAATTTTACAGTCGATTATATTTTATATTCTCCATAATCTCGACAAGCTCTTCCTGAACCGAAACTCCTTTATCAGTCAAATACCATAATTGCAAATCGGTTTTGATTTTTTCATCAACAACACCAAAATCCCTTTTATAATTTGCCATTAATTCAGTTGCTCCTTTTGGTCTCGGGCCCCAATCTGTACGTACAATTCCGGCTTCTTTACAAATCACAATAATTTTCGGAATTGCTCTTCCGCCGTTGGTCAGATAATGACTCATTAATTCATCATTCTCATCTCTCAAAACAATTCGGAGGTCGACTTTTTTATTCGAGTCGAGGGCCATTTTATTAACGATGGGAAGTATTTGAGCCGCATCGCCGCACCAGCCTTCAGAAATTACCAGCCAGATGTAATGATTGTCTAAGTTTTGCAATTTTGAGATAACATCTTCAGAGATTGTGATAGTTTTCTCTAAGCGGTTCATTCGGGCCTCGTTCAATTTAGAATAATTCGTCAGGCTATCTGATTGTACGCTACCGGTAGATTTTCCTTCGGATAATAAATCGGTAACTAATTTTCGGTATTCAGCATAAGAATGACTATTGAATAGTGCTTTGGCAACAATACTTTTCATATATCTTTTGTTTTTTGAATACTATAAATTTACTGATTTTAAAATGCCCTCGTAAGACTTTTGTCAGATTTGAGAAAATAAATCTTAAAAATCTTTAGAAAATTAAAGATAAAAGGGCAATTAATTTTTTAAAACATTATTTTTAAAAATCAGAATATGTCTATATTTGCACAAATTAACGCAACACACACATGAAATATAAAAGAATTCTTCTAAAATTAAGTGGCGAAGCCTTAATGGGTGACTTACAATACGGAATTGACCCAAAAAGATTAGCCGAATATGCTGAAGAAATTAAGCAGATTCACAGCAAAGGAGTAGAAATTGCTATTGTTATTGGAGGAGGAAATATTTTTAGAGGCGTTGCTGGAGCAAGTGCCGGTATGGATAGAGTACAAGGCGATTATATGGGAATGCTTGCGACTGTTATCAATGGAATGGCTTTGCAAGGCGCTCTTGAAGACAAAGGAATGAAAACGCGTTTGCAAACTGCCCTTAAAATGGAATCTATTGCAGAACCATACATCAAAAGAAGAGCCGACCGTCACCTTGAAAAAGGCAGAATCGTAATCTTTGGAGCCGGAACCGGAAATCCTTATTTTACAACCGATACTGCAGCTGTTTTAAGAGGAATTGAGATTAATGCTGATGTTATCCTGAAAGGAACCCGCGTTGATGGTGTTTACGATTGCGATCCTGAAAAAAATGCTTCGGCAGTTAAATTTGATTTCATTTCGTTTGATGACGTTCTGAAAAAAGGATTAAACGTAATGGACACTACCGCTTTTACATTAAGCCAGGAAAACAAATTGCCAATCGTTGTTTTTGATATGAACAAAATTGGAAACTTATTGAAAATCTGCGAAGGAGAAAATATCGGAACAGTAGTTAATATTTAGATTGTTCGATTGTTGGACTTTTAGATTATTCGACTTTATGATAATCTATAGACAATAAATCATTAAAAAATAAAAATTATAGTTAGTAAATTAGACAGACCTATTTTTAGAATCTAAAAATCCAAAAGTCTATCCCGAAGCTTCGGGACTAAAAATCGAGAAAAAAAATGAGCGAAGAAATAGATTTTATATTAGAAAGTACTGAAGAATCAATGAACGGTTCGATTGCGCATTTAGAAAAAGAATTTCTAAATATCCGCGCAGGAAAAGCTTCTCCGGCAATGCTTGGAAGTGTTTTTGTAGATTATTACGGATCTGCAACGCCGCTTTCTCAAGTTTCAAAAATTAGTGTTCCAGACGCAAGAACAATTACTTTACAACCGTTTGAAAAAAACATGCTTCATGTAATTGAAAAAGCGATTATGGTAGCTAATATTGGTTTCAACCCAATGAATAACGGAGACATGATTATTATCAGTGTTCCGCCATTAACAGAAGACCGTCGTCGAGAATTAGCCAAACAGGCAAAATCTGAAGCGGAAGATGCGAAAATTGGTGTTCGCAACGTACGTAAAGATGCCAATACTGACATTAAAAAATTAGAAAAAGAAGGTACTTCTGAAGATATTTGTAAATCTGCTGAAGAAGAAGTTCAGAACTTAACGAATGCTTACATCAAAAAAATCGATGAATTATTAGCTACGAAAGAAGCTGAGATCATGAAAGTGTAATTTTATTCGACACAAAATAAAAATCCGTTTGATCAATTTGTATCAGACGGATTTTTTTATTCTTATTTTTGCATACCAAAAACAACAATTTTTACGTTTTTGAAACTATAATCCTCAGTATGAAGCTATTTTGTTTATTGACTTTGTTCTTTACGCTTACCATTCAGGCGCAATTTCAAATAAACGGAATTGTAACCGACTCCAACAACAAACCGCTGCCGTTTGCCACGATTACCACTTCAGACAATAACAATACAATCACAGATGTCGATGGAAAATTCAATGTGACCCCGTCATCAAACGTTACCACTTTTGCGGTTTCTTATATTGGTTTTGAAACAAAGATTATAACAATCCTCAGCAACAAAAAATTTTATTTGGTTTCGCTTTCGCAGAAAACGGACAATTTAAATGAAGTTGTAATTTCAAACGAAAATCCGGCTTTAGCGATTTTAAGGCAAGTTATTGCCAATAAAAACAGTAACAATCCACAAAAAAAGCTTAGTAGTTTTGAATATAAAACATACAACAAGTTAATTGTTACTGCCAATCCGGATTCGATTGATGGCAGAATCGACTCATCTGCGGCATATAAAGATTTCAACAAGAAAAAAATCAATATAGATTCATCTGATTATAAATTCAAGGAGATCATCAGCAAACAGCATTTGTTTCAAACTGAAAAAGTTTCGCAATATCAATTTAAAGACAAAAAATTAAAAGAGACCGTGTTGGGCACCAAAATGGCAGGTTTTAAACAACCTGTGTATGAAGTTTTGGCTTTCAATTTACAATCCATTTCTATTTACGACCCAAAGTATGAGTTGTTTGAAACAAAATACCAAAACCCAATTGCAGACAATGCACTTAAAGATTATAACTATAAACTTCTCGATACTGTTGCCATAAAAGGCAGAAATACCTACATGATTTACTTTAAAAATAAACAAAAAAGAAAGTCATCTGGTCTGGAAGGAGTTTTGTACATCGATCAGGAAAATTACGCTATTGCGAAAGCAGTAATGCGAATAAAAGGTGTTTTGGATATTAGCGGAATACACGAATTTACCTATGTTCCTAATGAAAAAATCTGGTTCCAGAGTAACACAACGTTCAAAATTGTAAAAGGAAAAAACAATGATGACATTAAAATTTTGGGCGGAACAATTCAGTTTGATGGCGATGTCGATGACGCCTTTTCAACCAGAAAAAAATCAGCTTCAGACTTTACTTATTTATTATCAGAAAGCAACAATTTTGACATTCATTACAACACTGAAGATCCAATAAAAAATCCTTCTCTTTATATGGAAGTTAAAGAGGATGCTGCAAAAAAGCCGGAAAGCTTCTGGAATGAATATCGTAAAGAAAGTCTGGACTTAAAAGGCCAAAAAACATATCAATTATTAGATAGTATTTCAATTAAGAAAAGAATCGAAAATCGCTTAAGACTTGGACGAAAGATTATTAATGGCTACGTTCCACTTGGCCCAATTGACCTAGATTTAAAGAAAATCATCAGTTACAATAATTACGAAGGATTTCGTTTAGGAGTTGGCGGAATTACAAACGATCGTTTTTCTAAAAGCTTCAGAATTGAAGGATATACTGCTTACGGAACAAAAGACGGTATTTTTAAATACAATATAGGTTCAGGGGTTTTATTAGACAAAACGACCAACACCTGGTTAAACGGATCTTATACAGATGACGTTCGAGAGATCGCGAGTACCGTTTTTGCAGTTGACAAACGTGTTTTTAAAATTTACGATCCACGCCCCATCAATATTAGCACATTTTACAAATACATCAGCTGGAAGGCAAATGTTCAAACTAAAATCATTCCGAAAACTGAAGCTATTTTTGAATTAGCCCGAACATACGTTGAACCGAAATTTGATTATATGTTTAATCTACACGGACAATTATATTCAAGTTACATCATGACGACGGCTATGGCATCGATTGTTTGGACACCGTTTAGTGATGTTATGCAAACGCCAAACGGAAGAACAGAATCAGATAAAAGATTTCCGCGCTTTACTTTTCAATACACACAATCGTTACCCAATGTATTACAGAATGATTTTACGTTTGGTAAAATAGATTTCAAAACCGAGTACGAAAAAAAATACCTCAACGGTCAAAAAACCAGTTTATTATTTCAAGGGGGTTATGCCATAGGCGACGTACCAATTACACATTTGTACAACACCATGCCTAACAACCTTACCAAAGAAACGATCGTTCAGCGTATTACTTTTGCCGGAAGAAACAGTTTCGAGACCATGTATTTTAATGAGTTCTTCTCTAGCCAATACGTGTTTTTTCAGGTAAAACATGGTTTTGACCGAATTACGATCCTCAAAAAAGTGCGTCCGGTATTAGTAGTGGTTACCAGAATGGCCTGGGGAAATATGGAACACCCGGAACAGCATATTGGCCCGGCCTATAAAACTTTAAACAAAGGTTATTTTGAATCAGGGATTGAACTAAACCGAATTTTTAAAGGTTTTGGTTTAGGCGGATTCTACCGTTACGGACCAAATCAATTACCAAAAGTAGAAGATAATATTGCGGTGAAGATTTCGTATGTACTTGATTTAGGATTGTAAATTAAATTCCAATATTTAAAAATCCCAAATTACAAACTAGAAATTCCGCAAAGGGAATCAACAATCTTTGGCGAGTTACGAGTGTAATTTCTCTCCCGAAGCCTCGGGATCGAGATAACAAAAACGCACAATCTTTGTCAAAATTTCAAACTTTGACAAAGATTACACCACACAAAAAAATCCCAAATTTCAATCATAACAATTGGAATTTGGGATTTATTATATTGGAATTTAATTTTCGATCATGGTTTCAAAATCAAAACCGAAGGCGTATTATTCAGCCAAGTGCTTTGAGACTCGATTAGTTTTTTCCAGCTATCTAAACTTATAATCATTAAGTTCTGACTTTCTAAAAATTCTTTTTTAATCGTTCTGTCGTGCATAATCATAATATGGTTTGGGGCAATTTGCTCAATCGAACGGATACTTTCCTGAATATCGCGCGTGTTTTTTACTTCGCCACTTGCATCTAGAACCGTTATTTGAGAACCATTATTATTAATTAATTTCTTGGCATAATCAATCAAAAACGAATCCTCTTTACTGAAAATCGGCATAAAAATACGATCTACCTCTTCCAGATCCTTATCAATAAAAATTCCGACAGGCATTTTAGTCTTTGCAATAATATGACGTGTTCTTTCATCAAAAGGAGAATTTTCGAACAAACCTTCTTTTCCGGTAAATTTATCAATCAAACGATCCGGATTAACGATTCTGGTTGTAAAACCCAGTATCTTCCCTAGTAAAGTCCCGTCAAAAATAGATTGCCCTAAACCTACCAGCAGTAAATCATAATCTCCCTGATTGGCTGTATCAATAATTTCTGTATCAATATCCGTTGTCACTTTAAAAACGCCAACCATATTTTGGCTCAAACGTTCTGATTCTTCAATTATAGGAACCAGCATTTTTCGCTCATGATCCTTTACATCAAATGAATGAATTTCGGTACTTACAGACAAATTCATCGCGGTAACAATCGAATTGTCTCCTTGTTTTTTAACTAAACTGTTGGCAATTCGCAATAATTTTTTCCCTTTTTCAGGCGTTGCAAACGAAAGCAAAATCTTGTATTTACTTTTGTTTCCAATTTCATCCGGAACAGCCTTAACTTTATCTTTAAAAATAAAGTTGATAAAATCTAAAGCCGGACCGGTCATAAATGTCGTTACCAAAGCCATAATGACCATCATCGTAAAAATCTCGGTCGAAAGAACACCCAAATCATATCCGATGTTCAAAACAACTAATTCCATCAAACCTCTTGTGTTCATTAAAGCACCAATCGCTAAACTATCTTTCCAGTTTTGTCCTACAAATTTAGCTGCTAAAGCACTTCCAAAGAATTTACCTGTTACGGCAACTGCAATAATTACGGCAGTCACCTTCCATAAGTACGGATCATTTAACAATCCAATTTGCGTACGTAAACCAGTGAACACAAAGAATAATGGTAATAAAACGATGATAGAAACATCTTCTACTTTTTCGATGAAAATATTTCTGAATTTATTGTTCTCCGGCATAATTGCTCCGGCTAAAAATGCTCCAAACAAAGCATGAATTCCAATTAATTCAGAAGCATACGCAGAAAACAGAAGTGTGATAAAGAAAATAGCAACAACTGGTTTATTCAAGCTTTCACGAGTAGAATTCAAATCACCGACACGTTTTAAGAACGGACGAACTATTTTCAACATGACAATTACATACAAAATAGCTAAACCAATAACATATAAAGCACTAGTGAATGAACCCGCCTTTACAATTGCAATTACAACAGCCAATATACACCAGGCCGTGATATCATCAGCAGCAGCACAAGTGATCGCAATGGTACCGAGTTTTGTTTTTTGCAAGCCGCGTTCCTGAACAATTCTGGCCAAAACCGGAAAAGCAGTTATACTCATCGCAATCCCCATAAATAATCCGAAGGAAGAAAATTCAACTCCTTCGGGTGCAAAAGTTCCGTAAATGAAGTAGGCAAAAGTCAATCCTAAGGCAAATGGAATTACAATACTCGCATGACTAATTACTACCGATTCGTGCGCTTTATTTTTAAGAACCTTTAAATCGAGTTCCATTCCGATCACGAACATGAAAAGTATTAAACCAATCTGGCTCAAAAATTGCAGATTACCTAAAGATTCCTTCGGAAACAAAGCTGCGGAAAATTCAGGAAAGTACATTCCGACCAAAGACGGCCCGAGAACAACACCGGCAATCATTTCTCCAATTACAGAAGGCTGACCAATTTTTCTGAAAATCCACCCAAACAAACGTGCAACCAAAATAATCGTCACAATTTGAGCCAATAAAATAGCCAGCGGATGTTGCAGGTTTTCAATCATGGAGTGCAGAAAATCATTCCAATGATTGCTTTCTATTTTTTTTGGAACAATCCCACGGCCAACTTCAAGCGAAGCTCCCTTTGAAATTACCCAATATATCAGAGCGCCGAAGCCTCCAATAATTGTCACATAAAATAGAGAGTTTTTAATATTATTCATAACCCGTTTTCTTTTAAATTACTGAACAAATATCTGCACAGAATATTTAGTGGAAAAGCAAAATTGAGTCAAATTTTCAATCAATGTAACAAGTCGGAAAAACTTTGTAATAAGTTAGATTTTCACCTTTTTCAGAAAATCTGTTCGGTAAGTTTCACTTAAAATTAGCGTACTATTTTTGCCGTTTTTTTCTAAATGATGCAGAACAATTTCGTTGTGATTAAAGAATTTAATGGCTTTTACTGCGACAATTTCTTTTTTATTAATTCGACAGAAATCAGCTTCCGGCAATTCTTTCAAAAGTGTATCAAATTTAATATTTTTCAAATTCAGGAAGCTGCCGTCTTCCAAAAGCACTGTTTTATCACGACTATCGCTAATTGCTGTTTTGATGTACTGAATCTGATTAAAATACAATAACGTTTTTCCTTTGTCGGTATTAAGCTGCATGAATTTTTTTGCCGAATCCGGTTTATGGAAACGTTCTAAAGCTTTTGAGATTGCTTTTTGAAGTCTTTCGAGTTTTACTGGTTTTGTAATATAATCTACCGCATCAATATTAAAAGCATCGGCGGCATATTCTTTATACGCGGTACAAAAAATCACCAATTTATCCTGAATCATTTCAGCCAGATGCAAACCGTCAATTCCGGGCATTTCGATATCTGATATTAATAAATCAAAATCGAGATTGGGAATTTCGGCAAGAAGTTTCTCCGGATTATTGAACGTCTTTACGATTTCAACTTCGGGAATTTGTTCGCAAAGCATTTTTAGATACATTAATCCGGGCAACTCATCGTCCAGAAGCAAGCATTTCAGTTTTGTATTCAAGTAAATCTATTTTTAGATGAGCTATATAAATGTCATTTTCTACAAACCTGTCAAGTTTGAAATTGTTTTTGTAGATGATTTTCAAACGATGTTCCAGAGTGGCGTGACCAAAACCGCTTCGCTCCTTTTTCAACGCTTTTTTATCCGAGATTTTATTGGAAACCGTCATAAAAAAAGAATTGTCTTTGAACTCAAAAACAACCGAAATAAAAGCGTCGGCACTTTGCAAATCTGCGTGTTTGAAGGCATTTTCAATTAAGTCAATCGAAATTAACGGTGCCAGTAACGGCTGGTCGTATAATTTATCTTCTTTATTGATGTTGGTTTTTATCTTTAATTCGAAAAGCGGACTGATTTTAATTTTATTGATTTCGATAAGATTCAGTGCAAAATCAATTTCTTCTTTGGCGGTGACAAATTTCTTTTTGCTTTCGTATAAAATATAATCCAGAACATTGGCAAGTTTATCCAAAGCAAAATAAGTTTGATACGCGTGTGATTGAATCGAATTCAAAATATTCTTAAACAAATGTGGATTCAGTTTTGATTCTAATGTTTCTAACTGCAAGTCATTCACTTTTCTTTCTAAAGCATAAAAACTTTCTTCGGCATCATCTTTTGACTTTTTGGCCTGCATTAATTGATACACCATAAAACAAATGATGACAACCAGCAATAAAATTATCGCTAAAAAAATAAAAGTGATGGTATTGTTTTCCTGCATTATTATGTAAAGTTAAAAAGTTTTTTTGCCACGACCGGAGCGCTAGCGAACTGGCGAAGCAATTTCACTAACAAGCGCGAATTATTTTTTATTCTAAAATCTGCTTAATCCACGAAATCCGCGGGAAATATTTTTTTGCCACAGATTAAAATGATTTTAAAGATTTTCAATCTGTGTGAATCAGTAAATCTGTGGCATATTTTTTAATTCCTAAATAAATTCATCTTCGTAAAATCCGTTTCATCCGCGAAATCCGTGTGCTATCTTTTTAATGACTAGAAACAAACTTCAACCCAATAATTGAAGCAATCAATGTTGAAAGGAAAAATATTCTCCAGAAAGTAGCCGGTTCTTTAAAAATAAATATTCCGACTAAAACAGTTCCAACAGCTCCAATTCCCGTCCAAACGGCATAAGCGGTTCCTATTGGTAAAACTTGCGTGGCTTTATAAAGTAAAATCATACTGATTGAAAGGCAGACAAAAAAGCCACCCATCCAATACGTTGATACAATTCCGCTTGTTTCTTTGGCTTTGCCCAAACAGGAGGCAAATCCAACTTCAAAAAGGCCCGCAATTACTAATAAAATCCAATTCATTTTCGTCTCATTTTTAAATTTAGTACAAATATGAGAAAAGCTGACGTAGAAATTACTGAAAACAAAGAAATTTCTCAGAAATAAACCTGTTAATTTATGTTAACAAAAGGTAAAAACCAAAGCTATTTTTTATGATTTATAGCACTTTTCACTACATTTGCATCCATTTTAAAAACTTATGAAAAATACTATACAAGTTGGGTTTTGGGAAAAAATCGCCAGAATCATACTTAAAAATAGAATCGCAATATTAGTTGGTGTAGCAGCCTTAACCATTTTCCTTGGTTATCAATGGAAAAACCTTGCTATGACGTATACTGAAGCCAACTTACTTCCAAAAAATCACGTTGCAAATAAAGATTATCAAAAATTTCTGGACAAGTTTGGCGAGGAAGGAAACCTGATTGTAATTGGTTTTCAGGACAAAAATTTCTTCACCCCAAAAAATTATGCCGCCTGGAATGAATTGATGACGGGTTTGAAAAAATCTAAAGAAGTTGATTTGGTTGTTTCTTTAAATGATTTGAAGAAACTGGAAAAAGATACGGTTAACGAAAAATTCGTTCTTAATCCGTTTATCGACCAAAGCAAAGCCACTGATCCTGCTTATTTAAAACAAATTCAATACGACTTATTTCATAATCTGCCTTTTTACGAAGGTCTGTTGTTTAACAAACAAAGCGGAAGTGTTCGTTCAGCAATTTACATGAACAAAGCGCTGGTAAATACTGCGGAAAGAAAGACTTTTATCCTGGAAAATTTAGTTCCGAAGATCGATAAATTTGAAAAAACAACCGGAATCGATTTGAAAGTTTCGGGAATGCCATACATCAGAACGATTAATGCTGCGGATATGAAAGGCGAAATCGGATTGTTTATCGGGGCGGCTTTATTTACGGTTTCCTTGATTTTCTTTTTCTTTTTCCGTTCATTCAGAGCCACGTTTATTTCGATCTGTATTTTGATTGTGGGTGTAATCTGGTCGTTTGGAACGCTTGGATTATTTCATTATAAAATCACGATTTTAACGGCTATTATTCCGCCATTGATTATCGTAATCGGAATTACGAATTGTATTTTCCTGATCAATAAATACCAGCAGGAAATTAAACTGCACAACAATCAGGCAAAGGCTTTACAGCGTATTATCTCTAAAATTGGAGTTTCGACTTTGATGACGAATTTAACGACTGCGATTGGTTTTGCAACGTTCATGATTACCGGAAATGATTTGCTTTTTGAATTCGGTTTGGTGACTTCGATCAATGTAATTTCTGTCTATTTATTGACGCTTTTAATTGTGCCAATTGTCTACAGTTTCATGCCTGTTCCGGGAGAAAAACACTTATATCACTTAACAAAAACCTACATTTCGACTTTATTGGATTTTGTTGAAAATGTGGTAAGAAATAAACGAAAAGTAATTTATACCATTTATGGTTTGCTTTTGGTTTTCAGCGTTATTGGCGTTGCTCAAATGAAAGTTTCAGGAAGTTTGATTGGTGAAATGCCAAAAAGCGCTTCTTTCTTTAAAGATATTTTATTCTACGAAAAAGAGTTTAACGGTGTTATGCCGCTTGAAATTATGATTGACACCAAACACAAAAAAGGTGTTATGAAGGCATCGACCATTCGTAAAATGGACGAGTTGCAAAATACAATTGAAGAAATGCCTGAATTGGCAAAACCGGTTTCGATTGTGAATTTGGTTAAATATTCGAAACAGGCTTTTTATAATGGAAATCCTGAATATTACCAATTGCCAACTTCGCAGGAGCAGACTTTTATTTTGGGTTATGCTAAAAATGCGACTAAAAACAGCAAAGAAAATTTAATGAAAGCCTACGTTGATTCGACCGGACAATACGCCCGAATCACCACTTTCATGAAAGATATTGGAACCGATGAAATGGCGAAAGTCGAGAAAAAATTACATTCAAAAATTGATGAAATTTTCCCGAAAGACCGTTACGAAGTTACCGTTACCGGAAAAGCATTGGTTTTCCAAAAAGGAACATCGTATTTGGTGGACAACTTAATTGAATCGCTGATTTTTGCGATTCTTGTAATCGCTATTTTGATGCTGTATTTATTCCGATCTTTCAAAATGGTTTTTGCATCGGTGATTACAAATGTTTTACCGCTTTGCATTACGTCAGGATTGATGGGGTATTTTGGAATTCCACTTAAACCTTCAACGATTTTAGTATTCAGTATTGCATTTGGAATTTCGGTTGATAATGCGATTCAGTTTATGGCGAAGTACAAACATGATTTAATTCAGAGCGACGGAAAAGTAAAAAAATCTGTTTTCAGTGCTTTGAGAGAAACCGGAATCAGTACGTTTTATACATCAGTAGTTTTAATTTTAGGATTTGCTACTTTCACACTTTCCAGCTTTAGCGGAACGATTGCCCTTGGTGGACTAATTTCATGTACATTGGCTTTTGCTATGTTTGCAAATTTAGTGGTTTTACCGGCTTTAGTTTTGACTTTTGAGAAGAAGAAAGCGAAGAAAGAGGATTTGGAGAATTTAGAGGGGTAAAAGTTTTGCCACGAATTTCACGAATTAGCACGAATTAATAAAACACAATCTTTGTCAAAGTTTTGAACTTTGACAAAGGTTTTACACACAATCTTGTCATTCCGAGGAACGAGGAATCTCCGTAAGAAGCTCGCCAAAGATTGACGATTTTGATTGTAGAGTTACTTGCGGGGATTCCTCGTTCCTCGGAATGACAAAAATGAGAGAAATGACAAAAAAAAGAAAAATTGTTTTTTTTGAAAACGAGAGCCCTAGCCCTGATAGGAGCGGTATCCTTTTTCTTGCTTCTTTAGCAAGGAAAAGATATAGCGGATAGCAGGAAACAGCTTCAAAAATTAATTATTATCGTTTATATTTGCAATTCGATATAAAAAATACTGGTTTTATTTAATCTAAAATCAGCAATCTAAAATCTAAAATTAAAATGAAACACACAAAAGTTAAAGACTTATTAAACAGTACGACGACGCTACAGGAAGTAAATGCAAAAGGATGGGTGAGAACTTTTAGAAATAATCAGTTCATCGCGCTTAATGACGGTTCTACCATTAATAATATACAATGTGTTGTTGATTTTGAAAATACACCGGAAGAAACTTTAAAAAGAGTTACAACAGGTGCTGCGGTTTCGGTAACGGGAACTTTGGTAGAAAGCAAAGGAGCGGGTCAGAAATATGAAATTCAGGTGAAACAACTTGAAATTCTCGGAGATTCTGATGCGGAGAAATTCCCAATGCAGCCTAAAAAACACTCTTTAGAATTTTTAAGAGAAAATGCACATTTACGTGTTCGTACCAATGCTTTTGGAGCAATTATGCGCGTGCGTTCGGTATTGTCATTTGCGGTTCACAACTATTTCCAACAAAAAGGATTTGTGTATGTAAATACGCCAATCATTACGGGTTCTGATGCTGAAGGTGCAGGAGAAATGTTTAAAGTTACCGCTTTGCCTTTCGACAATACACCACGAACAGAAGACGGAAAAGTAAATTATAAAGAAGATTTCTTCGGAAAAGAAACAAACTTAACGGTTTCTGGGCAATTAGAAGGAGAAACTTTCGCTATGGCTTTGGGTCAGATTTATACTTTTGGACCAACTTTTAGAGCGGAAAATTCAAATACTTCTCGCCACCTTGCTGAGTTTTGGATGATTGAGCCGGAAGTTGCTTTCAACGATCTTGATGACAACATGGATTTGGCTGAAGATTTTATTCAGTACGTAATTAAATATGCTTTAGACAACTGTAAAGACGATTTGAAATTCTTAGAAGGAAGACTTTTAGAAGAAGAAAAATCAAAACCACAGGCAGAAAGAAGCGAAATGGCTTTGTTAGAGAAATTGAACTTCGTTTTGGAGAACAACTTCAAACGTGTTTCTTATACCGAAGCAATTGATATCCTGAGAGATTCAACTCCAAATAAAAAGAAAAAATTCAACTATATCATTGAAGAATGGGGAGCTGATTTGCAATCAGAACACGAACGTTATTTAGTGGAGAAACACTTTAAATGTCCGGTAATTTTATACGATTACCCGGCAAACATTAAAGCGTTTTACATGCGTTTGAACGACAACACAGAACCTGGAAGAGAAACAGTTCGCGCAATGGATATCCTTTTCCCTGGAATTGGAGAAATAGTTGGTGGTTCTGAAAGAGAAGAGCGTTACGATGTTTTGATCGAAAAAATGAAAGCTTTAGAAATCGACGAAGAAGAATTATCATGGTATTTAGATACCAGAAGATTTGGTTCTGCAACACACGCAGGTTTCGGTTTAGGATTTGAGCGTTTGGTATTATTTGTAACGGGTATGACAAACATCAGAGACGTAATTCCTTTCCCGAGAACGCCTGGAAATGCGGAATTCTAAAAATGGTTTAATCGGTTAATCGTTCATTCGGTTAACCGATTTTCACGAATTAACGAATTAACGATTAAACAAATAAACGATTAAACATTATAAATGCTAAAGCAATTTTTAAATTTAAAATTATCACAAAAATTATCTCCACAGCAAATTCAGCTGATGAAGTTAATTCAATTGCCTACGCAAGCTTTTGAGCAACGTTTATTAGAAGAAATGAACGAAAATCCGGCTTTGGAAGCTGGTAAAGAAGACGAATATGAAGCCGATGAATTCGCCAATGAAGACTACGACGATTATGATGATGCTGAATCAGACAGAATCGAAGCAGACGACATTAACATAGACGAATATCTAAGCGACGACGATACTCCGGATTATAAAACTCAGGTGAACAATTATAGTGAAGACGAGGAACGCGAAACGCCTTTTGCATCGCCAATTAGTTTTCATCAGGATTTGATCAATCAGCTGAACACTTTTATTCTGAACGATGAAGAGCGCGAAATCGCTGAATTCCTTGTTGGAAGTATTGATGATATGGGTTACATCCGCAGAAGCGTTGCTGATATGGTGGACGACATGGCTTTTACACAAGGTATTTATACCGATGAAGTGATGGTCGAAAAAATGCTGCATGTTATTCACGAACTGGAACCTTCGGGAGTTGGTGCGCGTGACTTGCAGGAATGTTTGTTATTGCAGTTAAAGCATAAAACGCCAACTGAATATGTTGATTTAGCGATTGATATTATCGAAAATCAGTTTGATGCTTTTACAAAAAAACATTACGATAAATTATTGCAGAAATACGCGGTTTCAAACGAACAGCTTAAAAAAGCCATTCACGAAATCGAAAGATTAAACCCAAAACCGGGCGGATCTTATACCGGAAACAATAAAGTTACCGAAAATGTAGTTCCCGATTTTGCTATCAGAATTGTGGATGGCGAACTGGAATTGACCTTAAACGGAAGAAATGCTCCGTCGCTGCACGTTTCTAAAGATTATCAGGAAATGATGCAGACGTATAAAGATTCCCGTGATAAATCGTCGGCTCAGAAAGATGCGGTTCAGTTTATCAAACAGAAGCTTGATTCAGCGAAATGGTTTATTGATGCGATCAGACAACGTCAGGAAACACTTTTTGTAACAATGAATGCGATTATGCATTATCAGGAAGAATATTTCCTAGATGGTGATGAAACCAAACTAAAACCAATGATCTTAAAAGACATTGCGGACATGGTTGGATTGGATATTTCGACAATTTCGCGTGTAGCGAATAGCAAATATGTTGAAACACCATACGGAACAAAACTGATTAAAGAGTTTTTCTCTGAAGCGATGAAAAATGACCAGGGTGAAGATGTTTCGACTTTAGAAATCAAAAAGATCCTTAAAAACACCATTGAAGAAGAAGACAAAAAGAAACCTTTACCAGACGACCAATTGGCTGATATCTTAAAAGAAAAAGGCTATCCGATTGCCAGAAGAACAATTGCAAAATACCGTGAACAGCTTGATATTCCGGTTGCGAGAATGAGGAAGAAGATTTAGGTTTTTTAAAATTTAATATAATCACCGTAATCTATATTAAACTGGACTAAAGTCCAGCCCTACAATATGGATCGAGCCGAAGGCTCTTCTATAGTTCCGGAGGAACATTTTATATTGTAGAGCTGGACTTCAGTCCAGTTTAGACAAAGCAAAAAACCGACAAATTTTGAATTTGTCGGTTTTTTGTTTTATATAAAAATCTTATAAATTATTTATATTGGTCCGGTAATATCTTCACATTAAACAAAAAAGCTTTCTTTTTATCGCTATAACTGTAAATCAAGGTATAATCATTGTCTCTAAAAGCCTGAAGTCCCGGATTTGCTTTAGCGGTACTGATCAGACTTTTTCTTATTTCTTCTTGTATTACATTAATCTCTGCAGTTTGTTTTTCTACATTCAGCAATGTCAAATTATATTGAACTATACTGTCCTCCGCTAAATTGACGCTATCCAATCGAATTCCTTCCTGAATTTTCAGCGGACAATTTTTATTATATTTTGAAACCAATTCCGTTATTTCAGTTTTTACTTCACCCTTATTTTCAGAAAGAAAAAACTGAAAATAGACAGCTAAAGCCACTGCAATTCCAATCACAATTAATAGTAAGAGATTTTGTTTTCTTTTAGTTTGCTTGTCTTGCATGTCTATTTTGGCTTGAAAGGAATTAAAAATCTATTTCTCCTGATTCTTTTTCATTGCATTGTAATACGCTGCACGGCTCAACGGCTCATATTCTTCGGTTTCACCGAGCATAACCAATTTATCATTATCTGTTTTACGGAAACTATAATTGGCAAGATTTCCTGTTCTGGTACAAACCGCGTGAACTTTCGTTACATATTCAGCAGTTGCCATAAGTGCTGGCATAGGTCCAAAAGGATTTCCTTTAAAATCCATATCAAGTCCTGCAACTATCACACGAATTCCCTGATTGGCAAGATCATTACAAACCGTAACGATTTCATCATCAAAAAATTGTGCTTCGTCAATTCCGATTACATCGCAGCCTTGTGCTAAAATTGCAATATTGGCTGCCGCCGGAACGGGAGTTGAGCGGATTTCGTTGGCATCATGTGATACCACCATTTCGTCATGATAGCGGGTATCAATAGCAGGTTTAAAGATTTCGACTCTTTGTTTGGCAAATTGGGCGCGTTTTAATCTGCGGATTAACTCCTCGGTTTTACCCGAAAACATTGATCCACAAATAACTTCAATCCAACCAAATTGTTCTTTGTGATTTACTGTATTTTCGAGAAACATTTTGTATTTTTCTACCTTTAAAAATGAATAGTTTTTATTACTTTGTACTGGTAATAAATTGACGCAAAATTTTGATGTTTTACGTTTTTTCAAAAGTAGAAAATTTTTATCAAATCGAAGATTCGCGAACGCTTATTAACAGAAATAAAAAATGTTTCGCGTATTTCCTTCACGAATAAAGACATTCAGAGACAAAATATATTAAAATACCCTATTCACTATAATTTCAACAGTTATGAAAAAAAAATTGGAAGCCGATTTAATCAGCATTGCACATCGAATTTTAAAACTTAAAAATAAATCCGATATCAATCAATTGTATCTTGAAACGCAGAAGTTATATGAGAAATTAGCGGTTTTAAAATTCATCGACGAAAATTTCGACAACGCAAAACCAACTATTGGGCGCAGCGAAGTAGAATCGGAAGTTGAATCTATTTTTGAAAAAGAAGAAATAATTCCGACAGAAGTTAGAATCGAAACTCCGGTTGCAATCGCAGAAACTGTTGCAGAAGAAACTCCAATTGAGGGCGAAGCGGAAGCAACTCCGGAACCAAAAATCATTGAAGAAACACCAGCTGAAATTATCACTGAAGTCTCTGAAGAAGAGATTCCGGAAACCGAGATTGAAGCAGTTGCAGAACCTGAAGTTGAAAAAACAGCAGAACCAATCGTTAAAACAATCGAAGAAACTCTTTTTGAAACAAAACAAGAAACTGCCGAAGAGCTTTATTTCAGAACCATAAACGAGTCAAAACCAATTCCGGATTTCAAACCTGCTTTTGAATTAGAGCTAGAAGAAATAAAGAAAGAAGAACCAAAAAGGGATTCTAAAAAACCAGATCCTGTTCACATCTCTTTTGAAGATATTCTTGGCGTGAATTATGCCGATGCACAGTTTGTAAAAGTAGACAGTTTTGAAGCTGTTTCTTCTACTCCTTTTCCATCCCTTAATGAATTTCAGGAGACAAAAATTGAAACAGAGGTTCTGGAAACTCCGACTGAACGAAAAGCAGAAACATTAAACGAAAAATTAGCCAAAGGTTTTCACGTTGATTTGAATGACCGAATTGCTTTTACCAAAAACCTTTTCGGAAACAGTGCTGAAGACTACAGCCGTGTTTTAAATCAGTTACTGACTTTTGACACCTACGGAGAAGCTCAGGAATTTATAGAAACTATGGTAAAACCGGATTATAATAATTGGGAAGGAAAAGACGACTACGCAGAGCGTTTTCTGGGAATTGTAGAGAAAAAATTCTCATAAAAAAATAAAACACAGATTTCACGAATTAACACGAATTCCTGCTTTGTGAAATTTTTAAAAGCAATTACAATCTGTGTTAATTAGTGAAATTCGTGTTCAAATATAAATTACTATGTCTAAATTATATATCGTTCCAACGCCAATCGGCAATCTTGAAGATATGACTTTTCGTGCCATTCGCATTTTAAAAGAAGTCGATTTGATTTTGGCCGAAGACACCAGAACGAGTGGAAAATTGTTGAAGCATTTTGAAATTGGCACGCACATGCACAGCCATCACATGCACAACGAACACAAAACAACCGAAAATTTAATTGCACGTTTAAAAGCTGGCGAAACCATCGCTTTGATTTCAGATGCGGGAACTCCGGCAATTTCTGATCCTGGTTTTTTATTGACACGAGCTTGTGTCGAAAATAAAATTGAAGTGGAATGTTTGCCTGGTGCAACAGCTTTTGTTCCTGCTTTGGTTAACAGTGGATTACCAAATGATAAATTTGTTTTTGAAGGTTTCCTGCCTGACAAAAAAGGACGCCAAACCCGATTTTTGGCTTTAACCGAAGAAACCAGAACGATGATTTTATACGTTTCTCCACACAAACTCGTTAAAACTTTAGCGGAGTTTATTCAGTATTTTGGCGAAGACAGACAAGTTTGTGTTTCGAGAGAATTATCAAAAATGCACGAAGAAAATGTACGCGGAACTGCAAGAGAAGTTTTAACGCATTTTGAAAAAACAGCGCCACGCGGCGAAATTGTCGTTGTAGTTGCCGGAAAAACAATAGTAAAAGAACCTAAGAAAAGTAAATTTTCTAAGAACGAAGAAGAAGAATAAATAGTTTTGCCACAGATTTCACAGATTCTCACAGATTAAATCCTTTTAAATCTTTTAATCTGTGGCAAAAAAAATTAAATCATAATCATGAGCATACAAGCCTTTTTACAAAAAGTAAAACAAACTCCAAACAAAATAACATTCCCTGAAACTATCGCAGTAATTGAGGAAAACTACAATTTTACTCCAACTGCTTTTCAAAACGGAACACAGCACAACGCAGCCGGAGAAAACTCAGGTTCTTGCAAATTATTTTCTTTCGCCAAATTACAAAACTTAAGCAAAGAAGAAACTTTAGCCTGTTTTGGTGCTTTTTATTTCGAAGAAGTTTTAGGCGATCCAAATGGAACAAACCATCAAAATATTAGAAATTTCATCAACCTAGGCTGGGATGGAATTCAGTTTGAAGGAAATGCTTTGGAGCAAAAATAATCTATTTAAGATTTCTGATTAACGATTTTTGATTTCAGAAATCTAAAATCTAAAATCTTCATTCTTAAATCTAAAATCAACCATGCGTTGGACATTAAAACCAAAACCTTCTGAAGATAAAATCAAACATTTGGCACAGGCCTTAAATGTAGAAGATTTTGTAGCAACACTTTTGATTCAGCGTGGCATTGAAACTTTTGAAGATGCCAAAAATTTCTTTCGTCCTTCATTAGAACATCTTCATGATCCTTATCTAATGAAAGATATGGATAAAGCGGTTGCCCGAATCGAATCGGCGATTGAAAATCAGGAAAATATCTTGGTTTTTGGAGATTACGATGTTGACGGTACGACAGCAGTTTCTTTGGTTTCATCGTATTTAAAATCTCATTATCCTAATATTGCCACCTATATTCCGGATCGTTATGACGAAGGCTACGGAATTTCTTTTAAAGGAATTGACTTTGCCGATGACAACGGTTTCTCATTAATTATTGCTCTCGATTGCGGAATAAAATCCATTGATCATATCGCCTACGCGAAAGAAAAAAACATCGACTTTATTATTTGCGATCACCACAGACCTGGAAATTCGTTGCCGGATGCGGTTGCGATTTTAGATCCGAAACGAGAGGACTGCTCCTACCCTTACGATGAATTGTGTGGTTGCGGAGTCGGTTTTAAATTGATTCAGGCTTTAGGTCAAAATCGAGACGAAACTATCGAAGATCTCGTTCCCTATCTGGATTTAGTTGCCACAGCGATTGCGGCAGATATTGTTCCGATAACGGGCGAAAACCGTGTTTTGGCTTACTTCGGATTGCAGGTAATCAACAGCGATCCAAGACCGGGAATTAAAGCTTTGGTGCATCAGGTCAAAAAGAAAGTTTTAGATATTACGGATGTTGTCTTTATTATATCGCCGCGAATAAATGCAGCGGGAAGAATCAAACATGGCAATCATGCTGTGGAACTGTTAACCGAATTTGATTTTGATCAGGCACAGCAATTTGCTTCAGAAATTGAACAATACAATGCAGACCGAAAAGATTTAGATAAAAAAATTACCAAAGAAGCATTTCAGCAAATTATAGAAAATCAGGAAGAAGAACGTTTTTCAACCGTTGTTTTTCAGGAAGACTGGCACAAAGGCGTTATCGGAATTGTTGCTTCGAGATTAATCGAAACCTATTATCGTCCGACTTTGGTTTTTACTAAAAGCGGTGATAAATACGCAGCTTCGGCAAGATCGGTAAAAGGCTTTGATGTTTACAATGCTTTGGATGCCTGTGCGCATCATTTGGAGCAATTCGGAGGGCATATGTACGCTGCCGGAATGACATTGAAAGCGGAGAATTATACGACTTTTAAAGAGGCTTTTGAAAGACAAGTTTCGGAAACTATTTTACCGGAAATGCGGACTCCGGAAATCGAAATTGATGCTGAAATTAATTTTTCAGAAATTACTCCAAAACTAATCCGGATTTTAAAACAATTCGAGCCTTTTGGTCCGCAAAATATGACACCGGTTTTTATGACTTCGGATGTAAAAGATACAGGTTACGCCAAAACTTTAGGAGCCGAAGACGAACATTTGAGGCTTTTCGCCAAGCAGTTCAACTCAGAAGGAATCGCGGCAATTGGCTTCGGACTTGGAAAAAAATTAGATATTACAAAAAATCAAAATGCTTTTCAGCTAGCCTACACTATCGCTGAAAACGAGTGGAACGGAAATGTGTCTACTCAACTTATGCTAAAAGATATCAGAAAAAATGAAAGATAAAGAAAAGAAAAACGACCCCTATCAGGCACTTCGTTATAGAGAATTCAACGTGTTTTTATTACTGCGCTTCTGCATGGTTTTTGCTTGGGCAATGCAATTTATTGTAATCGAATGGGAAGTTTACAGTTTAACTAAAAATCCGCTTTCGTTAGGCATTATTGGCTTAATGGAAGTTATTCCGGCTGTAGGAATGGCATTATTTGCCGGACATATTGTCGATCAAAGTGAAAAGAAAGGATTACTCGTAAAATGCATTCTGGGATTTTCTGTAATTAGTTTTGGATTGTTTTTAGTGACTTGGCCAAAAGTTGTTGGCGATTTATCTCAAACTGTTATTTTATACTCCATTTACACGTTAGTCTTTTTAGGCGGATTAGTTAGAGCTTTTCTTGGCCCAACTACTTTCTCTCTTCAGTCGCTTATTATTCCTAAAAAAGTATATCCAAATGCTTCTACTTGGAGCAGTTCGGTTTGGCAGATTGGAGCGGTAATGGGACCAGCACTTGCTGGATTTTCAATTAACTGGATTGGGGTTCACTGGTCAATGTGCATGGTTTTCGGATTCTCAATTCTCTCCTTAATTGCTTTATCACAAATTAGTAAAAAACCAATCGTAAATCCGAAGATTGGAGAATCGATAAAAGACAGTCTTACAGAAGGTTTAACTTTTGTTTTTAAAAACCAAATCGTTTTAGGTGCCTTATCTCTTGACATGATTGCTGTACTTTTTGGAGGTGCAGTGGCGTTATTACCAGTTTTCGCTCAAGACATTTTAAAAGTTGGTTCTGAAGGATTTGGAATATTAAGAGCCGCACCGGCTGTTGGATCATTTATTACAATGCTCGTTTCTGCCTATGTGCCATTATATAAAAATGCAGGTAAAAAACTTTTAGTTGCCATATTTGTTTTCGGATTATCGATCATCTTATTTGGAATATCTACCTATTTCTGGCTTTCTGTTTTTGCTTTATTTTTGAGCGGACTTGCCGACGGAATTTCGGTAGTAATTCGCCAAACGATTTTACAGCTTAAAACTCCCGATCATATGCGTGGACGTGTTGGTGCTGTAAATTCAATTTTTGTTGGATCTTCTAATGAATTAGGTGCCTTTGAAAGTGGCGCAACAGCTAAATTAATGGGAACTGTAACATCTGTTGTTTTTGGAGGAAGCATTACACTATTGACTGTTTTAGGCTTCGGAGTAGCATCGCCTACTTTTAGAAATTTAGATCTTCAAAAAGATATGGACGATCATCAGAATATGGAGTAATTATTTTTTTCCACCATATAAGTCATATAAGTACATTTATAGGCGAAACTTAAATTTGCTTATATGACTTATATGGTGAGTTTTTTTTCCAAAATTTTAAGAATGTTTATTTAGAATTAATTTAAATAATATTTATATTTGTTGCAACAAAAGGATTTGCAATGAAAGAAATCGAACAATTATACCACAACAATTTTGGAATTGCCTTTTACTGGAAAAAGGAAAACGAAACCATTACAGATAAAGTTCAATTGGTTTTTAAAGAAACCGGATTCTATTTTACGGTTCAGGAATTAAATCATTTTTGCGATTTAATCGAAGACAGCATGATTGAAAATGCTTGTTGTGAAGCTTGCGAATTAAAAAATTCCTGCCATAAATTTCTACTCAAAACGCCTTGCGCTCAAATAGATTTAGCAGTTTCCATTAAAGAATTAAAATCGATTAAAGATTTAGTCGAAGGTTCTTTATTCAGAATAGAACTTGACGAATATGTCTATGGACCTGGAATGAATTAGACGAATTACTTTTCGAATTTCTTAAGCTCAAAAGTTTCGCCATCAAAAACGCCGTAAGTAAAATAACCAATCCAGTCGCCAAGATTCACATATTTAGATTCTTCTCCAACCGGAATAATCATTGGTAAATGACGATGTCCGAAAATAAAATAATTGTAGTGTTTGGTTTCGAGTTTGCGTTTGGCGTATAAAACTAGCCATTCATTCTCTTCTCCTAAAAATTTCACATCTTCGTCTCCCGAAATCAGTTTGTTTTTAACCGATAAATATTGTGCTAAACTAACGCCAACATCAGGATGCAGCCAACGAAAAAGCCATTTTGAAAACGGATTCGTAAATACCTTTTTCATTCTTTTATAGCCTTTGTCACCAGGACCTTTTCCGTCACCGTGACCAATTAAAAAAGTTTTTCCGTTAAAAGTGAATTCTTTGTTATCATGATAAACCGGAATATTCAATTCGGTTTCAAAATAATCGTCCATCCATAGATCATGATTTCCAACGAAAAAGTAAATCGGAATTCCGCTGTCGCGAATTTCGGCCAGTTTGCCTAAAATGCGTACAAAACCTTTTGGAACAACTGTTTTATATTCAAACCAGAAATCAAACAAATCACCCAATAAAAAAATAGCTTCCGCATCTTCTTTAACCTCATCCAGCCAGGCGACAAATTTCTTTTCGCGCGGTAAACTCGATTCGGGAGTTGGAGCACCAAAATGCTGATCAGAAGCGAAATATATTTTTTTCATTTAGATTTTTAGATTGTTAGATCTTAGACTTCTTAGACTTCTTAGAATTTTAGACTTTAGTCCTATTGTCATCCTGAGCGAAATCTAAGGATTGGAATTTGGAATTTAAAACTTGGAATTTCTACTGATTATCACTTGCATACCATTCAGCAAACGACGATTCTGTTTCCTGAAGTTTAAGGGAAAATAGTGCAATTCCGGCAGGAAGACGAGCGATGATTCTTTTAGAAAAATCAACCACCATATTTTCACTTGTAGGCTGATAGTCAACCAAAATCACATGATGACCACGATTTTTTAATTCATTTGCCAATTCGATATGCGGTGTAGTTTCGTTAAAAACAGTCGCATGATCGAACTGATCGACGATTTCTTCTTTTACAATTTTCTTTAGATCTGAAAAATCAATTACCATTCCGAATTTCACATTTGACCGGTCCGTAATTGGCGAACCAATAACTGTTACCGACAATTTATAACTGTGCCCGTGAACGTTTTTGCATTTTCCGTCGTAACCGTATAAAGCGTGCCCGGTTTCGAAATTAAATTGTTTTGTAATTCTGATATTACTCATCGATTTGAATTTTAGGTTGCAAATTTACGAATTAATAACCGTTTAATGATAAATTCCAAATAAAGAAAAATTCCAAATTCCAAGCATTGAGTTCATATTGGAATTTGGAATTTTTTAATTGGGATTTCTTTTTTTACTTCTTAAACTGTGTCAAAGCTTCCCTGGCAAAATCAGACAAAACTAATTTACCCGTAATTGCAGCGCGCTCAATCAATATCGATTCCCATTGCTCAGTTCCTTCCCAAATGATTTTCTTCATTTCGAATAAAGCTTCCGGATTGTATGAACTTAGTTTTTGAGCAAAATTTTCAACCGCAGCATCCAATTCATCTGCAGTATGAAGCGACGCATAAAGTCCTTTCTCTAAAGCCCATTCAGCCGATTTCCAATCCGTTGCTGCCAATGTCATTTCGGTCATAGCCGTTTTACCAATTTTACGAGAAACCGCCGGTTCGATAACAAACGGGCCAATACCGATCGCCAGTTCAGATAATTTAATGGCACTTTCAGTCGTAGCCAAAACATAATCGCAGGTTGCAATAATTCCGACTCCACCTCCAACTGCTTTTCCCTGAACGCGGCCCACAATTAATTTAGAACAATTTCGCATGGCATTTAACAAATGGGCAAAACCCGAGAAAAATTCTGTTCCCTGCTCCTCATTTTCCACTTGCAAAAGCTCATCAAACGAAGCACCGGAACAAAACGCTTTCGAACCTTCGCTCTGCAAAACAATTACCGAAACCGCTTCATTTCGGCTTAACTCATTAATTTCTAATGTCAAACGATTCAACAATTCACGCGGAAAAGAATTACTCGCCGGATGCCCAAATTGCACCGTCGCAACGGCATTTTGAAAACTCGTATATAAAGAACCGTTTTGATTTTCTAAACTCATAAAAATAGATTTGAACGTAAAGTTACGGTTTTGGCAACTATTTTCACCTGAAGCCTTTTCTAATTAAATAAAAAAAACCGTACCACAATAAAGTGATACGGTTTTTTTGTGGAGAATATCGGATTCGAACCGATCACCTCTTGCCTGCCAGGCAAGCGCTCTAGCCAAATGAGCTAATCCCCCAAAGCGTTAGCAAATAAAGTCAATTAATTTTCAAAAAACAAAATTTAATATCGAATTTTCTATAAATATTCAGGAGCAGAAGTTTCGTTTTCAAAAGACGACCTGTCCCGCTGTCCGCTATATCTTTTTCTTCCGCTACGGGCGGAAGAAAAAGGATACCGCTTCCATCGGGGCTAGATTAGAGGGTTTTGTTTTTGTAAGATGTTTGAGTTGGGTTGTGGATTTAGTTTGAGGTTCTCAACTTAAACGACTTGACTAAATTCCTTAAATAACAAATCCGGAAATTTTAGTTTCGGGATTTCTTTAGGTTCTGAATTTAATTTCTGTATACGGATTGTAAATCTGCTCTATCGGAATACAATTGAACCATTAATTATCAACAGTTTATATGTCTAATTTTATTTAGTTAATACCTTTTCAATATCCTGAATCATAATTGAGGATAAATCTAACTTATTTAAGTCGGCATTTTTTAACCACTCCATACTTTCCGATTTACTTAAATTAGTTTTAGTAATAAATTCCGTTAATGCAATTACTGTATTCCTGCTAAGTCCTAGTGAAAGAAGAGATAATTGAGTCGTTTGCGAGACACCAAATTCTAACCATAAATTCAAATCAGGAATTCTTTCGACTAAATCATTTCTATTAATAAAATTTAAAAAATATTTCAAAATATCAATATAACAACTTGACTCTTTTGCAAATCTGAATCTAGCAAAATTTTCGACTTCTTCCATTGTGTCCCGACAAACTTTATCAATAGAAATATTTGGCTGTTTTTTTCTATAAGAATTGTAGGAGCTATTTATTAGATATGAAAGTGGTTTTCCAGACATCCAATTAATTAGTAAAATAGCCCTTGAAGGATTTAATATAGGAGGGAATGCTGCTAACGTTTTTCCAATTCTACCAATGAGTTTAATATATTCTTCATAACTATTAACATCTTCGGGATAAACTGGAATTAAGTCTTCTAATTCATTAATTTTTGTTTCGAAATAATCTAATAATTCTTGTTGAGCAATTGGTGAAATCCCAGGATTTCTGAAAATTATTTGGTTCGGAATTTCTATGGACTGTCTAATTATATCAAATTGAGAAATCAATTCTGAGTTAAAATTCGTATCAGCAATTAATTTACCTTTCAAATATTTCGAATAATAATAACTAAATGCAAATTCAAATTCTTGATTATTTTCAGCTTCATCTCTTGGGCTACCATCCTTAATATATTTTAATAATTCTGTTGCTTTATGCTGTTCCAAGAATTCTAGAGCCTTTTCAATTTTTTGCTTCTTTTTGTCGGGTGAAGGTCTTATCCCCCATTCATTAGGTTCAATACATATAATATTACCACTGAATTCTTTACCCCATCTTCCTGCTCGTCCTGCTAAATTCCAAAAGTCATTTTCATTTAATGGCTTACCTTTTCCTCTTGTTGGCTTTCTAATAAAAACTGCTGTTGCAGGCAAATTAACTCCTTCAAGTAAAGTTGAGGTGCAAACAAGATATTCTATTTTATTATCCTTAAAAAGTCTCTCTATCTCTTGGCGAACCAATAAAGGCATATTTCCATAATGAAAAGCTATCTTATATTCAAGTACCTTACTTAGAACATAATCTTTATGAATTGTAGTTTTAACGAGTTTTATCAACTCTTTGATTTCTGTATCACTAGAGTCTTTTGGTACAAGCTCAGTTAATATTTTTGCAAATTTTTCTGATTCTGCAGCACCATTTGAATAAATTAAATTACCGCTGTTTCCACTAGAAATCGCAGCAGTAATCAATGCTATTTTCTTTGCCTCATTTGTTGGCCTATCTTCTAATTCTATAATACCTATCTTAATTTTGCCATCTTTTAAAATCAACTCAATTTCCCATTCTTTAGGTTTTCCTTTTACTTGAGTTACATAAAGTAAATTTTGATTAACAGCTACAAATTCAGTATTGATAGTAGATTTTGATTGAGTTATCCCAATATTTTCTAGAAGAATTTCAGGATTTGAAGTGAATGGACTAGAAAAAAATAATCTTACATCGGGATTCAAATCAATTACTTCTTCAATTTTTCTTTGCAATAGAATACCTCTATTGCTATTATCAATTTTATGAGCCTCATCTACAAGCAAAAAATCAATTTTCGAATTTTCAGATTGCAAAAGATACCAATGAAGGCGTTCTTGTGTAAAAACATAGAGATTTGTTTCTCCATTCTCAACCGATTGTAGAGGAACGGTGGTTAGATTTACATTTTCAATGTTATTCTTTTTTAAAAGAATTCTCAAATCATCCTCTACCTGACTAATTAATGCTCTAGTAGGCACAATATATACAATATTTACTCCCTTTCTTTTGAGTTCTTCAAGCAACAATTGATATAAAATGAAGGATTTCCCAGAAGATGTAGGTGCCGATATACTGATTGAATTATTAATTTTTGATGAATCGAAAACTTTTTTCTGAAATCTATTTAAAGAAATAACATTTTCGTCTATTAAAATTGAATGCTCAATTTTTATTTTGTTGGTTTGTAATTTAAAAGGGAGAGGTAAATCATCTTCATAGTTACTTTTAATTAAGCCTCTTTTTACTGCAAGTTTTAATGCTGGAATATTTGTTAAGTTTTCTAAGATTATTACGGATGCCGTTTTTTGATTTTCATTTGGATTAGTATATAAACTTGTTTGCGCTATTCGTAATGCTGCCTCTAGGTGCTCACTTGAATCTGAATAGCTCAAAACACTGGCTATACCTAATAAGTTATTCCAATTTATTTGTTGAGTTAATACTTCAACATCTTCCTCCCATTTTAGATTTTTTATCGTATTACAAACTGACAAAGCTAAAACGGCTCTATATTGCTTTTTAAAGCTTTCAAGATTAAAAATTTTGTGGGCTATCATTTAGCTATCGCTTTTAGGAAATGAGTTCTAAAATCCTGCACCGATGGAAATGGAATTAAGAATAGATGAATTTCAAATTTTTCCAAATTCACATGATTTTTAATTTGAGTTGCTGAACTATTTAACCAACTGCTAACTTCTTTTTCAAATGCTTTAATTATATCTTCTGTTGTTTTCTCCAAAGGAGAAGCTGGGTAATGAGAAGAATCGAATCCAACAAAGCAAACGCCTTTATATTTGAGTTTATTAGATAAATCATCATTCAAATCAAAGTATCTGACCAAAATATCTTCAAGGTCCGGATTATTAATATTCTCGGAAATATTACTCGTTATTAAATGCAAATCTCTCGTTTGGGTTGAATCATGGCCATAAGTGTCTAGTAAAAATGATTTTAAACTTATGAAACAATTTCTTAAACCTGAATATATTGTTTGTTCCATTTTGGACTCTCCCCAATACAAAGAAAGAGAGTCATCAAATTTGTCATATTTAACATGAATCCCATCAGCTCCTTGATAATGCAATTGCCCAGATGTTTTTAAGGACATTTTACTTATTAGTTGAGGCAATTCCAAAATTTCTTGCACTAATATATATAGCAACATCTCTCCAAATTCACCCGTTTTTTCTAAATCGGTAAATAATAGCTTTGCTCTTTTTGCAAGTTCTAAGATTTTTGCAGACGAGCCAGTTTTAATCAATTGTTCTTTAGCTTCATCTTGTAATTTCTTTGGTATAGAATAATCAATTAATTTTGTAGTTACGAATTCAATTAAATCATTAACTCTTGGATTGCCTTGGGCATCTAGTTTTAGACCGTAGCAATAAGCTTTTGCTTGGGTGCCTGTAATATCAAGATTAACACCTATAGTTTCAATACGGGAAAATATTTCTCCTTCTCCTTTAATGAGTAAGTTTTTAATAGAATCGTCAATCCAACTCATATTGTTTTCATATTTCTTAATTATTTCTCATTTAATTTTACTATAAATTTCAAAAATTTGTGAATTAAAACTAAGCTAATAAAAACAACTAATTACTGAGTTTTAAAAAATCATCGTTCTAAAACAAAAACAAATATCTTTATTTATTTCACCATCCCATTACGGAAAACCATATTAACAAAATCTAAATCAAAAGTAACCTTTTATCAATCCAATCGACTACGTACTTTTACCTGAAAAACAATCTGAGATTTAAACTTAAGTTGTAGAAGATTTAAGATTTTTATCTCTTTTCCTAATTTTCCTCTCTTCAGCCAAAATTCTTACATGTTGCCTGTTTATTTGTAACGCCCAAACAAAAGAAATAAACCAGCAAAGCACTGTCCATGCGGTAAGAAGATTGAACACGAATAAGTATTTGCTGTTTCTTTTATTCCATAAAATGATGGTTGGTATAAAATAAACAAATAACACGACTGCTCCTGCCATTACTTTTTCAATAGTTAGCTCACGATTTTCAAATGGAAGGTTGATTTTTGTTTGGGCTTGGATGAGGCTTGAGGTTAGTGAGGCGAGGAGAGTAAAAGAGTAATTTTTTTTCATAATTTGATTGAATTAAAAAACTTTGTCGAGCTACTTGCGGGGATTTCTCTCCCGAAGCCTCGGGATCGAAATGACAAGATTGTGGCAGAACTTTGCAGCTTTGCGACCTCACCGACAAAGAAACTTCGCGTTCTTTGCGTAATCCCTTAGCGAACTTTGCGGTTAAAAAAACGTCCTGCAATAAAATTACTTAATCAAAAACCCTAATCGAATCGACCCATAAAAAGATCCCGTAACATCATGGCTTTCCAATTCTTTACCGTGATAAATAAAAGAATAAGACATATTAAAACTGTTGTGGCGGAATTTCAAACCAGCCTCGGCATTAAAACGCCACGGCACTAAATCAAACGTTACCGGACTCGTGTCGTTAAACATGCTTCCCTGAATTGTAGCGTCGTAAAACTGGTAGTTGACACTCGGAATTGCGTAGAAATAAAACTCACGCACATTGTATTGCGGCTGTGCACTCACCGAAGCATCGTGCAAATTAGAATCGTAAATTGGTAGCAATCTTTTAAATCCAATTCGGGTTAAGAGTCCTGTGGAAAGTCCGGTAAAAATAGTCCCCAGATTTCCTTCCGACTGAAAATGAAGATCGATAAAATCGTTATGTTTATTCGGAAATAATTTCTTTGAATATAATGCATGCGCCTGAAGACCTAAAGCATTATGCAACTGATTTCCCCAACCATATACATTTTTATAGCCAATAAGATGGTGGAAACTTTCCTGCGTTTCTCGTCCAAAGGCATTTGGCCCCATGAAACCCAATTGAAAATCAGTCTTCAAAACCGATTCGCTGTTGTAGAAAAAACTGCGTCCGGCCTCGGCAAAAAGATAACCGGTGAATGGGCGATTGTTATTATTCGCAGCTGCTTCATTAATATATCTCGGATTGTAAATGTATTGTCCTAAACGAAATTCGGTTATTTTTTTGTTGATTTTTTCGTTGTTATTCTTCGATAAAAATCGGGCAAAAAGTTCTAAACCATTCGTATAATACATATCATTTTTTGACGATGTGTATAAATCATTATCCGAAATAAAACCAAATTCCATAGATTTCGCCTGTCCAAAACTCAAAGCCGACGTTAAGATCAGGAGCATCAAAAAGCTCTTTTTACTTCGCATTATAATTTATTTTTCCAACAGCACGCATTTCGCGAACAATCCTTTCTTTGCGTCTGTTAATATAACTTGAAGATCCTGTTGCTTTAAACTTTCTCGGATTTGGTAAAATAGCGGCTATTCCTGCGGCTTGCATTGCGGTTAAACTCGAAGCGTCGCGACGGTACCAATGTTCCGTTGCAGCGTATGCACCATAAACACCATCCCCCATTTCGATACTATTCAAATAAACTTCCATGATACGTTCTTTGCCCCAAATAATTTCGATTAAAACGGTGAAGTAAGCTTCCAATCCTTTACGCAAATAACTTTTTCCCTGCCATAAAAAAACATTTTTGGCGGTTTGCTGCGAAATCGTACTTCCTCCTCGAATACGGCGGCCACGTTCGTTGCTTTTATAGGCTTTCTGAAGCGCTTTGAAATCAAAACCATTATGATATAAAAAAGTTCCGTCTTCACTCGCAATAACGGCTTTTTGAAGATTCATTGAAATCTTTTCAATTGGTTCCCAATCATGGTCAAAATAAACTTCTTTTCCAGCCATTTTATTTTCAATAGCCCGAATGACCATTAGCGGTGTAAAAGGCACCGGCACATATTTGAAAATGATAACCGATGCAATCGACAATCCGAAAAACCATAAACATAGTTTAATAAAAAACCATTTGACTTTCTCACCAAATGAACGATTCGTTTTTTTCTTCGTTGTTGGTTTTGCTTTGCTTGCTGTTGTTTTTTTTGGTGCTGGTTTTTTGGTTGCTGCCATTATATTAAATCTGCTAATTCTGTTCCTATTAAACTTCCTATTGCCACGCCCATCCCTCCTAAACGCACTCCACAAAACACGTTTTCAGAAAGTTGGGACACAACCGGCTTCTTACTGTTCCCTACTCCCATTATACCGCTCCAACGATGGGCGATCTGAAAATCCTGATTTGGTAAAATTACATTTTTCAGCAAATCTTCCAACTTATTTTGCACGATTTTCGTTTGCCCGAATTCAGTTGTATTTTCAGTTTCAAAATCAAGATTTCTGCCTCCGCCAAGGAGAATTCTATCGCCAATATTTCTGAAATAATAATAACCTCTATCTAAATGAAAAGTTCCTTTAATATCTAAATTCGTGATTGGTTCTGTAATCAAAACTTGTGCTCTTGCAGGCTGAACTGCTCCTTTTGTCAACGCATTTGCAAAACCATTTGTTGCGAACAATATTTTTTTTGACGTAAAATTAAAGTCATTCAATACAATTTCAACCTGATTTCCTAAATCTGAATATCCGGTTACGGTTTGCTGATTCAAAATCAGGATATCTGCAGCAACGGCTTGTTTCAACAATTCCTGCATTATATTTCCGGTATCGATCTGCGCTTCAAACGGATTAAAAATTAAATATTCCTGAATGTTTTCAAAACCAAATCGGTCAATTTCTTTGGTAAAAACATCGGCTTTAAAAAGTGGTTTTAAAATTTCATTGATAAAAGGCAATCGCGCCACACAATCCTCAAAACCTCTTTCGTCTTCTTTCAAAAAAAGTTCGTATCCGCCATAAGGCCTGAAATCTATTGCAGCATCTCCCAATCTTTTTCGGAGCAATTGCAAACCCTGCCAGCGTTTCTCAATTAAGGCAATCACATCTTCTTCCGTATGTGTTTTGAGATCTTCCATAATTTCAGAAATACTCCCAAAACAGGCAAAACCGGCATTTTTGGTACTGGCGCCTTGTGGTAACATTCCTTTTTCCAAAACCAGAATTTTCGCCGTTGGGAATCTTTCGCGCAAGCGCAATGCAGCGTGTAAACCTACAATTCCGCTTCCTACAATCGTGTAATCAACATTCGTGAACCAGTTTTTAAGTTCCCAATAACTTAATTCCATAAATTTTTTATGCTAAAAAATAAATTCCAATGTAAGAAATAAATTTTAAAGTTTGAAATTCCAAATTCCAAACATCATTATTTATTTTAGACTGAATCTTCTTCACATGTCAGGCTGAGCGGAGTCGAAGCCTCTTTTTGATACACAAGCCATTCCACTTCGCTCACGGCGACAACATTGGAATTTGGGATTTATTTTTTGGGATTTATTTTAAATTATTGGAATTTAAATGTTGTATTTTTAGCCCCACGAATATTAGAATTATATTATGAAAAAAGTTTTATTTACAACCCTAATAATGATGAGTTTAAACGCTATCGGACAGAATGTGATGTCACCAGAATTGTTATGGAAATTAGGAAGAGTGAGTGCACTTGGACTTTCGAAAGATGAAAAAAATGTTGTTTTTAAAGTTTCTACTCCTTCTGTAGAAGAAAACAAATCATCTTCAAAATTTTATATTTTGCCAGTAAATGGCGGAACTGCAACTGAAATCAAAGACACTAAAGGGGTCTTGGCGGACAAAAATGTTTCTCCTGACGGAAAATTTTTAGTGTATAACGAAGAGGTTAAACTGGAAAAAGTTTTAGGGAAAGATTATTATCCAAGCCTTACCAAATCAGACGTTCAAATTTATGATGGTTTAGATTACCGTCATTGGGATACCTGGAACGAAGGGAAATTCAACCACGTTTTTTATAAAGAAAACAAAGAAGGTGCAGCCGGAATTGACATTCTAAAAGGCGAAAACTTTGATTCTCCTCAAAAACCTTTTGGTGGCGACGAAGATTATATCTGGTCTCCTGACGGAAAAAGCATCTTGTATGTGTGCAAGAAAAAAGCAGGAACTGACTATGCGATTTCTACAAACACCAATATTTACGAGTACAATTTAGAAACTCAAAAAACGATCAACAGAACTGAAGATAATTTAGGTTATGATACAGCTCCACAATTTTCTCCAACAGGAAATTTGACCTGGCTGCAAATGAAACGTGACGGTTACGAAGCTGATAAAAATGACATTATAGTTGACTTTAAAGGGATCAAAACCAACCTTACGGCAAATTGGGACGGAACTGTAGATAATTTTATCTGGAGTAAAGATGGCAAAAACGTTTATTTTGTTGCACCAGTTGATGGGACAAAACAACTTTTTATTGTGAACTTTCCAGGATTGACAAAAATAGCAATTCAGGTTCGTCAAATTACAAATGGTGATTTTGATGTTAATGATTTAGTGGGTTTTGCTGGAGATAACATTATCGTTACGAGAAATGACATGAATCACGCTCCGGAAATTTATTCTTTTAATTTGAAGAAAAATATCTGGAAACAACTTTCAAATGTAAATACAGACACCTACAAAACATTAGCTTTAAGCAAAACTGAAAAACGTTATGTTACCACTACTGACGGTAAAAAAATGTTGGTTTGGGTAATTTTACCTCCAAATTTTGATGCTTCAAAAAAATATCCAACTTTATTATTTTGCCAAGGAGGACCTCAAAGCGCGTTGACACAATCGTATTCTTTCCGTTGGAATTTCTCCTTAATGGCTGCTAAAGGTTATGTAGTGGTTGCGCCAAACCGTCGCGGTATGCCCGGACATGGAGTTGAATGGAATGAAAAAATCAGTAAAGATTGGGGTGGACAAGTTATGGACGACTACCTTTCAGCAATTGATGATGTTGCCAAAGAAAACTACGTTGACAAAAGCCGTTTAGGATGTGTTGGTGCAAGTTACGGAGGATATTCAGTATTTTATTTAGCTGGAATACACAACAACCGTTTCAAAACTTTTATCGCTCACGATGGTGTTTTCAATACCGTAAGTATGTTGGGAACTACTGAAGAAGTTTTCTTCAATAATTGGGATTTTGGTGGTGCATATTGGGAAAAAGACAATGCTGTTGCTCAAAAAACGTACACAACTTTTAACCCTGCAAGTTTAGTTCAGAATTGGAACCGACCTATTTTGATTTTCCAGGGAGGAAAAGATTTCCGTGTGCCAATTGGGCAAGGACAAGAAGCTTTTCAGGCGGCTCAATTAAGAGGAATCAAAAGTAGATTCGTTTATTTCCCTGACGAAAATCACTGGGTATTGCATCCTCAAAATGCTCAGGTTTGGCAGGGTGAATTTTTTAAATGGCTGAACGAAACGCTATAATTTAAAAATAAACCATTATGATCTAAAAGAGCGATGATTTTGGTTTAACATACTTAAAGTCTGCAAGATTGCATTACTTTAATCTACCACAAATTACACAAATTTTCACAAATTAATCTTCTCTAATTTTGTGGAAATTTGTGTAATTTGTGGTTAAAATATTTTTAGACCATAAAGAGATTAAAAAAACATTAATAGCCACAGATTTTATATAATCTGCGGCTATTTTGTTTTTAAGACATTTGAATTATGTAACACTTTCGGTGTTATTTCTCTTTTTAAAACAGATTTTTTTGAATAAATTGCAGTGAATTCCAATCTGAAACCTTCCAAATCCCAAGAAAATCAATCTATGCAAAGCAAAAAAAGTTACATGCCTGTGAAAGTGCTCTTCAGTTATGTGGCACTTCTTGCTTTGGTTGTGACTGTAGGATGGTTTTTATATTCTGAGAACGTGATTTACAACAGACTTGAAGACAAAATCGCATTAGAAAAAATGAAGATTTTAAAAGTCAGTAAATTATATTCGAACGTTTATAAAACGGAGAGTTTGGCCCGAAAAACGATTCAGACCAATTCTGAAAAAGATTTTAAAAGTTACCTTGTAGAAACGGATTCCCTGAAAGCAAGAATCGATACTTTAAAAAATATTGTAACTACAGAATATCAAAAAATATTACTTGATAGCGTCGTTTATTTACTTGGCGAAAAAACAAATAACATTAAACAACTTAAGACGATAAAAAACAAGGGTGATGACGAAGTTTCGGTAAATTCGGCCATTGACGAAATCACCAAAATGGAGTTCAAACTCCGAAAATTAGAACTTCAGGATTTCACCAAAAACCCAAATCAGTTAGGTAGTTATCAAAAAAATGTACTCCAAAAATATGTCGATTATCTCAATCAGAATATTCCAGATGACAGCACTAACACTTTAAGCAAAAAGGCTTCCGATTCCATTTTAGCGAATTCGAAGAAGCTTTTAAGTTCTGTCAAATTACGTGCTGAAAAGAAGAAGGAATCCCTAAACTTTGAAGAGAATAAATTACTGAAAAACGAAATCGCAATCTCGGATCAACTCCGAAAAGTACTTCGAATCATCGAACGGGAAATCATCATTAATTCGATAAAAAACAATTCACTCAAGGAAAAATCACTTAAAAAAGTCAATGAAATTGTAACCGCCTCGGCAATTATTGGTTTATTGCTGACAGTGGTTTTCTCGATTATTATTGTCAGTGATTATTCGAAATCGCAGTTATATAAAAAACAGTTGGAAATTGCCAATTTCAAAACCCGAAACTTATTAAAAAGCCGTGAACAGCTTATTTCGACTGTGAGCCATGATTTAAAAACTCCTTTAAGCACGATTGTAGGCTACACAGAGCTTCTGGGCAATTCTGATGTCAATACCAAACAATCATATTTCATCAAAAACATTAAAAATTCGTCTGAATATATTACGCAGCTGGTTCAGGATTTATTAGACTTTTCTCAAATTGAAGCCGGAAAAATCAGCATCGAGAAGGTGCCTTTTTTCCTCCCTGAGATTATTGATGAAGTTGCCAAAAGCATCCAGACGGTATACAAACAAAAAAACATCGATTTAATAATTAATGTTGATGAAAAACTGAACACGAAAATTGTGGGCGATCCATTTCGATTGAAACAAATTCTGAGTAATATCATCGGAAATGCTTATAAATTCACCGAAGAAGGTTTTATAAAAATAGAAGCAAAAATCGCTGAAGACGAACGTTTTTTTAATGTTACAATTGAAGATTCAGGAATTGGAATCGAAAAAGGAAATCAGCAATTGGTTTTTGAAGAATTTGCTCAGGCAAACGAAAACATCGAAAAGAAATATGGAGGAACTGGTTTAGGATTAGCAATTTGCCAAAAAATAATATCAATTTTAGGAGGGAGCTTGTCGCTGGAAAGTACTTTTGGAAAAGGAAGTACATTCAAAATCCAACTTCCTTTATTATTTAATACTAGCAGTACGCCCACCGTTGAAATAAAAAAACCGAAAATTCGCCATACAAAAACGCAAACTTTTGTTGTAATAGACGATGATATTAATCTTCTGAATCTGACATCTGGTGTTTTAAAACAAGAAAAACATCAGGTTTTATCCTTTAGCAGTGCCGCAAAAGCTTTAGAGGCACTCCAGAATACCAAATTTGATTTTGTGATTACAGATATTCAAATGCCGGAAATGGATGGTTTTATGTTTCTGAAAAAGCTAAAAAATGCAGGAAATAATGTTTATCAAAACCAACCTGTAATTGCATTAACCGGAAGAACAGATCTAGCTTCCGCTGCCTACTCTGAGGCAGGTTTTACAACAGTAGTTCAAAAACCGTATTCACCAAAAATATTATTAGAAACAATTCATCTCATTTTAGAAAATGACACATTGCCTGTTGTTACTATTCATGATACCGAAGAAAAAACCTCGCAACATTTATATTCATTAGACTCTTTAAAAGATTTTCTAGGCAATGATAATGAGGCCCTCAAAGAGGTTCTAAAATCATTTATGGAAAGTACTGAAGAAAATTTAACTTCTATGGAAGCTGCCATAGCCGAAGAAAACACAGCTGAAATAAATGCAATAGCACATAGAATTGCTCCCATGTTTAAGCAAATAGAAGCACGTGAAATTGGAGAGATCCTAAAAGTTTTAGAAAAAAATGATTTTGAAATTTCTGATTTGAAGGATATTTTTAAAGCGCTACAATCAAAAGTAGTGTCGCTTTTTAGAATAGTGCAAAAAGAAGAAAATGTTTAAAAAATATTTGCCTTATTCTTCAATAACGCTTAATCTATATTATACTGCTTTAATTTATTATAAAGTGTCTTTCTGGTAATTTTAAGAAGTTTTGCTGCTTCAGATTTATTATTTTGCGTTTTAGACAACGCATGAATAATGGTTTCTTTTTCATTTTCAGATAATGAAAAAGTTTCGTTAGAACTCTGAAAATTCTGCTTCTGAATTTGAAAAAATTCTGCCGGTAAAACATCACTTTCAATAAAATTTCCACGCGATAATAATGTGGCACGTTTGACACAATTTTGCAATTCACGCAAATTTCCAGGCCAATTGTATTTTTGAAAAATAGCGACCACTTCTAGAGAAAATCCGATAATTTCCTTATTTAATTGCTGATTGGCTTTTTCAAGAAAATAATCAGCAAAAACCATTAAATCTTCTTCACGGTCTTTTAATGAAGGAGAAAGAATCGAGAATTCATTGATTCTATGGTATAAATCTTCTCTAAAGTCACCGTTTTTGACTGCTTCACGCAAATCTTCATTTGTTGCAGTTATGATTCGGATATCGACGTTAATTTCTTTATTGCTTCCAACAGGTTTAATTTTACGCTCCTGAAGCGCTCTCAATAACTGGATTTGATTTTCATAAGAAAGGTTTCCTATTTCATCTAAGAAAAGAGTTCCTCCGTTAGCGGCTTCAAAATACCCTATTTTATCATTGATTGCTCCGGTAAAAGATCCTTTCAAATGTCCGAAAAATTCACTTGCCGCCAATTCTTTTGGTATCGCTCCGCAATCAACTGCAATGAAATTATTATTTTTACGAGTACTCTGGCGATGAATACTTTTGGCTATAATTTCTTTTCCGGTTCCACTTTCGCCAATAATCAATACCGACATGTCTGTTGGACTTACCAATTGAATGTGATCTAATAGCTTTTTGGAAGCGACAGAAATCCCTTTAACAAATTCATTTTCTGAAGAAGTGATTTCTTTCTTTTTTGGAGTTTTTTTCTCTGTTGGAATTTCAGCTTTCTCAGCTTGCAAAGCGTTCGTAATTACCAGTAAAACCTCATCAGGATTAAAAGGTTTGGAAATATAGTCGGCTGCACCATTTTTAATGGCTTTTACTGCAGTATTTACATCAGAATAGCCTGTCATCAGTACAACAGGAATTTCAGGGTTTGAGATTTTAAATTCAGACATAAGTCCGATACCGTCAGAATCTGGCAAGCGCAAATCAGTAAGAATCAAATCAAAAGATTCTTTCTTCAGTGCCAGTCGGGCCTCTTCTGCCGAGAAAGCCACGGTTACAGAGTACGATTTCTTTATTAGAAATTTTTCTAATAATTTACAAAACGAAATATCATCTTCTATCAGTAATATGTGTGGCATCTGTTTTTAGTGACTTTTTAGCTAAAATAATACTATTAAACTTGTATTTTCACAAAATTATGCAAAAAAAAAGAGATTGCACGTCGCAATCTCTTTTTCACCAAAAACATAAATCTAATTCACCTAATTATATTTTCAACCAATTGCCATTGACATCTGAGTAAACAGTAGCCTTTTGGTCACCAACTGATATTTCGAGTTTGTACTCTTTTTTTTCGTTTGCATAAGCTTTCACTAACTTCGCGCCAGGATAAGCTGTTTCTAAAGCTGTTTTAACAACAGCTGGAACTGCATCATTAGCAACTTCTTTATATGCATCCTGAACATTTACAGCAATCTTTACCGCTGCATCTTGTTTAGTTGTAGTTGCATGTATTGATAAACTGCCCAAAATAATTGCGGCTGATAAGATTAACTTTTTCATAATGTTCTTTTTTTAATTATTTTTTAATGATGTTACCGGAAGCATCTGTAAATATAGTGTACTTTTTATCGCCAGTTGCGATCTCCAGTTTATACTCATTCTTTTCGTTTTTATAAGCTTTCTCAAGCTTTGTTCCCGGAAAAGACTTTTCAATCGTAGATTTCACAGCGGCTGGTACAGCATCAGAAGTGATTTCAGTAAATTCCGTTTGAATATTTACTGATACTACCATTGCATTTGTAACAATACTATTTGCGGCATGTATTGACAAACTCCCTAAAACGATAGCTGCCGATAAGATTAATTTTTTCATAATGAGACAATTTTTAAAAAATTAGTGATAATTATTTTTTCAGAACATTTCCCTGAGCATCAGTGTAAACAGTCGACTTTTCGCCTCGAACAGTGATCTCAATTTTATATTCCTTCTTTTCGTTTACGTAAGCTTTTTCAAGTTTAACTCCCGGATAGGCATTATCTAAAGCTGTCTTTATTGCTGCCGGAACAGCATCAACTTCTTTATACTCATCCTGAAATTTTACAGTTTCTGTCATTGTATTTGCTACATCAACAACTCCCGCTTGCATGGACAGCCCTCCTAATAAGATGGCTGCCGATAAGATTAACTTTTTCATAATGATAGTTTTTAGTAGTTAGTTGATTATTTTTTAACCCAAGATCCATCTGCGTTAGCATACAAAGAACCTACTTTGTCTCCTACCGCAACTTCTAATTTATATTGTGAGGCTGCATTTTTGTATGCTTTAGAAAGAACAGCATCCGGATACGCTTTTTTAAGAGCATCTGTAACTGCAGATGGTACTTCTTCTAATTTGATTTCAGTATATTCGTCTTGAATTGAAATAGTTTTTACGATTGTGTTTGTGATTGGCGAAGTTGAAGCAAATGAAGTTAAACTTCCCAAAACGATTGCGGCTGATAAAAATAAATTTTTCATAATAATAGTATTTATTGGTGTATATAATTTTTTAATAGTGTAATTTGAAAGTTGGATTATTTTTTAATCCAGGATCCATCTGCGTTAGCATAAAGAGAACCTACTTTTTCTCCTACTGTAACGTCTAGTTTGTATTCTGATTTTGCATTTTTATATGCTTTTGAAAGTACTGCATCCGGAAATGCTTTTTTCAAAGCTTCAGTAATTGGAGCCGGTAATTCTTCTAATTTAATCTCAGTATATTCATCTTGAATTGAAATTGTTTTTACTATAGAATTTGTTTTTGGCGAAGTGGAAGCGAATGAAGTTAAACTTCCCAAAACAATAGCGGCTGATAAGAATAAATTTTTCATAAAGTATATATTTAGTTATTTAATAGTTGTTTTACGCTTTAGGTAATGAAAATATTATGCCGTAACTAAAATATCATCCGCCAAACCGGATAAACCCTTATTTTTAAGGGCTTAACAAAAACGTGCCAGAAATATGAAAAATGAAAAAGTGTGTAATTCTAAAAAAAAGTGTGTAAAAAGTATACACAATAAGTGTTTACCGAACAAAAAACCCGACAGGTTTTAAAACCTGTCGGGTTTAGAAAGATGCAATAAAATAAAAAAAGGCTGCCCAAAATTGACAGCCTTAATAATTATTCGATTGGATTCATTTTAAAAGTATCCATAAATGCAGTTGTATAATCTCCTGCAATATATCTTGGATCATCCATCAATTGTCTGTGGAAAGGTATTGTAGTTTTCACACCTTCGATTACGAATTCATCCAAAGCTCTACGCATTTTGCTGATTGCTTCTTCACGAGATTGTGCAGTTGTAATCAACTTAGCAATCATCGAATCATAATTTGGCGGAATACTGTAACCGGAATAAACGTGAGTATCTAAACGAACTCCATGTCCTCCTGGCATATGAAGTGTAGTAATTTTTCCTGGTGAAGGACGAAAATCGTTATAAGGATCTTCAGCATTAATACGACATTCGATAGCGTGTAATTGTGGTAAATAATTTTTTCCAGAAATTGGAATTCCGGCAGCCACCATAATTTGCTCACGAATCAAATCGTAATCAATAACTTGCTCTGTAATTGGGTGTTCTACCTGAATACGTGTATTCATTTCCATGAAATAGAAATTTCTGTGTTTGTCCACAAGAAATTCTACAGTTCCTGCTCCTTCGTATTTAATGAATTCAGCAGCTTTTACAGCAGCTTCTCCCATTGCAGTACGCAATTCGTCAGTCATGAAAGGTGAAGGTGTTTCTTCAGTAAGTTTTTGGTGACGACGTTGAACAGAACAGTCTCTTTCAGAAAGGTGACATGCTTTTCCGTATGAATCTCCAACAACCTGAATTTCGATATGACGTGGTTCTTCAATAAGTTTTTCCATGTACATTCCGTCATTTCCAAATGCAGCAGCAGCTTCCTGACGTGCACTTTCCCATGCTTTCAATAGTTCTTCTTCTTTCCAAACGGCACGCATTCCTTTTCCACCACCACCTGCAGTTGCTTTCAGCATAACCGGGTAACCAAATTCTTTAGCTAATTTTTGTGTTTGTTCGAAAGATTCTAATAATCCGTCTGAACCTGGTACACATGGAACTCCTGCAGCTTTCATTGTAGCTTTTGCAGAAGCTTTATCTCCCATTCTGTCAATCATTTCAGGAGCGGCACCGATAAATTTGATTCCGTGTTCCTGACAAATTTTTGAGAATTTAGCATTCTCAGAAAGAAATCCATATCCTGGATGAATTGCGTCTGCATTTGTAATTTCTGCGGCAGCAATGATATTTGACATTTTCAAATACGATAAGTTACTCGGAGGAGGTCCGATACAAACCGCTTCGTCAGCAAACTTTACATGTAGACTTTCTGCATCGGCTGTAGAGTAAACTGCTACAGTTTTAATTCCCATCTCTTTACATGTACGAATTACACGAAGTGCAATTTCTCCTCTATTCGCAATTAATATTTTTTTAAACATCTTTTTAAAATTAGATAATTAGATTATTAGATAATTGGATAATTAGATTTTAAGTACTTTCAAAAAAAGTCTAAAATCTAAAAATCTAACGATCTAAAATTAAGATGGATCAACTAAGAATAAAGGTTGATCAAATTCTACAGGAGACATATCGTCAACAAGAATTTTCACAATTTTACCTGAAACTTCTGATTCGATTTCGTTGAATAATTTCATTGCTTCAATTACACAAAGAACATCACCTTTTGCGATAGTGCTTCCCACTTCAGTGAAAACTGGTTTGTCTGGAGAAGGTTTTCTGTAGAAAGTTCCAATAATTGGAGATTTAATAGTAATGAATTTAGAATCTTCAGCCGGAACAGATGCCTCACTAGTTACATTAACAACAGCTGGAGCAGCCTGAGGAGCGACAGCTTGCGGCAATGCTTGCTGCGCTGGTAATTGTTGTACATAAGTAGTTTCAGTTACGTTTCCTTCTAAAGTTGTTCTAATCGTGATTTTTACATCATCCATTTCTAACTTTACTTCTGCAACTCCCGAATTGGCTACAAATTTGATTAGGTTTTGAATTTCTTTTAAATCCATAATGATTCGTTTTTAGTTTTAATTTATTTCTTATCGTAAGCCCATTTCAGGTAAATAGATCCCCAAGTGAATCCGCCACCAAAAGCGGCAAAAATAATATTATCTCCTTTTTTGAATAAGTGCTCAAAGTCGTTTAATACTAATGGCAAAGTTGCTGAAGTTGTATTACCGTATTTTTCAATATTCATTAATACTTTTGATTCTTCAAGGTTCATTCTGCTTGCAGTAGCATCAATAATACGTTTGTTTGCCTGATGCGGTACTAACCAATTTACATCTTCGTTAGTCAAATTATTTCTTTGAACGATCAATTCGCTTGCATCAGCCATATTAGTTACAGCATATTTAAAAACAGTTTTTCCGTCCTGAATAATATTGTGTTGTCTGTTTTTAACGGTCTCTTCTGAAGTTGGAATAAGAGAACCTCCGGCAGAAATTTTAAGAAAATCGCGACCTACACCATCGCTTCGTAAGTATTCATCTTGTAAGCCTAAGCCTTCATAATTTGGTTCGAATAAAACAGCTCCTGCTCCATCTCCAAAAATAATACAAGTTGCTCTGTCTGTATAATCTACAATTGATGACATTTTATCAGCACCAATTAATAAAACTTTTTTGTAACGTCCTGATTGCACGTAAGCTGCAGCAGTTGACATTCCGTATAAGAAACTTGAACACGCTGCCTGCAAATCGTATGCAAATGCATTTGTAGCTCCAATTTCTGTTGCAACATAAACTCCTGTAGAGGCTACCGGCATATCTGCTGTAGCTGTTGCCATTATAATCATATCAATTTCTAATGGATCAATATTAGCTTTCGCTATTAAATCCTGTGCTGCTTTTATGGCAAGAAACGATGTTCCTTTATCAGCATCTTTAAGAATTCTTCTTTCTTTAATTCCGGTACGAGTAGTAATCCACTCATCATTAGTATCGACCATAGTTTCCAACACTTTGTTCGAAAGTACAAAGTCCGGAACATAGGCTCCAACAGCGGTAATTGCGGCTGTGATTGTATTCATTATATTTTATTATTTCTTTTCAAATACAGCATATTTGAAAAATTTTTAAAAGACTTGAAAATTACAAAAAAAAACGAAATTAATTTGTAGATAATTTCTTAAAAAAAGAAAATTATAACCAACAAAAAAAACTCTCACTATGTGAGAGTTCTAGTATCATTTACAAAAACGTATTAAGCAACCGCTACAGATTTATCAATAACAACTTGCCCTCTGTAATACATTTTACCTTCATGCCAGTAAGCTCTGTGGTATAAATGTGCTTCTCCAGTAATAGGACATGTAGCGATTTGAGCTACAGTAGCTTTATAATGTGTTCTTCTCTTATCTCTTCTTGTTTTCGAGATTTTTCTCTTAGGATGTGCCATTTTACTATATTATTTATCCGTTAATAGTTGCTTTAATTTGTCCCAACGCGGGTCAATATCTTCTTCTTTTTTACTCTCTTCTTTTTCTTCTTTGACTTCTTTTACAGTCAGTTCATTCAGTTTTTTTAAGGCTTCAGTCTGTAAACTTCCGTCTTTTACACCTGGATGAACTCGTTTTAGCGGTACCGAAAGGGCAATCATTTCATAAATGTATTGTGCAACATCTATTTCATGTTCTCCGTGCGGCAAGATCAACAACTCTTCATTATCGTTATTGAATTCATCTCCGAAGCGAACTATTAATTTCATTTTCCCTTTTATAGGAAGATCGAAATCTTCGCCTGTCAGATCACAAGGTACATTTACAGTTCCTTTGTGTTTGAATTCCAACTCTAACATGTTGCTTTTCTTATCTAAAACTAAACTCACTTTGATATCCGAACTTTGAAATTCGTCGTAATCAAAGTTCTCAAAGAACGCGTTACTTATTTGATACTCAAAATGGTGTTTTCCCAGCTTTAATCCCATAAAAGGAATTAAAAATTCTTTTGATTTGCTCATCTTAACATCAATTTGACCAATCGGCATCTAAAACACAGATACCTGAATTGGGGTGCAAAGATATAAAATTATTATAAAACTAATAATCTTATTCACCTTTTTTTGTTTATAACTGTTTTTCTTTTATTTTAAGAGGTTTTTGGCTAATCTCCTCATACTGATTACGCGAATGAAAAATATCAATCGCGAGGTAAACTGCTTCCTTAAAAGAATTATAATCTGCCATGTCTTTTCCAGCAATATCGTATGCCGTACCATGATCCGGTGACGTCCTTATCCTATTTAAACCAGCTGTGTAATTTACTCCTTTACCAAAAGACAACGTCTTGAACGGAATCAATCCCTGATCGTGATATGTCGCTACGATTGCATCATATTTCTCATATTGACCGCTTCCAAAAAAACCATCGGCAGGAAATGGACCAAAAACCATCGTTCCGGATTCAAATATTTTCTTTAAAGCCGGTTTTAAAACCAAATCATCTTCTTTTCCAATTACGCCTCCGTCTCCAGCATGTGGATTCAAACTTAAAACAGCAATTTTTGGTCTTACAATACTAAAGTCCTGAATTAAAGATTTTCTGATTGTTTCAATTTTTCTTGTAATTAATTCTTCTGTCAAATGCGAAGAAACTTCATTCAAAGGAACATGATCCGTCAGCAAACCAACTCTCAAATTATCCTTAACCATCATCATTAATGCATTTCCTTCCAATTCCTGATCCAGATAATCTGTGTGTCCCGGAAATTTAAAATCTTCTGATTGAATATTATACTTATTTATTGGCGCCGTAACTAAAACATCAATCTCACCTTCTTTTAAAGCTTTTGTAGCCGCAACAAATGATTTTATTGCATACTCTCCTATTTTTTCATCGTTGGCACCTAAATTAATATCTACACCTTCTTTCCAAAGATTGAAAACATTAACTTTTCCAGGCAAAACCTGATCTAATTTGTCCACTCCGTGAAACTGAACAGTAGAGGTCATACTTTTTTTAACAAAAGAAAGGATTTTAGCGTTCGCAAAAATAACTGGCGTACACATTTCTAACATACGAGAATCTTCGAATGTTTTTAATATAACTTCGCTTCCAATACCGTTTAAATCTCCAACCGAAATTCCAACAATTATATTTTCTGCTTTTTTATTCATGAGCTCAGATTATTTATTACTAATTTTGATGTGCAAATTTAGTAAAATAAAACAACAATGTTCACAGGAATTATAGAAACCCTAGGAAGGATTCACGAAATAAAAAAAGACCAAAACAATCTACACATAACAGTTGATTCATCAATTACACATGAACTAAAGATTGACCAAAGCGTTTCTCACAACGGAATCTGCTTAACTGTCGTTGCAATAAAAGATACATTTTATACTGTTACGGCAATTCAGGAAACGATTTTAAAAACCAATATTGGCGACTGGGAAGTTGGCGATATCGTGAATTTAGAAAGAGGAATGAAGCTTGGCGATCGTCTTGACGGACATATTGTGCAAGGACACGTGGACCAAACCGGAACGTGTATTAAAATTGAAGAAGCAAACGGAAGCTGGAACTATACTTTTGAATACGACAAAAACCTGAACAACATCACTATAGAAAAAGGCTCCATTACAGTGAACGGTGTAAGTCTTACGGTTGTGAATTCTAAAACAAATGAATTTAGTGTATCTATAATTCCGTATACTTTTGAAAACACGAATTTCAAAAATTTCAAAGTGGGAACCAAAATAAATTTAGAATTTGATGTAGTAGGAAAATATATTTCAAGACTTTATTCTATTAACAAATAATTAGGGAATCCATTTACATAAAAAAAGCTTCAGTTAAACTGAAGCTTTTTTTATTTTATTTTTATATATTAATATTATTCCTAAAACTAAAGCAGCGACTACAAATAGCGTTATATTTTCATCTATAGACGTCTCTACTAAATCTGGAGGACAATCATCACCAACACATGGGTTTGGTGGATCTGCCAAAATATTTGAAACACTTAACAATGTCACAAAAAATGCTAATAGAATAGTTTTTGTCTTCATAAAATAGCCTGTTAAGACTGGGATTTATTTATTCTTCAATAGAAAATTCTCACAAAAAACAAGCTTTTCATTAGAATTCCGTAGCAAATGTATAAGTTTTTTGCATAATTACAACTTATATCCATAAAAAAAGCTTCATAAAATTTATGAAGCTTTTTATACTTGTGGTCCCACCTGGGCTCGAACCAGGGACCACCTGATTATGAGTCAGGTGCTCTAACCAGCTGAGCTATAGGACCGGTTTGAGGATGCAATATTACTACTATTTTTTATTCACTGCAAATATTTTAAGAGATGATTTCCACTTAATTTCAAATTACAACCTCACTACTCTTAAACGCAATTGATTTTCAACGCATTATTTCTAATCCCGAATTGAGATTTTTTTACTTTATTTCCTGACAAAGTTCCACTAAAACTCCATTTGTGTTTTTTGGATGTAAAAAAACCACCAATTTATTATCAGCGCCTTTTTTAGGAACTTCATTTATCAAAACAAAACCTTCATTTTTCAAGCGTTCTATTTCGGCATGAATATCTTCAACATCAAAAGCAATATGGTGAATTCCTTCTCCTTTCTTTTCGAGAAACTTTGCAATTGGACTTTCAGCATTAGTTGCCATCAAAAGTTCGATTTTATTTGTACCCGTCTGAAAAAAGGAAGTCAAAACACCTTCGCTTTCCACCGATTCTTCTTTATAGGACGGAACTCCCAGTAATTTTTCGAATAATATATTGGCATCATTCATGTTTTTCACTGCAATTCCGATATGTTCAATTTTATTTACCATCGTATTTAATTATAAAAACAAAGATACAATTACAACTTATTGGTTAATGTAAGTTTTAAAATAACCGCATTCCGCTATAACATCTTGATAATATTTAGTGTCTGAATAGTCTTTTTTCAGAGTCTTAAATCCATTCCAGGTAATAAAATTAATTTTATCATCCTGAATTTCCCACCAACTACGCACATTATTATACTTATTATTATAGTAGTCATTACGCTCGCATTTTGACAACAAGTATATACATTTTGCCTTCTGCTCTTTCGTGGTTGCCGCCTCAAATGCTTTTTGATAATACATTTTTGAGAGATTGCAATTCGTAATCATTTTTTTCATCGAATCCCGAAACGAATACGGACTTGATCCATAACCAACAATAGCAATTTCGTAAAAGGTCCTGCCGTTTCCAAAATGGGTAATATTATAAAATGCATTTCCTAACAGTAAACTATTCGTATAAACATCCTCTTTTTGAGCGAGTTTATCCTGCATTGCTTTTATAGTATTTAAGAATTCAAGCTGAGAATATTTCTTTTTTTGATAGGCTGCATGTTCGCAATCGTGGCAATCTTTGATATTTCCATTGAATGGATTACCCAGGAAATTATAGTATTGAACCGAATCCGTTTCTTTAATAAAAGCAATTGCTTCCGGAATTTTATTTTTAAATGTTGCCTGAACTGCCTGAAAATTATTAATATCTTTCAATTTTAGACTGTAAATTCCGGCGCCAATTTTTTCGATTTCACTTTTATTCGGCTTTGCCAAAAAACTTTTTATACCCAACAAATTCTTTTCATTATCATAAAAAGCATTGCCATCATTCCAATAACTGTAACGCGATTCACCAAATATTTCAGCCATAACCGCATTTCCTTCTGCTTTATAGAGTGCTGACAAATAACTTCTGCTCCAGGAAGAAGCATTCTGATACCTAAACTCCTGTCCTTTATAAGTTTTCGGAAGTTCCTGATATAACCAATTCAGATCCGTCAGAATTGTTTTTTCATTTTTATCTGTAAGCACATCTATTTTGCTCATATTATTTACAAAGCGCAACAATCGTAATTGATATTTCGCCAACTCTGTTTTAGGCATTATTTTTTCTGCCTTATCAAAATTAGTATCGGCAGTTGCATAATCTCCTTTCAAAGTTTGTAAATACCCCAAAGCAATATTCCATAAATATGGTTTTTCCGTATTTCCTGAAGTGCTAATTTTCAGAACTAAATCAAAAGCTTTTTGATCGATTTTATTTTTGTTGATTTCTTTATTCTCAGCAACCGATAACTTCTTTATCGGTGTATTTTCTTTGGCACTTTCTTCAAACGAATTATTGATATCCTGTTCTTGTCTATTCACCAATCGGGTTAGCAAATAATTCAAGTGTTCACTTTTAGGATTTAATCCATAAATTTTTTCGATTGCTTGTAACTCGTCTTTATAATAACCATGAACTGCCCAAAGTGCTGCTTTCTCGTTATTATCTTTTGCCATAACCAGAGATTTGCTCCAATCTGTTTCGTTTTGAGGATGAAAACTATACGCTGTCACAACCCTCATTTCAGTACATTTATCAAAAACCTGTGCATACAAATAATTCGATTCCGAATATTTTTTCTGCTGATATTTTATTCCCGCCACATAAGCGAGCGCACGGTAATACAAAATATTTTTAGGAACCGATTTTTCTGTTTTATTAAAAAAATCAACAGCCTTTTGTTTATTTGTGCTATAGAAATAAGCTTTGGCAGTTAAAAACCAATATCTGTTTTTCAGAAATGCATCCGAAGTTGTATTGTAAACATTTTCAATAGATTGAATCATTTTCAAATCATTGAAAGTTTTTGCGACGACAGGATCATAACTCCAATAATCTGTACCAATAGAAACAGTTTCTATTTTTTGAGCCAAATATAAAAACTCAATAAAACTTTTAATTTTATCATCCTTAAGATTCAGCTTCTTCCCCCATTTTAAGGAAGTTGCGTTTACTTTTTTGGTTTTAAAGAAAACATGAAGATCTGTAATTTCAGCTTTATTTTTTAAGGCTTTACTTTTATCAGAATACATCGTAGTAAGATCTCCTATCAAAAAATAGCTTACCGTTGCCGTATCCATTTTTGTTTTTAAATAATTCTGCCAATCCGATTTTATCTCTTCATTGAATCTCGAATTATGCTGCGTGTCGAATCCTATTCCGTAAAAAACATCTCCTGACAAAAAAAGCGGCGCATACGATTTATCGGTGAATGTTTCCGGCGTGAAATTAGAATTATATCCAAAAAAATCCCATTCATCTCCACCGGCACAAGCATAAATTATTCCGTAAGCAGCAAATAAAGCAACACTAGAAACAAGAAACAACTTGTTCAAAAATATTCTTTTCATAATTTCTTAAATTGAATTCATCTAAATCGTAAAATATAATTTCGTTTGGAGCTTGAGCCACGTTTTCGCTCAATTCCTCCGCCATTTCCTTTAAATTTTCAGCAGAAATTGCTTCAATTTTCAAGACATCACCTTCTTCATAGAAAATCCCATTTTTATAATTTGGTTTGTTAACTTTAAAAAAAACAGTATTAATCTGCTGAAAGTTATTATCTTTTTTAAGTTCATTTACATTGAGTTTAGAACGTAAACCTATCACTTTTTGATTCCGGATATGAATTGCCCAGGAATAAACTGGCAAAGCAAAATCAAGATGCAACGGATATTTATTGAGGCTTTTCAGATATTTCCCGGCAATCTTTTTATCGTAAATTGAATTCAGGGAATCATTTGAAATAGTTCCCATATTATAAAACATCAAAACTCCGGAATCTACATTTGGAATTTTAGTTTTTTTAAAATACTTAACCTGATGCAGTCGAATTGTTGCTGAGAGTTTTCTATGGGAAAGTTTCTTAAATTGTTCAATAAATTTCAAATAATTGTCTTTACTGGCAAGCGACCAATCGCAATCAATTTGAATTTCGTTTGATTTTATTTTGTTTTCACTATTAATTTCATTCACTAAATGAATCGTTTTTTCAGCCAGATCATCAACATCAAGATTAGACTTCAGCATCACTTTATTTTGGATAAAAATGACCGGAACAATTTCAAATTCATTTATATTCTCCTGAAAATGTATTGGACTAACTGGAATTGGTTCTGTAGTGTTTGCATTTAAACCAATATCAAAGTATCTGATATAAAGCTTACTAACGTTATTATCTTTTAAAACCTCCTTCTCGGTTTCAGATAGCTTAAAGATTGTTTTCCAATAATAAAAAGCAATAATTGGCTTTTCATTTTTACTGCAGGAAATCAGCAAAAAAAACAGAATGCCCAAAAAAGATTTTTTTATCAAAACAAGGAGAAATTATATTTTAACCTCAAAAGTAAGAAATTATATCGAATTTAAAATTCCGGACTAACAAAATAAGAAAAAACTTAAAAGCACTACATTCTAATAAATGGCTAAAAAATTTCAATTAAAGCAAATATAATCGTTATTTTGTGCAATAAAATTCAAAAACTGTTATGTTGAAAAACAACTTAAAATATATTTCATTTTTACTGGTATTTTTAATGATGAGCTGTGCTAAAAGAGGAAGCATTACCGGCGGGTTAAAAGACACTCTGGCTCCTGTTTTAAAATATAGTTCTCCTAAAAATTACAGCACCGATTTTAAAGCAAATGAAATTATTTTGACATTTGATGAATATGTAAAGCTTAAAAACACCAACAAGCAATTGATCATTTCGCCGCCAATGAAGCACGAACCGGTTATTTTGCCAACAACTGCAAGTAAAGAAATTACCATAAAAATCATTGACACTTTACAGCCAAATACTACTTATAGCATGAATTTTGGGCAGAGTATTGCCGATAATAATGAAGGTAACCCGTTAAATCAATTCAAATATGTTTTTTCGACAGGGTCTTATATCGATTCGCTTTCTATTGGCGGAAGCATAAAAGATGCGTATGAAAAAAATGTCGACAATTTTGTTTCGGTTATGCTTTATGAAGTGAATGATAAATTCAACGATTCTGTTGTTTATAAGGAATTCCCTAGGTACATTACAAACACTTTAGATAGTTTACAAACTTTTAAATTAGAGAACTTAAAGGCTGGGAAATATCTTTTGGTTGCATTGAAGGACAAAGGAAGTAATAACAAATTTAATCCTAAAGATGACAAAATTGGTTTCATCAAACATTACATTACGGTACCAAATGACACACTTTTTGAATTAGAACTTTTCAAAGAAACCCAATCTTTTAAAGCATTAAAACCGATACAAGCTTCAGGGAATAGATTATTTCTTCCCTTTGACAGCAAGCAGGACTTTACCAATTCTAAACCTAAAATTGTCCTTAAAAACAAGGATGAAATTCTGGAATCGGTCGTGACTAGATTTCCTAAAAAGGATTCATTGCAAGTTTGGTACAAACCGATTAAAGTCGATTCTTTATCGATGGAAATCAGCAAAGAAAACTACAGCAAAAAGTTCACATTTAAAATAAAAGACCAGAAAAAAGACACGCTAAATATTACCACTTTACAAAATGGAATTCTCAATTTCAGAGACCGATTCACATTAGAAACGGCAACTCCGTTGGTTAAATTCGACAAATCAAAAATCAAACTAATCAACAAAGATTCTGTCGCTGTAGATTTTACGACCGAATATGATGAATTTGACCAAAAAATGTATATTGATTTCAAAAAAGAACCTTTACAAAAATACAAGTTCACCTTCTTGCCGGGAGCACTAACTGATTTTTACGACAAAGCAAACGATACGCTAATCTATAAGTTAAGCACTAAAGAATATTCCGATTATGGCAATCTAATTTTGAATTTAAAAAATGTAAAACGCTTTCCTATTATAGTCGAGATCACAGATAAAAAAGGAGATGTTGTACTTGAAAGCCAATACTCTGAAGGCGAAACCAAACTTACATTCGATTTAGTAGAACCCCACACTTTTACGCTTAGAATAATTTACGATGATAATAAAAACAAAATCTATGACTCAGGAAATTTCTTAAAGAAAACCTATGCCGAAGAAGTATTCTATTATCAAAAGGAAATTGATGTCAGAACAAATTGGGATGTAGATGAAAGTATTGATATGAGTATCCCTTACAATCCTGAACTGGAGAAAAAAGAAGACAAGATAAAGAAACAAAAAGAAGCTAAAAAGAACAAGTCTGCGTTTTAAATTTTAATTTCAAAAACATCTTTATCGCTCAAAAAATTAAGCTTTTTTCGAGTTTCCAACAGTGTAATTTTATCAAGTTCAACAATAAAAACACCTTCCGTTTCTTGTGGCTCTAAAATATAATTTCCAAGGGAATCAACCACTTGCGAATGTCCGATGTGTTCATAATTATGCGCATCGAAACCAACTCTGTTTACACCAACAACGTAAGTCAGGTTTTCTACAGCGCGTGCTTTTAATAAAATATCCCAGGCATTTGTACGAACTTTTGGCCAATTGGCAACATATAAAAGCAGGTCATAATTTTCGACGTTTCTTGCAAAAACCGGAAATCTTAAATCGTAACAAACCTGCAGGCAAATTTTCCAGCCTAAATAATCAACAATTACTTTTTCGTTTCCATGCGTATAGATTTTATCTTCGCCGGCAAGTGAGAACAAATGGCGTTTATCATAATGCTGCATTTCTCCTGACGGAAAAACAAACAACATTCGGTTATAAAACTGGTTATTTTCAGTAACAATCAAACTTCCTGTAATCGCACATTTCCTTTGTTTTGCAATAGTCTGCATCCAAAGAATTGTTTCGCCTTGCATTGTTTCGGCAACAGCTGAGGCATTCATTGTAAAGCCAGTAGAAAACATTTCAGGCAGAACAATCAAATTAACTTCTGAATCAATTTGATTAATCTTCGCCTCAAAACTCTTTCTGTTTTCAGAAGGTTTTTCCCAATAAAGGTCTGATTGAACAACTGCGATTTTCATCTTTTAAATTTATAGGTTTAAAACTTAAATAAGAACCAAATCCGGGAAAGCCTTTTTATAAGGCTGTATTTTTTGATTATTAGGTTCAACTTCTGTAATTACATAATTCACTTCAGATAAGTTTGCAATTTTCATTTTTAAGACCGTATTCAACTTTTCGGTAATCGTAATAATTGCCGTTTTTTTAGAAGCCTGTATCATAGCTTTTTTCACCTGAACCGTTTCCCAATCCGAGTCAGAGTAACCTCCGACGATATCCAGGGCATTTGTACCTAAAATCAGTAAATCTGCTTTGATATTCGCTAAATGATGAAATACTTCGCCGCTCACACACATTTGACTGTAAGAAGATATGCTTCCCCCAATCATGATCACTTTAATATTTGGTTTATCCAGAAGCTGGACTGCTGTTACCACTGTAATCGTAAAAATAGTAAGTTTCAGATCATTTGGAATTAACTGGATAAATTCTCTAATGGTAGTTCCGCCATCCAGCAATAACACCATACCATCATGTAATAAACTGACAGTTTTCTGAGCAATAATCTGTTTCGACTCAATTTCGTAAGTCTGATTAGAAGACGCGTAATGATAGCCTTTTGTCATGGCGCCGCCTTTCACTTTAATCAACAACGATTCAGATTCTAATTCGTTAATATCACGTCTTATCGTATCCTCTGAAACTCCAAGCTTAGCAGAAAGTGTTTCAAAGCTTACACGAGTATGCAGATTGATCTCTTTTAAGATGTGATTTTTCCGTTCTTCTTTAGTATAATTTATCAGATCATTATCAGCCATTCCAATTCGTTTTTAAACACAAATGTAAAACAATTAGCGGAATATTTTTCCGAAACATAATGTGCCTTTTTCGAATTAAAACATTGTTCATTCTAAATTCTTTTGTCCTCATTATCATAATGATATACTAAAAAAATATTGCTGTAAAAAACTCAGCTATAGATTTAAATTCTTTCAACTTCTTTCTTAAGCCTAAACCAAAAAAGTCTTTTTATGGTGTTTTTTAAGCTTATAATATCAATTTAACCCGCAGAGTTCTAATTACTTTGCCCCAAAAATTTGTTTCCTTTTCATCTATACAGATAGATTAAAAAGAGCCAATTTATTTTAAGGTCGAAATTAATTGCAAACCATTTTTAAGAAGTACAAATTATTATGTTCAAGTTTTATAATCAGAAAGACAGAGGTAGATATGGCTAATACAAACCCGATAAGTGATCCTATAATGGATAAAAATAAAAATAATTAAATCGTAATTTATTATGCAAAAATGTTTACTTAAATTTATTAATAGAAGTGGATTAAGACTAAAGCTATGCTTAGTTTTCTTTTTACTTCTTTTTAGCGTTAAGGAAGTAAGTGCCCAGAACTGTACTGCCAATTCAGGGGGAGATAAAACAATTTGCGTTAGTTCAACAACCTTAAATGGTTCTGTAAACGGAACTTTAGGGGCTGGCGGAGCTACATGGACATTTGTCTCAGGGCCTGGTGCCACACCAACAATTAGTTCTCCAACTTCTTTGGTTACAAATGTTAGCGGAATGACGCAAGATGGGGTTTATACCTTTAATCTTTCTTACCCTTGTGGTTCAGGAACTTCAAACTCTCAAGTGAAGATTACAGCGCACCCGAAACCGGCCAGCTTTACAGCCGGACCTGATGTAACGGGTATATGTGCTACTACTATTGGAACAACTACTTTGGCAGGTGTGATACCGTCCGGTTTTACAGGAAAATGGACGATGAAGAACATAGCGGAGAATACGAATGGAGGAAATGCAACTTTTAGTAGTACAACTTCAGCAACACCTGTTTTTTCCTTAATTAAAAAGACTGGCCATACCGAAGACCCTGCTTATATAGCTACGTTAACAATCACCTCATTAGATGGAGGATGTACTTACAGTGACGATGTTATTATTAAATTTTGTCCTGATCCGAAAATAAGCCTACCTAATAAGGATGAGTGTATCTCTGGTAATTCTACCTATGTGCGTCTTCAAACTACCGGTTCTGTTTTTGATAATACAAATCCTTTAGCTGCGGGATATGGAGCAACCGTGACTTTTAATGTCGTTAGTCAACCTGTGGGAGGTCATTTGGCAAAGGGGGATATAGCTTATCTAGAAGATTTTGGAGGTTATGAATTGGAATTGACCGGATTAGATGTTCCAGGAACGTATGTTTATACTATTACGGTAAGCACTTGTTGTGGCAGTTATACCACGCCTCCGGTTACATATGTTAATAGAGGAAGCGTGGCCAATTGGGTTAAATTCGAACCGTCTGGACATGCCAGACCTGAACAATTTGACACCACTACTGATGGTTATGAAAATTCAGGAGAGGAAGTTCACTGTGGATTTGAAAATAAGACTACTCCGGAATCATTCTATTTTAATTTAGCAACTGGGGATTCCCCATCAATTATCAGTACCGTTAGCGCTACGGATATTCCTCCTGGAGCAAGTACACCTACTATCACTGTAACGGGTGCTGGTACAATGAGTAGAACAGTAACCGTAAACCCAGGGGCAGGCGGTTGGAAAATTGGAACTTACCGATTTAAGATAACTAACACTGTAACTTCGAGTTGTCCAGTGGATGCTTTTTATTATATACATATATCTGACGGGAAGCGAGCTTCTTTTAAAGTTGATGATGTTTCTAAATGTCTTACGTCAATTCCTACATCTGCTACTATTACTCTGCCCGCGGTATTTTCAGGAGTGGTTAATGCTAGTTATTACAAATCCACTTTCGCAAATTATGATTTTTCTAAAGTGTCCTATCCTCCAGGTGCTGCTGATTTGGTTTTTCCTACTGCTAACACAAATGATGCCTCAACTGTAATCAATAACTTTACAGTACCGGGAGATTATAAGATTAAAATGACTCTCACTGGAGCTGCAGCTGGTGTAATACAACAAGAATATGCCTGTTCAGGGATTGCAACCCCAGTAGAAACTACTTTTACGGTTCATATTGCAGAAGCAATAAATGCAGCTGCTGGTGCAGATCAAAATTTTGCCTGCTCGTCTACTGCTGGCTTACAAGGAAATAGCCCGGGATTTGGTACAGGAAAATGGTCTTTAGTAAGTATGCCGGCAGGAGCAGCAACGCCTACGATAATCGATCCTAACAATTATAAAACTGGTTTAACTGGTATTGATAAAGTTGGACTTTATACTTATAAATGGAGTTTAGAGCCTTGTAGCAGTTCTGATCTGGTAACAATTAATGTACAGAATTTATCTCCACTTGAACCAGTTCTATCAGTAGTTCAGCCAACGTGCAGTACGGGTAAAGGTACTATTACAGTTACTAATCCGTTACCAAGTGCAAATTATACGTATAGTATTGATGGAGGATCATTCCAAAGCTCGAATATATTTTCGAATTTGTCGCCGGGATCTCACGCGGTAGTGGTAAACTCTGCATCTAATGGTGCATGTCCTGTTTCTGCGGCAACAGTAGTTGGTATTGTGGCCGGGACAGGAACATGTACACTGGATACAGATTTGGCTGTTACCAAAACTGTGAGTAACGCGACACCATCAGTGGGAACCAACGTTACTTTTACCATAACGGCAAGCAATAACGGACCAAGCGATGCCACTGGAGTAAGTGTTGCCGATGCATTGCCATCAGGATATACATTGGTAAGCGCAACTCCAAGCAAAGGAACCTGGTCATCACCAAACTGGACCATAGGCAGTTTGGCAAACGGAACAAACGCAACCTTAACGGTAGTGGCTACGGTTAAAGCCACCGGATCGTATGCCAACACGGCTACAATCACGGGAACCGAGCCAGATCCTACACCAGCAAACAATACCGCTACAAGAACACCAGTACCAGTGGCAAGTACGGATTTACGAGTTATTAAAACGGTTGATAACGCTACCCCATCAGTGGGAACCAACGTTACTTTTACCATAACAGCCAGCAATAACGGACCAAGCGATGCCACGGGAGTAAGCATTGCCGATGCATTGCCATCAGGATATACATTGGTAAGCGCGATTCCAAACAAAGGAACCTGGAGCGCACCAAACTGGACCATAGGCAGTTTGGCAAACGGAGCAAACGCAACTTTAACAGTGGTTGCTACGGTTAAAGCCACCGGATCGTATGCCAACACGGCTACAATCACGGGGACAGAGCCAGACCCTACACCGGGAAATAACACAAGTACAAGTACACCAGTGCCAGTGGCAAGTACCGATTTACGAGTTGTTAAAACGGTTGATAACGCTACCCCGTCAGTGGGAACCAACGTTACTTTCACCATAACAGCCAGCAATAACGGACCAAGCGATGCCACGGGAGTAAGTGTTGCCGATGCATTGCCATCAGGATATACATTAGTAAGCGCGACTCCAAGCAAAGGAACCTGGTCATCACCAAACTGGACCATAGGCAGTTTGGCAAACGGAGCCAACGCAACCTTAACAGTGATTGCTACCGTTAAAGCTACCGGATCGTATGCCAACACGGCTACAATCACGGGGACAGAGCCAGATCCTACACCGGGAAATAACACAAGTACAAGTACACCGGGATCAGTGGCAAGTGCAGATTTACGAGTTGTTAAAACGGTTGATAACGCTACCCCGTCAGTGGGAACCAACGTTACTTTCACCATAACAGCCAGCAATAACGGACCAAGCGATGCCACGGGAGTAAGTATTACCGATGCATTGCCATCAGGATATACATTGATAAGCGCGATTCCAAACAAAGGAACCTGGAGTGCACCAAACTGGACCATAGGCAGTTTGGCAAACGGAGCCAACGCAACTTTAACAGTGATTGCTACGGTTAAAGCTACCGGAGTGTATGCCAACACGGCTACAATCACGGGAGCCGAGCCAGACCCTACACCGGGAAATAATACCGCTACAAGTACACCAGTGCCAGTGGCAAGTACGGATTTACGAGTTGTTAAAACGGTTGATAATGCTACCCCGTCAGTGGGAACCAACGTTACTTTCACCATAACAGCAAGCAATAACGGACCAAGTGATGCCACGGGAGTAAGTGTTGCCGATGCATTGCCATCAGGATATACATTGGTAAGCGCAACTCCAAGCAAAGGAACCTGGTCATCACCAAACTGGACCATAGGCAGTTTGGCAAACGGAGCCAACGCAACTTTAACAGTGATTGCTACCGTTAAAGCCACCGGAGTGTATGCCAACACGGCTACAATCACGGGAATCGAGCCAGACCCTACACCGGGAAATAACACAAGTACAAGTACGCCGGGATCAGTAGCAAGTGCAGATTTACGAGTTACCAAAACTGTTAGTAACGCTACCCCATCAGTGGGAACCAACGTTACTTTCACCATAACAGCAAGCAATAACGGACCAAGCGATGCCACTGGAGTAAGTGTTGCCGATGCATTGCCATCAGGATATACATTGGTAAGCGCGACTCCAAGCAAAGGAACCTGGTCATCACCAAACTGGACCATAGGCAGTTTGGCAAACGGAGCCAACGCAACTTTAACAGTGATTGCTACCGTTAAAGCCACCGGATCGTATGCCAACACGGCTACAATCACCGGAACTGAACCAGATCCTACACCAGCAAACAATACCGCTACAAGTACACCAGTGCCAGTGGCAAGTACGGATTTACGAGTTGTTAAAACGGTTGATAACGCTACCCCGTCAGTGGGAACCAACGTTACTTTCACCATAACAGCAAGCAATAACGGACCAAGTGATGCCACGGGAGTAAGTGTTGCAGATGCATTGCCATCAGGATATACATTAGTAAGCGCAACTCCAAGCAAAGGAACCTGGTCATCACCAAACTGGACCATAGGCAGTTTGGCAAACGGAGCCAACGCAACTTTAACAGTGATTGCTACCGTTAAAGCTACCGGAGTGTATGCCAACACGGCTACAATCACGGGAATCGAGCCAGACCCTACACCGGGAAATAACACAAGTACAAGTACGCCGGGATCAGTAGCAAGTGCAGATTTACGAGTTACGAAAACTGTTAGTAACGCTACCCCGTCAGTGGGAACCAACGTTACTTTCACCATAACAGCCAGCAATAACGGACCAAGCGATGCTACAGGCGTAAGCATTGCAGATGCATTGCCATCAGGTTATACATTGGTAAGCGCGACTCCAAGCAAAGGAACCTGGTCATCACCAAACTGGACCATAGGCAGTTTGGCAAACGGAGCCAACGCAACCTTAACGGTAGTGGCTACGGTTAAAGCTACCGGAGTGTATGCCAACACGGCTACAATCACCGGAACTGAACCAGATCCTACACCAGCAAACAATACCGCTACAAGTACACCAGTGCCAGTGGCAAGTACGGATTTACGAGTTGTTAAAACGGTTGATAACGCTACCCCGTC
>NZ_JAVDXR010000012.1:0-147293 GCF_031458035.1 Flavobacterium aquidurense
GTTGTTGTTGCAGGTACCACGCCATTAGTTGTATTTGCAGGAGCAGCCGTGAATAATGTTCCGCTGCATGCTGAAGTTGCCATGGCATTTATTGCTGGAGTTGGGTTTACTGTAACTGTCAAATTAAACGCAGTTCCCGTACATCCGGCTGTAACTGGCGTAACACTATAAGTTGTTGACAAAGCGGCATTGGTTGAGTTTGTCAATGTTCCTGTTATGGTTGCTCCGCTTCCTGCAACGCCTCCGGATAATCCTGTTACCACAGTTGGGGCAGTCCACGTGTATGTTGTTGTTGCCGGAACCACACCATTGGTTGAATTTGCAGGGGTTGCGGTAAATAATGCACCACTACAAGCTGAAGTTCCCATAGCATTTATTGCTGGAGTTGGATTTACTGTAACCGTTAAATTAAATGGTGTCCCGGTACATCCGGCTGTAACTGGCGTAACACTATAAATTGTTGACAAAGCGGCATTAGTTGAGTTTGTCAATGTTCCTGTTATGGTTGCTCCGCTTCCTGCAACGCCTCCGTATAATCCTGTGACTACAGTTGGGGCAGTCCACGTGTATGTTGTTGTTGCCGGAACCACACCATTAGTTGAATTTGCAGGGGTTGCGGTAAATAATGCACCACTACAAGCTGAAGTTCCCATAGCATTTATTGCTGGAGTTGGGTTTACTGTAACCGTTAAATTAAATGGTGTCCCGGTACATCCGGCTGTAATTGGCGTAACACTATAAGTTGTTGACAAAGCGGCATTGGTTGAGTTTGTCAATGTTCCTGTTATGGTTGCTCCACTTCCTGCAACGCCTCCGGATAATCCTGTGACTGCAGTTGGGGCAGTCCACGTGTATGTTGTTGTTGCCGGAACCACACCATTGGTTGAATTTGCAGGAGTTGCGGTAAATAATGCACCACTACAAGCTGAAGTTCCCATAGCATTTATTGCTGGTTTTGGATTTACGGTAACTGTCAAATTAAATGGTGTCCCTGTACATCCAGCTGTAACCGGTGTAACGCTATAAGTTGTTGACAAAGCGGCATTGGTTGAGTTTGTCAATGTTCCTGTTATGGTTGCTCCACTTCCTGCAATGCCTCCAGATAATCCTGTGACTGCAGTTGGGGCAGTCCATGTATATGTTGTTGTTGCTGGAACCGTACCATTGGTTCCATCCACAGGAGCTGCCGTGAATAATGCTCCGCTGCATGCTGAAGTTCCCATGGCGTTTATTACAGGTTTTGGAGTTACCGTAACTGTTGTTCCTGCGGAAGGCAAACTTTGACAAAGAGTTGTTGTATTGATAGCTCGAACGGTATAAGTCCCAGTCGCGCTAACAGTTATGCTTGGTGTTGTTGCACCGGTAGACCATAAATTATTTGTTGCGACACTTGATGTTAAGGTAACACTTCCGCCGGCACAAAAAGTTAATGGGCCAGAAGCAGAAATTGTTGGTGCTCCAGGCAATGTATTTACAGTTGCTGTAGCAGTATTATTAGAAGTAACATTAAAAGAGCACGTTGAAGGCGCGGTTCCTATTTCAATACTATTAACAGTTATTGTTGAAGTTGCTGATAATGTTTTAGAAAGAAACGTTCCAGTTCCAGCATTAAAAGTCATACTTGCAGTATTACCACTCGAATTTGGGTTAGTAGTACTATATGTTACATTATAAGTTCCATTTGGTAAAGTTGTCGAAGTAAGTCTAACAGTTGACTTTCCACTTCCACAACTTGAAGATGCAGTTGTCGGAGAGGTTAATGTATATACAGGACAGTTCCATGAAATTCTTATTTGTCCATTACCACCATTTCCTCCAACATAATTATTCCCTGCTCCTCCACTTCCTCCTGAACCAGGTGAAGTTCCATTTGAACCATTGTCACCAAAGCTGGTACCAAAAATCCTACCTCCCAGAACTCCTCCAGCACCGGCACTGCCATCAATATTACCTGCATTACCTCCTGTTGCATCGGATGCATTGCCACCCGCACCCCCAGATCCTGCGCTTCCACCTCCACCTCCAGATAATGCTACTGGTCCGTAAGTATTTCCGTCTGCACCATTCCCTCCATTAGTTCCTCCAGTACCTCTGGCACCTCCAGTACCTCCATTAACACTCCCTCTACCACCGAATCCTCCGCCTGCCGAAACTGTTAAAAAAGAAGAAGAAAGTCCATTGCCACCGTTTCCGGTTGTACCACCAATTCCACCAGTTCCAACAATAAATGGAATGCTAGCATTGGCTAGAACTGGCACTGATGTGTTTTTAGTGTATGCTCCTCCTCCTCCTCCTCCTCCGGCAGAAGAGTCTCCTCCTGTTGAGCCACCACCAGCACCACCAGCACCCCATACTTCTACAGTAAGTGAGGTAACACCCGGGGGAACAACAAAATTTCCAGATGAATTAAATGTTTGAGGACTTTGTCCGTAAGAAAAAAATGAAATAATAAAGAATAATGTACAAAAAAGTAATTTTTGAATCATATAAGGCGTGGTATTTAAATTTGTTTTTGGCGTCAAAAGAAATCAAAAAAATAGTACTATATTTTTAACGCAGTACCGTAAATTTGGCTTTTTAAACAATTGAAAATTAAGCTAGAATCTTGTCTTTTAAACAAATTTAAACTAGTGGTATTCGCGTACAAAAATATTATAATTCCACACATATACAACCTTTTAGGAAAAAATATTTTTGATAATTGCTAAAAATAATACTTAAAAATTAACAACTAAATGACTATTTTTAGGCGAAATAGTTAAAAAAGAAAGAAAAACCGCATGAATACAATTTGCACTGCTAAAGAAGCTTTGTTGAAATTAGAGCATTTTTGTGCCTATCAGGAGCGCTGTCATGCTGAAGTTGTGACTAAGTTATATAGCCTAAAAATGACTTCGGATGAAATAGATTCTATTGTAGTTCAATTGATTGAAAGAAATTTTCTAAATGAAACACGATTTGCCTGCAGCTTTGCAAGAGGTAAACATCGAATGAAAAGTTGGGGTAAAATTAGGATTGTAAATGAACTCAAAGCCAAACAGATTTCTTCGACAAACATTACGCTGGCACTTAAAGAAATTTCACCGGAAGAATACGAAACTACTTTCGAAAATCTTTCAGATAGATGTTGGAATAGTATTCAGGAAAAAAACACTCTGAAAAAGAGAAAAAAATTCTGCGATTATATGTTGCGAAGAGGATATGAAAGCAATTTAGTTTACGATAAGGTAAAAGAATTAGAAATGGAATAGTTTTATTTTCTCACCAGAATGAATCAAAAAAAATCTTTTTAAATCAGTGTTTAATAATGGCTTGATTAATCAGAAAAGTCATTCATTCGGAATTTTCATTTTCTTGCGAATTTTTTCCTAAACTCGCGTTTTTGTCATTATAAATTTAAAAAATAGACTTTTACGGGTCAAATTTTGAGTTATTTGTTGTGTTTTTCAGTTTCTATTTATAAGAAATAACGTAAAATGCAGACTTTCTAAATGTATTTCATCGAATTTATATGCTTTTTATCGATTAATTGCCCATTCTAAAAACCGCTGTTTTATCTAACTCGTACATGTATCTATCTTTGTGCCGGCAAAAAAATACTATGCCCGCATAACAAGCTGATAGAAAACATTTAGTATGAAGAAAACTTTACTTTTATTTTTATTGTTACCTTTTTTTGGATTTGCTCAGGAAGTCGAACTCTTAAAATGGAATGCGGCAGTAATTGCTACTCCATTTAAACCGGTAGCGAACACTGGAATTACGATACAGGATCTGAATGTAACTTCAGGGCAAGCACCAAGTTATATTGATGGATGGGACACCACTCCATTTTTCATGACCGGTGGATGGCCAAATCCGCAACAAAATGAAGGAGGATATGATTCTGCTAAATATATCGAGTTTAAAATTGCACCTACTGCAAATTATAAAGCTGATTTAACAACTTTTAGCTTTACTTATCGCACTCAGGGAAACACCGAAAAATTTCAAATTCAATATTCGAAAGACAATGCGTTTAAAACTAATGTAAAAACTTTAGTTTCGGAAACGATTGCCACAACTACCTGGGCTACAGTAAATCCGACTTTTTCAGCAGAAATTAATCCAGTATTGGCCGGTGAAACGGTTTATGTAAGAGTTTATGTTTATGGCTCTACGGATAATTTCCACATTAGAGCGGCCAATGGTACAAATCCATTGCCAGCTACTGTAAAAGGAAAAATTTCAAGCTTTGATGCGAATAAGATATTAGCCATCAATGATTATGTTAAAACCATCAAAAACGTTGGTATAAACATTGCGCCTTTGAGTAACGATGTGAAAAAAGAAAACGTAAATTCAATTATAATTTCAAGCCCTCTGTTAGCATCTCAGGGAACAGTTATTATAAATCCGGATAAGACTATGACATTTAATCCGGCGAAAGATTTTACAGGAAAAGCAACTTTTAAATATAGAATTAGCAATAGTACAGACCCCTATTCTGAAGCAACCATTGAAGTAAATGTAACAGATGATCTGCCTGAAGCCTTAGTGATTTGGGACGGAAAAGATAGTGCAAACAGATATAATCCTTCTGTTTTCTCGCCTTATGTTTCCTCTGATAGGATTAATAATTTAGGAGGAGTTTCTTTGAGTTACAAAAATGATGAAGATTCTAGCAATCCATTTTATATTACGGGTAACTGGCCATCTGCAAATAATTCTAATGATACATCAAAATATATAGAATTTAAAATTTCAGCTGATTTAAAACACAAGGTAGATCTGACTACTTTTGGCTTTACTTTTAGAAATCAGGATACTAATAGCGGTAATGGTAAACAGCAAAAATTCAAAATTGACTATTCAAAAAGCAGTACGTTCGCAAATGGTGTAAAAACATTAGTTCCTGTAACTGTAAGTTCAGGAAGCTGGACTACTATAAACCCTGATTTTGCTTCAGATTTGAATTCTTTATCGCCGGGTGAAACAATCTATTTTCGTCTGTATGTTTACAATACAAATGATAATTTTCAATTTAGAACCAGAACCAATATCAAGGGAAGTGTAAAAGATACCAATAGTTTATTGGCAAATGACGACTATGTAGATTCACCAACAAATCAGCCTGCTACAGTGTTGATTTTAGGAAATGATGTTCTTGGCGATTCTGCTCTGCAAGCAATAACAGTAACACAGCCTTCAAAGGGTACAGTAACGGTAAACGGTTTAAACAGTGTAACTTTTACTCCGGCAAGCAATTTTACCGGAACAGATTCTTTTACTTACACGATTCGAAATGCTAATTCAAGTTATTCATCGGCAACAGTTTTTATAAATGGAACTACACCAATATGTACAGCAACACCAACTCCGGGAGTTAATTTCTGGAAAGGATATGTTTATACCTATACAGGCACCCCTGCTGCCGATACCTATGTTGGATCTGTTGTAGAGAGTCCTGTTTTCGACCGTAATGTTGGGGATGGGGCAATTACCGGAGACATTTCTCGAGCAGCAAACGTATTTTGCGGAGCGGCACCCTCGGATAAGTTTTTTGTGAAGTATTTGATGGATGCAGATATTCCAGCCGGAACTTATAATTTTACTATAGGAGGGGATGACGGAGTACGATTATCCATTGATGGAAATCCGATTACAACTAGCCCAACAAATTCTTGGGGCACCCATGCTTACACAGCTTATGCTGTACAAGTTACATTAACAGCAGGAATTCATCATTTTGTTTTAGAATATTACGAAAATTTGGAAGCATCCAGGGTTTCGTTTATGTACGGTCAGGTACAAACGACTGCCACATATCCATACGGAATTAACAAATGGAATGTTTATGGTTTTACGCTACCAGATACAACATATCCTGCAGCAAGCTACGCTGGAACTTATGTTGACACAAATACAAGTATCGATACGCAAGCCTATTGGAACAAAACAAAATCACCATCATATGCTGCTAATTGGCAAGGTGCCCCGATGGGAGTCGATCAGTTTGCAATTGTTTATAAACGTCAGGGATTTCCTTGTGGGAACTATAAATTAGAATTGGTTAACTCTGATGATTATGCCGAAATTTATATTGATGATGTTTTAATTCATACACAAGCAGGTTATACAACTGCAAGAACACCGATCAATGGCACTTATGTATTGAACAAAAATTCAAGAGTTGATGTTCGTCTTAGAGAAGATGGGGCAGATGCAAACATTGCTATTGATTTTATTAATCTCGCAGTTGAATATAAGGAAACAGATCCTCTTCCAACAAACACACCAGCTCTTATAATATCAGGTAATGCCACGTTAAAGGGAGATCTTAAAGTTTGTTCTTGTACAATAAATCCCGGAGTTATTTTTACAATACCGGCTGACAAAACTTTAACGGTAAATGAAAATATAATTGTAGGTACAGGCGGTAAGCTTTTGTTGCAAAGCAACGCATCATTAATGCAGACTAATACCAATACAGATGCTTATACTGGTGATTTTAAATCATTTGTAGTTGAGAGAAATACAGCTCCGGTACGTCGTTACGATTTTACCTACTGGTCAACCCCTGTCACAAGTTCGCCAGGTTTTACACTTCATGATTTGTCGCCGGATACTTTAGTTGATAAATTTTTTAGTTATAATCCTTCAACAGGATGGGTGTATAACAATTATGGGACTGAGGTAATGGTACCCGGTAGTGGTTATAATGTTAGAGCGCCTCAAACTTTTGATATTAACACGCCAGCAATTTATAAAGCTATATTTACTGGAAAACCAAATAATGGTGATATTCCAATTACAATTGTAGGTAATAAATATAATTTAGTTGGAAATCCATATCCCTCAGCATTGGATGCAACTCAATTTATAAAAATAAATCATAATTTAGGATCTGATGTAGGTGCTTTGTATTTCTGGACACACAATACTAGTCCTGCAAGTACAGGAACTGGTACATACGCTTATTCCAGCGCAGATTATGCAGTATACAGCTTAACCGGTTCTACAGCAACTTCAAATGGAGCTACCTCGGCCCAGGGTTATAAAATTGCGCCAACAGGAAAAATTGCTACAGGACAGGCATTCTTTATGAAGCCAAGTGCAACAACTATTAAAGCTGTTTTTACAAATGATATGCGAGTAGGTGCTAATAATAATCAGTTTTTTAAAACTACTGATTCAGAAGATACAGATAAAAATCGTTTATGGCTGAATATGACGAATTCGCAAGGAAGTTTTAAGCAGGTTTTAATTGGATATCTTGATGGCGCAACAAATGACTGGGACTTTAACTATGATGGACCAACAATCAGCGGAAATTCATTTGTTGATTTTTACAGTATTAATGATACAAAAAAATTGACCGTTCAGGGGCGTGCATTACCTTTTGAAAAATCCGATTTGGTTCCTCTTGGGTACGTGACAAAAATCGAAGGAAACTTTACAATTGCTATTGATCATGCAGACGGATTCTTTAATACCCAGGCTGTTTATTTAGAAGACAAAAAAACAGGAACAATAACAGATTTACGTGCTGGAGACTATACTTTTACGACCGCCATTGGAACATTTACAGATCGTTTTGTATTGCGTTACACCAATAAAACTCTTGGAACCGGGGATTTTGAAAATGTCGAAAACGGACTTTTAATTTCGGTAAAAGATAAAATCATCAAAGTAACATCTGCTAAAGAAGAAATTAAAGATGTTGCAATTTTCGATATATCAGGAAGAGTACTTTACGACAAAAAGAAAATCGGAACAACTGAACTACAGATTTCAAATCTACAAGCCGAAAATCAGGTGCTATTAATTAAAGTAACTTTGGTAAATGGCAATATAACAACTAAGAAAATACTGTTTTAAGAAAAAAAAATATTGAAAAAGGAGACGCACTATAAATTTGGTGCGTCTTTTTTTATGAATTTAAAAGCAACTAAATATCACTAAATGTAGGTATTGCTTAATTTTAAAAAGGGGTTTAAATTACGGTTAATTCTTACAATACATTATTAACCTAAATATTCTCATTTTGATTAGAAACTTGCTTTTATCACTACTTTTACTAAATTTCCTCTGTAAAACACAAATTTATGCACAACAAGGAAAAGTAGATGTAACTTTTAACACTCTCGATGACGGATTAACAGGAGATGGTTTTGATAATACAGTCAGAGCATTGTTTGTGCAACCGGATCAAAACTTGCTTGTAGGAGGTGATTATTTAAATCTTAATGGAAAATCTTCCATTTACCTAACCCGTTTAAAACCTGATGGAGTTACAGACGAGAACTTTAATACCGGAACTGGCTTCAATGGTAAAATTTATACTTTTTGTGTTCAATCTGACGGAAAGATAATTGTTGGAGGAAGTTTTACTGCCTATAATGGAATAAGTTGCGGTAGATTAATTCGTTTAAATACTGACGGATCTTATGATGCCTCTTTTGATACTTCAATTGCTGCAACGACAGGAATTATATATGGGATTTCTCTACAGTCTGACGGGAAAATTATAATCGTAGGAAGTTTTACGAAATACAATAACTTGACTGTAAACAGAATTGCCCGACTTTTACCAAACGGAGCTTTAGATACTTCTTTTATAACGGGTTCCGGCTCTTCATCAAATATTACAAATGCCTGTATTTTGCCTGACGGGAAAATTGTACTTACCGGAAATTTTACTTCTTTTAATGCCATTCCGGCCAATAGAATTGTTCGTATCCACAGTAATGGTGAGGTGGATACAAGCTTTAATAGTGGATCAGGTTTTGATGATGATGTAAGTGCTATGGCTGTTCAGCTTGATGGGAAAATTATTTTAGGAGGAAAGTTTACAAATTATAATGGAAGTATTGCCAACAGGATTATTCGAATTAATAATGAAGGGACTATTGATACTAGCTTTATGTTCGGTTCGGGGTTTAGCTCAGATGCTGTTCAGATTATTAAAGTTGATACGTCAGGAGACATTATGATTGGCGGATCTTTTACAGGTTACTACAATGGTGCTGAAGTTAACAGGGTTTGTATTTTAAATTCTGACGGAATCCTTAAAACGGATATTAATTTCGGTTCAGGACCTGGGTCAGCATCAGTTTTAGCTTTAGCTAAAGATTTGGAAGGTGCGTGGTATATTGGTGGTTCATTTTCAGTTTTTGATGGATTGAATCAGGGAAGATTAGCAAAAATTAATGCTGAAGGAGAATATGATACCGGGTATTTATCGGCGGGAGTTGGTTTCGATAATTCAGTTTTGAAAGTTTTATCATTAGACGATAAGAAGACAATGGTATTTGGGAATTTTAAAAAATTTAATGGGGTTTTTGCTTCCCGAATTGCTCGTCTTTTAGAAAATGGAGCAAGTGATCCGAATTTCAATTTAATGCAATCAGGAGCTAATAATACCATAAAAGCGGCCGCAGTACAATCTGACGGCAAGATTATTTGCGGAGGAAGTTTTACAAAATATAATGAAATAACTCAAAATCGGATTATTCGAATTTTATCTGATGGGGCGATTGATGAAACTTTCAATATCGGAATAGGATTTGATAATCAGGTATATGCAATGGCTATTCAATCAGATAAAAAAATAATTGTTGGCGGGAGCTTTAGTCATTATAATGGCTCGTCGGCGGGAAAAATAGTTCGATTATTGCCAAATGGTTCCTATGATACAAGTTTTAATGTTGGAATTGGAGCTGATGGAATTATTGAAACAATCTTGATACAGCCTGATGGAAAAATCTTGATTGCCGGGCGATTTAGCAGTTTTGACGGTCATTTAATGCCCCGTCTGGTTCGGTTAAATTCAGATGGAAGCATCGATTCAGATTTTAATATTGGAACTGGTTTTGATAAATACGTTTACACTATGGCTTTACAGTCAGATCAAAAAATAATATTGGGAGGATCTTTTTTAATGTTCAACGGATTTTCGCAAAAACGAATTTCCCGATTAAATTCTGATGGAAGTCTGGACACCACTTTTGAATCAGGTTCCGGTTTTAACAAGGGCGATGTACGAACGATTTTAATACAGCCCGACGACCGTATTTTAGTTGGCGGTACTTTTGCCGGAACATATAAAAACAATATTTCAATGCGATTGGTTCGTCTATTGAAATCTGGTGATTTTGATGTTTCCTTTGATGCTCATCTTAACAATAAACTGTATTCGATGAGTTTTACCGCAAATCAAAGATTAATGATTGGGGGAGATTTTAACTCGGTTTCAGGAGTATCTAAACATAGAATAGCAAGGTTAAAACTATGTTTAGATGCCACAACCTGGGATGGGGTAAACTGGTCGAATGGCTTGCCTTCTGGCGGAAAAGAAATATCTTTTAAGGAAGATTATACTTCTTTGACAGCGGCAAATGTATGCAGTTGCAGTATTAATGAAGGAAAAACAGTTACACTTTTAGGTGGTAATACTTTAGAAATTGAATTTTCGTATTTTGGCATGGGAAATTTAATTCTGGATGAAGGCGCAAATTTATATCAATCAGATGACCAGATAATTAATACCGGAATAATTCATCTAAAAAGAAATTCTTCACCAATTTTAAAATACGATTTTACTTTTTGGTCATCACCTGTTGATTATCAGAAATTAGTTGATGTTTCTCCGGATACATTGATTGATAAGTATTTTTCATATGATTATGTTTCAAAAGGCTGGCGGTATGAAAACCTTTTAAACACTATGACTCCGGGAGTTGGCTATATGATTAGAGGGCCTCAATATTTTTCGACAACAATTCCATCAAAATACGAAGCAACTTTTAAAGGTATTCCTAATAATGGTAAAATCGAAGTAGAATGCGGAGATGCAAAAACATTTAATTTAGTCGGAAATCCTTATCCGTCAACTATAAATGCTGATGTTTTTCTGGAAAAAAATCGATCTAAAATAAAAGGGACACTTTATTTCTGGACGCATAATACGCCGGTTACTAATTATAAATACAACGGTGATGATTATGCAATTTATAATTTATTGGGAGGTATAGGTACAAGAGGTGCTTTGTCTTCCGGTGTTAATGAAACTATTCCTGATCAAACCATTGCCTCCTGTCAGTCATTTTTTGTTGTTAGTAAAAAAAATGATGTCATAGAATTTAACGACAGTATGCGAATGATTGAAAGAAATACTATTTTTTTTAAACAGGCAAATAACAAGGCGGAAAATGAAATTGAAAAACACCGTATATGGCTAAATCTAAAAAATGAAGAAGGAGTTTTTAAACAGATTTTGCTTGGATATATTGGTGGGGCGACAAATTTGTATGATGAAGATTATGATGCAGAACCTATTAGCAGAAATCAATTTGTGGATTTTTACAGTATTGTTGAAGATAAAAAAATTGCAATTCAGAGCAGGGCTATGCCTTTTGAAGAAGAAGATTCTATTCCGCTGGGTTTTACAACGAATAATAACGGTAATTTTAATATTAGCATCGACCATAAAGATGGTTTGTTTGCTACTTCAAATAATATTTTCCTTGAAGATAAAGATCTTAAAGTTATGCATAATTTGAAGAATGGGCCTTATTTTTTTATGGCCCTAAACGGAATTTTTAACGATCGTTTTGTAATTAGATTTAAAGATTATACTTTGAAAACTAATGATTTCGAAAAGGCCGAACAAGAAGTTTTAGTTTCGGTAAAAGATGCAATCATTAAAATTGACTCAAAAGAAATTATTAATGAAGTTTCAGTTTTTGATGTTTCGGGAAAACTTCTTTATAATAAAAAGAAAATAGATTATACCGAATTACAAATATTAAATTTAAAATTACAGGATCAGGTTTTATTGGTAAAAACAACATTAGAAAATGGAAAAGTAGCCACTACAAAAATTCTGTTTTAAAAAAGTCTTTTTTAGAAATTCTAAAATCCATTTGTCATTGATAAATGGATTTTTTTTGAATAAATTTTTTAGTAAAAAGTGCTTTGACGACGTTTTTGATTCGGTTTGTTTGTAAAATATTTTAAAACTCATCTTAATTCTGAAACAAATTAAAATGATCTTGATTTTTTTGATAGATGATTAACATATTTTAAATGATGAACAGCTTTATTAAGATTTATTTATGCGAAATTACTTAATGGTTTTTATTCATTTAATTATAATGGATTGTTTTTTAAATAGTTGTGTCAAATTATGTAAATTGTTAATCCCTTGTCGCATTACATTTGAGGCCTTCAAATTTCAATTAACTTATCTACAGATTAAAGTACTAAGAGAATTTTTAGTACGATATCTATGCGATTTAAATTATTGATTGTTGAATTTAAATACTATGTAAATGAATAAAAAGTACGTACTCATTTTGTCGATTTGCCTGCCTGTTTTTTTCTATGCTCAAACTGCATCTGTCGGAAGTAGTAATATAGAAAACGAAGAAGGTCATCGTGTTTGGATTAATCTGACTAATCTGCAAGGTGCTTTTAAACAAATATTAGTGGGCTATGTAGCAGAAGCAACTAATTCATGGGATCTTAATTATGATGCAGTTACTTTAGATACTAATAAATATTTGGATTTTTATAGTATAAATGAAGATAAGAAACTTGTTATTCAAGCGCGTGCTTTACCCTTTTCAGAGTCTGACTTTGTTCCTTTAGGTTATAAATCGGCAAGTGACGGAGATTTGACAATTTCAATTGATCACGCTGATGGTGATCTGACCACACATGACATTTATTTGGAAGATAAAAAAACTAATATTATTCATGATTTGCGTGCTGGTGATTACACTTTTGTCACGACCGCCGGAACATTTACCAATCGTTTTATACTTCGTTATACCAACAAGGCACTTAGAAAAGTAGATTTTGCAAAACCTGTACAATCCGTCCTGATATCGGTCGATGAAAAAGTGATCAATGTTGTGTCGACTATTGTAAACATTAGTGAAGTTGCAATTTTTGATCTCTCCGGAAAACTTCTTTATAATAACAGCCAAGTTGGCTCTACTAGCTTTAACATAGCAGATTTGCAATCAGAAAAACAGGTTTTGCTAGTAAAAGTTTCTTTGGATAATAATAGTTTTTCAACCACAAAAATTCTTTTCTAGGCGTTTACAGTTAAGAAAAAGAAAAACCATTTCGCTTTGCGGAATGATTTTTTTTATGCCCTTTTAATAAAATTTATCAGAATTTCTCTTTTACAATATTTTTTTACGGTTGCATTTCATCGTTTATAATGTTAAAGTTCAGTCTTTTAAGTTAAATATTTTGGTGGTATTGTAAAAGAAATCGTACCTTGTTGTTGTTTTCGTTCGATAAACATACATAAAAGCCCGTTGTAATACACTCAAGTAACTTCTTTTTAAAAAATACTAAAAGTAAACCCTTTTAGTTTTATCTGCCTAAAGACTGATTGTAAAATTTGAATACCCCATTAAATAAACAAAAAGTACTTTTCGATTCTTCTTGTATTTCTACCATGCTCAGAGTACTCTTGGTATTTCTGTTCGACTATGAGGTATTTAAAATTTTGAAATGATTTTCATTGAGTTTGAAACTGATTTTTTAATTATTAAAAATGCTCCCGTATGAAAAATTATTTACCTACACTGCTGTTTTTATTTCAATTTTCAATTTTCGATTTTTTTCTTATAACGCTTCATAAAAAAGAAATTTCTTTTTCCAGAATAAAGTTAGTATTGCTCTTATTTTTGGTTTCTACTTCTCTATGGGCTCAACCTCCACATACGTTTAACTTAGATGGATCTTTATATGTCCCTGCCGGAATTACCCAAATGACTGTTCAGGCATGGGGTGGTGGTGGTGCTGGTGGTGGTGCATCAGGAGCTGCACCTCTTACTCTAAATGGTCGTGGTGGCGCAGGCGGCGGCGGCGGTGCTTATGCTATGTCCATAATTACTGTAGTGCCGGGAACAACTTTAAATGTGGTTGTTGCCAAGCAAGCTGCCGGAGTGGTTACAGGTGTTGGTGCTACTGGGGGTACTTCAACGATCACAGGTTTTGAAAATGTAATAAAAGCTGTAGGAGGAGAAGGAGGTAATGCAAATAATAGTGGAACAACTCCTGCAGGTGGTGCAGGTGGTAAGGCTTCGGCTTCATCCGGTACTACAACGGCTGATGGTGGCAATGGTGGCCCCGGAGTTACAGCAATATTATCAATACTTGTATCAGGGTCCGGGGGGTCCGGAGCTCTTCCAAGTGGAGGATCTGGAGGTTCTGGTGTCGCCATCGCATTAATAGGAAATGCACCCGGAAATGCAGGAGCTCCGCCAGGAGGAGGAGGAAGTGGTGCTGTACAATCACCTGGAGGTGCTGGTCAACTTGGAGGAGCCGGAGCCGCTGGTCAGGTGAGTATTAATTATACTTGTCCAACATACAATATTTCAGGTATCACAGCAACAAATGTCTGTACCACGACCGGAAGTTCAACAGTAACTTTAACATCAAGTGCGGCTTCTTTACCAGTTGGAGTTTATACGGTAACCTACAATCTTAGTAATCCTGCCGTAGTAGGATTAACGAAACAAATGACTGTTAACACTGCAGGTACAGGAAGTTTTTTCGCAGATGCACTTACCGCTGCAGCAACGCGAACAATTACAATTACCAATTTAACATCCGGAGTATGTGTCAGCAATATATCTTCAAATAATACGGCAAACATTACTATTTCAGCAGCTACCGTTGGAGGAGAGGTTAGTGGTGGTACAACAATTTGTAGTGGTTTAACAAGTGCGGCATTGCTATTGACAGGTCATACGGGTTCAGTTTTAAAGTGGCAATATGCTGTGAGTCCTTTTACCAGTTGGGTTGATATTCCGAATACAACGGTAAATTATACTTCAGGCGCATTAACGCAAACTACTCAATTTAGGGCAGTAGTTCAAAGCGGAGTTTGTGGTTTAGATTTTTCTACACCAACAACCGTAACAGTAAATCCATTACCGCAGGGAAGTTTAAGTGCCAACGGACCATTTTGCGCGACTGGTTCTCCGCAATTAACCTTTACCGGTACGGCGGGTACTGGGCCTTATGTTGTCGTTTATAAAGAAAATGGTGGAGCCGATCGTACGGCAACAAACGTAACGAGTGGGGTAGCTTTTATTCCTTTTACATCATCAGTAAACACTTCAACAATTTATACCTTGGTTTCTGTTGCCGATGCAAACATATGTACAAGAAACAATGGTTTTACAGGGAATTCTGCAACAGTAACAGTTATTTCAAAACCATCCGCACCCCAATTGGGGCAAATCGTTCAGCCAACCTGCGTTAACCCAACAGGAAGTGTAGTTTTGAATGGTCTGATTGCTACTGCCAATTGGACAATTACTCAAAGCGGAACATTTTCCAAAACTTATTCAGGGTCAGGAACTAATTTTACAGTGCCTAATTTAGCTCCGGGAAATTATACTTTTACAATCCATGAAGATTCCAGCTGCCTTTCATCAGCAACTGCGAGTGTTGATATTAATACTCCAATCACAAACATTTGGAATGGGACTTCCTGGTCAAAAGGAAGAGCACCAATAGTGACAGATATTATTGAATTTGCCGGAAATTATGAAACAACTGGAAATTTAACGGGCTGCTCTTGTGTCGTGAATTCAGGGGTAAATGTGGTGGTAAATTCGGATCATACCTTAACGATTGTAAATTCTGTAACTAATAATGGCGGAACATTAACTTTTGAAAATAATGCGGGCTTACTGCAAACCAGCGATGCAATTAATACCGGAAATATTATTTATAAACGAAATACAACCCCAGTTAGACGTTATGATTTTACCTATTGGTCTTCGCCAGTTACACGAACGCCTCCTTTTACATTAAAAGATTTGTCTCCTGATACTTTAATTGATAAATATTTTAGTTATGATCCATCGACCGGATGGGTGTATAATAATGGTGGGACGCAGGCAATGATTCCAGGTTATGGTTATATGATCAGGGCACCTCAGACTTTTGATATTAATATACCTGCAATTTATCATGCTCAATTTACCGGAGTTCCTAATAATGGTCCGATTACTGTCCCATTGTCTGCCCCCGAAAAATTTCATCTGATTGGAAATCCATATCCTTCGGCAATATATGCAGATCAGTTTATTGTTGATAATGCGGCTAATTTATATGGGACTTTACTTTTTTGGACACATAATAGTCTTCCGAGCGGTGCGGTTGGCGATGGAAAATATCGTTATGACAGTGATGATTATGCAATTTATAATTTAACAGGTGATATAAGTATTGGAGATCTTGACGGTACTGGCGCAACAACACCGGGAAATCAGAATCCGCCATTAGGTTATATTGCTGCGGGGCAATCTTTTTTTGTGAAATCAAAAACCACGCTTAATGCCGTTTTTACCAATTCAATGCGCGTTCCGGGCAATAATAGTCAGTTTTTTAAAACTACTAATGCAAGTAAAGAAAATTTAGATCGACACCGACTTTGGCTCAATTTCACGAATACGCAGGGTGCTTTTAAACAAATATTAATTGGATATGTAGAGGGAGCAACCAATTTATGGGACAATCTTTATGATGCACTTACGCTTGATGCAAATAAATACGTGGATTTTTATAGTATCAACGAGTTGAATAAGTTGGTAATTCAGGGGCGTGCTGTGCCTTTTCTGGAAACTGATGTTATTCCTCTGGGATATAGATCAATAATCGCCGGCGAATTTACGATTTCGATTGACCATGCTGATGGTGACCTGAGCACACATGCCATTTTTTTGGAAGATAAAAAGACCAATACCATTCATAATTTACAAACCAGTAATTATAATTTTACAACAACCACAGGAACTTTTGACAATCGTTTTGTACTTCGTTTTACGGATAAATCTTTAAAAAGAAGTGATTTTAAAGATGCTGACAAAGCTATTTTTGTATTTGTAAAAGATAAGATTATCAATGTGACATCGACTAAGGAAAATATAAGTGAAGTTGCCATTTTTGATTTGACCGGAAAACTTCTTTACAGTAAAAATAAAATTAATGCTGACCAGTGGCAGATACCGAATTTAAAAGTAGAAAATCAGGTTTTAGTTGTCAAAACGACTTTAGAAAACAAACATACAACAAGTGATAAAATCGTATTTTGATATTAAAATCAGTAATAAAGCAGCTGTTATTTTTACAGCTGCTTTATTATTTCCGTCAGGCTGATTTTGCCAGATTCTCATTTGTATTCTGAATTGCTTTTTCGTTTTTATAATCAATCCATTTCTGACCTTTGATTTTTCGCATCATAATATCAAAATGTCGCATGATAAAAACATTATAGACCGCTTTTGATAAATGAGTAATGTTTTTAGGAAAAGCACGCAAACTCATGGAAAATCCAGGAGTCAGATATTTCATATAGTGCCAATAACCTTCCGGCATATAGAGCATTTCGCCATGCTTGAGATTGGTAATATAACCTTCCGCATTTTTTAGAGCAGGAAATTTTTCATAATCCGGATCATCAAAATCAATGTCTTCTCTGGAAATCAATGCATGCGGAACTTTATACATATATTTTGATTGGTCAGGAGGAAAGATCATACATTGTTTTTCGCCATGGAAATGAAAATGCAATATGTTCGAATAATCTATGTCATAATGCATAAATACTCGCGAGTTTTCTCCGCCAAAAAACAACATTGGCATTTGCTTGACTAACCTTAAGCCAATATCCGGCCACAGAAAGTCATTTTTTAATGTTGGAACTTCCTTCATTAAATTATAAAGAAAAATGCGATAGTTGGTAGGTTTTGATTGTAAAAGATCTATGTAATCGCTCATTTGCATTTTAGTATGCGCCTCATTAAAACCATCTTCATGATTTACGGGTCTGTCATCGTATAATGGAACGACAGTATCCCCTGCGATATCTTTTATATATGACAATTTCCATTTATGATAAGCTGGCCAGTCTTCGGTCAGCTCTTCAACAACAACTGGAATTTGTTTTTTAACGTATTGGGAAATAAAATCAGATTTTGAGATTTTTTTTACCCTTTCGATTTGTTTTAACTTCATCTTTGATAAATAAAAAATTGCTTCTGACACTAAGTCAAAAGCAATTTAAAAATATTTATCGAGATATATGAATTCTTTTACTTAATTTTTTGATTTGATCGAAGCCTCAAGGTTTCTTTCAATAGTATGTCCGGGACGTGACCACTTTGGTTTTTCTCCTAGTGGAGCGAATTGAGAATCAGCTGCTTCTACGGTTTGAGGCTGCGAAACTTTAACAAATGGTTTTTGCGGAATCAAGCCTAACATTTCGAACATTTTCATGTCTTCGTGTACATCCGGGTTTGGAGTTGTCAGCAATTTATCTCCGGCAAAAATTGAGTTTGCACCTGCAAAAAAGCACATCGCCTGTCCTTCACGGCTCATATTGGTTCTTCCAGCCGATAAACGTACCTGAGTGTCTGGCATAACTATTCTTGTCGTTGCTACCATACGAATCATTTCCCAGATTTCTACCGGTTTTTCATCTTCCATTGGAGTTCCTTCAACAGCAACTAATGCATTAATTGGCACTGATTCTGGCTGAGGGTTTAAAGTTGAAAGCGCAACAAGCATTCCGGCTCTGTCTTCAATACTTTCTCCCATTCCAATAATACCACCACTGCAAACCGTAACATTTGTTTTACGCACGTTTTCTATAGTTTCTAAACGGTCTTCAAAAGCACGTGTAGAAATAACATCTTTATAATAGTCTTCAGAAGTATCTAAATTATGGTTGTAAGCATATAAACCAGCTTCTGCCAAACGCTGTGCCTGGTTTTCAGTAATCATACCCAGTGTACAACAAACTTCCATGTCCAATTTATTAATGGTACGAACCATTTCCAAGACCTGATCGAATTCTTCACCATCTTTTACGTTTCTCCACGCAGCTCCCATGCAAACACGAGATGATCCGCTTGATTTTGCACGCAAAGCCTGAGCTTTTACCTGGCTAACACTCATTAAATCATTTCCCTCAACACCTGTATTGTAACGTGCAGCTTGCGGGCAATAACCACAGTCCTCAGGGCATCCTCCGGTTTTGATAGATAATAAAGTCGATACCTGAACAACGTTCGGATCGTGTTTTGTTCTATGAATTGTTGCTGCCTCATAAAGCAGGTCCATCATAGGTTTGTTATATATGGCGATTATTTCGTCTTTTGTCCAATTGTGTTTTGTAATGCTCATCGATGCAATTTTTTGATGCTTCAAAAGTAGTTAAATTGTTCTAATCAACCAATGTGTATTTCTGTAAATGAATATTTGACAGGTATTTTCAAAAAAGAAACACTCTAAAATCATGAAAAAGTATAATTCTATGATTTTAGAGTGTTTAAATGTTGATTTATTTAAAAAATATTAATCGGCGATATATTTGTTATTCCAGTATAACATCATCATTAACGTAACAATGACCGATGAGGCAACACCTTCAAAAAGCAAACAAATGCAATAAGTTGGTACTGAAGGATTTCCTCCAAACATAAATGTTTCTGATAATGTTTGTACGTAAGCGTCTCCACCACGTGCATAACTATATACCAATAATCCGAAAACACTCATGCATACCCCCACTACAGAGGTTGTCATGGCTGAGACTGCATTGGATACAAAGTTAGTTTCGCCTTCGCGAAGGTTCATTTGCATGGTTCGGTTTACACCATAAAATATAAAAAATACATTGAGTGTACGCAGGTAAAACAAATCAGCTAGTCCTAATACATTCATCAATAAAAAATAAATGCCAATTCCGAGGAAAATCAAAAATCCGTTGGTTATTTCTTTAGGTAATTTCATAGTGGTTATTTTTAAAGAAGTTAATAGTATGTTATTGACAAACAGAGTTGTATATCAAATTTACTAAAAAAATAAGTACGATGATTTAAAAATAACAAAAAGTAATTTTCGGGAATTTTTTAAAGCTGGCTTACGAAATCAAGAGCTGTTTTTTTATCTTGATTTAATTGCGCTTTCAACAAATCGACGGAGCCAAATTTTTGTTCTTCACGAATGTAGTCTAATAACGAAATTTCTATTTTTAGACCATAAATATCGGCATCAAAATCAAAAAGATGCACCTCAATAGTTTGCTTTTCGCCGTTTACGGTAGGATTAAAACCAATATTCATCATACCAAAAACTTCTTTCTGATCGATTTTTGCTTTAACCACATAAACGCCATTTTTCGGAATTAGTTTGTAATCTTCTTCAATTTGAATATTTGCTGTTGGAAAACCAATAGTTCTCCCTAATTGTTTTCCTTTTACGACTTCGCCGCTTAAAAAATAATTGTATCCCAAATAGTCATTGGCCAAATCCATATTTCCTTCGTTTAAGGCTTTTCTGATTTTGGTAGAACTTACTGAAACATCCTGAATTTCCTGTGCTGAAATTTGCTCCACTTCAAAACCATATTCGGCTCCGAAAGCAATTAAATCGTCAATGTTAGCGGTTCTGTTTCTTCCAAAACGATGATCGTGACCAATAATAATTTTCTGAATATGAAATTGATCTACTAAAATAGAATGCACAAATTCTTCGGCAGTTAATCTCGAGAAGCTTTCGTTAAACGGATGAATCACAAGGTTTTCGATTCCGGTTTCTTCTAAAAGTTTTGTTTTTTCAGAAATCGTATTTAAAAGTTTAATTTCCGATTTCTCTTGCAAAACCATTCTCGGATGCGGAAAAAATGTAAGAACTAAACTCTCATATTTTCCGTTTTCAGTGTTTTGAGTAATTCGTTCCAGAATTTTTTTATGACCAATGTGTACACCATCAAAGGTGCCAAGAGTTAAAATAGTTTTCTTGGTCGAATGGAAATCGTTTATAGAATGAAAGAGCTTCAAAACAAATAATTTAAGATGGTGCAAATTTATACTATCTATTTGAAATTTTACACTACGAACAGTCGATTTTTGAAGAGATTTTTAATCTTTTTTTTTAAAGTGAGTCAGTCATTAAATAAAAAAGATTAAATCTTATTTATTTGTAAGAATTTGATTTAATTCATTTAATTTTGATCTTTCAAATGCTGATTAGAATGAAACGACTATTACTTTTATTATTTTTTATTTTTTGTTGTGCCGAAATTCACGCTCAAAATGATGATTTATGGCAACGGATAAGTGCTGTTTCGACTTTAAGTAAAAATGTAAATTCATCTGAATCAGGAAGGTTACATTACAAATTAAATACAGATTTCTTAAAAAGTAAACTGGCTTCTACAACTGGTAAAGATTCTAAAGGTATTACTTCACAAATTACAATTCCAAACTCAAATGGTGTTTTAGAGCGATTTACCGTTTGGGAATCTTCTAATTTTGAGCCAGAATTACAGGCAAAATTTCCTGAAATCAGGGCTTATGAAGGAAAAGGTTTAGATGATAAATCAGCAAAAATACATTTTAGTTTTTCACCAATCGGAATGCAGACTATGGTACTTCGAGCAGATAAACCAACAGAATTCATCGAAAAAAATCAAGAGAATAATACTGATTATGTTTTGTTTACATCTGAAGGACGATCTAAAATGAGCTTAAATTGTGAAACAGAGGATGTAATTGCTGATAAAGGTATTTCTGCAAAAACGGCGAAAACAACTTCAAATAATAAAGTTTTTAAAACCTTACGACTTGCTTTGTCATGTACAGGTGAATATACGACATACTTTGGTGGTACAGTAAGTGGTGCATTAGCTGGGATGAATGCTACAATGGCAAGAGTGAACGGTGTTTTGAATAAAGATTTGGCAGTAAAATTAATTATGGTCGATAATGTAGACATCATCTATATAAATGCTAATACAGACCCTTATTCTCCAGCAAACACAGGTGCTAAAGGTGCTTGGAATTTAGAATTACAGAATAATTTAACAGCTGTAATTGGAGAGGCTAATTATGATATTGGTCATTTATTTGGTGCTTCAGGGGGTGGTGGAGATGCTGGTTGTATAGGTTGTGTCTGTACAAGTCCTACTAGTGGAGATCCTTACGGAAAAGGAAGCGCTTATACGTCGCCAGCTGATGGTAGACCTCAGGGAGATAGTTTTGATATTGACTTTGTAGTGCATGAAATGGGACATCAATTAGGTGCAGGCCACACTTTTTCATTCAAAACAGAAGGTAGTACTGTACAAGTTGAGCCCGGAAGCGGTTCAACAATTATGGGATATGCCGGTATTTCTGAAGGGTATGATATTCAGGATTACTCGGATGATTATTTTGCTTATGTTAGTATTTTGCAAATTCAAAATAATCTGGCTGGAAAAGAATGTCCTGTTAGCACAACTATTGCCAATAATCCGCCAGCTATTAGTGCCGGTGCGGATTTTACGATCCCAATTAATACAGCTTTTGTTTTAACAGGCACGGGTTCTGATCCGGAAAATAATGTTATTACTTATAATTGGGAAGAAAATGACAATGCGATCACAACATTTGGAGATAATAGCACCGCATACCCTACTAAGCCAAACGGACCTTTGTTTAGATCTGTAGTTCCAGGCAGCAGCGCAGTTCGTTATATGCCGGCTCTTAATTTTGTTGTTCAAAATAGACTGACCACAAAATGGGAATCTGTTTCGTCTATTCCGAGAACTCTGCATTTTACTTTAACAGGAAGAGATAACGCAGGTGATAGAGCTGCTCAGACGTATACTGACGATATGATTGTGAATGTTGTTTCTTCTGCCGGACCATTGATTGTGACTTCTCATAATGCTGATAATGTAAGCTGGTGGCAGGGTTATAATCAGACAGTAACATGGAGCGTGAATAATACCAATACTTTACAGGGATCGACAAACGTTAATATTAAATTATCTACTGATGGCGGTTTGACTTTTCCAATAATTTTGGCAGCGAATACTCCAAATGATGGTTCCGAGTCGATTTTACTTCCAACAAGTGTTCCTTCGTCTAAAAACTGCCGAATTTTGATTGAACCGACAGGAAATATATATTATGCCGTAAACAGCAAGCCATTTGCAGTAGGGTATACTTCTTCAATCACTTGTAATTCATATAGTTTTGGAAACTCTATTCCAATTACACAAACGACAACTTTTGTTACACAAACGATCACAGTTCCGGCATCAAATACCACTATTTCAGATGTAAATGTTTCGTTGAATATAACCCACGGCCGTTTTTCTGATCTTGAAATTCAAATCGTAAATCCGCAAGGAACTATCGTGCGCTTGTTTAATAAAGCATGTACTACGACGAATTCTACATTAGGACTTCAGTTTGATGATTCTGGTTCTAGTTTAGATTGTGCAAAAATCACAGATCAGATTGTTGTTCCAGTTGATTTTTTAGGTGCTTTTAATGGTCAGAATTCGCAGGGAACATGGACATTAGGAATTCGGGACGCTGTGACAGGAGCTTTTGGAACTTTAAATTCTGCTACTATTACTATTTGTGATCAGACTTTCACTTTGGGAGTGCCTGATTTTGAAAATGGTGATTTTGCAATTTATCCAAATCCAAATAAGGGAAGTTTTACAGTTCAATTTGAAAGTAAATCTTATGCCGCAATTAAGGTTTCTGTACATGATATTTTGGGTCAGAAAGTGTATGAAAAAACTTTTGACAGCACGCCGCACTTCAATCAGAATATTCAATTGCAAAATGTTTCAGCCGGAGTTTATCTGGTAACCGTTATTGACGGAAACCAACGAACCGTTAAGAAAATGATTGTTTATTAGTGGAAGAAATTCCAATATTGAAAATTCCAAATTCCAATTGGAAATCAATATTATAGATACATAGTTTTTTTAAAATGTAAAGGCGTTTCACTTTTTTAAAATTCACATCAATATGTGTTTTGTTGAAAAGTGAAACGCCTTCTTTTAAAAGTGGCAGCTATGTTTCTATGTGTTTAAATAAAATTTATTTTTTTTTTGGAATTTGGAATTTTCAATATTGGAATTTCTTTTTTTACGAGTTCGCCATTGCCATACAAACAATACTAATTTTAGCTCCTGGAATTTTTAGTAAAGCCCGTGAACAGGCTTCAAGTGTCGCTCCTGTTGTAAGTACATCATCAACAATTAGGAAGTGTTTGTTTAGATTTTTATCAGAAAAATGGACGTCAAATATATTTTCGATGTTTTCAGATCTTCCTAAAAGATTTTTTTTCGACTGCGTTTTAGAATATTTCTTGCGATACAAAACCGAATCATCAAAAGTGATATTTAATCCTTCAGCCAAAGCTTTTCCGAAAGAAGTAACCTGATTATAGCCACGTTCCCTGAATTTTCTTTTATGAAGCGGAACCGGAATGATCACATCAAAAGGAGTTTCTAAATTCAACTCTTTTAAATCTTCTACACACCAATATCCTAAAACAGTCCCAATTTCCTGATGTCCTTTATATTTCAGATTATGAATGAGTTCCTGAACAATTCCTTTTTTGTTGAAATATAAAAAAGCGGAGGCGTGTTGAATTTCGATTTTACCGTAGAATTTCTTTACAGCTTCATTATTAGTGTCCAAATAGTATTGAGTGAGAGGTATTTCATGACGACAACGCGTGCAGATTACAGTTTCATTAGACATTAAAAGTGCATGACATCCGGCACAAACTTTAGGAAAAAAGAGATTAAGTAAATAATTAAACACAAATAGAAAGAATTTAGTTACAAAACTAACCAAATCATTGTTTCAATCTTAATTATTTTTCTTTTTTTTAAAAGTACTTTTTATATTTTTGCATCACTATGGCAAAACAAGAAGATTTATTTAAGAATGTGGTTTCGCACGCAAAAGAGTACGGATTTATTTTTCCGTCGAGCGAAGTATACGATGGATTGAGTGCAGTGTATGATTATGCACAAAATGGTGTCGAGTTAAAAAAGAATATCCGTGAATATTGGTGGAAATCAATGGTTCAGATGAATGACAATATTGTAGGTTTAGATGCTGCAATATTGATGCATCCAACAACCTGGAAAGCTTCAGGCCACGTTGATGCTTTTAATGATCCGTTAATTGATAATAAAGATTCGAAAAAAAGATATAGAGCTGATACTTTAGTGGAAGATTACGCTGAAAAGCTAAATCAGAAAGCTGAAAAAGAAATTGAAAAAGCAAGAGCCCGTTTTGGTGATGCTTTCAATGAGCAGGAATTTATTACGACTAATGCCCGCGTTGTTGAATATCTTTCTAAGAAAAAAGAAATTCTGGAAAGACTGGCAAAAGGAATGAGCGAAGATCTTCAGGATGTAAAGGCTTTAATCGAAGAACTGGAAATTGCTGATCCTGAAACAGGTTCAAGAAACTGGACAGATGTGAAGCAATTCAACCTGATGTTCGGAACTAAATTAGGTGCTTCTGCAGATTCTGCGATGGACTTATACCTGCGTCCGGAAACAGCTCAGGGTATTTTTGTGAATTTCCTGAATGTTCAAAAGTCAGGTCGTATGAAAGTTCCGTTTGGAATTGCTCAGACTGGTAAAGCTTTCAGAAATGAAATTGTTGCAAGACAATTCATTTTCCGTATGCGTGAATTCGAACAAATGGAAATGCAATTTTTCGTTCGTCCGGGTGAAGAAATGAAATGGTACCACCACTGGAAAGAAGCCCGTTTAAAATGGCATTTATCATTAGGATTAGGAAAACAAAACTACCGTTTTCACGATCACGAGAAATTAGCGCACTATGCAAATGCTGCTGCTGATATCGAATTCAACTTCCCATTCGGATTTAAAGAATTAGAAGGAATTCACTCTCGTACAGATTTCGATTTAAAAGCACACGAACAATATTCTGGTAGAAAATTACAATATTTTGATCCTGAATTGAATGAAAACTACGTTCCGTATGTAGTAGAAACTTCAGTTGGTTTGGATCGTATGTTTTTGGCAGTTTTTGCAACTTCATTACAAGAAGAAGCTTTGGAAGACGGTTCAACAAGAACAGTTTTAAAATTACCAGCAGTTTTAGCGCCAACAAAAGCAGCGGTTTTACCATTGGTTAAAAAAGACGGATTGCCGGATATCGCAAAAAAAATCATCGACGATTTAAAATGGGATTTCAATGTGGCTTATGATGAAAAAGATGCTGTAGGTCGTCGTTACAGAAGACAAGATGCTCTTGGAACTCCGTTTTGTATCACAGTAGATCACCAAACGATCGAAGATGAAACAGTAACTATTCGTCATAGAGATACAATGAAACAAGACCGTGTGAAAATTAGCGAATTAAGAGCTATTATTGAAAACGAAGTTTCAATGAAAAACTGGTTAATGAAAATGTAATTTTCTTAATTAATACTATATAAATCCCAAATTCCCAGCAGGAATTTGGGATTTTTTTAATTTTGAAAAGTGTATTTCATCGGTTTTTTTTGCATTTCATCCTTATGTATTAACATTTTAATGTAATGTGTTAACAATGAAATGTTTAGAAAAACAGAAATGCTTAATTTTATTTGGCCTAAAACACACAAATTAATCTTGAAAAGGTATTCGTATATTATTATTGATGATGATGATGAAAGTATTTTGAAAACCAGAACTATTGCTGAAGGTTTTTCTGAATTAACTTTTGTAGCGTCAGCGACGAATTATCAGGCTGGTTTAAATTTGGTTTTGGAACATAGGCCTTTTTTTATTTTTTTAGAAATCGATCCGGAAGATTTGTCCAGTAATTTATCGCTGGCCTTCATCAACGAACTGCATCGGTTTTTAGCTGTTATTCCTAAAATAGTAATTACCACCACAAAAAAGGCATTGGCATTTGATGCCATTGACTATGGCGTTTTTGATTATTTACTGAAGCCTCTCACTCATATCGATTTGCTCAAAACAGTTTTGAAATTCGATAAGACACTTTTAGAGACAAAAACTGCAGAAACGGTTAGCGAAGTAGCCTCTCAGGCAATTCCGACAGTTCAAACGTCTCTGGCTATCGAAAAACCGCTTGTTATCTGTATTAAATCGTATGGTGATTATCGTTACATCAATGCGGCTGATATTGCTTATTTCCAGGCCGACAATAACTCGACGGACATTTATCTTAATTCTGGCGAAATGATAACTGCTTTTAAAACTTTAAAGCATTTTGAGAGTATTTTGTCCTATCCGTTTGTGCGAATTCATAATAGTTATATAATCAACCAAAACTATATTGCAAGAATTCATAACGGAAACTCAGTTTGTTACATTAAAAACTCTCCTAAAAAAATACCTTTTTCTAAAACTTATAAATCAAATGTCGATTTAATTATCGCTGATTTTGCGAGAGGAAATTACATAGAGATCTAAAAATTAGATATTTACACCGAATTAACGTTCATTGACTATCAATTGGGCATGTTTTACCATAAACTCTATTTTTCGTATAAATTTTTTTTGATTCCCTACTTAGTTTTACATCACTGATTCGCAATAAGCAGTCAGTCATCCAAAAACAAACAATCAAAATAAAATACCTCAAGTTATGAAAAAAGCAGCTTTAACATTCGGATTATTCGCTTCATTAATGATAGCAACTTCATTTACTACACCACAAACAGTTTCTCCATCATATGCAAGTAAAATTGATCTTGAAATTGACGGAGCAACAGGAGGTACTCAGAAAAAGAGAGATTATCACGGAGGCAATATTGATTTACAAAATAATCAATTAAAATTATCTAGTGTTAACCAATCTGTAGGTGGTAACAAAAAAATAGACTAAATTTATATTTCTAAATAAGAGTTAAGCTGTCAATTTTTTTGACAGCTTTTTTTTTGTGTCTATAGTTTTAGTATTTTTGGTAAAACTCGAACTGCCTTTGAAAAAAAAATATAGTATAATAGCACTGTTATTGCTTGTTTTATGGAGTTGTACCAACAAAACTAAATCTGTTCAAGATGTTATGCATCCTGAGGACAGTCTACCTACCTATCTTTCGTTAGCAAACGAGAACAATCTCCCTTTAAATTTCAAACAAAACTACAATCAAAAAGCGTTAGAAATAATTTTAAACCAGAAAGACGATTCAATAAGTCGGGTAAATCTTTTTAAAATAGCCAATCGTTATTATAATATGAGCGACTGGAAAGCGTTCAATGAAACCACAAAATTAATTTTAGAAAGGTCAAAAAAGTCTAATGACTCCGCGAATATGGCAAAAGCATATTCTTATCTGGGAGATTATTATATAGCACAATCTATTTCTGATAGTGCCTTTATGAGTTATTTTAAGGCCGAAAAATTATATTTACGATTGAAAGACGAATATAATATCGCCAAAACATTTTTAAACAAGGCAAGTCTTCAGTATAACGAAGGCGATTTTTTTGAGAGTGAAATTAACGTCTTTAAAGCTTTAAGCAGTTTAAAAAAACAAAAAAATGTAAATGACTTATTTTATGATAGTTATAATCTTTTAGGAATATTATATAACGAAAGGGAAGAATATTCTAAGGCTCAGGAATTTCAGGAAAAGGCACTAAAAGTCTTAGAGGATAAATCAATTCCGTCTGAATTTCAATGCAGAGCAACTTCATTAAATAATATTGGATACATTTATTCGAATAAACTTGATTTTAGAAAAGCTGAAAAATTTTTTAAAGAAGGTTTGGAACAAAAAAATTTGTTTGTTGACAAAACATTTTTGTATGCTATATTGTTAGATAATCTGGCATATTCAAAATTTAAACTGCACGAAACAGATCAACTGCCCGAATTGTTTTTTAAAGCATTAAAAATTAGGGATAGTTTAGGTTTAAAAGTTGCAGTGGTATCCAGTAAAATTCATTTGTCTGAATATTATGCTTCAAAAAAAGACACTTTAAGAGCTGTTCAGTTTGTGAAACAGGCCTTAAATTTATCCCGGACTACAACAAAACTGCAAAGTACATTAGAAGCACTAAAACAATTAGCGATAGTAGATTCTAAAAACGCCTCGACTTATTCAGAAGAATATATTCGGTTAAATGATAAAATGCTGAAAGCCGAACGGAAAATGGGTGAAAAATTCTCTCGCATTGAATATGAAACTAATGAAATAAAAGACCAAAATTCGAACCTGGAAGAAAAAAACAGAGCGTTAGTGTATGTTTTTAGTATTTGTACATTAATTGGTTTGTTTTTCTACGTTTACAAAACACAGCAGGCAAAAAACAGGGAATTGCTTTTTAAACAACAGCAGCAAATTGCTAATGAAGATATTTATAATTTGATGATTTCTCAGCAAAATGATATTGAGATGACACGAATTAAAGAAAAGAAAAAAGTTGCACAGGATCTCCATGACGGTGTTTTAGGTCGAATGTTTGGTGTGAGAATAAGTTTAGACAGCTTAGATAAAATCGACGAAGCACAGGCGGCACCAAAGCGAAAAAAGTATTTAAACGAGCTTAAAAATATCGAAGAAGACATCCGTGAAATTTCACATGATTTAAATAGAGAAAAATCAGAATTAATTAATAATTTTATCGCAATTTTAAAGAAATTGTTTGATAATCAGAAGAACACATATAATTCTAAATTAATTACATCTTTTGATCCTCATATAAAATGGGAATTAGTCAGTAATATTGTTAAAATTAATTTATACAGAATTATTCAGGAAGCACTTCAAAATTGTAATAAATATGCAGATGCTGACACCATTACGGTGGAATTTAAAAGTGAAATTGATTATTTGATTTTGTCGATTGCAGATGACGGAAATGGTTTTAATACCAAAAGAACCAAAAACGGAATAGGATTACATAATATTCAATACAGAGCAAAAGAATGTAAGGGTACAGTTACTATAAAATCTGCCAAAGGAGAAGGAACCGTTCTCATTATTAAAGTCCCAATAGATCAAAAAATAAACCTACACAAGAATGACATTTAACTTAACCACTTCAATTTCGCCTTTAATTAGTCGGAATATTTTAATTGTAGATGACCATCCTTTTATAATTGAGGGATATAAAAATGCAATAACCCGCTATAATCCTAAGGAATACGACTTTGCTATTTCGCAGGCATACGATTGCAGATCGGCGTATGACTTACTGGAAGGTGAGGCGACCCCAACTTTTGAAATAGCATTTTTAGATATTAGCATGCCGGCTTATGAAGAAAAAGATCTTTTTTCTGGAGAGGATCTGGCAAAGCTAATCATGAAGAAAATGCCGCATTGTAAGATTATTTTACTTACGATGTACACCGAATTGCTAAAAATCAAAACTATTATCCGAACCATAAACCCAAATGGTCTGATCATAAAAAACGATCTTACTTTTGATGAATTGCTATTTGCTTTTGACAGAGTAATGAAAAACGATAAGTATTACAGCCAGTCTGTGGTAAAAATGCTGAATCAGTCTACGCATAATTCAATAGAAATTGATGAATTTGATAAGCAGATTCTCTTTCACATCTCAAAACAAACTCCGGTTGTAGAAATGCCGCAATACATTCCGATTTCGTTGAATGCGATTGAAAAACGAAAAGTCAATTTAAAAGAATTACTCAAAATAAAATCCGGTTCTGACGACGAATTGATAAAAGAAGCCAAAAGCAAAGGACTTTTTTAAAATAAAATTCCAAAATAAAAAATTCCAAATTCAAATGACTAGCATTACTTGAAATTTGGAATTTTTTTATTGATTTTTTATTAAAATTTATTACGTTAGAGCATCCCAACCACGGGCTTTCAAAGGGATTTGAGTATTAGCACGCGTCACCAAATTAATACCTTCGCTTTCATCGGCCATGTGACCAATAATCGAAAAGTTCGGATTTCCTTTTATTTTGTCGAAGTCGTTGATGTCAATCGTAAATAACAATTCATAATCTTCTCCACCGTTGATAGCAACTGTTGTGCTGTCAATATTAAATTCTTCGCAAGCCGAAATAAACTGCGGATCTAACGGCAATTTATCTTCATACAAATTACAACCCACTTTAGATTGTTTGCACAAATGAATAATTTCAGATGATAATCCGTCCGAAATATCAATCATCGAAGTTGGTTTTATTTCTAGGGCGTGCAATAAAGTGCGGACATCTTTTCGTGCCTCAGGTTTCAACTGACGCTCGATCAAATACGTGTACGGATCCAAATCCGGCTGGCTGTTTGGATTCACCTGAAAAACCTGTTTTTCGCGTTCTAAAACCTGTAATCCCATATATGCTGCACCGATATCGCCTGTAACAACAAGTAAATCGGTTTGTTTTGCGCCGTTTCTGTAGACAATTTCGTCTTCATTAGCTTCCCCAATTGCAGTAATGCTAATGATTAATCCTTTTTGCGATGAGGTGGTGTCTCCGCCAATAACATCAACTTTGTATTCTTTTGCCGCATGTGTAATGCCTTCAAAAAGCTCTTCTAAAGCCTCTAAAGGAAAACGGTTAGAAACCGCCACCGAAACCGTAATTTGAGTTGGTTTCGCATTCATCGCGCAAATGTCCGATACATTTACTACGACAGCTTTATATCCTAAATGTTTTAGCGGCATATAAGACAAATCGAAATGCACGCCTTCGATCAATAAATCGGTTGAAACCACTACTTTCTTATCCTTAAAATCAAGAACAGCAGCGTCATCGCCTATACTTTTTAAAGTTGATTCCTGAGTAACATCAAAATTTTTGGTTAAGTGTTCAATTAAACCAAACTCGCCTAATTGCGCTATACTGGTACGTTGCGGATTTTTATCTTCGATCATTTTTTCTGTTTATTGCTTTTTTTGGTTTTTACCAAGGTTGCAAAGATACGAAGTTGATGATTTAATAACTATAAAGAGAGTTGGATTATTAATTTGAAGCGGGAAGATGTGATATTTAAAGATAATCACTTTCGTTCTCTTTGATTAATTTCTCTACTTCAAGTTTTAATTTTGGAAGATGGTTTGTTAGGATTGACCAAATATTCTCATCAGAAATATTGTCATAAGCATGAATAACCTGATTTCTCAATCCAATTAATTGCTTTTGCATTGGTGATTTTTTCAGTAAATGAATTGTCGCGAGTTATTATTCGGTTTACTGCTTCACCAACAATCTCTAGATTTCTTTCTACGGCTCTTTTAAGCATTACGTTGTTTTTGTATTTGAAAAAGTCTTTTTCTTCGTTTTTGAAAAAAATATCAATTTCGTCAATACAAAATTTAATATCGAAAAGCCATTTAAGAATTCGTTCATCCATAAATAAGCTCTTTTGATTTATTGATGGAGTTGATTAAAATTGGGTTTCTTAATGTCTGTTCTTCCACTAAGTCAACTTCACGCCCAAATAAGTTCTCTAATTTTTCTTTGAAATCAATATAGTTGTCAAAATACTCTGATAACTCAATTCGCTTAAATTTTACGAGAAAGTCAATGTCACTTTCTTTATTAAAATTAGCATTTAAAGCCGAACCAAATAGATACATCTTTTCCACATTGTACATGGTACAAAGGTTTCTTAAGCTTTCAATATTTTTATCAACTATTCCCATATATTACAAATTTAGGCAAAAAAATCTATTTAAGACGAGATTGGAAATTTCAGTCTTGACTTAAATTAACTATAGTATTTGGATTTTGACAAATCATCCCAAATAAAAGACCAAATTTTCCATGAAGCCAAATGCCCACATTCGTTGTAGTAGGTTTTTATTGCTGTCATTCGCGTTCAATTTGATATGTTAGTAAATTATAATAATTTGTTCTCATATCACTAGAACATTGAATTAATGAAAATCGAGCAATATTTGAAGTGAATTTGTCTAAATTGGATTCAACTTTTACATCTTCTTTTAAATGTGATGTAAAAGCTAAAACGTAACTTATTTTTCTATTGAACAAATTTTTGAATTCTTGAAGAGATAAATTATCAATGTTATGTTGCTTAGCAACTAAACTTGAATAGACTTTGTCTAAAATGGTCTTTTCTTCTGTTCCTAAAGATTCTTTCAGTCTTTTAGCTGAAATAACTACTTGATTTGTTAATTCACGCATATTTGAGCTAAAACCATATTTTACGTGAATTAAATATAGATTTTCATCATCGTATTTTAAAATATCGCAAAGTTCCAAACCATCTGCAATTATGGTATCAATTACAATATAATTAGGTATTCCATTATATTGTAAGTTGTATTTTTTTTCAGTTTTGATTACATTTTTATTCCAATTTAAACTTAAAACATTACTTGGTGTCGAATAGGTTTTTAAAATATGTTCGGTATTAATTTTTAAGTCATTAATGAACGAATCTCTTAATAAATACCATTTAGTATCAATAAGAAATATAGGCTTTCCTTGTATTGGAAACTCTGTAGAAATATGAAATATAAATCCTGAAGAAACAGTGCTTTTTTTTATGTTATTTTGATAACAAGTAACTCTAACACCTTGTAAAAAAACTTTAAAATTAAATGGATCATTATCACCAAACCTTTCTACAGCTCTTTTTAATACTTGATTATATATTTCTGTTCTGTCGCTTACAGTTTTGAAAACACTATAACCTTTTTCTTCATCCTTTTCCTTTAATTTATAATAGTCAGCTTCGTAAAATTTTTCGATGTTGTTTGGATTTGTAAACTCGTGTTCAAATTTATTATGAGGACTTAAATTTTTATTGTCAATATTTCCAATGTCATTATAAATCCTATTCATTAATTCAGGCTTACAGAAGTTGTCTATAAAATCACGATCGGTTATTTCTTGATATGAACTAAGATAATCTGATGGAACTAATTCATTTATTATTGTAAGTTCATTTATTATTTTATGAAGACTTTCGAAATCAACTCCTTTTTTTATTTTGAAAGCTTTACCAACAAAAACTTGTATTCTCTCATTTGGTTTGTTTTTTAGGAAATTAAAATGTAAATCTGAAATTTCTGTACTCAGTTTTAAATGTATTTCTTGTGGAATTTTACCAAACTTAATATAATCTATAATTTTATATTTACCTCTAAATTGTTGATTTTCGCCAACAATAGATCCTGTAATTCCTCTTGATTTAATGGAAGCTAATTCATCGTTTTCAGGTTTCATTATTCGAGCATAAACATTAAGACCAAAAGATTGGTCAATATATGGAAGAATGATTTGATAAGCATTTCCACCAATTATGCAAAATATGTCAAATTCAGTTTCAATGAATAAAATTAAAGACAGCTTTTGTTGTGTAAAATCGTTGGCTTCGGTTAGCTCTGTTGGTAAAAATTCTTGCCAATCGGAAACAAAATCATTTATATTAAATATGTATAAAAAGTAATTTATATTCCCAATTACTGTCTTTTTTAGACTTTCAGGATTGAAATTTGTTATAGCCGAAGTGTTTATTATTTTTTCGATAATAGATTCCGTAGTCTTCAACTTTTTTAAAAGACGATTTCCTTTGTCAATCCTATAAATTTTTGGATTTTGTGTCATAAATTGGTTTTGTTGTTCACGATTTTCCAATGGATAGCCACTAACTTGTCTATATGTATGACAAAATCATACAAAGCAGCCAAATTTTGGGTAATTATGTGTGACAAACGCCGTACTTTATTTAAATCAAATATATAGATAATTCTTTAAAAAGGCTTCTGTTTATGAAGTACTTTTCGTACTAACACACAATGAATTTCGATAGTTTTATTATGATGAACTAATAAAAAGAAACCATCATCGCTTCATGCTAAAATGCGCTTTAAAAACCTGATCAACGCCATTTTGAGTATAAAAAACCTGAAACCAATAATCAGAAGACGGAAGCGGATTTCCGTTGTAATTGCCATCCCAGCCGGGACCGGCAGGACTTAGTCGTTTTAGAAATTTCCCATAACGATCAAAAATATTGATGATTGCGGCAGGCTGAAAAGCAAGATCAGTGATGTTCCAGGTGTCGTGGTAGCCGTCGTTGTTTGGTGTGAAGTATTTTGGGTATTTGAGGACATTGGCAATCAAAATCTGATCGTCGCAATTTCCTTTCAGGTCTTTTACCGTAATAGCATGTTCTCCGGAATCGACATCAGAAAAAACATTGTTGGTTTGAAAATTGCCGTCGTCCAATTGATATTCATAGATTCCGAAACCATTATTCAGGGTCACGATAATGTCGATACTTTCTTCAAAAGAATCACTCACAGTAACGGTCGCAATCGCCGGACTCGACTTCCCGACAATAACCGTAGCCGAATTATAACCACAATCGTTACCAATATTTGGCGTGTTTTTGGTGGCAACAACAGTGTAAGTTCCTTCTTTCGTAGCTGAATAATTTGAGCCTGTACTGACTTTAGCGCCATCCAAAAACCAATCGACCGTATAAATATTCGGATTTAATCCTGAATTCAATTGCGCCGGATTGAGCAATGTTCCTGTCTGGAAATCAACGCAAATCACACCATTATTGATGACTAAATCTTTTAAAGGATATATCGTAATATCAAAATCATCCTGCGAAGCACAAATGGCATTGGTTGCCGCGGGCGCGTAGATGTACATTTTTTGGCTGGTGTTTATTTGTTGTCCGGCCAAATATTGGGTGCCGGTAGCATTTGGACCACTATAATAATTTCCTGTAGGTAAAACGGGTAAAGTGTAGCTTTGACAAATCGCAACGTCGGGCATGCTGACTAACACGGGCGTTGTCGAAATGTTGACTACAAAACTTTTTTCGCTAGAGCAGGTTAATCGGGTTCCGGTAATGACATACACATAAATAGTCTGCGAAGTGGTCAATACCGTTCCGGCTGGAATTACTGCGCCTTTTCCTTTTGGCTGTGTATAATAATTACCGATTTTTAATGGTGGCAGCGTATAACTATCGCAAATGTTGATGTCGCTAAAAGTTCCAACATCGAGTCCGTTGATATTCACTTTAAAGAAAGTTTCATTGCTGCAATTTGTAAAATCAGGCCATTCGTTATAAATGTAAATTGTTTGAGTAGTGTTGATGACCGTTCCTTCTGCAAGCTGAATTCCCAATCCATGCGGACCTCCAGTCGCAGTATAATATTTTCCGGTTTTCAATTTCGGCAGTACAAAATTGGCGCAGGTGACAACATCTGTAAAACTATCAACCGTAGGAAGTGGCCTGATTTCGACCACAAAACTATGTTCGTTAGTACAATCTGTTCCAACAGTAAAAACATAAATTGTTTGTGTTTCTGTAATGATGTCACCAGCTTTTAATGGAATTCCTCCACCATTGGTTTCGGTAAAATAATTGCCATTCACCAAAGGCGGCAATGTATAGCTTCCGCATTCGAGTTTATTGCCGGGAGTATCAACAATCGGTCGCGGTTTAATGGTAATATCGTATTTTAAATTATCAGTGCAATTCGTCGCGGTCGTGGTAGAAGCGTAATAATAAACGGTTTGCGAAGTGGTAATAACCGCTCCGGCCGGAATATTCGCGCCCTGACCACCCGGACTGCTATAATAACCGCCAATTTCAATGGCTGGTAAAGTATAGCTTCCGCATTCGGTAATCGGAATATATTTTGTCGAATTAACAATGTCAATTTTAAAGGCATGTTCACTGGTACATTTGCCATCATTGGCAAAAACATACAGTGTTTGACTCGATGTGATGTTATCTCCAGCATGTAAAGCGATTCCTAAACCTCCGGATATAGTATAATAATTTCCATTTGCCAATGGTGGCAGCGTATACGAATCGCAAGTAACAACGTTCGCTGGAGCATCTGCCAAAGGCAAAGGATAAATAACAAAAGATACGGCTTCGTCACGGCAAACCACCCCATTAACTACCGCATAATAATAAATCGTTTGGTCTGTGGTAAAAATAGTTCCTTCGGGTATAGAATTTCCGCCTCCACCAGGTGCGGTATAAAAACCGCCCACGGGTACTTTAGGAACTCTCCATTTTTCACAGGCTTCTTTTGGAAAATCAATTTCATAAATAAGGGTGAGGTTAAAGTAATTTTCATTGGTACAATTATTAGTCGGTGTAGGCCCGCTAAAAATATAATACACTCCCGTTTTGGTTAAAACATCGCCTGCATTCAATCTCGTTCCTGTTCCATTCGGACCAGTATAATAATTTCCGAAAGTTATTGGCGGCAAAGTATAACTGTTGCATTCAATAACATCCGGAATATCGTCTACCGTTGGAAGCGAATTCACAATAACATTGAAATTCACAGTAGCATAACAAGCCGAAGCCTGGATGTTTTCAATTCGCACCCAGATCATTTTTGGTGATTGATTCAGGCTAATTATATAAGCCGTCGGATCCGGGATTCTATTGGTTCCGGCGCCTGCGTCAATTTGGCTTGTATAGTACGTGATTTTATAATCTGCAGAATTTAACCCGTTTAGTATAGGTGTTTCCTGAACTGTCAAATCAACAGAAACGCTGCCGAAAGTAGTATCACAAAAAGTTAAATCTGGCGGTTTTACGACATTGATAGGTGGGGTTACCAACAAATCAAAGGAAAATAAATTACTGCATAAGGAATTCGAATTGGAAAAATGTATCGCTTTTATGTATATCGTTTGGTTTCCGGCACTGGTGTAAGAATTCAATTGATTGACAGGGATGATTGGCCCATTTGCATTGGCTGCTGCCAAAGAACCAAAATACCAAAGAGAATATTCTGCCGGATTGAGATTTAATGCCGCTACATTATTCTGTGTTAAATCATATTGATATGTTGCAAATCCGCTATAGCAAGCGATGAGGTTTTTTGGAGGTTTAACGGCCAAATTGCTGATCACGACTTCGTCTTTTATGACACAGCCAGAAAGTGTCGCCGTAACGCCGTAAGTTCCTGCTTTGTCAAGTGTCAAAGTGCTGCTATTTTGTCCGGGAATTATGCTACCGTCGAGCGTCCAAACGTAGTTATAATTACCAACAAGTCCAGACTCAAGTATAATTCTTTCACCTTCGCAAATGGACCTGTCCGGACCTAAATCCATCGTCGTCATAAAACTGCCTCCTTTTATAAAAACTGCCGAATCATAACTGCTGTCATTGTAATCGCCAATGGCCAGTTTTATGCTGTAGGTGCGATTCGGAATCACAGTTGACGAAGCCGTTAAGACTTTGGTTTGCCCTCTCATATTAATTGCCGATTCTCCCGGATTAGACACATTATATTGACCAAATAAATTGGCATTGGCAGATAAACAAGAAGAATTATATTGTTGATCCCTAATATTTTTGACAGAAACCGGCGTTGTTGTTCCGGGAAGAACAGCAAGATTTGTGGCAACTCCTGTTGTTAAATCAGTTAAAATAAAAGCAAAAACATCGCTGAAACCGCACTGATATTCTCCGTATTCATTGGAAGCAAAAAGAAAATCAAAACTAAAATTACTCGACAAAGGCGTGAAATCAAACTGAATGTAACTAACATCCGTAATAGGAACAACCTGTCCGTTGCTGTCGCTGATAGCTTGGAGGTCGCTATCGTTAGCGGTGTTTAGTTGGCTGCTTTCGTTGGCGCCGCTGTAGGCTCCTTCAGTAAATTTGGCGTTTCCATTTCGAATAATGATTCCTTCTGAAATAGGGAAATTAGGATCGGTACTTGTGAATTTTCCAATGCCTTCATGCGACGAAAACCTGAAGTTACTTTCATTGGAACAGGCATTCTGCATTAACTCTTCGCGAACCAGTTCAGGTATGCCCAAGGTTGTGTTGTCGACTGTAATTCCCTGAGACAAAGAAATCGTCGAATATAATAATAAAAGTAGAAGTAGAGTGGTTCTCATAATTCTGATTTTATTAGTTGGGTCTTTAAAGGTACGAATGATTTTATTTTTAACAGAATGAATTTCAGTATTTTATAAGTTATTTCTTTTAAATTAATTATTGTGAGCGAACAATTATCGATTCTAATTTTAGTAAATTGCAGGTACAGTTTAGTAGAAAAACATTCTTAAAATAAAAAAATGAATTCACAAGATATTATTACACTCACAGTAAATCCGGCTTTGGACAAAAGCACTCACTTTAAAGGTTTGGTTGCCGAACAAAAAATTCGTTGTTCAGAACCAAGATTTGATGCCGGCGGTGGCGGAATCAATGTTTCTAAAGCCATATCAAGACTAGGAGGAAATTCATTGGCCGTTTTTACGTCCGGTGGACCTTTAGGGAAAATGCTGGAAGAATTGGTAGCCAAAGAATCAATCGGGTTTCAGGCAATTCCAATTCAGACCTGGACACGTGAAAGCTTTGTAGCGGTAGATGAGAACACTAATTCACAATATCGTTTTGGTTTTACAGGAGGAGAAATAACAAAAGAGGAAGAAAAAGCGGTGCTTGATGCCGTGGCCAGTTTAAAACCCAAATTTTTAGTCGCAAGCGGAAGTTTAAACGAAGGTTTATCTTCCGATTTTTATCAGAAAGTTGCCGAAATCGCTAAAACAGCCAATTCAAAATTAATCGTTGATACCTCTGGTGACGCTTTAAAGAAAGTTCTGGAAACGGGGACTTATTTAATTAAACCAAATGTTGGCGAGTTGGCAAAACTTGTTGGAGTGGAGCGTTTGGAAATGGAAGAAGTAAACGAAGCCGCCAAAAAAATAATTTCCAATGGTGGAGCAGAAATTGTAGTAGTTTCACTTGGCCCGCAGGGTGCCGTTTTGGTTACAAAAGATGATTTTGAGTACGTACCCGCGCCTAATGTTGCCAAAAAAAGTACCGTTGGAGCCGGAGACAGCATGGTGGGAGGAATGGTTTGGGCGTTGTCCCAAAACAAAAGCCTCAAAGAAGTGATTCGCTGGGGTGTTGCCTGTGGTTCTGCTGCAACAATGAACGAAGGAACGCAATTGTTTAAATATGAAGATACGAACCGTTTATTTGAATGGTTAAAGAGTAAATAAAGATTGCCAAAAATCTTTTCACACATTTTATCCGTAGAGGCGCACAGCAGTGCGTCTCAGGTTATGTTATCGATTACTATTGTGGTTACATCTGTGTTAAACCTGTCGGGTTTTTTATGTACGGATTACTATTGTGATTACGATGCGGGAGACGCACTGCTGTGCGCCTCTACGTTTGTCAACAGGAAAATAAAAAATAAAATATTTTTATTTTCCTGTTGACAAACTGTTGTCACCAACCCAATTTAATTTTGAAGTATTAAACAAATTAAAACTTTTAAATTATGAAAACACTAGAAGCCCAAGTAATTACTCCTGAAGATTTGTTGAAACACTGGCAAGGTCATCGCGCTTTGACACGCCGCGTAATTGAAGCTTTTCCTGAGAAAGATTTCTTCGAATTTTCAATAGGAGGAATGCGACCTTTTTCTAAATTAGTCGATGAACTTTTGGCTATTGGAGCTCCGGCACTAAAAGGAATTGTAAACAGAGATAGTGCACCTTACACGGAAGGAACTGAAAAATTGATTTTTAAAGCACAATATCTTGAAAAATGGGATGAGGCAACAGCAGAAATCAATGAAAATTGGCAAAAATTGAGCATTGAAGATTTTAATGAAACTTTTAAGCTTTTTGGTCAATATGAATTCCCGATTATCCAGAATATCTTATATTTTGTTGATAATGAAATACATCATCGCGGACAAGGATACGTATATTTAAGAGCCTTAGGAATTGAACCTCCTTTTTTCTGGGAAAGATAAAATTTACGAAACTCTAATTAAAAAACTCCTAAAGATGAAAATTAGAATTTCTCTTTAGGAGTTTTTTATAGTAATCTATTTAAACACATAGAAACATAGGTTTTGTTCTTTTAGAAAAGGCGTTTCACTTTTTTAAAAACACAAAGCTTGCTATGTGAAAGAAATGTATTTCTTTGTTAGGACTTTCTTAAACATCAAAACTATGTTTTCTATGTGTTTAATAATTACCTAACGCTTTATAAAAGTCTTTTTCGATTAATTTCCAGCAATTCCAAAGCACGGACTTTAAGTTTTTCGGGTTCCAAGATGGTGGCGTAATCACCAAACATTAAAAACCAACGCGGAAAACCGTTTTCAATATCACGAGCCATAAAAGTCATTTCTATTTTTCCGTCGATTTCTTTTTCGGAGATATAGCCGTGGTATTTTCGCTCTGTTTCCAGATATCTTGCGATTTTCTTCTCTATTAAAATTCGGACTTTTATTGTCGGAATTGTTTCTGTTTTAGTGAGATAGGTTTCTAAAGAATCATGTTCGATCGTAAAATCACAATCCGTTTTTTGAATTCCCTGAATCCTGTCTGTTCTAAATTGTCGGTAATCTTTTCTCAAATGGCAGTAGCCTAAAAAATACCAATTGTTGTTGTCATGAAAAATACCAACGGGTTCAATATTTCTGTTGCTTGCCTCCTCGGCTTCTATGGTTTTGTACGTTAGGAGAATTTGTTTTTTCTCGGCAATACTTTCAAAAAGAACCGCCAAAGTGTTGGGAGAATTGTCATTAAACATTGGTTCGGCAGTCTGCATGACAACTTTCGATTCAATATTCGAAAGCCAGTCTTTATCTGTGCTTCGTAACACCGATTTTAATTTGAACATCGCCGAAGCATAATGATTTCCAAGAGCCGGATCAGTAAATTTCTGCATTAGTTTTTCGGCGGCAATAAAACTGCTAACCTCTTCGCGCGTAAACATAACGGGAGGCAATCGGTAACCGTCCATCAAAGCATAACCAACTCCAGCCTCACTGTAAATGGGAACTCCGGATGCTTCCAAAGTTCGAATGTCCCGATAAATCGTTCTTAAACTAACTTCAAAACGATTCGCCAATTCCTGCGCTTTTACAATTTTCTTGGATTGTAATTGAATCAGGATTGCCACAATCCGGTCAAAACGTTTTGGAGATTCGTCGAGCATTTTTTTCTTTTGAGGTTCAAAGGTTCAGAGGCTCAAAGATACAAAGGTTTTGAATTTAATTGTGTCCCATTTTAGTATTGAGACGCACAGTTTATCCGTACAGTTTTACGTAGAGGCGCACAGCAGTGCGTCTCCGCAATGTATTTCCATAAAAACAAAAAAACCTGACAATTTTCATCATCAGGTTTTCTCTATATTCTTTAATCTTTAATCTTTCTTCTTTCTTCTTTCTTCTTTCTTCTATCCTCTAAAAAAGACTAGTCATTCAATTTCAATACCGCCATAAAAGCTTCTTGCGGAATCTCAACGTTTCCAACTTGTCTCATACGTTTTTTACCTTTTTTCTGTTTTTCCAGCAATTTACGCTTACGCGAAATATCTCCACCATAACATTTTGCAGTAACGTCTTTACGAAGCGCTTTAATAGTCTCACGAGCAATAATTTTTGCCCCAATTGCTGCCTGAATCGGAATATCAAACTGTTGTCTCGGAATCAATTCGCGTAATTTCTCGGTCATTTTTTTACCGATGTTGTACGCGTTATCTTCGTGAATCAAAGCTGAAAGTGCATCAACCGTTTGTGCATTCAAAAGAACATCCAGTTTTACTAATTTCGAAGTTCTCATTCCGATTGGAGAATAATCAAAAGAAGCATAACCTTTAGAAACTGTTTTTAAACGATCGTAAAAATCGAATACAATTTCCGCCAAAGGCATATCAAAATTCAATTCAACCCTTTCAGTTGTCAAGTACGTTTGATTGGTAATTTGACCACGTTTTTCGATACACAAACTCATTACGTTTCCTACGAAATCAGATTTTGTAATAATGGTTGCTTTAATATATGGTTCTTCAACTCTGTCTAAACGAGATGGTTCAGGTAAGTCAGAAGGATTGTTAACTACGAATGGAGTTTCAGGATCTTTTTTGGTATAAGCCAAGTACGAAACGTTAGGAACTGTAGTAATTACAGTCATATCGAACTCGCGCTCTAAACGCTCCTGAATAATTTCCATGTGAAGCATTCCTAAGAATCCACAACGGAAACCAAATCCTAAAGCCGCAGAACTTTCAGGAGTAAAAACTAACGAAGCATCATTCAATTGCAGTTTTTCCATAGAAGAACGCAAATCTTCATAATCTTCAGTATCAACAGGATAAATTCCAGCGAATACCATTGGTTTTACATCCTCAAAACCAGTAATCATATTAGTAGTTGGCGTTTTTGCATCTGTCAATGTATCACCAACTTTTACTTCTTTCGCTTCTTTAATTCCAGAAATCAAATACCCAACATCTCCGGTAGAAATCACGTTTTTCGGAACCTGATTTAATTTCAATGTTCCTACTTCATCAGCAAAATATTCATTGCCGGTAGCCATGAATTTAATTTTTTGCCCTTTACGAATTTCTCCGTTCATTACTCTAAAGATTACTTCGATTCCACGAAATGGATTATAATGTGAATCAAAAATCAGAGCCTGTAACGGTTCATCAACATTTCCTTTAGGAGCAGGAATTTTTTCGATAATGGCCGCTAAGATATTCTCAACACCAAAACCTGTTTTTCCCGAAGCATGAATAATATCTTCTAATTTACATCCTAATAAATCAATAATATCATCACTAACTTCTTCAGGGTTAGCACTTGGTAAATCAACTTTATTCAAAACCGGAATAATTTCCAGGTCATTCTCTAAAGCCAAATATAAGTTTGAAATCGTTTGTGCCTGAATACTTTGTGCAGCATCAACAATCAAAAGCGCACCTTCACAGGCCGCAATAGATCGTGAAACTTCGTATGAAAAGTCAACGTGACCGGGAGTATCAATTAAATTTAAAATATATTCCTCGCCTTTATAAGTGTATTCCATTTGAATGGCGTGACTTTTAATGGTGATTCCACGCTCGCGCTCCAGGTCCATGTTGTCAAGCAATTGTGCTTTTTCTTCACGAGCTGTAACGGTTTGTGTAGCGCCTAATAATCGGTCTGCCAGTGTACTTTTACCGTGGTCAATGTGTGCAATAATGCAAAAGTTACGTATCTTCTTCATTGTTATTATGTCAATTCTCTTATGCGAGTTTTAGTAATTTTCGGGTATAAATTTGCCCTTCGGCAGATGCCTTAGAGCATGATATTAAGGCGCAAAGATAGCGCAAAGTTTTGGATTCTGGAATGTAGTTGTCTGATTGTTGGATTCTCAAATTCAAAACCTACTCTAAAATTCAAAATTAAATCCTTTTTCGGTCAGTTTCTTGTAAATAGCAGCATCAAATTTGTACAATTTGGCCGCTCTGTGCGAAACGTCTTTTTGTTTTTCATCTAATTCAACCAGCAATTTCATGTGGAGAATTTTTCTTCGGAAATTTGATTTGTCCAATTCAATTCCCAATATTTCTTCGTACAAATGCATGAGCTGCAATAAAGTGAATTTTTCTGGCAAAAGATTAAAACCGATCGGCGCCTGACGTACTCTGTTACGAAGTTGCATTAAGCTAAATTCCAGTATTTCATTATGGTCAAAAATCAAATTCGGAATGTCCTCAATTTTGTACCATTTCGCTTCTTTCAAGGTGAAACCTGCTTTAATATTGTAATCTTCGCGGTTTACCAAAGTATAATAACCAATCGTTATTACTCGTTTATCACTCACGCGATCCGGATCTGTAAATGCTTTTAACTGCTCCAGATAAATGTTGTCCAGACTTGTGAGTTCGTATAAAATTCGCTGAGCAGCTTCATCAGTGCTTTCGTCCCTTTTTAGATAGCCGCCAAGAAGTCCCCATTTTCCTTCACTTTCTCCTTCGGCATGCTGCACTAAAAGCACTTCAAGGTTTTTTTTATCGAAAGAAAAAATAACGCAGTCAATAGTGATGCCGTCGACAGCATTTTTATTGTTTTCTGCCGACCCGTGCTCTATTTTGATGCTGCTTTTTGAAGATCTGTGGTTCATTAAAATTCGAAATTAAATCCTTTTTCAGTTAGTTTTTTATAAATGGCAGGATCAAATTTGTACAATTGTGCCGCCCGATGCGATACATCCTGCTGTTTTTCATCCAATGCCACCAGTAATTTCATGTGCAGAATTTTTCGTCTGAAATTCGATTTGTCCATTTCAACTCCTAAAATTTCTTCATACAAATGCATCAATTGCAGTAAAGTGAATTTTTCAGGCAAAAGATTAAATCCAATGGGTGCCTGCCGAACTCTGTTTCGAAGCTGTTTCAGACTATACGCCAGAATTTCGTTATGGTCGTAAATTAAATCCGGAATTGCATTTATTTTGTACCATTTGGCATCAGAAGCTGTAAAACCTGCCTTAATATTGTAATCTTCCTTTTTTACCAGTGCATAATACCCAATCGTAATCACGCGTCGAAGCGGAAAACGATTTGGATCTCCGAAAGCTTTTAACTGCTCCAAATAAATATTGTCAAGACCTGTCAGCTCATTCAATAAGCGATGCGCGGCGTCGTCTGTACTTTCTTTTTTGAAAATCCATCCTCCCGGAAGACCCCATTTTCCTTTACTGATTCCTTCTCCGTGCTGTATTAAAAGCACTTCCAGACTTCCTTTATCAAAACCAAAAATGACGCAGTCAATCGTGATGGCATTCATCGCATTTTGTTCATTTTTTTCAACCGGGCCGTCATCTGCTTTACTATTCATGGATGAAATAAATTTTGACAAATTAAATAAATTAAGTGCATAACTATCGTTTAGGATTCTGTATTATTTTTTAAAAAGAACAAAAAGCTAATAATCAGCAATTTGAAATTGATAGAAAAATAAGGTTCAAAATGAAAATTCTTTAAATATTTGATTATCAAAATGATAGTTTGTTTATTTTTAGGTAATTTTTATTCTGATTTACTGTAAATACTTATTAGATTGATAAAATTACCACTGGATAAATCAGAATAGGTAAAAAATACCCTTAATATTTTGCTAATATAGAAAAAAAGTTTTACACTTGTAGTCAAACTTACCATAAGTTGAAAATAAGTTTCAGAACAACCATTTAAGAGTTTGAATGAAACAGGTTTTAATGGAATAAGAATCTGTAAATAAGCAAACTAATTCGGATTATTTAAAATTTATAATACTATGTTTCAGCCATCTTCATTAAAAAAAATAGGATTACTCTTTGTTTGCTTTCTTCTGTTGACGGCATGCAAGAATTCAAATGATGAAAAATTTAGTAACCGTAAAGTTTCTTTTAATTCGGATTGGAGTTTTCACTTAAATGATAGTTTAGCAGATAAAGACACCATCGGAACTGCAACGAAATGGCAAACTTTAAACGTTCCTCATGACTGGAGTATCGAAGGTAAATTTGACGAAAAAAGTCCGGCCGGATATGGCGGAGGATCACTTAACGGAGGTTTGGGCTGGTATAAAAAAATATTTAAAGTGGCTGCTGAAGACAGTACAAAAATAACTTCAATCACTTTTGACGGCGTTTACAGAAACAGCGAAGTGTGGGTAAACGGTCATTATTTAGGAAAACGTCCAAACGGATATATTGGTTTTCAATATCAAATTTCGAAGTTTTTGAATTATGGAGACAAAGAAAATGAGATAATTGTAAAGGTTGACAACTCAAAACAACCCAATTCGCGTTGGTATTCCGGCTCAGGAATTTTCAGAAATGTCTGGATTGAAACCACAGATAAACTTCATGTAGCGCAATGGGGAACGTACATAACCACTCCAAAAGTTACGGCTCAAAAAGCTTCACTACAAATTGAAACTACGATTCAGAATCAAAATTCGGCTTCAAAAAAAGCAACTATAACTACCACGATTTTTCAGGAAGGTACCAAAGTAACATCGGTTACTCAAAATATTACAATTGCAGTAAACGCAAATCAAACGATTAAACAAGCAGCCGATATTGAAACACCAATTTTGTGGTCAGTTGAAAAACCAGAATTGTACACTGCAGTTACCGAGATTTCGGTTGATGACCAAGTTGTAGATCAATACAAAACCAATTTTGGAATCAGGGATTTTAAATTCGATTTGAACAAAGGATTTCTTTTAAACGGAAAACAAGTTAAAATCAAAGGCGTTTGCATGCACCATGATTTAGGGCCGTTAGGTTCTGCGATCAATACCCGCGCCATCGAACGCCAATTGGAAATTCTGAAAGGAATGGGTGTGAACGGAATCAGAACTTCACATAATCCGCCTGCTCCGGAGCTTTTAGAACTTTGCGATAAAATGGGTTTCATTGTCATGGATGAAGCTTTTGATATGTGGAAACAAAGCAAAACCAAATATGATTACGGAAATGATTGGGATAAATGGCATAAAAAAGATTTAATCGATCAATTGCTTCGTGACCGAAATCATCCAAGTATTTTTGTTTGGAGTATCGGAAATGAAATTCCACAACAGTGGGACGAAAGCGGTGTAACAATCGCCAAAGAATTATCAGCAATCGTTCGTCAATACGATAAAACCAGACCGATTACTGCCGCTATGAATCCGCCGGTAAATATGAATCTTGAAGGAATCAATTTGCAGTTTGATAAAGCAAAAGTTGATTATAATCCAATGGCGGCTTCTGGAGTTTTAGATCTTATCGGATACAATTATGCGCATCAAACGTATGAATATCATCAGAAAAATTTCCCAAATAAACCTTTCATTGCTACAGAAACGACTTCGGCATTAGAAACGCGTGGTTATTATGACGCCAATTCTGATTCGATTAAAAAATGGCCGGTACGTTGGGATTTAAAATTTACACAAGGAAATCCTGGGAACACCGTTTCGGCTTACGATCAGGTACAGGCGCCTTGGGGTTCTACGCATGAAGCGACTTGGAAAGTGATTAAAAAACACGATTTCCTTTCGGGAATGTACATCTGGACCGGTTTTGATTATATCGGAGAACCAACGCCTTACGAATGGCCTTCGGTTAGTTCGTATTTCGGAATTGTAGATTTGGCCGGCTTCCCAAAAGATGTTTATTATATGTACCAAAGCGAATGGACAGATAAAACTGTGCTGCACATTTTTCCGCATTGGAACTGGAAAGCAGGACAAACTGTTGATGTTTGGGCCTACTACAATAATGCCGATGAGGTGGAATTATTCCTAAACGGAAAATCAGTTGGAATAAGAAGCAAAAAAGAAGGCGATTTGCATGTAATGTGGAGAGTTCCCTTTCAGCCGGGAACTTTAAAAGCTATTTCCCGTAAAAATGGAAAAACAGTTTTGGAAACCGAAATCAAAACAGCCGGAAATCCATCGAGTTTAAAATTAACAGCAGACAGAGAAACTATTAAAGCCGATGGAAATGATTTGTCATTTGTAACGGTTGATATTTTAGACGAAAAAGGAGTTTTGGCTCCAAAAGCAAATAACGAAATCAGTTTTTCATTAAAAGGAAACGGAAAAATTGTAGGGGTTTGCAGCGGAGATCCGGTAAGTCACGAACCGTACAAAGGTTCAAAACATACAGCATTAAACGGAAAATGCCTTGTAGTTGTTCAGTCTGAAAATAAAACCGGAAGATTGGAATTAACCGCCAATGCAAAAGGATTGAAAAAATCAACAATCGTCATTACAGCAGAATAATAAATTAACATTCCTGCAAGGTTTTCAAAACCTTGTAGGTATAAATAACATTTCAAAAAGCCAACATCAAACCTACAAGGTTTTGAAAACCTCGCAGGTTAACTAACAATAAATTAACCAATGAAAAAATTACAAATAGCTTCTTTATCTCTATTCCTGGGATTGTTATTGACGCCAAAAGCTTCGGCACAAATTCAGAACGCCGATGTTTTGAATGCTCCGATCGACATTAGCAAAGATTTTCAGAATTACCTGAACACGTTTTATTTTGCCGATGAATTAACAGGTTTTGATCCTGCAACCGGAAAAGGGACTATAAAATATTTGAGATACAACTACAAAACACGTCAGGCTTTCAACAATATGATGATGAAACCTGATGCCGAGAAAGCAAACGAATTTCCAACAACAGAATACGAAGCTTCGCCGGAATTGCCTTTCCAGATTCAGTTTATCTCCGATCGAACGATCCGAATCAAAACGACTTCAGGACCGCAATTTCATCCGGAAAAAGAATCTTTAATGCTGATTAACGGCGTTGCGCCAAATCATCCTGAATTGTGGAAATATTCTAAAATTGAAGGAGGTCATAAATACACCAGCAAACATGGAGTTGTGGAGATTTTATCTAAACCATGGCATGTGAAAATCTATGATGAAACCGGAAAATTATTAACCAGTACACTTCACGATACTGATTTCAAAAATACCTATACGCCAACGCTTCCGTTCTCATACGTGCGCAGAAATAGTGATTATTCAAGAAGTATGGGCGCTGCTTTCAGCTTAGAACCGGATGAGAAAATATTTGGCTGTGGAGAATCTTTCACGCAATTCAATAAACGTGGACAAAAAGTGGTTTTATGGGCTGATGATGCTAACGGAATTCAGAACGAAACGATGTACAAACCGGTTCCGTTTTATATGAGCAGCCGCGGTTACGGAGTTTTTATGCATCATTCGACTCCAATTACGGTTGATTTTGGAAGGTATTTTGGAAGTGCCAACGAAATGTACATTGGCGATGATGAAGCCGATTTATTCTTTTTCATCGGAGAACCAAAAGATATTTTAGATCAATACACAGATTTAACCGGAAAAGCTGCCATGCCGCCGCTTTGGTCGTTTGGTTTCTGGATGAGCCGAATCACTTATTTCTCTGAAAGAGAAGGCCGTGATGTTGCCAAAGATTTACGTAAATATAAAATTCCGACAGATGTAATTCACTTTGATACAGGCTGGTTTGATGTTGATTGGAGAAATAATTACGAGTTTTCAAAAGACCGTTTTCCGGACGCTCAAAAGATGATGTCTGATTTAAAAGACGATGGTTTTCATGTTTGTTTGTGGCAATTGCCTTATTTCTCTCCAAAAAACACGTTGTTCAACGAAATCATGGATAAAAATTTGGCGGTAAGAGACCGCAAAGGAAATCTTCCGTATGAAGATGCTGTTTTAGATTTCTCAAACCCGGAAACAGTTACCTGGTATCAGGCGAAACTGAAACGTTTATTCGATCAGGGGGTTTCGGTTTTCAAAGTGGATTTTGGAGAAGCTGCTCCGCCTGACGGAATTTATCATTCGGGAAGAACAGGTTTCTACGAGCACAATTTATATCCGTTAAGATACAATAAGGCTGTCGCCGAAATTACACAGAAAGAAAAAGGATATACCTTAATCTGGGCCAGAAGTACGTGGGCAGGATCTCAGCGTTATCCTTTACATTGGGGTGGTGATGCCGAAACGACAAACGGTGCAATGTCGGCCGAATTAAGAGGCGGTCTTTCATTAGGATTAAGCGGTTTCAGTTTTTGGAGCCATGACGTGGGTGGATTTGCAACGAAATCTCCGGAGAATTTATACAGAAGATGGGCGCCTTTCGGAATGTTCACTTCGCATGTAAGAAGCCACGGCGAGCCTCCGCGCGAACCTTGGTTATACAGCAAGGATTTCTTGGCAGGATTTAGAAAAGCCGATAATATGCGTTACGAATTAATGCCATACATCTACGCTCAGGCGAAAGAAAGTTCGCAAAAAGGATTGCCAATGATGCGCGCTTTGTTTGTTGAATTTCCAAATGATCCGGGAGCATGGTTAGTGGATAATGAATATTTATTTGGTTCAAGTATTCTGGTAGCCCCGCTTTTTGAAGAAGTGACAGAACGTGATGTTTATCTTCCGGAAGGAACATGGATTGACTATCAAACTAAAAAAGTATACCAGTCTGGCTGGCATAAAATCAAAGCGGGCGAAGTACCGATTGTGGTTTTGGTAAAAGACGGAACTGCGTTGCCTCATATCGCTTTGGCACAATCAACCAAAGATATGGATTGGAGTAAATTAACGTTAAAAGTGTATGCAAGCGATGCCACAACTTCGGCGAAAGCCAAAGTATTTTTACCAGATGGCGATGCTGTTCAGGAAATTACAGTTACTAAAAAAGGAAACAATTTTGAAGTTGCTCCAAATGCATTAAACGGAAAAACCACTTTTAAAACAGAGTGGGTTAAATAAGATGTTGCAAATCGCGAACAATTAAAAATTTAGAATTAAAAATTAAAAATTTGTTGAATTGCGTGAAAGAAAAAATTAAACACATAGAAACATAGATTTTGTGAACTTCAAAAAGTAAACAAAAAAAGCTTGCTTTTCACACATTGTCCCGATCCCGAAACTTCGGGACGGGATGTTTTAATGCAAGTGAAACGCCCATTTAAGTTTACAAAATCTATGTTTCTATGTGTTAGAAAAAATTACACACAGAGCATAAAAAACAAGTTTGTTTGAGTTTAGTTTTAAATCGGATGGGATTTTGAATTTCATCCGATTTATAAAAATGAATTAAGAAAAAATACCATGAAAAAAAACCTGATTCTTCCCGCTTTATTACTTTCAGTTACGATTGGATACAGTCAGAAAAATGCCTACGAACTGGCTTCGCCAAACGGGCAGAATAAAATTAAATTCGAGCTGGTAAAAAATGCTCCTAAATATGCTGTGTCACACGGAAAAACCGAAGTGATTACGCCATCAGATATGGGATTTGTACTAAAAAATAATGAGAATTTAAGTACTGATTTTGAAATCAAAAATGTAAAACAATCTTCTTTTGATGAAACCTGGGAACAGGTTTGGGGAGAAAAGAAAAAAATTAGAAATCACTACAACCAATTGTCCGTTGAATTACAGCAAAAAAGCGGAAACAAACGCAAATTGGAGATTCAGTTTCGCGCGTTTGATGACGGAGTTGCGTTTCGATATGTGTATCCAAAGCAAAATGTAAAAGACAGTATTTTCATTATGGATGAAAAAACGACTTTTAACTTAAAAGAAGATGGAAAAGCGTGGTGGATTCCGGCAAACAGAGAAAATCGTGACGAATATCTTTTTAAAGATGCGCCGGTAAGCAAGCTTGATACTGTTTTGACGCCTTTAACGATCGAAAGCAAAAACGGATTAGCATTAAGTTTTCATGAAGCAAATTTGGTCGATTTTGCAAGTATGACTTTGGTCAATACAACGGGAACACAACTGAAATCTGATTTGGTGCCGTGGTCCGATGGCGTAAAAGTTCGTGTAAAAGATAGTTTTACTTCTTCATGGAGAACACTTCAAATTGGAGAAAAACCGGCGGATTTAATTACTTCTTATTTGATTTTAAATCTGAACGAACCAAATAAATTAAAAAACACAAGCTACTTCAAACCTTATAAATATTTCGGAATCTGGTGGGGAATGCACATTGGGAAATATACTTTTTGGGAAAGCGACAAACAAGGTGCCACAACAAAACATGCCGAAGAATATATTGATTTTACAGCCAAAGAAGGATTTCATCATTTATTAATTGAAGGCTGGAATAAAGGCTGGACGCCGGCTTGGTATGAAAATCACATGCACATGTTTAGTTTTACCAAAAGCGCTGATAATTTCGATCTTGAAAAAGTGGTAGCTTATGGAAAAGCAAAAAATGTGGAACTTATGGGTTATCATGAAACAGGTTCAAACCTGATCAATTACTTAAAAGAAGTTGATGAAGGTTTTGCTTTGTACAAAAAACTCGGAATTCATACGGTTAAAATTGGTCATGTAGGCTCAAAATTGAACATGAAAGAAAATCACTTCGGACAATTTGGTGTGAATTATTTCAGATACATTCTCGAAAAAGCAGCGCAATATGATTTGGCAGTTTTGTATCACGAATCGATAAAAGATACCGGAGAACGCCGTACCTATCCAAACATGATTTCGAGAGAAGCAGCAAGAGGACAGGAATACAACGCCTGGAGTGAAGGAAATCCGCCAAACCACTTGACAATTATTCCTTTTACCAGACTGCTTTCCGGTCCAATGGATTTTACGCCGGGAATTTTTGATGTTGAGGTAAAACAAGGGTATCCTGGAAAAAGAGTTCATGGAACAACAGCGCAGCAATTGGCTTTGTATGTAACCATTTATGCTCCAATTCAGATGATGGCCGACCTTCCTGAAAATTACGAAGGAAAACCAGCATTGCAATTCTTAAAAGATGTTCCGACAGATTGGGAAGATACCAAAGTTTTGGAAGGAAAAATTGGAGAATACATTACAACAGCCCGTAAAGACAGAAATAGCAATGATTGGTATTTAGGAACTATTACCAATGAAAAAGCAAGAGACGTAAATGTTTCTTTATCATTCTTAGATAAAAATGCAACTTACGAAGCTCAGATTTATGCTGACGCGGAAGGAACAGACGAAACTCATAATCCGGAATCGGTAGCGATTTCTAAGAAAACCGTTAAAGCTTCAGATGTATTAAAATTGCATTTAGGCGGTGCAGGCGGAACAGCGATTAGATTCAAAAAAATATAGTTAAATATCCTAACAGGTTTCCAAAACCTGTTAGGTATCTGATTAGATATTAAAACTTGGAATATTGGATCGGATCATCATACCTAACAGGTTTCTAAAACCTGTTAGGATAAACATTACATCTTTAATTCAAACCAAATTAAATTTTATATGAAAAGAATTTTAATAACATTCCTGATTTTCATCAATCTAATCAACATTAATTTGTTTGGACAGAATTCAAATGCGGTAAAATCTGAAGAACGAATCATAAAAATCGATTATAACAAAACTGCCGGTCCCGAAGGTTCGGGATTAAACAACATGTTCAAAGAATGCATAGGTGCCGGAAGAGCGAATGAAGGTTTACGCGCCGATTGGCAGCAGCAACTGGCAATGACCAAAAAAGAATGTGATTTTAAATTCATCAGAATGCACGGTTTATTGTCTGATGATATGGGCGTTTACAGAGAAGATTCAAAAGGAAATCCGCAATACAATTACCAATATATTGATGTTTTGTACGATTTTATATTGAGCATTAAAATGAAACCATTCGTTGAATTAGGATTTATGCCATCGGCTTTAGCCAGTGGAAAAGAAACGATTTTCTGGTGGAAAGGAAATGTTACTCCTCCAAAAGATTATAAAAAATGGGAAGATTTAATTCAGAATTTAACGCAGCATTTTACAGAGCGTTATGGTGCTGAAGAAGTAAAAACATGGTATTTTGAGGTTTGGAACGAGCCTAATTTAACCCCAGGTTTCTGGACGGGAACTCAGGCAGAATATTTCAAATTATATGAATATGCAGCGCGCGGAATAAAAAGCGTAAATCCAGCTTATAAAGTTGGTGGCCCGGCAACCGCCGGCTCGGGTTGGGTTCCTGAAACAATTGATTTTTGTGCTAAAAATAATGTTCCGTTAGATTTTGTTTCCACACATACTTACGGAGTAAAACAAGGTTTTTTGGACGAATTTGGAACTACGGGAACTATTTTGAATAAAGACGAATGGAGTGTAAGTGGTGAGATCATAAATACCCGCAAACAGATTTCAAATTCGGCTAAGCCAAAACTCGAATTGCATTATACAGAATGGAGCAGCTCATATACTCCTGCAGATCCAATCCATGACAGTTATCATTCGGCTGCTTATATTCTTCAAAAAATAAAACAGGTTGGCAATGCTGCGAACTCAATGTCGTATTGGGTTTTTACGGATATTTTTGAAGAACCAGGTCCAAGATTCACACCTTTTCACGGTGGTTTCGGATTATTAAATACGCAGGGAATTAAAAAACCAGCCTATTTCTCTTATTATTTCATGAATAAATTGGGAGAAACCGAACTTCAAAATAAAGATGCTTTGTCGTGGGCGACTAAAAACTCAAAAGGAGATGTTCAGGTTTTGTTTTGGGATTTTACCAATACACATCCCGGAGATTCAGTTAATAATCAGGCATATTATATTCAGGACTTACCGTCTAAACCTAAAGGAAGTGTGAAAATTGAAGTAGAAGGTCTTCAAAAAGGAAAATACAATTTAGAAATTTACAAAGTTGGCTATAAAGTGAATGATGCTTACGCCGATTATTTGGCTTTGGGTAAACCAAGTCAGCTCACGCGAGAACAAGTAAATGCAATCAAACAAAAAAATAATGGTGCTGTCATAGCCACCGAAAAAGTAACGATTGATTCAAAAGGAACTTACAGTAGGGACTTTAAGATAAATGAAAACGATGTTGTCCTGTTTAATTTCGTAAAACAATAAGCTATTAAAAAACCACAAAAAACTAATAACTATCAAACCATGAAAAACAAAATCATATCTCTCTCGGCAGCATTTGCTTTTGTAGTATTTACTTCTTGTAAAAACGAAACAAAAAGCGAAGGTTCAGATTTAGCTCAGACAGAGCATCAGAGCAAAGCATTAGGTTCAGAATTCGACTCTGAAATTAATAAACTTGTTGCTCAGATGACACTTGAGGAAAAAATCGGAATGTTACACGGTACAAGTATGTTTAGTACAGGCGCTGTAAAACGTTTAGGAATTCCAGAACTAAAAATGGCTGATGGACCTTTGGGTGTTCGTGAAGAAATTTCGCGTGACAACTGGGCTCCGGCGGGTCGTACAGACGATTTTGCAACTTATTACCCTGCTGGTGGTGGACTTGCTGCAACGTGGAATGGAGATATGGCGTATACATTCGGGAATAGTTTAGGACAGGAAATGCGTGCCAGAGATAAAGATATGCTGCTTTCGCCGGCAATCAATATCGTTCGATCACCACTTGGCGGAAGAACGTATGAGTACATGAGTGAAGATCCGTTTTTGAACAAAAAAATTGCAGTTCCGTTAATTGTAGGTTTGCAGGATAATGATGTGATGGCGTGTGTGAAGCATTTCGCGGCTAATAATCAGGAAACAAACCGTGATTTTGTTGATGTTCAAATTGACGAACGTACACTTCGTGAAATCTACCTTCCAGCATTCGAAGCGGCTGTAAAAGAAGGTCACGCTTACAGTGTAATGGGAGCGTACAATAAATTTAGAGGAGAATATTTATGTGAAAACGATTATATGCTGAATAAAATTCTTCGTGACGAATGGGGATTTAAAGGCGTTGTAGTTTCAGATTGGGCTGCGGTACATTCAACGGTAAAATCGTTAAAAAGCGGATTGGATATTGAAATGGGAACGCCAAAACCATTCAATGAATTTTTCCTTGCCGACAAATTAACTGCCGCAGTTAAGAATAAAGAGATTTCAGAAGCAGAAATCGACATCCACGTTAAAAGAATATTGCACGTTTTATTTCAGGTAAAAGCAATGGGCGGTAAAGATCGTGCAAAAGGAAGTATTGCAACCGAAGCACATTATCAGGACGCTTACAAAATAGCTTCTGAAGCCATAGTTTTATTGAAAAACGACAACAATGCATTGCCTTTAAAATTGGACGGAGTTAAATCGATTGCTGTAATTGGAAACAATGCAACAAAGAAAAATGCTTTGCGCGGATTTGGAGCCGGAGTAAAAACGAAAAGAGAAATTACGCCTTTAGAAGGTTTACAAAACAGGCTGCCTTCATCAATCAAAATAAATTATGCCGAAGGATATTTGGAGCGTTATGAAGAGAAAAACAAAGGGAACTTAGGAAATGTTGTAGCAACAGGTCCAATAACTATTGACAAATTAGATCCTGCAAAAGTATTAGAAGCCGTTGAAGCAGCTAAAAAGTCTGATGTTGCGATCATTTTTGCAGGTTCGAACCGCGATTATGAAACAGAAGCTTCAGATCGTCAGAGTTTAAAATTACCTTTCGGTCAAGAAGAATTAATTCAGAAAGTATTGGCGGTTAACCCAAGAACAATTGTAGTTATGATTGCCGGAGCGCCTCTTGATATCGATGCGGTAAGTAAAAAAACTTCTGCTTTGGTTTGGAGCTGGTTCAATGGTTCTGAAGGTGGAAATGCTTTGGCTGATGTCTTGTTAGGAAAAGTAAATCCGTCAGGAAAATTACCTTGGACAATGCCTAAAAAACTAATGGATTCTCCAGCACATGCCACAAACAGTTTCCCAGGCGGAAAAGAAGTGAAATACGCAGAAGGAATTTTGGTAGGATACCGCTGGTTTGACACCAAAAATATCGATCCATTATATCCATTCGGATTCGGATTGTCATACACGACTTTTGCTTTCGATAATGCAAAAAGCGATAAAACATCTTACGGACCTTCTGAAACAATTTCAGTTTCTGTAGACGTTAAAAATACTGGAAAAACAGACGGAAAAGAGGTTGTTCAATTGTACGCATCTAAATCGGATTCAAAAATTTCACGTGCTTCAAAAGAATTAAAAGGATTCAAAAAAGTATTGGTAAAAGCAGGAGATCTAAATACAGTAACGATTGAAGTTCCGGTAAAAGAATTGGCTTATTATGATGTTGCAACCAAAAAATGGACGGTAGAACCAGGAAAATATACTTTGAAACTTGGAAATTCTTCAAGAGATATCAAAAAAGAAATCACGGTAACAATTCAATAAAATGAAAAAAAATATAGCCTTTTTTTTATTGCTGTGCGGTATAATCGCCAACGCAAATGTCAAAATGCCGTTGCTGTTCTCGGACGGGATGGTATTGCAGCGCAATAAGGAAATTCCGGTTTGGGGCTGGGCAGACGCCAATGAAAAGGTCGAAATTCATTTTAATAAACAAACCAAAACCGTTCAGGCTGATAAAACCGGAAAATGGACGGTTCGACTGGCAGCCGAAAAAGCCGGCGGTCCATTTGAGTTAATTATCACAGGAAAAAATAAAATCATTATTAAAGATGTTTTGGTGGGCGAAATATGGATTTGCAGTGGACAATCCAACATGGAATTTCAGGTTTTTAAAACCATGAACGCCGAGAAAGAAATAGCCGATTCAAATTATCCAATGATTCGTCATTTTGGTGTCGCGCAAGATTTAAGCGGATTGCCAAAAGACGATTTAAAAGCAGGAAAATGGGAAGTTTCCAACAAAGAAAACGTTGGGAATTTTACCGCAGTCGGTTATTATTTTGCCAAAAAACTGTACGCCGAATTAAAAATCCCAATCGGAATTATCAACACTTCCTGGGGCGGAACCAATGTCGAAACATGGACAAGCCGCGAAGCTTTCCAGAAAAGCAATGATTTCAAAGCCATGATTGCCGATGTTCCAACGCTTAATATCGATTCGATTTCGAAATTGTACGCAAAACGAATGCAGGAAAGAGTCGAAAAAATTCAGGGAACTTCGGTAAGTACAGAAAATGAAAATACTTTTAAAGAGCCAACATTCAACGATACAGCCTGGGGCGAATTAAATACGCCAAGTTTGTGGGAAAATCAGCCTTTAGGAGATTTAGACGGCGTGGTTTGGATGCGAAAAACGATCACGCTTTCGGCAGAAGACATCAAAAGCAAAGCAACATTAAGTCTTTCAAAAATTGATGATGAAGATATCACTTACGTAAACGGAATTGAAGTTGGCAAAAACACCCAATGGGATTTGAAACGTGTTTATGAAATTCCGGCAAATGTTTTAAAAGAAGGTGCAAATGTTATCGCAATCCGAATTGTCGATAACAGCGGCGGTGGCGGAATTTACGGAGATGCAGCAGATTTAAAACTGACACTCGGAACTAAAAATATTCCGCTTGACGGAAAATGGAAATACAAAGTGATTGTCGTAAAAACCTCTTTATCTCCAAACAGTTATCCTTCGTTATTGTACAATGCGATGGTAAATCCGTTGGTTCCGTACGCGTTTCAGGGCGTGTTATGGTATCAGGGCGAGGCCAATGTATGGCGTGCAAAGGAATACAAAAAATCATTTCCATTAATGATCAACGACTGGCGAACAAAATGGAATCAGGGCAATTTTCCGTTTTATTTCGTACAGTTATCCACTTTTAATGAGCAAAATGGAAACAGCAAAATAGGAAGCAGATGGGCTGAACTTCGCGAAGCACAATCTGAAACCTTAAAATTGCCGAACACCGGAATGGCCGTAACGACCGACATCGGTAATGCAAAAGACATTCACCCAACAAACAAACAAGACGTCGGACTTCGTTTAGCAGCAATTGCACTGAATAATGTTTACGACAAAAAGCAAGTTTATAGCGGGCCAACTTATAAGTCTAAGGAAATAAAAGGGAACCAAATTATGCTGACTTTCAATAACATAGGTAGCGGTTTGTCAACTTCTGATCATTCAGAAAACGTAAAAGGTTTCGAAATTGCTGGTGCCGACAAAGTTTTTCATTCCGCGAAAGCGATAATTAAAGACAACAAAATAATAGTTTCTAGCGAAAACGTAAAAAATCCCGTTGCCGTTCATTACGGTTGGGCAGACGACGACACCGAAATCAATCTTTACAACAAAGAAAAATTCCCTGCATCGCCTTTCAGAACCGATAATTGGGAAATGATTACGGTAAATGAAAAATATAAAGTTAGTAAATAGGTTAAAAGTGAAATGTGAAAAGTTTCATGGCAACTATTAATATTGTATGGCTATGTTCTAAAATAATCCGCATTTAATTTTTACCATATAAGTCATAGAAGTTTTTTTAACATTTTAATTCAAATGAACTTTTGTTTTATTTTAAAGAAAACTAAAAACTCATACTGATTACTATGGTGAAAATTCATTCGATATAAGTTCATTTAAAATTTCGCTTACTTTTCTTATATTTTAACTTAATACTCTAGAAAACATCTAGCTTATAATTTCTTAAATGAACTTATATGGTTAATAATTTATTTGATAAAACGCTGTTATTAAAGATTTTATCGTATTTTATTTGCTAATTTATAATTATAATTTGGGCGTGACCGTATTTACAAAAGGCGCTACGTAGCAAACCGCTTATGTGCGCCTTTCGCAAATACGGTCGGGCTATACGTACTACTTCGGTAGTTTACTTCTATCCCTCACGCGCATAAATTGTCATTAGATCTCCTAACAGGTTTTTTCAACCTGTTAGGTATAATCTTAGAGATACTAAAAACTTAATACCTAACAGGTTGAAAAAACCTGTTAGGATAAAAAATGAAATATTATATGAGCTTAAATTCCGTAAAACAACTAATTCTGATTATCATCTTTTCTTTATTCTATACAAACATGACGGCGCAATCCACACATGTTTTATGGTACAATCAGCCAGCAGAATTTTTTGAAGAAAGTCTTGTTTTAGGAAACGGAAAACTCGGAGCAACCATTTTTGGAGGAGTTGAATCAGATAAAATTTACTTGAATGATGCTACGCTTTGGTCGGGAGAACCCGTAAATGCCAATATGAATCCGGAAGCGTACAAAAATCTTCCGGCAATTCGCGAAGCACTTAAAAACGAAAACTACAAACTGGCCGAAGAACTCAATAAAAAAATTCAAGGCAAGAATTCCGAATCGTACGCACCACTCGGAACAATGGAAATTAACAATTCCAATAAAGGGAAAGTTACTAATTATTACAGAGAACTTGATATTGCAAATGCAACATCAAAAGTCACTTATGAAATTGATGGCGTAAAATTTACCCGCGAATATTTTGTTTCGGCACCAGACCAAATTATGATAATCAAATTAACCAGCAGTCAAAAAGGCGTGCTGAATTTTGATCTTAATTCGACGAGTTTATTAAAGTTTGATGTATCCGTAAAAAACAATGTTTTGTCCATGAACGGCGTTGCGCCAATCCATGAAAATGCTGGTTATACAGTACAGCCTGCATTTCTTCTCGAAAAAGAAAGAGGAACAAGATTTACAACCCTCATGAAAATCAAAAATACAGACGGGCAAATTGTAAGCACCGATAAAACTTTGGGTGTAAAAAACGCCACCGAAGCAGTAATTTATATTTCAATCGCAACCAGTTTTAATGGTTTCGACAAAAATCCGGCGAGTCAGGGATTAAATGATAAGGCAATTGCATCAGAAAATCTGAACAAAGCATTTTCAAAAACATTCGGAAAAATAAAACAAGCTCATATTGCAGATTATCAGAAATTCTACAATCGTGTAACTTTAGATTTAGGCAAAACAACCGCTCCAAATTTAGCAACAGACGAACGTTTATTGCGTTATTCAGATGGGAGCGAGGATAAAAATTTAGAGATTTTATATTTTAATTACGGGCGTTATTTATTAATCAGCAGTTCAAGAACAATGGGCGTTCCGGCAAATTTGCAAGGAATCTGGAATCCGTATTTAAATCCGCCATGGAGCAGCAATTACACCATGAATATTAATCTGGAAGAAAACTATTGGCTGGCAGAAAACACCAATCTTTCAGAAATGCATTTACCGCTTTTGAGTTTTATCAAAAATCTTTCGGTAACCGGAAAAGTATCTGCAAAAACTTTTTATGGGGTGAATGAGGGCTGGTCTGCCTCACATAACTCGGATATATGGGCAATGACAAATCCGGTGGGGCAATTCGGAAAAGAAGAGCCAATGTGGGCGTGCTGGAACACAGCGGGAGCTTGGTTGAGCACACATATTTGGGAACATTATGTTTTTACGCAGGATAAAAATTATTTGAAAAGTGAAGGTTATCCCATTATGAAAGGAGCTTCACAATTCTTTTTAGGATGGATGATTCTGGATAAAAACGGAAACTTAATCACGTCGCCATCAACTTCTCCGGAGAATCAATATAAAACGCCAGATGATTTTATTGGAGCTACATTATATGGCGGAACTGCCGATTTGGCGATGATCAGAGAATGTTTTGACAAAACAATAAAAGCTTCAAAAGCACTAAATATCGATGCCGAATTCAGAGCAAAGCTAGAAACGGCACTTTCTAAACTGGCGCCTTATCAAATAGGAAAAAAAGGAAATTTACAAGAATGGTATTTTGATTGGGATGATAAGGATCAGAAACACCGTCATCAATCTCAGTTATTCGGACTTTTTCCGGGTCATCAAATAACACCTGAAAAAACACCTGATTTGGCTGAGGCAGCAAGAAAAACACTTGAGATAAAAGGCGATGAAACCACGGGTTGGTCAAAAGGCTGGAGAATTAATCTTTGGGCAAGACTTTGGGACGGAAATCGTGCCTACAAAATGTTCAGGGAACTGTTGAGATACGTTGATCCTGACAAAAAGAAAACAGAAAAACCAAGAAGAGGCGGAGGAACGTATCCGAATTTATTTGATGCACATCCGCCATTTCAAATCGATGGTAATTTTGGCGGAGCTGCCGCTGTAGCCGAAATGCTGGTACAATCTGACGAAAACGAAATCAGATTATTGCCTGCTTTGCCAGATGCCTGGGAAACCGGATCTGTAAAAGGAATTTGTGCAAGAGGAGGATTTGAAATTGAAATGTCGTGGGAAAATAAATCACTTAAAAAAGTTACGATAATTTCTAAAAATGGAGGAAAAACAACTTTAATAAGCGGTGATAAAAAGCAAGATATCACATTGAAAAAAGGAAAAAAAACAGAATTAAACTGGTAAAATAATTCTAAACATAATCTTTATCAAACCTAACAGTCCCGAAGCCTCGGGATAAAATCTGTTAGGTTTTGTTGTTAATGAGCTCCAGCGGAGCAATATGTTTATAGCAATTAGAATATTAACGGAAATAAAGCTCCAGCGGAGCGACATATTGATTCTTACAATTAGTAAGTGCCACCCCGATGGGGTTTATGCCAGCTGTATTCGTAAATTCCTATAAATATGTTGTTCCTCTGGGACTTAATTATTCTTTTTCAGAAGTTTCGGTGGATTTTTTCTCAGATTCTTTAGCATGTTCTTCTTTAAAAGATTCATACCATTTTTCAATAGACGGATACACAAAAGCTGCCACTTTTTTTACCGGATTGTAAAAAATAGAGTTATCTAAAGTTTCTTTTTTAGCAAAAGTATTATTGAAGTTTATTTTCTCAAAAAGTGCAATAAAAACACTCATAATCAAAATGGTTTTCAAAACTCTGAAAAAAGCTCCACCAAGTTTATTAGGTAATCCAAGGAAAGCGAAATCGGCAATTCCGGTGAGGATTTTGGCTAAAAAATAAACACCAATTACAACCAGAATAAAAGTCAGAATAAAAGCCGTAACCTGAATGGTGTTTGGATTCCAGGAAACATGTTTTATTATTATTTCTTTCATTAAGGAAGAGAATTTAATTGCAAGATAAATTCCCAATAACAAAGAAACAAAAGAAGCAACTTCTACAAAAAGCCCATTTTTAAAACCTTTGTATAAACTAAAAGCTAAAAGTGCTCCAAAAATCATGTCGAAAAAACTCATATATCTGTTGTTTTATTGAGGCGCAAATATAAAAGAATTATCTGTTTTTTGAGGCTCAGAGGTTCATAGATGCAAAGGCTCAAAGGTTTTTATTTTCTGATGTTTTATTTTTTAAGGTCATTGGATTTGAAGTCCGTATCTTTGCACTTCTAATTTTAGAGTTTAGATTGTAGATTTTAGATTTAAAAATCGAAAAATCATTCCACAATCTAAAATCTACAATCTAAAATCATAAATTAAAAATGTCCAGAGATACACAATTAAAAGAGCGTTGGGAAAAGCTCGTTGATATACTTTCAAATCAGTTTTCGCAAGGTGAAGACTTAGATTTAGATGCCATTATTTACTTAATCGGAGTTCAGGAACTCGGAAAAGTGCATCGCGAATTCAAGAAGGATGAAAAATTAAATTTAATGCACATCGCCATTTGCCGATTATTGGAGCCTTACGGATTCTATGAGTTCGAGTATTTCGATGAAGACGGCTGGCCGCATTACAAAGTAAAAGAAGAGTTACCACCACTAAAAGCAGGCGAACAATCGGTTTTGATGAAAGAAGCTATTGTGAATTACTTTTTAGAAAGAGAAGTTATTGAATAGTTTTTAGTCGCAGTCACAATTATAACAGCATCAAAGACTGAAAACTGTGATTGCGACTGTTTACTTTCAACTAAAATCACTAAATTTGTTCTCTCAATTATTGAAGGAAAATGATAGATAAGATAAAAGACTACATTGGCGAAGCGCAGGCTTTTTCAACTGAAAATGCAGCTGAGCTTGAAGCATTCCGTATTAAATTCTTAGGTAAAAAAGGTGTTTTGAATGACTTTTTTGCTGAATTTAAAAACGTGCCTAACGATCAAAAAAAGGAATTCGGACAAGTTATAAACGCGTTAAAAACGGCTGCTGAAGACAAAGTAAAAGCAATTGTAGAAGCGTTAGAAAGCAAACAGGAAGTAAAAGGGATTTTTGGTGACTTAACCAGATCTGCAGAGCCTGTAATTATTGGTTCCCGTCATCCTATTTCTATTGTAAAAAATCAGATTATAGATATTTTTGCCAATATTGGCTTCAACGTTTCCGAAGGTCCGGAAATTGAAGACGATTGGCATAATTTTACTGCATTGAACTTACCGGAATATCATCCGGCGCGTGATATGCAGGATACATTTTTCATTCAGACGAATCCTGACGTTTTGTTGCGTACGCATACATCATCTGTTCAGGTGCGTTACATGGAAAATCACAAACCGCCAATCCGTACAATTTCTCCGGGACGTGTGTTTCGTAACGAAGCGATTTCATCTCGTTCACACTGTATTTTCCATCAGGTGGAAGGATTGTACATTGACAAAGATGTTTCCTTTGCCGATTTGAAACAAACATTACTTTATTTTACAAAAGAGATGTTCGGAAAATCGAAGATTCGTTTGCGTCCATCATACTTTCCATTTACAGAACCAAGTGCCGAAATTGATATTTACTGGGGTCTGAAAACAGAAACCGATTACCGTATCACAAAAGGAACAGGTTGGTTAGAAATTGGTGGTTGCGGAATGGTTGATCCTAATGTTCTTAAAAATTGCGATATCAATCCAGACGAATACAATGGTTTTGCTTTCGGTATGGGAGTGGAGCGTATTGCGATGTTATTATATCAAATTGGTGATATTCGTATGTTTTATGAAAATGATGTTCGTTTCTTAGAGCAATTTAAATCTAATATATAAGCCGAAAGTCATAAAGTCAAAAGTCGTAAAGTCTCAAATTTTGAGGCTTTTGTCTTTTAGTCCTTTCGACTTTATGACTTTCGACGTTAAGACTTTCGACTAAATAATATGAAAAAAGATATAACAATCCCCGAAGTAGAAAACGTATTCCTTGCCGCTGTTCAGGAATGGAGTGATGATTTTTATGAAAATGATGTTCGTTTCTTAGAGCAATTTAAATCTAATATATAAGCCGAAAGTCATAAAGTCAAAAGTCGTAAAGTCTCAAATTTTGAGGCTTTTGTCTTTTAGTCCTTTTGACTTTATGACTTTCGACTTTAAGACTTTCGACTAAATAATATGAAAAAAGATATAACAATCCCCGAAGTAGAAAACGTATTCCTTGCCGCTGTTCAGGAATGGAGTGATGATTTTATGGAGAAGGTATGGTATGCATACCTAGTGAACGACAGTGACTTTAATTTAGACAGCGTTATGGTTGTTTCAAAAGCTTTTGGAACTATTGATGGTGAAATGAAAAAAACCTCTGTTTTACGTCACGCTTTTGTTGAGGTTCCAGCTGTTTCTGTAGTGAAAATCGAAATGATCGAAAAGAGCCTTTTAGTTTTAAATAACGAATTCATGGTGACTTTCTTTATCGGAAATACTTTGTACGACAAGAAATTCATTTTCAAATCAAACCTAATCAATGAAAATGATACGGAAGAAGTGCCGATTTTGTTTGTTGAGGGGGTGATGGTGAAGTAGTCGAGAAGCAAGAGAATAGAGGCAAGAGGAAAGAAGCAAGAAGCAAGAAACAAGATTTTAGATAAAAGAATCAAGAATCTCCAAAACACAAAAAAAGAGTCAAGACTAATTCAATTTCGTCTTGACTCTTTTTTTGTGTTTATGCAAATAAAAGCTTATCCTCTTGGCTCTATTCTCTTGCTTCTTGCATTTAAAAAAAACTAATCCAAAGACTCAGTCAATTTCTTAAACACAGTCTTGGCATCCTTTCCTTCATATAAAACAGCGTAAACAGCGTCGATAATTGGCGTTTTGGCACCGTAACCCTGATTTAGTTTAAAAGCACTTTTAGTGGCGTAATAACCCTCTGCAATCATGCTCATCTCCATCATGGCGCTTTTTACGGTATATCCTTTTCCAATCATATTTCCGAACATTCTGTTTCTTGAGAATACTGAATATCCAGTAACCAATAAATCGCCCAAATAAGCCGAATCATTGATGTTACGTTTCATTTTATGAACTTTTCTGATGAATTTTTTCATCTCACGAATTCCGTTACTCATCATCACCGATTGGAAATTATCGCCATAACCCAAACCATGTGCAATTCCGGCAGCAATAGCGTAGATGTTTTTAAGCATCGCGGCATATTCAGTACCGATGATGTCGTCTGAAATTTTGGCTTTAATATAGTTTCCTGATAATGATTTTGCCACGATGCATGCTTTTTCAGGATCACCGCAGGCAATTGTTAAGTATGAAAGTCTTTCTAATGCTACTTCTTCAGCGTGACAAGGACCTGTAATAACACCAATGTTGTAATATGGAATGTCGTATTGAATATGGAAATGTTCCCCAACAATTAAACTCGTTTCAGGAACAATACCTTTAATGGCTGAGAAAATGATTTTATCAGACAAAGAAACCGTCATATTTTTTAATTCCGCATCTAAAAAAGCTGATGGAATAGCAAAAATTATATAATCGGCATATTCGATTGCTTCGTTGATATTATTAGTTAATTTAAGTTTAGAGGTGTCAAATTCTACCGAACTTAAATAATTAGGATTATGTTTGTATTTTTGAATGTGCTCTATTGCAGCGTCATTACGCATATACCATGCAATTTCGGAAAGATTTACACATAGCATTTTTGTAATTGCCGTCGCCCAACTACCTCCTCCAATTACTGCAAATTTTAAATTTTGGCTCATTATTTTAATAATTTGAAGCAAAAGTACTTAATAAAGTAGTAATAATACAAAATCTGATTTAAGAAATTTTAAAAAGCGCCTTAAATGCAAGGGTTTTAAGATGCTTTTAAAAATTATAAAAAATATTTCAACTCTCATACAATAATAGTAGAGCCCTTACGTTATAAGTAATTATAAATTAGAATTTTAATGAGTTTAGCAAAAATTGAGTTAGTTAGTTTTGTTTTAGTATTTTAAAAAGGCGCTCTTAAACATAATTAAGATCGCCTTTTTTGATTTAGAAAATCGAACAAATCCAATTTCTAAATTTCAAATTCCAACATTGAAAACTTAAATTCCAATTTCAAATAAAAAATTCCAAATCCCAATTATTACGTCTGCAATTGGAATTTGGAATTTAAAAATTTTGGAATTTTATTTAGTAGCTTAATTCTACAATAGATTTAACTTTGTCTAAAGTCACTAATTGATTTTCTCCCAAGCCTTTCCAGCCTCTTTCATCAAAACGGTTTACAATGAAATTTGCTGTTTCGCTGTAATCATCTGTATATTGGGAAAGTTTAGTATCCATTCCCATAGTATGGAAAAACTCTACAGTTTTATTGATTGCTTCTTTTGCTACTTCTTCGTCAGAACCAGTAAGATTAAAAATTCTTCTTCCGTATTGCGCTAATTTTCCTTTTTTAGTATCAAACATTACGTTGTATAAACTTGGGCCGATAATCGCCAAAGTTCGTGCGTGATCGATGCCGTACAAAGCGGTTAATTCGTGACCAATCATATGCGTTGCCCAATCTTGAGGAACACCTTTTTGAATCAATCCGTTTAAAGCCATTGTACAACTCCACATAAAATTAGAAGCCAAAGCATAATCACTTGGATTTTCAACCACTTTTGGACCAACTTCGATTAAAGTTTGTAAAATCCCCTCAGCAATTCGGTCTTGTAGAAAACCATCATGCGGATAGGTTAAATATTGCTCCATTACGTGTGTGTACGCATCGACAACTCCATTTTGTAATTGTCTTTTTGGTAAAGAAGTAATAACGGTTGGATCGCAAATGGAGAATTTTGGAAATAAGGCACTACCGCCAAATGCCAATTTTTCCTGAGTTGCTGCAATGGTCACAACTGAGCCGGAATTCATTTCGCTTCCTGTTGCCGGTAAAGTTAAAACGGTTCCAAAAGGCACTGCATTTTCCTTAATCAAAATTCGCTTTTGCAAAATATCAATCGGATTTCCATCAAAATTTACGGCTGCCGAAATAAATTTCACACCGTCAATTACAGATCCGCCTCCAACTGCCAGAATAAAATCTATTTTTTCGGCTTTAATTACTTCAACAGCTTTCATCAAAGTTTCAAAATGCGGATTTGGTTCTATTCCGCCAAATTCCACAATATTAAAACCTTTTAAATTGCTGATCACCTGTTCGTGAACACCGTTTTTAAAAATACTTCCGCCACCATACGCCAATAATATTTTAGCATCTTTTGGAACTAAAGTTGAAAGTTTTTCTATTTGTCCTTTTCCGAAGATTAAATTCGTCGGGTTGTATAATTCGAAGTTTAACATTTTTTTATTTTTAAGGTTCTGAGGTGCTAAGGTTCTGAGGTCCTAAGTTTTTTTTGCCTTAGCAACTTAGTGTCTCAGAACCTTAGAACCTTTTTTTATTTTAAATTTTTATTAGTTAGTAAATAAGAGGTTAGTTTTTAAGTTACTAGCAGGAAAACCTTAGGGTCTTAGCAACTTAGAACCTTAGTCCCTTATTTACCCAATTTTTGTAACAATTTTCCTGCTACTAATTTTGATGATGCCGGGTTTTGTCCTGTAATTAAAAGTCCGTCTTCAACAGAATAAGGCTGCCAGTTTGGTCCTTTTGAAAATATTCCGCCATTTGATGAAAGGGCATCTTCCAATAAAAACGGAACAACTTTGGTCAAGCCTACCGCTTCCTCTTCTTCATTGGTAAAACCGGTAACTTTTTTGCCTTTTACCAAATATTCGCCATTTACTTTTACGTTTTTCAAAACCGCTGGTGCGTGACAAACAAAAGCAACTGGTTTGTTGTGTGTGTAGAAAGATTCAATTAAATCAACCGAACTTTGATCTTCCACTAAATCCCAAAGCGGCCCATGACCTCCCGGATAAAAAACGGCATCGTAATCTTTTTGATTGATTGTCGAAAGTTTTAAAGTGTGTTGTAGTTTTTCCTGTAATGTTTTATCGGCATCAAAACGTTTGGTGTCTTCAGTTGCCGATGCCGGATCTGCACTTTTTGGGTCAATTGGCGGTTGGCCTCCAAGTGGAGATGCAATTGTAATTTCAACACCCTGATCTAATAATTCGTAATAAGGTGCGGCAAATTCTTCTGACCAAAATCCTGTTTTTTCTCCTGTGTTACCAAGTTTGTCGTTACTTGTAACCACGAATAATACTTTTTTCATACTTTTTCTATTAGTTTTTTGAGCTGTAGCCAACGTGCTAAAAGCTGTGAATGCTATAATCGTGAGTAATGCTATTTTTTTCATAAGTTTAAATTTTCATCAAATTTACGGCTTAAGTGATATTAGTAAAAATAAAATAAACTATGTTTGTAATAAATATATTTATATCATGGTAAATCTAGAATGGTACAGAACCTTTAAGTCGGTTTATAAAAACGGTAATTTTTCAGTCGCTGCAAAAGAGTTGTTTATTAGTCAACCAGCAGTAAGTCAGCAAATATCGATGCTAGAAGCACATGTAGGTTATAAATTATTCAATCGGAAGTCGAAAGGGGTTGAAGCAACCGAATACGCTAAGTTACTCAATAATTTAATTATAGATGCGCTCGACAGATTAGAAAATGTTGAAAGCGGTTTTAGGGCTAAGGCCGAGGATTCTAAACGATTAATATCGATTGGAGTATCCAAAGATTTATTTAATAGTTTTGGAAGTACTTTAATCTCGAAGTTTGATCTAATCGATTTTACTTTCGCTGAAGACGATGTTCTTTTTTCTCTAGTAGACGCTAAAAAAATTGATTTTGCCGTAGTCACTAAAAAGTTTGACACGTTTGATACAATCTATGAAATCATCGGAAAGATTAAGCTGGTTGTAGTTGGTTCAACAAATTTAGATACAACCGATTTTAGGCAGAAATTAAAGTCAGATAATGCTACAGAAATAGAGCAGTGGCTAAATGATCAAAAATGGTACAGTCATGATGCCCGAATTCCACATGTGAAATTATTCTGGTTACATGCATTCAATAAAAAAAGACCTGCAATAGTACCGAATTATATCATTCCATCAGAATCTGAGATGCTGGAAATGTTATCCAGAAATTCGGGAATAGCCATAACCTGGAATTGTAATTCAAGAAAATATATCAAAGAAAACAAATTGCAGCTGTTGTGGAATAGTTTTCACGTTCCGGAGGAATACGTGTATTTGTTGAGTGCTAAGAACAATAACTTAAACTCGTTTTTTGATACTATTTCTAAGGAATTAAAATTGTTTTTTGGGAATAGGATGTAGAGATATCTTAAAGTAGAAAGCCTGAATTTTAAAGATTCAGGCTTTTTTTATTTCTTATAAAAATTATTGTGATCAATATATTCCCAAACTTTTGGAGGTAAAAGCGGTTGAATGTTTTTTCCTTTTTTAATGTTGTGTCGAATAAAAGTCGAAGAAATCTCCACAACCGGTGCATCAATAATATGCACTTTTGGATGCGATTTTAATTCGATATTTTCCGGTTCTTCAGAAATACGAGGATAAACATAGATTTCATAATGATCTAAAATCACTTCGAAGTTTTTCCATTTATGAAGCGTTTTCAAGTTGTCTTCGCCCATAATAAGCGAAAATTCATTATTTGGATATTTCTCCTGTAAATGAACTAGTGTATTTACCGTGTAATTCGGCTGAGGTAATTTAAACTCGATATCTGAGGGTTTTATTTTCGGATAATCTTCTGTTGCCAGAAAAACCATTTCAAGTCGTTGGTGATCATCTAATAAAGTCGCTTTCTTTTTTAACGGATTGTGGGGTGTAACTATCATCCAAACCTGATCTAAATCGGCAAACTCTGCCATGTGATTGGCAATAATTAAATGACCGACATGAATGGGATTATATGTTCCGAAATAAAGGCCTATTTTCATTTTTTTTATTAAAAGATTAAAAAATAGAAAGATTTAAAGATTGCTATAATAATTTTTTCAATATTTAAATCCTTTAATTTTTCAATTTCTATTTATTTACAAAGTCTTTTACCAATTGATACGCTTCTTCTTTGGCAGTATCTAAATCGTAGTTTTTGATGATAGTGTCAAATTGTGGAGCTGTAGCCAATTCTACAGAAGCTTTTGCAATTCGCATGTTTATTTTGTCATCACTTTCAGTAGAACGTTGTTTTAAGCGGCGTTTTAATTCGTCGACACTTGGTGGTTTTACGAAAACGGCTAACGTTTGTTCCGGAAATTTATGTTTGATACGCAATCCGCCGGCAACATCAATATCAAAAATCACATTTTTTCCTAAAGCCCAGATTCTTTCGATTTCTGCTTTTAAAGTACCGTAAAAATTATCGCGGTAAACTTCTTCCCATTCCAGGAAATTTTCAGCTTTAATGTGTTTTTTGAATTCTTCCAACGAAATAAAATAATAATCTTTTCCGTGTTCTTCTTCTCCGCGAGGGTCGCGTGAAGCCGCTGAGATCGAAAATTCTAAATTTAAATCTTCTTTCCCAAGTAAATGTCTAACTATAGTTGTTTTTCCTGATCCGGACGGTGCCGAAAAAACAATTAATTTTCCTTTGTTCATTTTGTATGCTTTAGGCTCTAAGCAATACGCTTTAAGCTTTTTATTTATGCTTTAAGCTTTAGGCTGTACGCTTTAAGCTTTACTTTGCTGTGTATGTGGCTTACGCTTATAGCTTAAAGCTTACGGCTTTTTACAACACATTCAAAACCTGTTCCTTAATTTTCTCCAATTCATCCTTCATCATCACCACCAATTTCTGCATTTGTGCATGATTTGATTTAGAACCCATAGTATTGATTTCACGACCCATTTCCTGAGTAATGAAACCTAATTTACGGCCATTTGCTTCTGTTCCTTTAATCGTTTCCAGGAAATAGTCTAAATGGTTCGTCAGACGTACTTTTTCTTCTGTAATGTCCAATTTCTCTAAATAATAAATCAATTCCTGTTCGAAACGATTTTCATCTACATTTACTTTCAATTCAGAAATCGCAGTTTGCAAACGATCTTTTATGGCCTGAACACGTTCCGGATCAAGAGCCAAAGCATCGTTCATATATTGGCGGATATTACCAATTCGAAGATTGAATTCTTTTTCAAGTGATTCTCCTTCGTCTTTTCTAAAACTTAAGATGTTTTGTAAAGCCTCTTCAATGATAATCTGAATCTGGTCCCAGTCGTTTTCATCAATTTCATCACGCTCCGTTTTTAGCGTATCAGGCATACGAACTGCCATTTTCATCAACTCAGTTTCATCGGCGTCAGCATACACTTCTTTAAGCTGTGCGATATAATATTTTACGATCGGGACATTTACTTTAGTCGAAGTTTGTTCGGCAGTACTTTCAATGTAGATTCCGAAATCAATTTTTCCTCTTTCCAGTTTTGTCGAGATTAATGTTCGTAGACCTAATTCCATCTCGCGATAAAGAGAAGGCATTCTAACGTTTAAATCTAAACCTTTACTATTTAAGGATTTTACTTCGACCGTAATTTTTTTTGTAGGCAATTGCAAAGAAGCTTTGCCAAACCCTGTCATAGATTGTATCATATAATTGAGTATAAAGGCGCAAAGATAATTAAAAGTTCGCAGTGTTGCGTCGTAAAATGCTAATCTGTAAACTGTGGAAAGTGTTTGTGTTTTTTTTGCCACGAATTTCACGAATTTTCACGAATTAAGTTGGTTTGCTTTGCAATACAAACGTAATAATGAAATTCACGTATTCCGTTTATGTGGAAGCAGTAATTCGTGGAAATTAGTGAAATTCGTGGCTAACTTTTTTTAAGACAAAGCTTTCATGACTTGTAAAGTAACGGGTTGGCTGTTGCCAATGTATATTTTACCATCAATAATAAAAACCGGTCGGCTCAAAAATGTATAGTGTTCCAAAATATATTTTTTATAATCGGCCTCAGTCAGAGATTTATTTTTTAAATCCATTGACTTGTATAATTGTGCTTTTTTGCTGAATAACGCTTCATAGCTTCCTGCAAGCTGATACATTTCTTCGAGTTCAGCTTCAGTAATCGGATTTTGTTTAATATCGTGAAAAACCAAATTGTTGTCTTTTGGCAAACTTTTTATGATCTTTCTGCAAGTGTCACAAGATGCTAAGTAATATATTTTGTTCATGATTTTAAATTTAAGTGACTACAAAGAAAATCCATTTAAAACTTAAAAATGCCTAATTTTAGAAAAAAATTATAACTATGAATCCAGTATTTGAAGTACAAAAAACCATTAGAGAAATTCTTTTGAAGGTTTTAGACAATCATTCATTAGAACAGTTAAACAAAATCCCACCGGGATTTAGTAATAATTTGATTTGGAATATTGCGCATTGTGTGTCTTCGCAACAAGTTTTGATTTATAAATTGTCCGGATTACCAACAAATGCTTCTGAAGAATTTATAAACAAATTCAGAAAAGGAACTAAACCGGAAGGTGATGTTTCGCAAGCAGAAGTAGATGAAATCAGAGTTTTGCTTTCTACAACTTTAGACCAAACTATAAATGATTATTCAAACGGAATATTTCAGAATTATAATGAATATACCACAAGTATGGGTTACACTCTGAAGAATATTGAAGGAGCCCTGGATTACAATAATTATCATGAAGGAATTCATACCGGAATTATAATGAGTATCGGAAAGTTTGTTTAAAAAGAAATCCCGTCATGATATTTCAGGACGGGATTTTTTTTATTCTACTATAGTCTCAATTGTGACTTTTAAGGCGCCGTAACCTTTGCTGCCGCTTATGTCCATAAAAGCCCTTTTTGATAGGTCTAGTTCACGAGTTTTTACAAATGGACCTCTGTCTGTTACTTTTACGATTACAAACTTTCCGTTTGATTCATTGGTCACTTTGATTTTTGTTCCAAAAGGAAGTTTTTTGTGCGCAGCAGTGTATTTGTTGTTGTTAAATCTGCTGCCATCTGCAGTTTTTTTGCCATTAAATCGGTCTGCATAGTAGGAGGCATGAGCTGATTTTTTATATGGTCTTAATTTTAAATTTTTGTCTGTAAAAACAGAATCGTTTGCTGCAAGTGCCTGACCTTTTGTTTTGTCAGTCTTTAAACTGTCCTGGACAATTTTTGGCTCTGTTGGCTTTGTTTGCTGACTCATTACGTAGGTAAAACAACTTAAAAAAGTTATTGTAATTGTAGTGAGTAAAATGTTTTTTTTAATTCTCATGGGTTATTTTTTTTCAGACTTGGGGAGTTTGTACAAATAATATGCCGAGATAAAAAAAGCCCCGTTTTTTAGGGCTTTAATTGGGTTTTTAGAACCATAGTTTCCAAGGAATTCTACTTAAAATAAGTAATAATCCTAATCCGTAAAAAATAGCGAATGTTTTAAATTTAGCTTCGCTATTAATTAATTTTTTATGTTTAGACCATCCAATTGTGATTAGGATAATAGCTATTATGTTTATTAATGGATGTTCTAATGATGTTAGTCTTAGTTCAGCGTTAGACATTTCTCCAAAAGCTGCTTTTCCAAGTGGAGATACAAAATAGAGAATTAAACCAATCAATAACTGCGTATGAGTTCCGATTAAGGCAAATAAGGCAACCTTGCGATCCTTGGCTGTAAATTCTTTTTTAGAGGTTAATCCAATAATGGCATTAACAACAGCAATTACTAGTAGGAGTAAAGCTAAGTAAGCCCATCCAGAATGGAATTTTTGTAGAAAATTATACATAAAACTGTTTTTTTGTTCAAAACAAATATAGCAAAAAAGGGCATAAAAAAAACGGCATTGACTAAAAGTCGCTGCCGTTTTTATTATTTATTTTGGTTCTTATTTAGAAACTAAATTATTTGCCAAAGATATATCTAAGTGTAAATTGCAATTGCCAAACATCAAATGTTGATGAATTTTTTTGGTAAGTGTCTTTAATTAAATATCTGTTTCCGTTAGGATCTGTTTGCGTAGCAAGCGTGTAAAATGGTACGTTAGCAGCTGATGCATTAGCAAATGCTAAAAGATTAGGGTTAGTTGCTCTTTGAGAAATACCCCAGTCTCTGTTAATCATGTTTGTAAAGTTCAAGATGTCAGCTCTGAATTGGAAACTGTTCTTTTTACCTTTTATAACTAAGTTAATGTCTTGAGAAATAGATAAATCTAATCTGTGTAACATTGGTAAAGTAGACTCATTTCTTTGAGCGTATTGACCTCTTCTTGTACGTAGGTATGAATCCTGATTGATATAAGCATCAAATGCAGTTCTTTGTTCAGCTTCAGTATAAACTCTTGTAGTTGCAACACCATTTACAGTACTAACTACTGTAAGTGGGTTAAAACGAAGCTCATTTGCACTGTTAGGTACATAAAGTAAGTCATTACCACTTACTCTATCTCCATTCATGTCACCACTATATGTGTAAGTGAAAGGACCAGCTTGTTCTCCGATGTAACCTAAGTTGATAGAAGTTGCTCCTCCAATCATACCTTTACCATATTCAATTCTGTATCCAATAACTCCAACTAAACGATTTGGTGTGTTGTTGTTTGAATTAGAAACATCTAAATCATTATTTCCATTTACAGATCTTGCACTTGTCCATGAACCAGAAGCTACTGATCCTGGAGACATTAAGTCTGTAGCATTAGAATGAGTATAAGCAAATGATCCCCAAAGACCTTTTTGGTAAGGATACTCTAATTTAAATGTAGTTGAGTAAAAATATCCTTCTTGAGTGTTTGTTAAAACGATACCATTTGAAACGTTATCATTTACACGTGTACCAGCATCATTACGAGAGTATCTTGGTCTGTTGTCAGTACCACTGAACGTTCCAACAGGAGCATCAAAGTTAGCATTGTAATAGGTGATAGCGTTGATGTTTTTTTGAAGTATTCCTTCAACTGTACCAGTAAATCCAAATGGAAGTTTTTGATCAACTGCCATTGTAGTTTTCCAAACCTGTGGAGATTTGAATTTTTGATCTGTAAATGCCAAGTCAAAAGTTGATGGCAATGTTGGAGTTGCAGGTGTAAAATAATCAGCAGGTCTTGGTGTAAAACCGTATCCTCCGGCAGCTAAAGCTGCACCACTTACGTCTACAGTACCCATAAGAACTCCGTTATTTCCAATTTGATTAGATAAATATACGGCAGGAGATCTACCTGTAAAAATACCTGAACCTCCACGTACGATTGTTGAAGCGTCTCCGTTTAAGTCAAGGTTGAAACCAACTCTAGGCTCAAATAAGTATGCAGCATCTGGCATTGTACCAGTATTAAATTTTTCGCCATTAGCAAAAGTCATAGCGGTAACAGCAGGGTTTTCTAATGCTGTATCAGCATACCAAACTCTAGAAGCTCTTAAACCAACAGATAGTTTAAATCGGTCGCTTAATTTTATTTCATCCTGAGCATATAAATCTATCTTGTTAGATTTTAATGTTTGCATTGGCTCTCCACCTCCAGGTAAAGCAGAATATCTGTATTGGAAACGAGCAGGTGAAGTAATGCTTGCGGATGACGGAGCACCACCATTCGCTGCAGATTCGTTTGCTGCTGCATAAAAATCAGCTAAAGAGTTAAAAACGTAAACTCCGTTTGATCCTGAGAAAAACAAGTTATCAGACTTGAAATATTCAAAGTTTGCACCAAATACTAAAGAGTGTTTTCCAATAGTTTTAGTCAAGTTGTCAGTAAAGTGTAATGTAGAGTAAGAAAGTTTGTTACCTTGAGTAAAAGGATCTAAACCAACTGAGATATAAGTAGCAGAACCTTGTTTAATATCGATTGTTGGGAAAAAACCACCACCAATTAAACCTCTGTCTTCAATTTGTTTGTCGTAACCTCCAATGAAGTTGTTGTACCAAGAATTGCTTAATTTACTGTTCAATTCTAATACAATAGATCTTGTGTTATCTAAAATAGTATATCCACTATTTTTATAAGACATTGCTAGTGCACTATTAGTTCTGTTACCAAAACCTAATGAATTTGAGTTTGAAGTTAACTGATCAGAAGATGAGTTATGGAATACGTAACGAGCAGTAAGTTTGTGATTGTCGTTAATGTTCCAGTCAATTCTAGTTAAGAATTTTTTTGATTCTCTTGAAGAATCATAATTTTCCCAAGCACCTGTATCATATCCAAATTTATCTTTCATGAAAGTAGAAAGAGTTTGCATCTCAGTATAAGTTGGAAGAGATACCTGACCACTTGAATTAGGAGAACCTGTAGATGTCCAGTTTGTAGCCGGGCTTACGTTATCAATAGTTTCAAAGTTACCAAAGAAGAATAACTTGTCTTTGATAATTGGTAATCCAATACGAGCTCCCCAGATTTTTTCTTCAAATTTTCCAGGAGTAATATTTACATCACCAGCGTGAGTTCCAATGAAGCTTTTTTTGTTGTTTCTGAATGAATTGTAAACAGATCCTTCAACATCATTTGTTCCACTTCTCGTTACAGCATTGATACCAGAACCTAAGAATCCAGATTGACGAATGTCATAAGGAGCAATATTTACTTGTAATTGCTCAATCGCATCTAATGAAATTGCAGTAGAACCTGTTCTACCTCCAGCTTGTGAATCTGATCCAAGACCAAATCCGTTATTGAATACAGAACCGTCGATTGTAAAGTTATTCAATCTTGAATCCTGACCTCCAAAAGTTCCGTTAGCACCTGCATTTGCATTATATTTTGTAACAGAGTTTATAGAACGAGATCCTAAAACCGGAACTGCTGTGATTTCTCTGTTAGAAAACTGTTGTGATGCACCAGTTCTTCCTTTATTAAAATTTCCTTTTGATTTTGTTGAAACTACAACTTCTTGAAGAGCATTAGACTCTTCTTCAATTTTAACGTTTACAGTCAAGTTGTTACCAAGACCAACGTTAATGTCTGTAATTTCAGTAGTTTTGAACCCAATGTAAGTTACTTTTACAGTATAAGGACCACCTGGTCTTAAACCTTGTACAGCATATCCACCGTCGAAATCTGTAGTAGAAAAGTACTTTGTCCCAGTTGGCTTGTGAACAACTTCGATGGTTGCTCCTGGAAGTGCTTCTCCCTTGCTTGATCTAACAGTACCTGACATGGCTGAACCCGTAACTTGGGCATGACCTAAGGCCGATAGAAAAATAATCAAAATAAAAATAATTTTTTTCATTCTTTGCGTTTATTTAGTTTATTGTTTTTGGCAAAATTATAACAAAATAATCAGATAGTGTTATCGAAATGTTAAGAAAAACAAGTTTTATCTAATTGCTTGCGCATTAAAATGATTTTTTCTTTATTCGTTAAATAAAATAATGATTTTTTGAATTTAGCCTACTGATTTTTGTTAAAATCACAACAATATGATCGGTGGTGTAACTGTAAACTTTCAATTGCCTATCCTTTGGGGGTTTACAATCGGGTATTTATGCGAAAAAACGCCTTAATTTTTGTTAAATTAGGGCGTTTCAGTTCTTTATGTGGTTTTTTTAACAAATTCTACTTATGCTTCAAATAATGATTTAACAAAAATGAGGTTGAGCTATCATGACGCTTAACATTTTTTGTGTTTATTTCATCTAAAATAGAGTTGGCTAACTGTTTTCCTAATTCTACTCCCCATTGATCATAACTAAAAATGTTCCAGATAATTCCCTGAACAAAAATCTTATGTTCATATAAAGCAATTAATGCCCCCAAAGATTTAGGAGTTAATTTTTGAATAAGGATTGTATTCGTTGGCTTGTTTCCTGTGAAAACCTTAAAAGGTACTAAATAAGCTGCTTTTTCTGCTGACAGTCCTTGTTTGTCGAATTCAGCCTGAACCTGAGCCGTAGTTTTTCCGTTTAATAATGCCTCCGTCTGAGCAAAAAAGTTTGACATCAATTTATCATGATGATCGTTGTTTCCATATAAAGGTTTTACGAATCCAATAAAATCAGTTGGGATCAATTTTGTTCCTTGGTGAATTAATTGGAAGAAAGCATGTTGTGAATTCGTTCCTGGCTCTCCCCAAATAATAGTGCCGGTTTGATAATTTACTGGTTTTCCGTCACGACCAACACTTTTTCCATTACTTTCCATAGTTGCCTGTTGCAAATAAGGAGCTAATTTTTGAAGATATTGTGTGTACGGAATTAAAGCTTCACTTTCGGCACCAAAGAAATTGTTGTACCACACGCTTAGTAAAGCCAGAATAACCGGAATATTTTCGTCAAATTCAGTGGTTTTGAAATGCTCATCCATTTCGTTAGCACCTTTCAATAATTCATTGTAATTATCAAAACCTACTGCCAAAGCAATGCTTAAACCAACTGCACTCCATAAAGAGAATCTTCCGCCTACCCAGTCCCACATTGGAAAAACGTTGTCTGGATTAATTCCGAATTCGGTTACTTTTTGAATATTTGTAGAAACTGCCACAAAATGTTTAGCAATATCTTCCTGCGAAGCAGATTTCAAAAACCATTCTTTGATTGTTTCAGAATTGGATAAAGTTTCCTGAGTAGTAAAAGTTTTAGAAACGATTAAAAATAACGTTGTTTCCGGATTTAGTTTTTTGATCACTTCGTTTACATGATCACCGTCCACATTCGAAACGAAATGAACATTTAAGTGATTTTTGTAAAATTGTAATGCTTCAACCGCCATAACCGGACCAAGATCAGATCCTCCAATTCCAATATTAACGATATCAGTAAATGCTTTTCCGGTAAAACCTTTTCTTTCTCCCGAAATAACTTCGTTCGTAAATTTTTTGATTTTATTTTTTACTTCGTAAACTTCCGGAATTACATTTTCTCCGTCAACTTTAATCACGGTCGATTCCGGAGCACGTAAAGCTGTATGTAAAACAGCTCTGTTCTCGGTTTGATTGATGATTTCTCCACCAAAATATTGTGCAATAGCTTCTTTTAATCCAATTGAATTAGCTAATTCCAGTAAAAGTGAAATGGTTTCCTGACTGATGTTGTTTTTAGAATAATCAATTAAAAAGTCATTCCATTGTAAATTGAATTTTTCAACACGAGCATTATCTTGTTGAAACAATTCTTGTATCGTAGTTTCGTGAATTGCGTTATAGTGGTTTTGCAGATTTTTCCACGCTTCAGTCCCGGTTGGGTTTGTTGTGTTTAAAGCCATTTTTTGTGTAATTGAAAATGTGGTTTATAAAAACACAAAAATACTGAAATTACTTTAAATGGGGTATCGCTGCACAATTATATAACAATTAGTTACGAAAACGTTTTTGTTACTACTTAAAAGGAGGTTTGCAATTAAGATAGGTGAAAATTGATTATTCTAGTCTCATCAAATCAAAATACATAAATCTGTGTTTTTCTTCTTTGTCGGAATCTAATAAAAAAGCGAAATCATTTTTTTGATAAGTTGCAAGTTGTACAGGTTTATTATAAGCGTCTAAGATTAATAATCGACATGCGGGTTTGTGTTCGATAAAAGTCCAGCCCTTGATGAAGTCAAGCAGTTGATGAGAAAGTCCATTACCTTTATAGTTTTTGTCAATTCCCAATCTTGCAATTTTAACAGCAGGATATTGCCTGATTCTTTTCTCGTTAGGTAATTTAATTTTACGGTGTAATTTGTTCCAAATGGAATTTTCGTAGCCTAAGTCATTTAAACAATCATTTGATATTGAAAAGAAAGCTACTATTTGACTACTTTCTTTGAATAAATAAGTATTTGTGATTTTTTCGCTCTGGAAATTTTTAGAATCGTCCAGTAAAAACTCATTTATTTCCTGATCTTCACAGTCAAAATTGTCTAAAATATCGTCATTATTTAATAATGAAAAAGCAAAATCAGATAAGTCCATTATCTATGCTTTTTTTGCCATAACTTTACTTACTAAAGAAAATATTTTAGCTTTTTTTTCTTCAGAAATTTTATTTGTTTTACTTGAAGATATGGCAGTATTGAATCTTTTAGATTCATTACCTTTTACTACGGGAGTAATTTTAATTGTAGTTGCCATTTTTTTTGAGTTTAATAAAGTAAAAATTATGCTACAAATATATGAAATTTATATATTAATTTCACTTTTGTATTGATTTGAAATTTACTAATTGTTATTACTACCAAATCTTCCACCAGGGCTTTTTATTGATTTCAATTTTTTTCTCAGCTTTATTGATTTCAATTCTTTGTGGTTCTTCAATTTTGATAGTGGCATCATCAAAAAATAATTCGCCAGAATCACTCATTCCTATTGGGAATTTTGTTCTTTCTTTCCAGTCTTCCGTTTGTAATTCTGGAATTACTATCGAATCAACTTTATCAATAAATTTTTGTCTGGCTTTTTCTGTGATTTCTTCCTCAAGATTTGAAGTTGAATTTTTAAAAAGCGGAAGTGAGTTTCCGGGTATATTTAAAAGGAAAATTTGAGTTTTGTTATTGATTTTCTGAATGTCCAATACCTTAAAAAACGAATTATCATCTAGAAGTGCATGTCCGTTTTTTACCGAATCCGGATTGAATTTTGATAAGTCTCTTGCATCTGAACTTGCGATTAAATACCTGCAATTTCCCGAAAGACCTCCGCCGATAAAACTCATATCAGTAAAACTTTTTTCCTTTAATATTTGACCAACTTTATATTTCGCAATTAAGTCATCAGATAAAATAGTGTCTCTGTAGAATAGCTTTAAGTCTGAAAAAGTTTCATCAAGAATGTCTTTAATGCGTTTGTTTTCCATGGCTATTTCTAATTTTTTAAAGAAAAATGAAAATTATAAATTACCTATACTGTCCAATTCTTTTTTCAAAGGTTCAATTTGATTTAAGAAACGCGTTCTGTCATTCCCGGTTAAAGATTCTCCGGTTGGCAAATTAAGACGAAGTGCATCCACCTGAACGCCATTTTTCCAGAATCGGTAACAAACGTGTGGGCCTGAAGCTAATCCTGTACTTCCAACCAGTCCAATAGTTTGTCCTTGAGTGACGCGTTGTCCGCGACGCACCAGAATTTTAGACATGTGTAAATATTGAGTAGAGTAGGTTCCGTTGTGTTTTACTTTTACAAAATTTCCGTTTCCGGCTGTGTAACCGGTCGCCTCTACAACGCCTGAAGCTGTGGTAGAAATAGGTGTTCCTCGTGGTGCGGCATAATCTGTCCCTTTGTGAGCTTTCCAGGTATGTTGCACAGGATGAAATCTATTCATCGTAAATCTCGAAGTGATTCTGCTGAATTTGATTGGTGTTTTTAAGAAAAAGTTCTTCAAGGTTTTTCCCTGATCATCATAATATTCTACTTTCCCTGAAAGGCTGTCTTTTTCAAATGGAAAAGCATAAGCAATCTTACCTTTATATTCAAAAAAGGCTGCTTCCAGATCCTCAACGCCATCGTAAGTTTTTCCGTTAATAAATCTTTCAGTGAAAATTAAACCGTAACGGTCTCCTTTTTTTAATTTAAAAAAGTCAATTGACCATGAAAATACTTTGGTGATTCTGTTGGCAAGAGCCGTTTCGACACTTTCGTTTCCTAAAGTTTCAGATAACGAGCTTTTTAAAACACCGCCTATTATCTTACGTTTAAAAGAAACGGGTTTGATTTTTTTGTAAGCTTTTGCTATACTGTCCCTTACGTCAACAACGTAATAAGTTAAAGCATCCGGCTGATAAATAAATACTTCAAGTTTATTGGTTTTATTTTTAGAGCGAAGTATCGTATAAGGCTTGCCGTAACGAATTGTTCTTACATTAAAAGAGTCTTTTACCTGTTCGACAAGATCAAAAACTTGTTTATCTCCAATATTTTGGTTTTGAATAATTGACCCAAAAGAATCGCCTTTTTTTATAGTGTCCTGAATAACATTAAAGTCAGCGTAATTAAAGCCAAATTCTACCTTTTTGAGTTTTGGTTTGCTAATTTTAGTTTCTACTTTTTCATCGGTTTTATTGCATGAAAATATTGAAAATAATACTATTATAATTACGAATGCTTTTTTCAAACTTTTAATTTTTTGTTGGGAAATTAAATGGTTTCTTCATTTCCCCAATTGGACAATTCATCTTCGGTCCACAATTTAGGAAAAAAGATGCGTCTTTGGTATTTTGGATGCATATATTTTTGCCAGTCGCTTCCTCCAGTTGCTTCACCGTTTCCTTTTCCACTTTCCAGAATGTATTTTCTTGCTGTGTTCAAATGTTGCATTACCCATGTAATATTTACAGTATGGTCATAATGGCGCATTGCTTTAATCAATTCTGGATTTTGCTGATCTTCCGCTGGTAGTTGTGTGAATTTCTGCCAGATATTTTTTGTTTTGAAAGTAGATATCTGACGTAAGAACTGATCTTTATATTTGTTTTCAAATTCCTGAAGCAGATAAGATTTTTTCCCGGTTTGGTAATCTTTTCCAGCGGCCTGCCAGTATAAATGTTCGAAACTGGTTTCTAAGTCCGTATTTTCATCAAAATTTGCCTTGTATCTTCGATCCGTTAAATTAATTACATCGGTCGAAGCAAATTCAATTAAACGATATTGTGCACTCTGAAAACCACTGGCGGGAGTCAGCGTATTTCTGAATTTCATGTATTGATCGACTTCCATTCCGTTCTCCATAATACTGAACGAATTGGTTAACATGTCAAAATATCTTGTAATTCGGGATAATCTTTCGCTGAAAAAATCAACCTGAATATTTTGTGTATCTGCAATCTGATCAATTTCCCACAGAATCATTTTAAAGATCAATTCATTTACCTGATGGTACATAATGAAAACCATTTCATCAGGAAGTGTAGTGCGTTGTATTTGTAAATTTAAAAGAGCATCAGTTTGGATATAATCCCAATATGTGATTGGTTTTGACCAAAGTAAGCCTTCAAGCTGTGTATCAGTTTTTTGATTTATAGCTTGAAATTTAAGGTCAATTTCTTTTAAGATTGATTCTGAATGATCAGTAGGGTTCATTATTTTTTTGCTTTAAATGGATTTTTTAATCCTTTGTATTCTTCCAGATCAGCTTTGAGCGATCCTACTGCAAGATCGGCTTTAATTCTGATAGGTATTTTGTTGTCGTCGTTTGTTATCCAGAGTGTTACGCTTTCTTGTTCTTTAAAAACTCTCCCTGTTTGTACCAGAGGTTTAAAAACCAAGGTAGAAACGGTGCCAAATTTAGTTGTAATATCTTGACGGCCTATATATTTTAACTTAAATTTTGTTATTTCTTCATCAAAAAACATGTCAATTGTAATGGCTTCTCCAGGTTTAAGCTTGTCAATATTTGGATGATTTCGCAGATAGTAAAAAGAGGAAATAATATCCTGAACGTTATCAACTGTGATAATAGTTTTTTCAGTCTTTCGTTTGTAGTCTTTTACTAAAACCCTATTTTCACTTTGATTGAAAAAACCTTCCTGATTTTTGGTGTAACCACCCTCGTCAATTTTTCGGACGTACCGGTAAGGACTTCCTGTCTCTTTATCAAAATAACTTTCATATAAATCTTCTACTTTAAAGAAGAATTTTGACATGCCTGTTGTGTAACCTTTACCCACTGCATGGTGTACTTTTTTATTATTTATGGTAGCATCTTTAATTTCAAGTGTGGCATAACCGGCGTTGACAATTCCATAATGGATTCTAAATTTGAAGTATTCTCCCGTCCCAAAGGCATCTTCTTTTTGAGTATCAAAAGAGAAGGAAGTGAGAATTAATATGATGAGAACCAGCTTTTTCATAGTACAATCTTTACATTTCATTATAAAGATAACGAAATGCAAATTCTATTCCAAATGTACCAAAACAAAAAAACTCAGTCAAGAAATGACTGAGTTTTTATGCTATTAACTAACCAAAAAACTATAAATTATGAAATTTATATCAATTCAGAAGGAAACCACCCCTTCTTGATTTGCGAGTGCAAAGATATACAGAAAGTTCAAAAAAGAAATAGCAAAAGGCGAGTTTAACATAACATTTGCAAAAAAAGCATCATTTTACAGAGAATTTTTCTACATAATGTAAAAATATTGTGATTTTACAATGTTCCTCTCAATTCTTGCTCTCTCTCAATCGACTCAAAAAGGGCTTTAAAGTTACCTGCGCCGAAACCTTTTGCGCCCATTCTTTGAATAATTTCGAAAAATAACGTTGGTCTGTCCTGAACTGGCTTTGTAAATATTTGTAATAAGTAACCATCTTCATCAGCATCGACCATGATAGCTAATTTTTCAATTTCGTTTAAATCTTCCTTCATCATATCCATGTGAACACCTAATCGTTCTGGGATTGCCTGATAATAGGTATGTGGTGGAGCAGATAAAAACTCAACACCACGAGCCTTTAAATCCGAAACAGTTTTGATAATGTCATCAGTTGCAATGGCAATATGCTGAATTCCAGGTCCTCCGTAAAAATCTAAATATTCTTCGATTTGTGATTTTTTCTTTCCTTCTGCTGGTTCATTGATTGGGAATTTAATTCTTCCGTTTCCATTAGACATTACTTTACTCATCAAAGCTGAATATTCCGTGTTGATTTGTTTGTCATCAAATGATAAGAAATTCACGAATCCCATAACTTCTTCATAGAATTTTACCCAGGTATTCATTTCGTTCCATCCCACATTTCCAACCATATGGTCGATGTATTTCAATCCGGTTGGCTCTGGATTATAGTCTGATTTCCATTCTTTGTAACCTGGCAGGAAAACCCCATTGTAGTTTTTTCTTTCTACAAAAATGTGAACCGTTTCTCCGTAAGTGTAGATTCCTGAACGAACTACTTCTCCAAATTCATCTGACTCTACAGTTGGTTCCATAAAAGAACGGGCACCACGTTTCATAGTTTCTTCATAGGCACTTCTGGCATCTTCAACCCAAAGCGCTGCTACTTTTACTCCATCGCCATGTTTTTGAAGATGTGCGTGAATTGGAGAATCCTGCGTTAAAGGCGTTGTCAAAACAATTCTGATTTTATCTTGTTTTAAAACATAAGATGCTTTGTCTTTTACTCCGGTTTCTAATCCGGCATAAGCCAATGACTGATATCCGAAGGCAGTTTTGTAATAATGTGCCGATTGTTTTGCATTTCCTACGTAGAATTCTACATAATCTGTTCCTAATAATGGAAGGAAATCCTGTGCTCCTTCAAATATTTTTTCTAATCCGTATTCTACTGATTTTACTTCTTTACTCATGATGTTTATTTGTTTAATCGGTTAATCGTTTATTTGATTTGCCGAAATGTTTTTTAAGATTTGTTTTTTAACCGCAAGGAACGCAAGGATTTTACGCAAGGTTCGCAAAGTTTATCATAGCGATCTTTGCGTAAAATCCTTGCGGACTTTGCGGTTAGATCGATTGCAATAAATTTATTCAGTCCAGGATTTATAGTACTGACCATCATCTAATCCCATAGCTTCTTCAGTAACCATAAGCGGTCTGAAAGTATCAACCATAACGGCTAATTCCTGGGTTTCTTTATGACCAATACTACGTTCCATCGCGCCAGGTGCAGGACCGTGTGGAATTCCTTTTGGGTGTAAGGTGATATGACCTTGCTCGATATTATTACGGCTCATAAAATCGCCATCTACATAATATAGTACTTCGTCAGAATCTATATTGCTGTGATTGTATGGCGCCGGAATTGCTTTTGGATGATAGTCGTAAAGTCTCGGGCAGAACGAGCAAACGACAAAAGTTGCCGTTTCAAAAGTTTGGTGTACCGGAGGCGGTTGGTGAACACGTCCCGTTATTGGTTCAAAATTATGAATTGAGAATCCGTATGGGAAATTGTAACCGTCCCAACCCACAACATCAAAAGGATGTGTCGCATAAACCACTTCGTGAATCATACCTTCTTTTTTGATTTTAATTAAAAAATCACCTTTTTCGTCATGTGTTTCCAATTCGCTTGGCAAAATAAAATCTCGCTCACAAAAGGGTGAATGTTCTAGATGTTGCCCTGACTGGTTTTTATAACGTTTTGGAGTATAAAATGGTGAATAAGATTCGACGTAAAATAGTCGGTTTTCTTCTGTTTCGAATTCTATTTGGTAAATAATGCCTCTCGGAATAATTAAATAATCTCCATATTCGAAAGGAATATTTCCTAACATGGTTCTTAATTTTCCTTTTCCTTTATGGATGAAAAGCATTTCATCGGCATCGGCATTTTTGTAGAAATAATTTCGAAGTGATTCTTTTGGGGCTGCAAGTCCAATAATGCAATCTTTATTGACCAACATGGCTTTGCGGCTATCTAAGAAATCATTTTCAGGTTTTAATTCAAAACCTTTAAAAAGTAATGATTTTATGTTTTTTCCGATTGCAATTTTTGGTTCAACCGAATATGAATTTAAAATTTCTTTAACCTGTGTAGGTCTGTGAACATGATATGATAGTGACGAATGCCCGTGAAAACCTTCGGTACCAAACAATTGTTCGTAGTAAAAACCTCCGTTTGGTTTTTCGAATTGGGTGTGTCTTTTTTGAGGGAAATCTCCAAGTTTATGATATAATGGCATGGCTTTTCAATTAGATAATTTGTAAATTAGATAATTCGAAAAATTTGAATTGTCTGAACAGATAATCAGCTCAATTTTTGTATTGACTAATTATCTCAATTCGATAGCTTCACTCAGGATTTCTCTTGATGAGGAATTGAAGATACTCTAATAAACCTGTCCATTTTGTTTTCATTATAACAAATGTCGTAATTTTTATCGAGTAAAATTATAAATTATATCGTTTATATAAATGAAATCTTCCAGTTTTTTTGATATAAAATTTATATAACATAAAAATAGTAGGTTTTTGTTGATTTATTATAGGAGTGATAAATGACTTTAAAAAACAAATCCTATACTGAACCAAGTAAAACTTTTAGACATTTCAGGCGACCAGGATTGCTTTATTTCGATCGGACCAATTATAGTTTCCAATCCATATCCAAGGGCATAACCTGTATATTTTGGCATAGATACCCAGTCAACTGTGCTGAAAATGTCATCACCTAAATTGGCAAAATTGGCCGAAAAATTGACGTGATTCTTTTTCAAAATTTCATAATCTAAAGTAATATCCGTTTTTATATAACTATTACCAGCGATACTTAGAAAATCGTATCCATAAAAGTAATTGAAGTTATTAATTTTACTGTAGCCATAACCACCCAGAATAAAATCAAAAAAAGGAACGCTATTACTGCCTATATTAAATCCGGCATCTGCTCCAACTTTGATAGTGGCTTTTCTGAAAAGCGTTTTAGCGAAAGCAACTTCGGCCTTTGCAATAGAAAAAGGTTTAAATTTATTGGTATAATCTGATGAAGCTAAAAAAGTTTGTACATCCGAAGAAAAATATAATCCGGAACGAGGAAAACTTTTATTGTCGAATGAATCATATTTTAAGTACCCAAAAACACTAAAATAATTGCTTTTATCTATGATATTGTCCACATTAGCTAATGTTGGCGAATTTATTTTTAAGTATTTGTATTCTAAACCGCCACCCATCAAAAATTTCTGAACAAAAATGGTTTGAAAGTACGCCTGGTTTGTTAAATCTAAAAAATCAACATTTAAAAGGTTTACAGTCGGTGTATTGCCTAAGTTACTAATACTTGTAGTGACATTTCGGTTGAATTGATTTAATCTGGAACGAAATCCAAAACTGATATTAAATCCGTTTTCGATATAATAATTTAAATCGTATCTAAAATTATCTCCCAGAATAATGTCTAATGAGGTAACATCATTTTTTAAAAACGTCTTTTTATGAGTAAGATTTAATAAAATTGCACTTTTATAAAGGCCGTCATAGTGTAATCCGAGTTTTAAATAGGTTTGGGTTGGGTTTTCTTTCAAAACCAAATCAAGGTCATCGTGTTTGCCGTCAGGTTGTAAACAATAAGAAATGGTGCTAAAGTTTTGGGTAGAATTCAAATTGTTTATTCCTCTTTTCAGATCGTTATATGTTATTGTACTTCCTGGTTTAAAACGAAGTTTACCATTGATATATTCTTTGGTATAATTGTCTAATGGGTCGCTGTTGATTTTGTTTATCTGAATAGTATCTGAGCTAAGTTTTAGTTTGGGTTTTTTATAGAAATTCTCTTCACTGACTAACGTTTTGAGTTTTTCATATACCGCAAAAGTCGCTTCTTCTCCTTTTCTGATGATTTCTTCACCTCTGTCAAATGATATCACACCAAAATCGCGAATGTCGGGTTTTACATAAATGTCAGTATCTTTTATCTTACTTTTCATTTTATCAATCGACTGAAGATTGGTGATCTGAACTAAAATACGGGTTGCATTTTTAAGATTTTTTCGTTTCATCAAATCGTCCTGAACATCAACTCCAATTATAATATCAGCACCAAGATCACGCACTTCTTTAATCGGATAGTTATTGACAACACCGCCGTCTACTAATAAATTTCCATCAATTTCAACAGGAGTAAATAAGGATGGAAATGCTGAACTTGCCACCATGGCCTGCACCAGACTTCCTTTATTCAGCAAAACTTCTTCCCCGGTTTCGATGTTGGTTGCAATACATAAAAAAGGTGTTGGCAGTTTATTGAAATCACGAATATGGCGAACATTACGCGTCAGGCTGCTCAGTAAGTTATAATTGTACATGCCTTTTGAAAGGGCTTCGGGGATGCCAATCCTGAAATTACTGAACGGTAAAACTACGGCGTATAGTTCGTCATTTTTTTTGCCGTAAAAGTTTTTAGAGGCACGTGGAATATAATCGTTTATTAATTCGTCGAAATTGGTTTGTTTGAAAATAGAATCAATTTGTGATGCGTTGTATCCAGAAGCATAAAGTCCGCCAATTACGGCTCCCATACTTGTTCCGCCAATATAGTCGATTTTTATTCCAGCTTCTTCCAGGACTTTCAAAACACCAATATGCGCAAAACCTTTAGCGCCTCCGCCACTTAAAACCAGTCCGATTTTTGGTCTTTTTATACTATCTTTTTTTTGTTCCTGCGCAAAGGATTTTTGAGGATACGCGAATAATATCAGAACAATAAGTACAATCCAGCCTCCGATAGATGTCGGGCTGGAAAAAAGATCTTTTAACCGGGTATTTGAATTGGACAATTGGTTTAGGCACATAAAAAACAACTAGTTTGTTTTGTAAAAGTCGACAATTTTTTTGGCTTTTGATACTCCTATAACGTCAGAAATTTCTTTTTCTGTAGCCAGTTTTAATCTTTTAACACTTTTAAAATGCTGAATCAATGTCAGCATTGTTTTTTCGCCAATCCCCGGAATGCTTTCTACAGACGAATTGAGAGCTGCTTTACTTCGTTTATCACGATGAAATGTGATTCCGAATCGGTGCGCTTCATTTCGTAATTGCTGAATCACTTTTAACGTTTCAGATTTTTTGTCCAAATATAACGGAATAGAATCGCCGGGATAAAAAAGCTCTTCCAAACGTTTCGCAATCCCGATAATCGCAATTTTTCCGCGTAATCCTAAATCGTCTATACTTTTTAAAGCCGCAGATAATTGTCCTTTTCCACCATCAATAATAATTAATTGCGGAAGTGGCTCATTTTCATCCAATAATCTTTTGTATCGGCGATACACAATTTCGGTCATCGACGCAAAATCATCGGGGCCTTCAACCGTTTTTACGTTAAAATGGCGATAGTCTTTTTTACTTGGTTTTCCATCTTTAAAAACCACACAAGCAGCAACCGGATTAGTTCCCTGAATATTTGAGTTATCAAAACATTCAATATGACGTGGTTCAACAGGCAAGCGTAAATCTTTTTGCATTTGCGCCATGATGCGATTGGTATGTCGGTCAGGATCTACAATTTGTAATTGTTTCAACTGTTCGATTCGGTAAAATTTGGCGTTACGAATCGATAAATCTAAAATTTGTTTTTTATCTCCAAGTTGTGGAACTGTTGTTTTAATTTTTTCTCCTAAATCAATTTCAAAAGGAACAATAACTTCTTTTGATAATAAATGAAAGCGTTCACGAAGTTCAATGATGGCTAATTCCAATAATTCTTCGTCGCTTTCGTCCAGCTTTTTCTTCATTTCCAAAGTATGGGAACGAATAATCGAGCCGTGGGAAATTTGTAGAAAATTTACATACGCTGCACTTTCATCTGACACAATCGAAAACACATCAATATTGGTGATCTTCGGATTTACAATCGTTGATCTCGATTGGTAATTCTCGAGAATTTCAATTTTTTCTTTTATTTTTTGAGCTTCCTCAAAACGTAAATCCTGCGCATAATTATTCATTAAACGTTTAAAGTCTTTCATGCTTTCTTTGAAATTTCCTTTTAAAATTTCACGAATAGCGTCAACTTGCCGCTGATAATCTTCCAAAGGTTCTATGCCTTCGCACGGGCCTTTGCAATTGCCAATATGATATTCCAGACAAACCTTAAATTTCCCAGAATTAATATTCGATTCATTCAAATCATAATTGCAGGTTCGCAAAGGATATAATTCTTTGATTAAATCTAAAATAGTATGCACCGTTTTGAAACTGGTGTACGGGCCAAAATATTCAGAGCCGTCTTTGACCATTCTTCGGGTAGAAAATATTCTCGAAAATGGTTCTTTTTTGATACAAATCCAAGGGTAACTTTTATCATCACGAAGCAGTACATTGTATCTTGGCTGCAATGTTTTGATTAAGTTATTTTCTAACAAAAGAGCATCGGTTTCGGTAGGAACAACAATGTGTTTTATGGTTACGATTTTTCGAACCAGTACATTCGTTTTTGCCGTATCGTGAATTTTATTGAAGTAGGATGAAACTCTTTTTTTTAAGTTTTTGGCTTTTCCAACATACAATATTTTTTCGTCTTTATCATAATATTGATACACACCGGGATTGTCCGGCAAGGTTTGTATTTGAAGTTCTAAAGACGGTTTTTGCATTCTGTTTGTTTCTGAAGATGGTCGAAAAGCGTTCTGAAAAACTGTTTTATTTTTCTTAAGAAGCTTAACATGGGATTTAGAGTCAAATTTACGAAATCAAAAGAATAATTTCTATATTTAGATTTTATAATTCTATATGAAAAATAACAAGCCCATGATTATTTTTGGCGAACCGGTTTTGCCAGGAGAAAATAGAACGATAAACGTTGAGATTGCCCGATTGCATACGACTACAAAGCTTAATATTCCGGTTATTGTGCGTCGCTCTAAAATAGATGGCCCGGTAGTTTTGTTCTCGGCGGGAATTCACGGAGACGAGATAAACGGAGTAGAAATTGTGCGCCAGCTCATCAGTAAAAAAATAAATCGGCCAACTCGCGGAACTATTATTTGTATTCCAATTATTAACATGTATGGTTTTGTAAATAAATCGAGAGAATTTCCGGATGGACGTGATTTAAATCGTGTTTTCCCCGGAAGTAAAAAAGGTTCTCTTGCCAGTCGTTTTGCTTTTCATATCGTTGCTGAAATTTTGCCTATCGTAGATTATGCGGTTGATTTTCATGCGGGTGGGGCGAGCAGATTTAATGCACCTCAAATCAGAGTAACCGAAAATAATCCGGAGCTGCGACTTTTGGCAGATGTTTTTAATGCACCATTTACTCTGTATTCGAAAAATATTACTGGTTCTTTCAGAAATACATCTGAAAAAGCAAATGTTAAAATGCTTCTTTTTGAAGGAGGAAAATCATTAGATATCAATAATGTTATTGCTAATGAAGGAGTAATGGGAGTGAAGCGTTTGCTGCATTACCTTGATATGTTGGACCCAAAGCAAATCGTTGAAGAAGCTGAACATCCTTCGATTTATATTAAACATTCTGTTTGGTTGCGGGCTAAATGTTCGGGCTTACTGCATGATTATAATCTGATTGGGAAATTTGTTACGAAAGGAACTATTTTGGCTATAATTACAGATCCGTTTGGTAAGTTTGAGCAAAAAGTAAAAGCGCCACATGATGGTTTTATCATCAATGCAAACCATTCGCCAATTGTTTATGAAGGCGATGCAATTTATCACATTTCTAAAACACTTCCTGATGGTGACGAATAAAAAAGAACTTCGTTTACACTATAAAAACCTTCGCAAAGAACTTTCTCCTGATGCCATAGAAGAAAAGAGTCTGGAAATTGCTAATAGTTTAATTCAATTGTCAATTTGGGACAAAACCTATTATCATGTTTTTCTTCCTATTGAAGAGCAGAAAGAAGTCAATACCGAATACATTCTCCATTTGCTTTCAGGAAAAGATAAAGAAATCGTAGTTTCCAAAAGTGATTTTGAGACAAAAAAAATGTCGCATTTTTTGTTGACGGATAATACCAAAATTAAAAAAAACGAATATAACATTCCGGAGCCTGTAAATGGTTTACCAGTTCCGTCTGAAACTATTGAAGTTGTTTTTGTACCGCTTTTGGCTTTTGATACTTTTGGAAATCGTATTGGTTATGGAAAAGGTTTTTATGATAAATTCTTAGCTGAATGTAAACCTGAAACCATCAAAATTGGTCTTTCGTTTTTTGAAGCTGTAAAGAAAATTGATGATATTTTTGAATCTGATGTAAAGTTGGATTATTGTGTGACGCCTGGGCAGGTGTATAAGTTTTAACTGCAAATTATTTAACCGCAAAGTGCGCTAAGAAAAGTGATTTAGATTGTGTTGATTTTAAGTTCGCAAAGTTATCATCTTGGCAATAATTAGATATAAACGATATAAGTAAATTTATCTCTCTATTTCAGACAATTAAAATATACTTATATCAGTTGTAAAAGTGAAAAATCCCAAATCCAATTTTAAAGTTAGAATTTGGGATTTTTTTATTTTAAATTTTGAAGTTTATTTCACTTCCTTAATTGTTGAAGCATCAATCCAGCCTTCTGTTCCGTCTGTTAATTCAATTTTTTTCCAGTTTTGAAGCGTTTCTGTAACGTATACTTTGGCACCTTCGTGCAATAAGAAAATTGCAGATCCTGCTTTTTGTGGTTCACTTCTAACTTCACTTACTTCTGAAAAAACAATTGCAGGGCGATCGTTGTCAAAATGATTTTTTTCAGACATTCCGGCTGCAATACTTAATGCTAGTGCTACCAAAAGAATAAACATTCCAATGAAATATATTCTTTTCGAAAGTGTAAGTTGTGAGAAATAATAACCGATAAAACTCAATAAGAAAAGAAAAGCAATTCCGACAGCAATTTTAGCCCAGGTATTATAGTTGAAAATCCCTGTAAAGTTCTGAATCAATTTCGCGAAACCAACTTTCGGAACTTCTTTAATTTCGTCAATAGTTAGTTTTTTGGCGAATTTTAAGTTGTTTAAAGTCTGTTCATCGTGCGGTTTTAAAACCAATGCCTTTTCATAATTATAAATCGAAGGAGCAACTTTATTTAGTTTGTAATAACAGTTTCCTAAATTGAAATACAATTCTGCCGAATGTTGTTTATTTTCTTTTAGAACATTTTCATACTCCTGCGCGGCCTGTTCAAACTTATTATCCTGATACAAAAGATTTCCTTTTTCAAAGCTGCTCTGAGCAAAGAAAACCTGAGTGATTAATAAAAAGAGATATACTATATTTTTCATTTTATTTTATTTAAACCTGACCAATATTTAAAACTAGTAAGGTTTGTTTTTTAAACTTTGCGAACTTAAAATCAACACAATGCAAATAACTTTCTTAGCGCACTTTGCGGTAAAATAGCCCTGACGGTTAAACAATCTGTTTTTCTAATTCTGAAATTATCAATACAGCTTTATCATAATCCTGCTGAATCGAAGCACTTGACGCCGGAGCATAACGCGCAAATTCACAGTTTTCGGTCAAATTAATAAAACTCTGAACTGTTTCAGGATTTGCATTTCTAGACAATAACAATTCACGAATATTGTCTTTGCTCATTTCTGAAGTCTCAATATGCAATTTAGCTTTCAGGAAATTATGCATCGCTTTTTCTAACGCAATATAAAATGGCTCTTTGTTATTAAGTTGTTTTTTCGCTTCAGATAAATATTTCTTCGCCAACTTATTATTCATTCTGATGCGGTTTCCTGTTACATCGCTGTCAATAGCTTCTTTTTTCTTCTTAACTAAAACAATAATTGGCAGAATTAAGAAAGGTGCCAACAATAAGCCATAATATAAATTAGAACCATAAAAATCATTTTTAGCCATTGAGACTAATGTTGTTTTTGGTTTTATGTATTTGAATTGCTCTGTTTTGGTAATTACATTTTTAGACGCGTTTGCTGTGGCATCTGCTTCGGCCTGCATTGGACCATCTAAAACATCAACGGTAATTTCCTGAGAAGTTATTGTTTTATAAGAGCCTGAATTCAAATCAAAATAAGAAAACTGCATTGGTTTAATAACGTACTTCCCTTTGTATTGCGGAATTATAGTGTATTTATCTGAAATTTTACCAGACATTCCAGACAACGAAGTAGTTACTTTTTCGTCATGAACAGGATCATACATTTCTAACGCATTTGGTACAACCGGTTTTGGCAAAGTAAACAATTTCATGTTTCCTGTTCCTGTTGCAGTTACAAATAAATCAAGGCTTTCACCATTTTTTAAAGTAGTTTTTGAAGGTGTAACTTTAAAATCAAATTTTCCAACAGCGCCAGTAAACCCTTCTGGTTTAGTAGCTTCCGGAAGTGGGCGTACATGGATTGTTTTTGCTCCTGCTGAAACAATTTTATTGTCGTCAATCAATTGCATTTGACCAAACATGTTAGTCCTGTTTGTGGGTAGTTGTACCCCAATATCGAGTGAAAGGGGTTCAATTGTGAGGTTTCCGGATTTTTGCGGATATAAAATTGTCTTTTTCAAAACCACAAAATAACATTTTTGTCCTTTGTAACTTCCTTCTTCGATAGCTAACTGTTTGATTTCTATGTTTTGATTCCAGAAATCATTATATTTTGGTTTTCCAAGTTCTTTAAAACCGGTAACATTAATATTATTGAAGTATAATTTATAAACCACTGTAATTGGTTCATTCAGGTACGGATTTGTTTTTGAAATTTCGGCAACCAGATTCAGTGTTTCGCTTCCTGCACCTTGTGGTCTGTCACTCGGATCTCTTTCCTGAGCAACGGCATTAGTAACCACGATTTTTATAGGAGACGTTTTGTAAATCTGCCCATTAAATTCGATAGAAGACTGTTTGATAGTTAAAGTTCCTTTTTGTGCCGGTTGTAGAATGTAAGAGTATATTTTTTGAAAAGAGCTTCGTCCATTGACCCAGGATTGGCTTATTTGCTGACTTGGTCCTGCTACAATTCTAAATCCGTCAAAAGAAGGCTGGTCGAAGTTATCTCCGTCAACATTCATAATGAAGTCAATACGAAATCTTTCGTTTATTCCAAGCGTATTTTTGCTTACTCTGGCTTCAAATTGAACTTGAGCCATAAGCCCTTGAAAAGTGAATAGTAATAGAATTAAATATCTTTTCATTTTGTTGTTTAATCGTTGTTTGTTTAACTGTTTAATCGCTTGCTTTTTTTTCGTCTAATGAATAATATCCGATTAAACGAATTGTCGGTTAAACGATTAACCAAAAAAAACTACCAGTCTTTTTCTGTTTTCTTCGGACTACCTTTTACTTTTTGAGCGTTTACTTTATCCTGAACTTTCTTTTCTTCGTTATTAACGGCATCTAATAAATTCTGGACACGATCTTTTGAAATTCCGCCGGGCTGTGGTTTTGGTTGTCTGTTGTTGTCTGACTTATCATCTTTCGTCGGATTATTTTTACCATCTTTTTTATCCTTGTCTTTATCGCCTTGGTCGTCTTTTTTGTCTTTGTCTTTGTCCTTGTCTTTATTTTTATCCTTGTCTTTATCTTTGTTTTTATCCTTGTCTTTGTCTTTATCCTTGTTTTTGTCGTTTTTCGGAGGATTTTCTTTTAATTTTTGCTTCGCTAAAGCATAATTATAGCGCGTTTCATCATCAGTTGGGTCGTTGCGTAAAGCTTGTTTGTAGGCTTCAACGGCTTGCGTATAATCTTTCTCTTTCATGAAGACATTTCCTAAATTATGAAATGCTTTATGTTTTTCAGGCCTTGTTTTTGCGTTTTTAATCGCCTTTCCATAAGCAAATTTTGCTTCAGAAGCTTGATTTTGTTTGTAAATCGTATTTCCTAAATTGTACGAAGCCACACCCTTTTTGGGGAATTTTGACTGCGAAATTCTATAGTTTGCCTCAGCGTCAACAAATTTATTCTGTTTATATTCTTCATTGGCATCAGGCAATGTCTTGTCTTTTTCCTGAGCCGAAACCGCTAAGGAAAACGTTAGTAAAATATAAAGAAGTAAATTTTTCATTCTAATTTTTATGTTTTTGTTTGCCTGCCACGAATTGCACTAATTATCACTAATTAGATTTTGTTTTTCTTTAATTTAAATTTCACAAAACAGAGTAATTTAATAGCTTCTTTTTCGTGTAAATTCGTGAAATTAGTGGCTAACTTTATTATTTTTTTTCGTTAAATAAATTCAATTCTTTTATCCAGTTTGTTTTTCTTTCCAAAAGGAAAATATCTACAAACAACAATAAAAAAGCAAAGCCAAGAAACCATTGAAATTGCGATTGAAAATCGGCCATTTGCGTAGCCTCAAATTCTGTTTTCTGAATATTATTTAATGCATTTTTTATATAATCTAAAACTTCTTTGGTGCTTCCGTCATACACATATCCACCTTTGGTTGCTTTTGCGATTGCCTTCAGACCTTCCTGATTCAGTTTCGTAATAACAACCTGTCCGTTTTGATCTCTTTGATAGCTTTTTACTACGCCGTTTTCTTTTAAAGGAATAGTACCGCCTTTTTCTGTCCCGATACCAATCGTGATGATTTTCATTCCTAATTTGTTGGCTTCTTCAGCTGCAGAAGAGGCTCCTTCAGAATGATCTTCTCCATCAGAAATCAAAATCAATAACTTGCTTGTTTTGCTTTTTTCATCAAAATAAGTCGATGATAAACGGATTGCCTCATCAAGTGAAGTTCCCTGAGACGAAACCATATCCGGGCTCATACTTTGCAGGAACATTTTAGCTACGCTATAATCTGTAGTGATTGGCAAAACCGGAAAAGCACTTCCTGCGTAAGCTACAATTCCAATTCGGTCACTTCCCAAGTTATTGATGATTTGTGAAACCAATTGTTTACTTTTTTCTAAACGACTTGGTGCCACATCTTCGGCCAGCATACTTTTAGAAACGTCGACTGCGAAAACAATATCGATACCTTCACGTTTTACAGTTTCCATTTTCGTGCCAATCTTCGGATTTACTAATCCGATAATCAAACATGCAAGGGCTAAAAGCAGTATAGATAATTTTAATACAGGTTTAAAAACAGAACGTTCAGGGCTCAGTCTTTTCACCATTTCCAAATCACCAAATTCACGCTGTTTTTTTCTTTTCCAATACATATTGAAAAGAAAAATACACACCACAATTGGGAGTAAGAATAAAAGGTATAAATATTTTTTTTCGTCTAATTCCATATAATTTTTAAATTCCAAAAATTAAATTCCAAATTCCAAACTTTGCTGTTGTCTAAAATTTAAATTTTTAAATTTCACTTTTATTGTTTCTCGCTTTTTATTCCAGTTTCCCTTTTTGTTATTTGGAATTTCAAAAATTGGAATTTTTTGATTTTTCCAAAATCAAATAAAGCTTCTATAAACTGTATTTCTCAAACCAACTTCCAACAATAATAAAAAGGCTGCCAATAAAACAAATCCTCTGTATTTTTCGTCGTAATCATAGAATTTTAATTCCTGAATTTCTGTTGTTTCTAATTTATTGATCGCACTATAAATTTGAGCTAGTCTGTCATTGCTTGTAGCTCTAAAATACGTCCCTTCGGTTTTACGGGCGATACTTTTCATTAATTGTTCGTCAATTTCAACCTTTTGCATTTTGAATAAAAAACCTCCGTTGGGAGCGTATGCATAAGGAGATGGCGCCATTCCGTTGGTTCCAATTCCTATTGTGTAAACTTTTATTCCATATTGTTTAGCAATATCGGCAGCAGTTTCAGGTTCAATAAAACCGGCATTGTTAACACCATCAGTCATCAAAATGATTACGCGACTTTTTGCTTTACTGTCTTTAAGTCGGTTTACGGCCGTTGCTAAACCCATTCCAATTCCGGTTCCGTCTTGTAGCGCATTATCGTATTTAATGTCTTTGATAGCTTCTAAAATAATAGCTTTATCACTTGTAACAGGAGTTTTAGTATAGGCTTCTGAAGCGTATAAAACCAATCCAATTCTGTCATTTGGTCTTTCTTCAACAAATTCTCCGGCAACTCTTTTTAAAGCTTCCATACGGTTTGGCTTTAGATCTTTTGCCAGCATACTTCCTGAAACGTCAATTGCCATTACAATATCAATTCCTTTTGTTGTTTTAGTCTGATTGCTGATATCTACTGTTCTCGGCCTTGCCAAAGCAATAATCAAAGAACTTAAGGCAATTATTCTGAATACGTATAAACAAGGTTTTAATTTGGTTAATAATGATTCGCTGTTTTTAAAACCCTGAGTTGAACTCATTTTTAAAGTAGGCGATTGCTGATTGCGTTTCCAGAAAAACCAAGCAATTGCAATTGGAATTAAAAGAAACAGCCAAAAAAATTCCGGATTTAAAAAAGTTATCTTTTCCATTAATTGCTCGCTTTTTGAAGTTCAACGGAATTTAAAATTCGGGTTGTGATATCATTTGCATATGTATCGCCTTCCTGATGTAAAATCATAATTTGCTGTAATCCCTGATCTTGTTTAAAAAGTAAAATTTCATAATATGCTTTTGTACTTGTTTTACTAACAGGATTTAGGACTGTCATTGTTCCATATCCTTTAAGTCCTTGAATACCCGCATTTGTCTGGAAATCTTCTTGTTTTACAATAATATTTTGTCCACCCTGAGCTTCAATAATTTTTAAAGTACCCTCTAAAGTTTTTGCCAGATCAAGTTCAACGGGGTTTTTAAATTTACTTGTAGAAACGGTAACATAGAAATTATCAATCATACTTCCGTATACAAAAAGCTGCATTTCTTTAATCAAAGCCATGGTTTCCTTTGGAAGCACTTTTTGGGTGTCCATACGTTTTAAAACCTTTGGAGTTTCGATTAGAACAGCAGGGTTACCATAAGCACTTCTTACCCATTCGCCTTCTAATAATTCTTTTGATGGATGACCAATAACATTATCTTTTACATAAGCGAAGCCTTTTGTTACGACGAAAAATGTTGTTGTCGCAGTTAATAAGAATACAACAGTTGCAGCAGCTATAGTAATTCGTTTGTTGCGTTTTTTACGCAATTGAAGCTGAATTTGCTTTTGTCTTTGGGCTTCATTCAATAATTGATCTTCTTCTTCAGCCGGAACTTCAGTCGGGATTGCATTATCAAGCGTTAAGATTACTTTCTGAATTTTATTTCTATCATCGGTAATTTCAAAATCTAAAGGTTTAGATTTCGCAAACTTTACTAAATCGGCCTGACGTAAAACGCGCTCTAAATTCTCAACGGTTTCAGGAGTTAGCGTCATTTTCTTTTTAGTAGAAGCTAATCTGATCGCCTGAATCAATTCAGAAGTAGTACTTTCCATTGCCGGAATATGAATCGCTTCTTCAATATAATTACGGGCAATATCCGTTAATTCACTATAATATTCTTTGATTTCACCTTTTTGAACCAATTCTTTTGATTCCAGGTTATTCAATAAACTTGTTGCTTTTTCTATTGGCGTTTTATAAACTTCTTCTTCGATTTTTTTCTTCTGATGTTTTTTTACATACCAATAAACAAAGGCACCAATTGCAAGAATTACGATGACAATCAAAACATAAATCCACCAATCGTTATTGCTTTCAGCGCTGGAAATGTCTTTGATGTCATACATTTTTTGCTGCATAGTGTCGACCTTTACGTTCGCAACTTCAACACGTATAGAATCTGATAAATAAGGTTTTTTATCTATTAAAATTTTGATACTCGGAATAGTATATTTTCCCGAATCAAATTGGGTCAAGCCGTATTTTTTGATCAGTTCGTAAGTGTCATCTTTCTTAACTGTATCAATTGGGTACGATTGAATAACCTCCAAAGGTCCAATGTTTTTTAGTTTCGGAAAAACAACTTTCGATTTTGAACTGACAACCGTTTTAAGCGTTAACTTAAACTCAGCTCCAATTTTATTTTTTGTAGTATCAATACTTGTTTCAACTTGTTTTTGTTGTGCAAAAACAGCTGAAGTAAGCAAAAATAGAAATATGTAAAATTTTAATTTCATTTGATTAACGATTGAAGATTAACGATTTTTGATTTCAGATTTATTACGAAACGAAAATTATAATCTTTCATTTTTATTTATGAATTATTTTTTGATGTTTTTATACTTGAAACAAAAATTGATATTAATTCATTGACTTCTATTTTTGCTTTTAATAGATTTTCTGAATCTGTTGATAAATTTGCTTTTTCAATTATCTTTAAGCAAACAAAAGTTTCTCTTAACTCTTTTAAACATATCCCCATTTTATGAATAAAATCTTTTTTACTTTCGGCACTTTGTGCTTCCCCATAGTTTAAAGCAGGCGATGTGCTTGATCTTGTTATTTGGCCTAATAAGTGATTTCCAGCGTAATTTTTTTCAAATTTAATAGTTAGTTTTATTATGCTTGCGGCAAAATCAATCAATCTATTTTCTAATTCTTGTTTATTCATTTCCTAAATTTAATTATCACGCCCATCATAAATCAAAAATCGTTAATCTTAATTCTTAAATCACTATCTAGATTTGAAATAACCCAATAATTTTGTCACGTAATTTTCGTCGACTCTTGTGTTTACAACACCAGCTCCTGATTTACTGAAAATATCTTTGAAATAATTGACTCTGTCGTGATAATGTTTTTCGTAATTCATTCGCACCGATTTGGAGCCTGTATCGACCAATTGAATATTTCCGGTTTCAGCGTCCAACATACTTACCATTCCTAAATTCGGGATTTTTTCTTCGCGGATATCATAGACACGAACACCTGTGATGTCGTGTTTTTTCGAAGCTATTTTTAAAGTCTGCTCGTAATTTTCAGACATAAAATCGGAAATCACAAAAACGATCGCTTTCTTTTTTTGTGTTCCTGATAAAAACTTCAAAGCTTGTGAAATATCCGTTTTGTTGCTTTTTGGTTCAAATTCGATTAATTCACGAATGATTCTCAATACGTGCGAACGGCCTTTTTTTGGTGGAATATAAAGTTCGACATTATCAGAAAATAATATTAATCCAATTTTGTCATTGTTTTGTGTAGCCGAAAAAGCCATCGTTGCCGCAATTTCGGTGACGATGTCTTTTTTAAACTGACTTTTTGAACCAAAACCTTCTGAACCCGAAATATCAACCATTAAAACCATGGTCAATTCGCGTTCTTCTTCAAAAACTTTTACGTGGGCTTCGTTATAGCGTGCGGTTACATTCCAATCGATGTTACGAATATCATCGCCATATTGGTATTGACGCACTTCGCTAAAAGTCATCCCGCGTCCTTTAAATGAAGAATGGTACTCTCCCGAAAAGATATGATTGCTCAGTCTTTTGGTTTTGATTTCTATTTTCCGTACTTTTTTTAAAAGCTCTTTTGTATCCATTTGTGATTTGGTTTATGGTTTATGGTTGTTGGTTGATGGCGTATGTACCATCAACAAAAAACTATCAACCATCAACTTTTTAAGGTACTTCAATCTCGTTTACGATTTTGTTGATAATGTCTACAGAAGTAATGTTTTCGGCTTCAGCCTCATACGTTAATCCAACTCTGTGACGTAAAACATCATGTACAACTGCACGAACGTCTTCTGGAATTACATAACCACGACGTTTGATGAAAGCGTAACATTTTGCCGCATTGGCTAAATTGATACTTCCACGTGGCGATGCTCCAAAACTGATAAGAGGTTTTAAATCGGCAAGTTTGTACTTCTCTGGATAACGAGTAGCAAAGATGATATCTAGGATATATTTTTCGATTTTTTCGTCCATGTAAACTTCACGAACCGCTTCCTGCGCACGCAAAATTTGTTCTACAGAAACTACAGGATTTACTTTTTCGTAACTTCCTTTTAAGTTTTGACGAATTACAAAACGTTCTTCATCAATTTTTGGGTAATCAATTACCGTTTTCAACATAAAACGATCGACCTGAGCTTCAGGAAGCTGGTATGTTCCTTCTTGCTCTACCGGGTTTTGAGTTGCCAGTACTAAAAACGGACGATCCAATTTGAAAGTCGTGTCGCCAATAGTGACTTGTTTTTCCTGCATCGCCTCTAAAAGTGCTGACTGAACTTTGGCAGGAGCACGGTTAATCTCATCGGCAAGTACGAAATTGGCAAAAATTGGCCCTTTTTTAATAGAGAATTCATTTGCCTTTATGTTATAAATCATCGTTCCGACAACATCGGCAGGCAATAAATCCGGAGTAAACTGGATACGGCTGAAAGAACCCTGCACCGCTTGCGACAAAGTATTTATCGCTAAAGTTTTGGCTAATCCCGGAACTCCTTCAAGTAAAATATGCCCTTGTCCTAAAAGCCCGATTAATAAACGCTCGACCATATGTTTCTGGCCCACAATAACTTTGTTCATTTCCATTGTAAGAAGGTCTATAAAAGCACTTTCTCTCTCAATTTTTTCATTTATCGCTCTAATGTCTAAAGTCGTTGTATTTTCTTCCATATAAATATTTTTAAAACCTTTTTAAAACGTTGATTTTTATGCCTAACTTTTGAGAGTGCAAATTGAATATTTTTTGAGAAGTAAGATGTTAAAGAATGGTTAAAACTTCGACCAATGCACTAATTTTAAGGACGAATTGTGAATCTATTTTTATATTTTTAAGAACTTTGATGATTATGCTTTACAAAAGCATATTTATTACCAAAAATAACGCAATAAAACCATGAGCAAAACAACGTTATCGCCCATAATTTCGGGCACTATGAATTGGGGAGTTTGGGATAAAAACCTTACAACTAAAGAAATGGAAAACATGATACAAATCTGTATCGAAAACAAAATTACCACTTTTGATCACGCCGATATTTACGGATCATATACCACAGAAGAAGATTTTGGAAAAGCTTTCCAGGCAAGTAAAATTTCAAGAGAAAAATTACAGTTAATTACAAAATGCGGCATTCAGATGATTGCTGAAAAACGCCCGGATAACAAAATTAAACATTACGAATATTCGAAGGAATATATTATCTGGTCTGCTGAAGAATCTTTGAAGAAATTAAAAACTGACTTTATTGATGTTTTTTTACTGCACAGACCAAGTCCGTTAATGCAGGCTGATGAAATTGCTGAAGCCGTTGAAAAATTAAAGTCAGAAGGAAAAATTATAGATTTCGGACTTTCGAATTTTACCAGTTCGCAAACTGAATTAATTCGCTCAAAAACAGAAGTAAGCTTTAATCAGGTACAATTTTCAGCGACACATTATGAAGCGATGACTGATGGGAGCCTGGATTATATGCAAATACATGGAATTCGACCATTGTCATGGAATCCGCTTGGGACTGTTTTTAGAGAAGATACGAAGAAGACACGCCGTTTGAAAAAGCTGCTTGCGGATTTGGTTCAGAAATACAGTTTTGGTTCAGATACCCTTTTACTGGCCTGGATTTTAAAACATCCTGCAGGTGTAATTCCAATTGCGGGCACAGTAAATATTGCCAGAATTCAGTCGTTGATGAAAGCGGCAGAATTAGAAATGGACAAAGAAGACTGGTTCGCCATCTGGACAGAAAGTATGGGCGACGATGTGCCGTAATAATACATTCTGATAAATGATACGCCTTGAAAAATTTGATAAAAAGTTCTATTCTGAATTGATTGATTCCATCAAAAATGCAAAAGATCTAATGCAATTTGGTGGACCGGAATTTACTTTTCCATTAACAGAAGAGCAAATTGATAAAACGCTTTCTGATCAAAACAGAATTGCTTTTAGAGTTGCCAATTCTTCTGATGGGAATACTATTGGACATTGTGAGATTTATTTCAAAGATGATTCTGCAAAATTAGGCCGAATCCTGATTATCGATAAAAATCAAAGAGGAAAAGGAATTGGTGAGCAAATGGTAATTTTATTACTGCAATATATTCTAGAAAATAGAAGAGAACGAAATATTGAATTGAATGTTTTCGATTTTAATATTGGTGCCATAAAGTGTTACGAAAAAGTTGGCTTCGTTATTAACCCAGATAAAAAATTGATAAGAGAAGTAGATGGCGAAACCTGGACAGCACTTAATATGGTATTGAATTTGGAAGAATGGGAAAATAAAAATTATTAGTTACAGATTAAAGGTTATTATTTTCTGTGGCAAAAAAATAAATAAAATAAAAATGAAAAAACAGCTATCCTAAAATGTAGGGATAGCTGTTTTTTTATGATTGAAAATCCTTAATTACTTTAAAATAAGAGTATTCATATTTGAGATTTGCCCATTAACGACCACTACATTAGGAACCACTAAAGGAGGTAATGTTGAACTTACATCCGGTGTAATTGTTACCGTATAAGTTCCGGCAGGAATTCCGTTTAGTTGAAAAACTCCCAACTCATTAGTATAAGCAGATACTGTTGCGTCTCCAACCTGAACTGTTACTAAAGATTGAAAAGTGAAAGGAGTTACAATTCCTTTTATTATTCCGGATGTTGCAGTAGTAGATACTCTGATAACCGGGTGCAAATTGAAGCCGCCGGAATTACCTGCTTCTACAACTACAGAATGTTCTACATCAAAATCTAGTAAAAAATCATAAGTAGCACCAGCTGTTAATGTTTGGTTAACTTTTAACTTCAAACCTGATTGTTGTGCACTTGGCGTTTTTAAAGGATATGTTTTGCCGTCTTTTACAACAGTATTGTGCTCGCCAAGAATTAATCTAATTTGACCCAAATATCCCGATGGAACTTCATTATCTGCTAAAAGAACATTTACACCACCAGTTAAATCAAGTAAATTGTATATTCCTGGTGTAATGTTTCCGATGCTAACCCATCCGTCCTCACCAGTTTCTGAAGTACTTTTAATTTTGACATCTACTACTTCGACATTTACTTCGTCATAATCGCCTGGTGCATCAGTCATTCTGACACTGACTTTTGAAGTTTGTGAACTATCATCGCTGTCACTATTACTACAGCTTGTTAAGAACAAGCATAACATTGAGGCTAGAAGAAATATTCTAAAATTGAGGCTTACTTTTTTCATAACTTACTTTTTTTTAAATTAGTAAATTAATAACGCAAAATAAAGCCTGTTTAGTGTAGTAATACAGTAATTTTGCATAATTAATTAATCAAATCTTAAGGATTAGACGGTTGGTTTGCGTTTTAAAATCAGGAAAATTAAATCATGAAAAAAGTAGTCTTAATAACTGGAGCCACTAGCGGAATTGGAAAAGCAACGGCGCAAATAATGGCAAAAAACGATTATAAAGTTATCCTTTGCGGAAGACGTAAAGAACGCTTGGCAGAACTCGAAAAAGAGCTTTCGGCTTTTACAGAAGTGCATTCACTTTCATTCGATGTTCGTAATAAAGAGGATGTTTTTTCAACTATCAATTCTTTGCCAACAGAATTTTCGCAAATTGACGTTTTAATAAATAATGCAGGAAATGCACACGGTCTGGATCCTATTCAAAATGGAGATATTGACGATTGGGATGCTATGATCGATATTAATGTGAAAGGACTTTTGTACGTTTCGAAAGCTATTATTCCACAGATGATTGAGAGAAAATCGGGACACATTATTAATATTGGTTCAATTGCCGGTAAAGAAGTTTACCCGAACGGGAATGTGTATTGCGCGTCAAAACACGCTGTTGATGCTATCAACAACGGAATGCGAATGGATTTGAATCCGTACGGAATTAGGGTTGGAGCAATTCACCCGGGAATGGTAGAAACGGAATTCAGCGAAGTTCGATTTAAAGGCGATGCCGACAGAGCTTCAAATGTGTATAAAGGTCTAGACGCATTGCAAGCTGAGGATATTGCTGATATCATTCATTTTGTGGTTTCAAGAAAATACCATGTAAATATCGCAGATTTAATTGTTTATCCGACAGCACAAGCTTCGGCAACGATCGTAAAAAGAGACTAGCTTAGATTTTTAGACTAACTTAGACTTCTTAGATTTTAAATTTTTGTAATCCAAAAATCTAAGGAGTCTAAAATCTAAAAGTCACAGTCTAAGAAATCTAAAAATCTAACATCTAAGAAGTCTAAAAACAATGATCAACAAACGTCTTTTAATAAAAAATCTGCTCGCTCATAATGATGAGAGCAGTTTTTATGACAAAAAAAGGCAGTTGAATTTGCATACACGCGAAGGAAAAGGAAAGTTCCTGAAACACATTTGCGCGTTATCAAATTCTAACCCAACCAATAATTCTTATATCGTGGTTGGTGTTGAAGATCAGGATAATGAAATTGTCGGGGATGATTTCTTCGATGATAGTAGAATTCAGAACCTGGTAAATGCGTTTTTAGAAAATCCACCTAAAATTCAGTATGAAAATGTGCCTTTTCCAAATCTTCCAAAAGATAAAGTAATCGGGTTGGTTACTATTAAACCCAAAAGCAAAATTTCGTATTTCAAAAAAGGCATTCATACGATTGTAGCGAATAGTGTTTTCATTAGGCGCGGCAGTAATTCGGTTCCGATTGAAGGTGAAGTCGAGAAGAATTATCAGAACACTGAAACGGTTATTGGCATCGAAAATAGTTCCAGAAATAGTATTCAGTACACTTTGGATGGTGTTATTGATTTTATGAATTTCAGGCATAAAGATATGTCGCCGAAATATCATGTTTTTAAAGAATTATTTGTGATTTGCTGGGCGGGAGTTCCTAAAAAATCCCGGGATAAAACCTTTCTTTCACGAGTTGATATAGAATTGATCAACGAGCAAATTAAACTTTTTTATTCGGCTCAGGATGTTGTCACGATTGTTTTTGATGATGACAGTTTCACGATTACCGAATATGTTCCGCTAGGGTTAAATGACAAAACGAGTTATTATCCTTTAGAAGAGCAAACTATTCGTTTTTTTGATAACGGTTATTACAAAATTGACCGCCAAATGCTTTTTCAGCCGCCGGAATTCAATCGAAAAATGCTGTATCATATTTATAATTCGAATATGGCATTACTTCAAAAAATACAAAAGGGATTTAGCCTCACCCAACGTGAGATGATTGATCTCGAAAATCTTCCTTCGACCTTTATGATTTGTTATTTAAATGGTTTTGATGAAGCCAAACAAAAACTAATAGATTCAAAATTGCTGTTGAAACCTTTTCCACAGGTGTATTTGTCTTTTAAAGAGGCTTTGAGGATTTTGAGGAAAATGAAATATGATTTTCAGGAAGGTGCAAAGTAACTAAGGTTCAAAGCGACAAAGGTTTTCCGTAGAGGCGCACAGCAGTGCGTCTAACTTATGGTTTTTCTGGAAATTTAGAAAATGCTTTGTGCAAATAATCTCTTTTTTTATCATTGATAAACTAAATATTTATTGATTTCATCATACGGGAAAATGATTTCTTTTGGACCATCAGCATAAGATGCGGCTTCATAGGAGTTGTAATATAAAAGCAAGCCTTCTTCTGTATAAAATATATTTTGAGGCAATTGAAATTTATCATTTTCAAACATGAGGCCTGTAGCATTTATATTTGATTTTGCAGGGATTTTATATTTTTCCCGAAATGCTTTTTCGGCGAAAGCCTTAAACTCTTTTTCGTTTTTAAAAATCTGGCCTGAAAAAATGGTTTTTCCTGTTTTAGCATTAAACAATAGAGAACGAAAACCCTGGTAACCATGCGCACCGCCAGTAAAAGTGTAATGATCAATTTTGATATTTATAATTTGATCTGATCTAAATTCGACATTCCCCTTAATTTTACCTTCCCATCCATATGTTTCTTGTGGAAATTTTTTGTGCATTTCTTCATATGAAGCGATAAACGAAGTTGCCAGCATATTGTAATCGTTAGATTTTAGAGGCTTTTCTCCGAAGTAAACAATTTCTTTTATTACAGAAAAGATTTTCTTGTTGATACTGTCTGCGACAATTGGAATATTTTTAGCAACCGGAATGTCAATTCTAATTTGAGGACAATCCGTTTTGCAGGGAATCTTAGATTTTTTTTCGAATGTTTCATTTTCAAATGAAAGCTCTTTGCTACAACTAATAAATATTAAAAACAAAAAGACTAAAAAAGTATAATGTTTCATATATGTAAGGTTATTTGTTAGGTCATATATGGTATCGCATTTTAATTATAGGTTTTTGCTTTACAAAGCTTTAGTTAGTGCGATTTCATATCAAAAAGTGTTAATTATATATAAAGGTAAGAAGTTGTGTCCGTATTTGAATAAATTAAACGGTAAATTTGTACATTGTAATAGCGTTTAAAAATTGTAATTATATGAAATTCAATACTAAAGTAATACATGGTGGTCAACATCATGATCCAAGTACGGGAGCAGTTATGCCTCCGGTTTATCAAACTTCAACATATATTCAGACAAGTCCGGGGCAGCCTTTGGGAGATTATGAATATAGCAGAGCTGCAAATCCAACACGTACGGCCTTGGAAAATGCTTTGGCCAGTATTGAAAATGGTACTCGAGGACTGGCTTTTTCATCAGGATTAGCAGCTACAGATTGTATTTTGAGAGGTTTTAAAGCCGGTGATGAAGTCATCGCAATGGATGATTTATACGGTGGAACTTATAGAATGTTTTCCAGAATTTATAAAGATTCAGGAATTAAATTTCACTTTGTAGATATGACGGATATTGCAAAATTGAAATCATTAATCAATGAAAATACAAAATTGATTTGGGTAGAAACACCAACGAATCCATTAATGAAATTGGCTGATATTGCTGAAATTTCAAAAATAACGAAGGAACATAAAATTTGGCTTGCGGTAGATAATACTTTTGCAACACCATACTTGCAAAAACCACTTGATCTGGGAGCAGATATTGTAATGCATTCAGCAACAAAATATTTAGGCGGACATTCTGATGTTATTGCCGGAGCTTTAATTGTAAAAGATGAAGCTTTGGGAGATCAATTGCATTTTCAACAATTTGCAACGGGAGCAACATTAGGTCCAATGGATAGTTTCTTGGTTTTAAGGGGAATTAAAACACTTTCATTGCGAGTTCAGAGACATTGTGAAAACGGAGAAAAAGTAGTAGAATATTTAACGAAACATCCAAAAATAAAAACGGTTTATTATCCAGGATTAGCAAGTCACCCGTTTCATGAAATTGCTAAAAAACAAATGAAAGCTTTTGGAGGAATGGTTTCTTTTACTTTTGCGTCAGGCAAAAAAGAAGATTCAATTGCATTTTTAGAGAAATTAAAAGTATTCACTTTAGCAGAATCTTTAGGGGGAGTTGAATCTCTGGCGAATCATCCAGCGTTAATGACACACGCTTCTATTCCGGCGGATAAAAGAGCAGAGGTTGGTATTACTGATGATTTGGTCCGATTGAGCGTTGGTATTGAAGATGCCGAAGACTTGATTGCTGATATCGAACAGGCTTTAGCATAAAAAGATAAATTCCAAAATAAAAAAAATCCCAAATTCCAATTTTAATCATTTTGGAATTTGGGATTTTATATTTTGAGATTTTCCTTAATATTCTAAGTACATAATATAGCCAACATTAAACCATACCTGCCAGTCTTTAGCTTTGTTTTCTTTAAAAATCTTTTTATTCGGATTCAAACCATCAACCCAATCAGAACTAAAAGACTGAAAACGTCCTTCGAGCATCAGATCACTCATTGTTGTTAATTTGTAATGAACACCTAAACCTGCTGTTGCTGATAAAACGACACCAGTTTCATTTGAAAATCCATATTGACGACCATCTGAAGGAACCAAATATTTAGGATAAGTTGTTAACGGATTTCCTAAAGGTCCAAGACTTGAGCCTACTTTTGCTGAGTAATAACTAACCAGAAATCCTAAACTCATATAAGGACTAAAGCTTCCTGTGTTATTTTCAAATCTATGTATTGGAATAGGAGAAAATTCTAACTGGGCTCCAAGTCCAGCCACAGTTGTTTTTCCGGTCATTGCTTTTAGTTGCTTAGTTCCTAATTTATTTGGATTTCCCTGAACCCATTCTCCGAAATGTTCTAAATTGGTTTGACTAAGAGATACCTCTGACCTTACTTTAAAATGCTCGGTAAAAAAAGTTTCGTGATTATTAAGATTAGAAAAATTCATGAAGTGAACTAATCCTACTCCAAAGCCTGTATTCTTTACATTCGTTTCAGAATCATTCCTTTCCCCATAATCAGACTGAAAAGCTATGGGTCCTAATATTATTCCTACTTCTTGCGCAAATCTAAATTGTGCTGTAGCTTTTGTTGAGATTCCTATGAGGGCAAAGATGCTGAGTATTATAGGTTTAATCATGTTTTTGGCTTTCTAATCATGACAAATATATAAAATTCAGTAACGATTCAAAATAATATGTTTACTCTGTTAAAAAATAAGTAGCGAAACACTTAATTTGTTAACTTTAAGTAGGTTCTTTTGATGTAAATTAAGAAGTGTAAAATGCTATTTTCAGGAATGTTTGAAAAATACACAATTCATCAGTTATGGCTAAAAAAAATAACAATCGATTCGCATTTTGTTATATCTTTGTATGTCGAAACGAAAACGTTTTCTTAAATGTATTTTCTTATTTAATCGAACGAAAAATATAATAATTTACCTGAATAATTTATTTAAAAATGGAACATAAAATAAATGAATTTATGGCTCTTGTAGAGTCTAAAAATCCAAACGAGCCAGAGTTTCTTCAAGCCGTTAGAGAATTTGCAGAAACGGTAATTCCATTTATTGCAGAACGAAAAAAATATCATGGAAAAAATTTACTTCTTAGAATTGCTGAACCGGAACGTTCTATAATATTTAGAGTTCCTTGGGTTGATGATAAAGGAGAAATAATTGTAAACAGAGGTTTTAGAATTCAAATGAATTCAGCAATCGGACCTTATAAGGGTGGAATTAGGTTTCACCATTCAGTAAACTTATCCGTTTTAAAATTCCTGGCTTTTGAGCAGGTGTTTAAAAACAGTTTGACAACACTTCCAATGGGTGGTGGAAAAGGAGGTTCTGATTTTGATCCCGAAGGAAAATCCGATGGAGAGGTAATGCGTTTCTGTCAATCGTTTATGACGGAATTATGCCGTCATATTGGTCCTGATTTAGATGTGCCGGCTGGAGATATTGGTGTTGGTGCAAGAGAAATTGGATATTTATTTGGTCAATATAAAAGAATCAGAAATGAATTTACGGGTGTTTTAACCGGTAAAGGAATTGCTTATGGAGGTTCTTTAATCAGACCTGAAGCTACAGGATACGGAGTTGTTTATTTTACAGATCAAATGTTACGTACAATCGGACATGAGATTAAAGGTAAAAATGTTGCAATTTCAGGATTCGGAAATGTGGCTTGGGGAGTGGCGCTAAAAATAAATGAATTAGGCGGAAAAGTATTGACTATTTCCGGTCCTGATGGTTATATTTATGATGAAGAAGGAATTTTTGGAGAAAAAATAGATCACATGCTTGAAATGAGAGCTAGTGGAGATAATAGAGCAGAAAAATATTTGGAGAAATATCCAAATGCTGTTTTTCATAAAGGAAAAAGTCCATGGGAGGTAAAAGTTGATATTGCAATTCCATGTGCTACTCAAAATGAATTAAATGGTGAAGATGCTCAAAAACTAATTGATAATGGTGTTTTATGCGTTACTGAAGCTGCAAATATGCCATCTACATTAGATGCAATCAAATTGTTCTTAGATAACAAAGTATTATTTGCTCCAGGAAAAGCGGCGAACGCTGGTGGTGTTGCTGCATCTGGACTTGAAATGACACAAAATTCAATTCGTCTGAACTGGACAAGTGAAGAAGTTGATTTAAGATTGAAAGACATTATGGTTGGAATTCACAATCAATGTAAAAAATACGGGGTTGGTGAAGATGGATATGTAAACTACGTAAAAGGAGCGAACATTGCCGGATTTGTTAAAGTTGCCGATGCAATGCTTGCGCAGGGTGTAGTGTAATAATAAATCAAAAATTTAAGAAGTCTTCATCTGTCCTAAAAAGTAAGATGAAGACTTTTTGTTTTTCGCCACGAATTCACGGATTATTATTTTCTTAAAGATGAATAAAAATATTTGTGAATTCGTGGCGAATCTATAATAGAAAGAAAATGTTTTTTTGCCACAGATTACCACAGATTTTATGCCCAATTATGAAATAAATCTAAAATCAAAAATCGTTACTCCTCAATCTAAAATCTTTAATTTGTAAAAGAACAAAATTCAAATATTTTCGTTTGTAGTATATTTGTCTTTCTCAATCATCCATAATGAAGAAAAGGTTTCTCTATATTTTGTTTTTACTTGTAACGCAATTTAGTTTTGCCCAGAATAAATTGTCCTGGCAAGGTTATTTTTCGTTTAACGAAATCAAAGATATTTCAGAGTCTTCAACAACAGTTTACGCAGCTTCAGAAAATGCTTTGTTTTCTAAAAATGCCGGAACAAACGCTGTTAAAACAACTACTACAGTTGACGGACTTTCGGGACAGACTATTTCTGCTGTATATTATAGTGAAGCCTTTAAGAAAACGATCGTTGGATATGAAAACGGTTTGATGATCGTAATCAATGAAACTGATGGGAGTATGCTGAAAGTAGTCGATATCATCAACAAACAATTGGCGCCAAATCTAAAAAGAATAAATCATTTTATGGAGCATAACGGATTGGTTTATGTTTCATGTGATTTCGGAATTGTGCAATTCAATTTAACTACCTTGCAATTTGGTGATACTTATTTTATTGGTGACAACGGTGCAGAAATCAGCGTAAAACAAACTGCATTTTTCAATGGATTTATTTACGCGGCAACTTCAAGCGGAATTAGAAAAGCAGATAGTACGAGTCCAAATTTAAATGATTTTAGTCAATGGTCCGTTGTAAATTCTGGCGATTGGACAAGTGTTGAAACATTAGATACAGAGCTTATTGCAATTAATTCTGTAGGATATATTCATAGATTCAATTCGGCTATTTTCGTTGTTTTTTTTCAATTGCCTCAGCCTTCAGTAGACATGCGGGCAAGAAATCATAATTTGTTTATTACAATTCCTAATTCGGTTTATGTTTATAATAATCAAATGATTTTAAGTCGTCAGATTTCAAATACTCAGGTTCTGGATAATACAATTAATTTTACTTCTGCAACTGCTGTTGGTAATGTAGTTTACATTGGAACAAAAGAAAAAGGATTGTTTTCGTCTTCACTATCAAGTAATGGTGTTTTCGAAAACAATACGCCAACTGGCCCAGCCCGAAATAATATTTTTTCATTAGATGTAACGTCAAATGTGCTCTGGACAGTTTATGGTGATTATGATTTATTCTATAATCCTTATCCTTTAGATGGTTATGGTGTTAGTAAATATGATACCTCGGGCTGGTTAAACATTTCCTATGAAGATGTTTTTGATGCAAAATCGATGACGCGTATTATTGTAAATCCAAAAAACGAAAAACAAATTTATGCGAGTTCATTTTTCTCAGGTTTGTTGAAAATTGAAGAAGATGTTCCGAATTTTTTATACAATGAAAAAAATAGTGGCTTAGAATCGATTACAACGGAAGGACCAAATTATTTTGATGTCCGTATTAATGGAACTGCTTTTGATAAAACAGGAAATTTATGGATTACCAATAGTCGTATAAAAAACGGATTGAAAGTTTTGAAAACCAACGGACAGTGGGGAAGTTACGCAATGACTTCTATTTTAGATAATGCGGAAGCTTCGAGTTATGCGAATCTAGTTATTGATAGAAATAGCGTAAAATGGATTGCGACCAATCGGGACGGTGTTGTTGGTTTTGATGACACAACGAACAAGTTTAAGAAGATGACATTCGGAGCCGATACAGGAAATTTGCCAATTGCAGATGTAAGATCGATAGCAATCGACACTAAAAACCAACTTTGGATAGGAACTACAAAAGGATTGAGAGTTTTGTCTAATGTTAGTAGTTTTCAAAGTGATAATCAGTTAAAGGCAAATCCGATTATTATTACAGAAAATAATTTAGCTCAGGAATTGCTTTACGAGCAATTTATCACTTCAATTGTGGTGGACGGAGCTAATAATAAATGGATTGGAACCTCAGATTCAGGAGTTTTTATGGTATCTTCAAACGGTCAGGAAACTAAATATCATTTTACGATCAATAATTCACCATTGCCAAGTAACGCTATAAATGATATTAAAATAAATAGTGCTACTGGAGAAGTTTTCATTGCAACAAATAAAGGAATGATTTCTTTTAAAGGAACTTCGACAGCTGCTAATGAAGATTTAAATAATGTATATGTGTATCCAAACCCGGTGCGTCCAACTTATAGCGGAACCGTAAAAGTTGCCGGACTATTAGACAAAGCCAATATTAAAATTACAGATATTGAAGGTAATTTGGTTTACGAAACTACTTCTGAGGGCGGAACAATCGAATGGGATACAACTGCTTTTGGACGATATAAAGTAGCTTCAGGTGTCTATATGATCTTTATTTCTGCTCAGGATGGGGGAGAAACGAAGGTCAAAAAAGTTATGATAATTAGATAATTAGATAATTAGATAATTAGATAATTAGATAATTTGATAATTTGATAATTTGATAATTTGATAATTTGATAATTTTTTTACATTAACATCTAAGCAGTCTAACATCTAAGCAGTCTAAATATCTAATAATCCAGAAGTGTTAGTTAAAACCAAAGCAATAGTAATTTCGGCATTAAAATTTCAGGAAAAAAGCCTGATTGTAAAATGCTTCACGCTTTCAAACGGACTCAAGTCTTATTTTGTGCGTGATGCTTTTTCGAGCCGGAAAACGAGCCAAAAAATCGCTTATTTTCAGCCTTTTTCGATTTTAGAAATCGAAGCAGTTCATAAGAATAAAGGAACATTAGAAAATTTTAAAGAGATAAAAACCGCAGTTGCTTTTCAAACTATTCATACCGATGTTGTAAAAAGTACCATCGTAATGTTTCTTTCAGAAATGCTCCATTATTCGATTCAGGAAGAAGAAAAAAACGAATCGCTTTTTGTCTTTTTAGAAACCGCCTTAACCTGGCTGGATCATCATGATGAGGTTTCGAATTTTCATTTGATTTTACTTTTGGAAGCAACAAAATATTTAGGTTTTTATCCGGATATTTCCGAAAGTGATTTGCCTTATTTTGATATGATTGAAGGAGTTTTTGTTCATTTTCATGGAGTAAATTCCCTCACAGAACATGAAACAAATTTGTTTAAAATACTGATTGATCTGAGGTTTGAAAACAGTCAGAAAATATTTCATGTCTTAGAAAGACAAATACTGCTCAAGATTCTGATTGATTATTATAGCTTTCATTTGGACGGATTTAAAAAGCCAAAATCTTTAGAAATTTTGAAAGAAATTTTTTCATAAAGAGAAACTGAATTTCATATATTTGGACACCAAAACCAAATCTTTATGAAAAGAATAATTACTTTTTTACTGCTTACTTTAGTACTACCTGCTTTTTCCCAATCGGTTAATTTAGATAAATTTTATCTTAACCTGTCTTATGTGATTTTGCCGCCAAAACCAGTTGTCGACAAGACAAAAAGAACCTATACGGTAGTGTTGAATGCTGCGAAAGGTTTGAATTATGATGACGCCGAAGATGATATAGATAATATTATTAAAATAGATGGTTTTAGACCATTAGCGACAAAAGGATATTTAGCAATTGCAACTTATTTACAAAATCCTGAAATTGTTTCAAGTGAGGTTAAAACGATTGAAAACAAAGTTAAAAACTCAAAAGGAGTAGAGACAATAGAGCGAACTTATAAAGTTGTGGTTGCTTATAAAGGGGAAGGAAGAGTAGTAGTTACATGTGCTGAGGATCCTTCTTTAAATGATTCAGAGGAATTTAAGGAATCCTACACTAAAACGAGTCCTATTTTTTCAGAATACAAAGATGCTAACGATTATCTGTATAATTTTTCACGTATTATGCGCAACGATTATATTGGAGATTTCGCGAACAAGTTTGGTAATAAAGTTAATCGTAATTATGGCTTCAGAATATACAATACTACAGATAATTTGTGGATTTTAGCCTCTAAAAAGCACCCGGAATTTGACAGTAATAATAACGCTTTTGCTGAAACTAAAGGTATTTTTGATTTTATGAAATACAATGAACCTGTGGCTCCAATGCTTACAGAGTTGCAAACCACGATTAAGTATTTTGAAGAAATTGACAAAAAATTTACTTCAGTCGAAAAACCAGATAAGAAACTTAGGTATGGTGCTTACTACAATTTAGCTACAATTTATTATTATTTAGACATGCCTGACGAATCAGATATTTGGTGCGACAAATTAATTGCTAATGATTACGATGCCGGGGATGGGAAATATATAAAGAGAAGAAATGACGAATTAAGAAAATCGTTTGCAATTAATCAGGTTAACACCAGGCATATGGATGTTGCTGTGAAGGTTGAAAAACCAAAAACGGAAAAAATTAATTTCGATGCTGCTTATTCGCTCAAAAATGATCCGCAGTTTAGTGCAGTGACACTCGTTTTGTCGACGAATGAAACGATTACAGGCTATACAAAAAATACTGATATTGATAATTTAGATCAAAAAATCGCAATAAGCATTCCTGATGACAAAGGCGTGCATAATTATTCATTCAGAACTTATTTTGCAGATCAGGTTTCGAAAATGACTGTTAACGAAAGAGATTTTTTTACTGTAATTCCTTTTAAACTAGGAACACAATCGGGCGCAGAAGTTAGCGCTAAATTTGTGAGAGAAGTATTAAACGGAAAAACAGTTTCTATTTATCAATATTATACCGGTGAAGTTATTGTAAAAAAGAATAGTGCACCTCAGGGATATTCTACAAATTCAGTGGGTTGGCAAATGAATCCAAGAGGGAAATTTATAGAGCTGGCAGATTCTTGTCCGAAGTTAGCTGCAAGGGCGAATAATAAGGAGTTTCAAAACAATATAAATTCTTTAAGAACATTTGTTGAGGCTTTGGATATGTGTAATTAATTTTAATTGAAACTAATAAATTTAAAACTACAGTGTACTGCTGTAGTTTTTTTTTACCTTGTTTTTGATTTCGTTTTTATTTGAATGAAAATCAAAATAATCCAAATTCGGGTTCATTTTTTTGAAAGTTTTCTCTAAAATAGGGTAAAAGGTTAAAATTTCTTAAAAATTCTACGGAAAACTACCTGATTTTGCTCTTTTTTCTATCATCTTTTATCTATTTTCCTCAAAATTCCTTACTTTCGCACCTCGTTTAAGAAAAGGATAAAATGAGCACAAAATTTACTGAATACAAAGGACTTGACTTGCCAACAGTAGCGTCAGAAGTACTTGACTTTTGGAAGAAAGAAAATATATTTGAAAAGAGTGTAACTACTCGCGAAGGTGCAGAGCCTTACGTATTTTTTGAAGGTCCGCCTTCAGCAAACGGATTACCGGGAATTCACCACGTGATGGCGCGTGCAATTAAAGATATTTTTTGCAGATATAAAACTCAAAAAGGTTTTCAGGTAAAAAGAAAAGCCGGTTGGGATACGCACGGTTTGCCTGTAGAATTAGGTACTGAGAAAGAACTTGGAATTACAAAAGAAGATATTGGTAAAACAATTTCTATCGAAGAATATAACGAAGCGTGTAAAAAAACCGTAATGCGTTATACCGACGTATGGAATGATTTGACCGAAAAAATGGGATATTGGGTAGATATGGAAGATCCGTATGTGACTTATAAACCAAAATATATGGAGTCTGTTTGGTGGCTTTTGAAACAAATCTACGATAAAGGTTTGTTATATAAAGGATATACAATTCAGCCTTACTCTCCAAAAGCCGGAACAGGATTGTCTTCTCACGAAGTAAATCAACCGGGAGCTTACAGAGATGTTACAGATACTACGATCGTAGCGCAATTCAAAACTTTGCCGGAAACTTTGCCAAGCTTTTTAAAAGGTTTTGGAGATATTCACATCTTAGCATGGACGACAACGCCATGGACGTTACCTTCGAATACCGCTTTGACAGTTGGACCAAAAATCGATTATGTTTTAGTAAAAACTTTCAATCAATATACTTTTGAGCCAATCAATGTTGTTTTAGCTAAAAATTTAGTTGGAAAACAATTCGGAAAAGGATTTTTTGCAAGTGAAGATGATGCCGATTTCGAAAAAGTTAAAAATGGAGATAAACAGCTTCCGTACAAAATATTAGCAGAAGCTAAAGGCGCTGATTTAGTTGAAATCCGTTACGAGCAATTATTGCCATACGTATTGCCTTATCAAAATGCTGAAAATGCATTTAGAGTAATCGCCGGAGATTTTGTTACTACAGAAGATGGAACAGGAGTGGTGCATACGGCTCCGACTTTTGGTGCTGATGATGCTAAAGTTGCAAAAGAAGCAAAGCCGGAAATACCGCCAATGTTGGTTTTAGATGAAAATGGAACTGCAGTTCCGTTAGTAGATTTACAAGGAAAATTCACTTCACATTTAGGTGATTTGGCTGGTAAATATGTAAAAAACGAATATTATGATGCAGGTCAGGCGCCAGAGCGTTCTGTTGATGTTGAAATTGCTATTCGATTAAAAGAAGAAAATAAAGCCTTTAAGGTTGAAAAATACGTGCATAGTTATCCACACAGTTGGAGAACTGATGAGCCGTTATTATATTATCCACTAGACTCTTGGTTCATTAAAGTGACCGATGTAAAAGATAGAATGTTCGACCTGAACGAAACTATCAATTGGAAGCCTAAGTCTACTGGTGAAGGACGTTTTGGAAATTGGTTGAAAAATGCCAACGACTGGAACTTATCTCGTTCTAGATATTGGGGTATTCCGTTGCCAATTTGGAGAACAGAAGATAAAAAAGAAGAAGTTCTTATTGGTTCTGTTGAAGAATTGTACAATGCGATCGAAAAATCTATCGAAGCTGGTTTTCAAAAAGAAAATCCTTTCAAAGGTTTTGAAATCGGAAATATGTCTGAAACCAATTATGATTTAATCGATTTACATAAAAATGTAGTGGATCAAATTACTTTAGTTTCGGCTTCAGGCCAGCCAATGAAACGTGAGAGCGATTTAATTGATGTTTGGTTTGATTCAGGAGCAATGCCTTACGCCCAGTGGCATTATCCTTTTGAGAATAAAGATAAAATTGACGAGAATAAAGATTTTCCTGCGAATTTTATCGCCGAAGGTGTCGATCAGACTCGTGGTTGGTTTTATACTTTACATGCTATCGGAACTTTGGTTTTTGATAAAGTAGCGTATAAAAATGTAGTTTCGAACGGTTTAGTTTTGGATAAAAACGGACAAAAAATGTCGAAACGTTTAGGAAACGCGACAGATCCTTTTGAAACAATTGCAGAATATGGTCCTGATGCCACACGTTGGTACATGATTTCTAACGCAAATCCGTGGGACAACTTAAAATTTGATATTGAAGGAATTGCTGAGGTTCGCCGTAAATTCTTCGGAACTTTATACAACACTTACTCTTTCTTTTCGTTATATGCCAACATCGATGGGTTTAAATACGCTGAAGCGGAAATTCCGTTAAATGAAAGACCTGAAATCGATCAGTGGATTATCTCTGAATTACATTCTTTAATCAAATTTGTTGATGAGTGTTATGAAGATTATGAGCCTACGAAAGCAGCAAGAGCTATTTCTGACTTCGTTCAGGAAAACTTAAGTAACTGGTATGTTCGTTTATGTCGTCGTCGTTTCTGGAAAGGCGAATATGCTCATGATAAAATCGCGGCTTATCAAACGCTTTATACTTGTTTATTAACGATAAGCAAATTAAGCGCTCCGATCGCTCCATTTTTCATGGATAAATTGTACCGAGATTTAACGAGTTCTACAGGATCTGAGCAATATAGCAGTGTTCACTTGGCTGAGTTCCCAAAATTTGTCGAAAACTTTGTTAATAAAACGTTAGAGAGCAAAATGCAGAAGGCGCAAACCATCTCATCTTTGGTTTTATCGCTTCGTAAAAAGGAGATGATCAAGGTACGTCAACCTTTGCAAAAGGTAATGATTCCGGTACTTGACGAGAATCAGAGAGCTGAAATTGAAGCTATTTCTGAGCTTGTAAAAGCCGAAGTAAACGTTAAAGAAATTGTACTTTTGGATGATGATTCAGATATTTTGGTGAAACAAATTAAGCCTAATTTTAAGACTTTAGGGCCACGTTTTGGAAAAGATATGGGTCTGATTTCCAAAGAAATACAAGGATTTTCGGCAGATCAGATTAACCAGCTGGACAAGCAGGGAACGCTAGATATTGTTATTGCTGGAAATAATGTAACTTTATCATTAGAAGACGTCGAAATAACATCGCAGGATATTGAAGGTTGGCTGGTTGCAAATTCAAACGAAATTACGGTTGCGCTTGATATTACAATCTCTGAAGAATTGAAAAATGAAGGAATCGCAAGAGAGTTGGTAAACAGAATTCAAAATATCCGTAAAGATTCTGGATTTGAGGTTACCGATAAGATTAAGGTTCAATTAAAAAGAAATGGTCTTTTAGAAGAGGCAATTCTGAAAAATGAAGACTATATTAAGTCTGAGACATTAACAGAAAATTTGGTTTTTGTGGACGCTTTAGAAAACGGCACGGAAATTGAATTTGATGATATTAAAACAATGCTATTAATTTCCAAATAATATAAGTACCATGATAGATGAAATTACAAGATACTCTGATGCTGATTTGGCAGAGTTCAAAGAAATAATTCAAAATAAAATACAAAAAGCACAAGCCGATCTGGATTTAATTAAAAGTGCTTACATGAATGATTTGAATAACGGAACAGATGATACTTCTCCAACTTTTAAAGCATTTGAAGAAGGAAGCGAAACGATGTCAAAAGAAGCGAACTCACAGTTGGCTATCAGACAGGAAAAGTTTATACGCGATCTAAAAAACGCATTATTCCGTGTTGAAAATAAAACATACGGTATCTGTAAAGTAACAGGTAAGTTAATAAGCAAAGAAAGGCTTAAAATCGTTCCTCATGCTACTATGAGTATCGAAGCTAAGAATTTGCAACGATAAAACATATTTAATTGAAATTAACGCTCCGATTAGGGGCGTTTTTTTTGATTAAATTGTTACTTTTGCCCATCAAAAATTTATAAAATGTCATTACGAAAAGCGTATCTCCTTATATTTCTTGTTTTACTTGTTGATCAGATTTCAAAAATTTATGTAAAAACTAATTTTATATTGGGTGATGAATATCCTGTTTTTAGTTGGTTCAAAATCCATTTTATTGAAAATGAAGGAATGGCCTGGGGAACAAAAATTCCCGGAGAATACGGAAAATTAATTTTGACAGTTTTTAGAATTTTTGCCGTTTTCGGAATTGGATATTGGTTAGCCGATACCATCAAAAAACGTCATTCTAATTATTTGATCGTGGCGATTGCGTTAATATTCGCAGGTGCTGCCGGAAATATATTAGATTCTGTTTTCTACGGGGTAATTTTTGATGACAGTACTAATAATTTAGCAACACTTTTTTCGCCTGAGCCATACGGAACCTGGTTTCACGGTTTAGTGGTAGATATGTTTTATTTTCCAATTTGGGAAGGTAATCTGCCAACTTGGCTGCCTGTTTTTGGTGGAAAGCACTTTATGTTTTTCAATGCCATCTTTAACGTTGCCGATATGGCGATTTCTACAGGAGTTGGTATTTTGCTGGTTTTTAATAAAAGAGCATTTCCTAAAACTGCATAATTATTTAAAATTCCAATAAAGTAAAATTCCAAATTCCAATTATTTGAAGCTTTCAGAGCAGCATATATTGGAATTTGGAATTTCTATTTTTGCATAAAGATATTTGGAATTTGGAATTTCACCTTATTGGAATTTTCATTTACTCCAAGCGGATATTGGAATTTGGAATTTTGCATTATTGGGATTTGATATATTATTGTGCTATTTTTACAATACTAAAAAACCAAACTTATGCAAAGTCCGTCTTTCTCTATTTATGATGCATCGGCAGGTTCAGGAAAGACTTATACTTTGGTCAAAGAATATTTGAAAATTATCCTTTCTTCTCCTAAAAATGATGCTTATCGTAATATTTTAGCAATCACTTTTACCAACAAAGCCGTTCACGAAATGAAAAGCCGTATCGTTGGGAGTTTATCTGAATTTACCAAAGACGAACCTTCGGCGAAAGCCATGGATTTAATGGAAGATTTATCTCGTGAAACCGGACTTTCAGTTATTAAAATCAAAATAAAATCTCAAAATATAATCAAGCATTTAATTCACAATTATGCTGCATTTGATATTTCTACTATTGATAAATTCACGCACAAGGTAATACGCGCCTTTGCTCACGATTTAAATTTGCCAATGACTTTTGAGGTAACTTTAGATACCGAAAATTTATTGGTAGAAGCAGTTGACGCCATTATTGCACAAGCCGGACTTGATGAAACTTTGACAAAATTACTGATCGATTTTACGATGGAAAAAACCGACGATGACAAAAGTTGGGACGTTTCGCGTGAAATTCTGGAAACAGGAAGATTGGTTTTAAATGAAAACAATCGAAATGAGATTTTGCATTTTCACGATAAATCGATTGAAGAATTTGTTGTCATAAAAAAGAAAATGTCGGTTTTATGTGCCGATTTGGAAAAAGAAAATACTGATTTAGCAATTGAAGCTCTTTCTTTAATTGATAAAAATGCTATCGATTTAAAATCGTTTTCAAGAGGAACTTTTCCAAATCATTTAGAAAGTATTCGTGAAGGAAAATTCAATCCGAGAAACAAGACTTTTCATGAATTTGATGATATTGCAATTAATAAAACTGCGCAAGACCGAGCGTTGATTGAAAATATTATTCCCGAATTACTTCAGACTTTAGATAAAATCTATAAGAATTTTGAAAAACGAGATTTTTACAAGGCTTTTCTAAAAAATATAACGCCGCTGTCCTTGCTAAATACGGTTAGTAACGAGTTGGCTAAAATTCAATCCGAACAAAATATTTTGTCTATTTCCGAATTTAATGCAATTATCCATCGTGAAATTCAGAATCAGCCGGCGCCTTTTATTTACGAGCGTTTAGGAGAGCGATATCGCCATTTTTTTATTGATGAATTTCAGGATACTTCTGAGATGCAGTGGCAAAATTTAATTCCTCTAATTGATAATGCACTTTCTGGTCAGGACGATTTTGGAAATAAAGGAACGCTAATGATTGTTGGTGATCCTAAACAGTCTATTTATCGTTGGCGTGGTGGGAAAGCGGAGCAGTTTATTGAATTAGGTAAAGAGGTGAATCCATATAATTGGGAAGAAAATCCATTTAGTAATAAAGATAAAAAAGTAAAACATTTAGATATAAATTTCCGAAGTTATAGTGAAGTAATTGAATTTAATAACGCATTTTTTAAGTTGATTTCGGCTGAATTTACTAATGAAGATTATAAAGATTTATATGAAAATCACAGTTTTCAGAACTCAAATTCCAAGAAAGGCGGATATGTAAACATTTCATTTCTTCCTATAATTGAAAAAAATGAATTTGCCGATGAAGAAGAGGTAGTCGAAAAATCTGATTTGTATGTTTTGGCGACTTTAAATACGATTCAGAAAGTGCTTCGCGAAGGTTTTGAGTATAAGGACATTGTGATTTTAACTCGAAAAAGAGACCAGGGAATTGCGATTGCGAATTATTTAACCGAACAAAATATTCCGCTTTTATCATCAGAAACATTAATGATTCAGAATGCTACGGAAGTGCGCCTAATTATTCATTTGCTAAAATATCTGAACAATAGTATCAATTTAGAAGCGAAGGCTAATTTTCTTCATTTCCTGGCAAGTACAAAAAAAGTTGAGATGCCAATTCATGATTTCATAGCTGCGGGAATGTCGCAAAGAATTGAAAATGATTTTGAAAAATGGCTCTTAAGTTTTGATGTGTCGCTTTCTTTTGAAGATATTCGGAAAAAATCGTTGTACGAAGCGGTGGAGATTATCATTTCTAAATTTATGCTGTCTTCAGAAGGAAATGCTTATGTGCAGTTTTTTCTTGATATTGTTTTAGAACGTGATATTAGAAATCAGGCAGGAATTGCTGATTTTCTGGAGTACTGGGATAAAAACGCAGCTAAATTTAGTATTCCATCTCCAGAGGGGAATAATGCTGTCCGCATTATGACCATTCATAAGTCAAAAGGCTTGGAATTTCCGGTTGTAATCATGCCTTTTGCGGAGGAAGATTATAATCGAAAACCCAAAGATAAATTATGGCTTGACGCTGAAGATGCTGATTTAGGTGTTCCTAAAGCTTTGATCGATAATAGTAGTGCTGTCGAAGGTTTTGGCGAAAGTGCTTCAATGGTTTTTAATCTGAAAAAGCAAGAAGAATTACTTGATAATATCAACGTTTTGTACGTTGCGTTAACACGTGCGGAAGAACAGTTGTATGTTATTTCTCAAACTGTTAAAGAAAAGAAGGACGGAGAATTTCCAAATAATATGGCCTCTTTTTTTATTAAATATCTGATGCATACAGGAGTTTATGATCCTGAGAAATTGGAATATGAATTTGGGAATAGAACCAAGCTTTCAACATCAAATAAAACCGTGGATTTAGTGAAGGAGATTCCAGTCGTTTCAGAAGTTTTAAATCCAAAAAATATAAAAATCGCTCAAAAAGAATCTTTAATGTGGGGAACACATCAGCAGGAAGCGATTTCTTATGGAAATGTTATTCACGAAATTTTGGCTTTTGTAAAAGATAAATCTGATGTTGAACTGGCTGTGACAAAAGCAATCGAAAATGGTTTGATTACTTTTGATCAGACGGATAAGGTTTTAAAGACAATTTACGAAATAGTGACCCATCCTGAATTGAGTATTTGTTTTGATGGAAAAAATAATGTCCTGACAGAACAAACTATAGTTCAGAAAGAAGGGCGAATCCTGAAGCCAGACCGAATTGTTCTGACTGAAAATCAAGAAGCCTATTTGCTGGATTATAAAACAGGCGCAATTAATTCAAAATATGCGCAGCAAATTCAGGAATATCAGGATGCAATTGAAGATTTAGGATACAAAGTGTTAAAAAGGGCATTGGTGTATATTGGAAACGAAATCGATGTAGTAAATTTGTGAAAAAATTAGTCAGTTGTTAATAGCTTAATTAGTGTAAGTTGTTAATTTTTAACATATTAAACATAGTAAAAATGTACGGTAAAATTAAAGAGTATTTGCAGAATGAATTGCAAACAATCGAAGAAAGTGGAATTTTTAAGAAAGAACGTATTATCACGTCAGAGCAGGGAGCAGAGATAACCATCTCAACAGGAGAAAAGGTTTTGAACTTCTGTGCTAATAATTATTTAGGTCTTTCTTCACATCCTGAAGTTGTGCAAGCTGCTAAAGATACAATGGATACTCATGGTTTTGGAATGTCTTCAGTACGATTTATTTGTGGGACACAAGATATTCATAAAACATTAGAAAAAAAGATTGCGGATTTTTATGGTACAGAAGATACTATTCTTTACGCAGCAGCTTTTGATGCTAACGGCGGTGTTTTTGAGCCTTTGTTAGGAGAAAATGACGCGATAATTTCTGATAGTTTAAATCATGCCTCTATTATTGATGGAGTTCGTTTGTGTAAAGCGGCTCGTTATCGCTATGAAAACAGCAATATGGATGATTTAGAGCAACAGTTAATCAAAGCTAATGAATCTGGATCACGTTTTAAACTGATTGTTACCGATGGTGTTTTTTCTATGGATGGTCTTGTGGCACCTTTAGATAAAATTTGTGATTTGGCTGATAAATATGATGCAATGGTAATGGTTGATGAATGTCATGCTGCTGGATTTATTGGTGCAACTGGAAAAGGTACGCTAGAAGCAAAAGGTGTTATGGGGAGGGTTGATATTATTACCGGAACATTAGGTAAGGCTTTGGGAGGCGCCATGGGAGGATATACAACTGCGAAAAAAGAAATTATTGAGTTACTACGCCAACGTTCAAGACCATATCTGTTTTCTAATTCACTTGCTCCTGCTATTGTTGGGGCTTCGATCAAAGTTTTTGAATTGCTGGAGAAAGATACTTCTTTACGGGATAAATTAGAATGGAATACTAATTATTTTAAAGAAGGAATGAAAAAAGCTGGTTTTGATATCATCGATAGCGATTCTGCTATCGTACCAGTTATGTTATATGATGCAAAATTATCGCAGACAATGGCAAATGAACTTTTAAAAGAAGGAATTTACGTTATTGGATTTTTCTTTCCTGTAGTTCCAAAAGAAAAAGCAAGAATTAGGGTTCAATTATCTGCTGCACACTCTAAAGAGCATCTAGACAAGGCGATAAGTGCATTTAAAGTTGTCGGAAAAAAGTTAAAAGTTATATAATTCCCATTTTAAATAATTTTTGTAGGTTTTTTTTAACATTTCATTTTGTATTTAAAAATTTTGGTGTTACTTTTGTCTGTAATTAACTAAATTGTAATTAAAAAAATTAAGTATGAAACATCTTAACAAACTTTTAGTTGCTGTGATGATGGTGATGGGTTTAAGTTCTCACGCACAAGACAGTAACAATCCATGGGCTATCTCTTTTGGAGTTAATGCCGTTGATACAAGAACAAGTTCTGGTTCAGGACATGGTTTCTTTGATCAGCACTTTTCTCAGCTTTTTGCTGCAAATGACAACTGGAATATTCTTCCTTCTTTATCTTACATTGGTGTGAATAGATATGTAGGTAGCGGTTTTTCTGTAGGCTTACAAGGATCTATAAACAAAATTGACAAAGCTGTTTATTTTGACTGGCATCATGCTGGCGTAGATGGTAGAGGTAACTATGTGTCAAATCCTGGTGATTTGATGTATTATGGTATCGATGCTACTATCAAATATAGTTTCCAGGAATTAATCAAATCTAAAGTAATCGATCCTTCGTTATCTGTTGGTGGAGGTTATGTTTTCTTAGGAGATGATAGTTTTGGTACTGTTAATCCAGGTGCAGGGGTTACTTTCTGGTTTACTGATGCAATTGGTTTATCTTTAGCTACAGCTTACAAATGGGCAGTTGCTCCAGCTGATCCTCCAGGAAGAAATGATTATAATGGTGTTATTGATACTCCATCTCATTTCCAACACACTTTAGGTATTACTTTCAAATTTGGAGGTAAAGATACTGACGGAGACGGAATCTACGACAAAGATGATGCTTGTCCAGATGTTGCTGGTTTAAAACAATTCAATGGTTGTCCTGATACTGACGGAGACGGAATCGTTGACGCTAGTGATGCTTGTCCAGATGTATTTGGTTTAGCTGCATTAAACGGATGTCCTGATACTGACGGAGACGGAATTGCTGATAAAGATGATGCTTGTCCAGATGTTGCTGGTTTAGCTGCATTAAAAGGTTGTCCTGATACTGACGGAGACGGAATCGCTGATAAAGACGATAAATGTCCTACAGTTGCTGGTCCAAAAGAAAATGGTGGTTGTCCTTTCTTAGACGCTGATAAAGATGGTGTTGCAGATAAAGATGATGATTGTCCTACAGTTTACGGTCCTGCTTCTAACAGAGGTTGTCCTGAAGTAACTACTGAAGCTTTAGAAGATCTTAAAGTTCAAGCTAGAGCAGTTTACTTTAACTCAGGTAAAGCTACTTTCAAAACTGGAGACAAAGAAACTCAAGCTAGATTAGATGCAATCAAACAAATCCTTATCAACTATCCAAATGCTAAATTTAGCATTGAAGGACACACAGATAGTGATGGTTCTGAAAAATTCAATCAAAAACTTTCTGAAGATAGAGCTGCTGCAGTAATGAATGGCTTAATCGAAAGAGGAGTTAATGCTGATAACTTAGTTTCTCAAGGTTTTGGTGAGTCTAAACCAGTTGCAAGTAACAAAACTGCTGCGGGTAAAGCACAAAACAGAAGAACTGAAATTAGACATATTGGTTCTAAATACGAAGGTAAATTGTAATTTACTCTCTAAATAAATACTAAAAGCCATTCTTAATTGAATGGCTTTTTTTATTTTTATCAAATGATAAATATTTCTTTTCTAGAAAAAATTGCAACTATTATAATTCAGGATTTTTCTACAAAACTTGCTGATACAACTATAATTTTACCTAATAAAAGAGCTAAAGTCTTTTTGGTTGAAGCTTTGAAAAAAGAAACTTCTCAAACGATTCTTTCGCCTCAAATTATAAGTATTGAAGATTTTGTTCAGGACGTAGCTTCTATTCGTTCTGTAGATTCAATTGAGTTATTATTTGAATTTTATGAAGTTTATCTTTCTGTTACTGAAAAACAAAATCAACAATCATTTGAATTGTTTGCCAATTGGGCAAAAACCCTATTGCAGGATTTTAATGAAATTGATCGTTATCTTTTAGATCCTTTACATGTTTTATCTTATTTGAAAGATATTGAAGATATTAAGAAATGGGGAATTGAAGTTGAAAACAAAACAAAGCTTTTAGAAAACTATATTGACTTTTGGAAACTTCTGCCTTTATATTATAATTCTCTTTACGAACATTTGCTCAATAAAGCAATTGGTTATCAAGGACTCATATATCGTGAAGCAGTTAATAATTTGAACCATTTTTCAAACACAATTTCAAATCGAACTTTTATTTTTGCCGGATTTAATGCTCTAAATGCTGCCGAAGAGAAAATAGTACAACATCTTCTTTCTTTGGATCAGGCTAAAATATATTGGGATGCTGATCAGACTTTCTTAAATGATCCCTATCATGATGCTGGTCTTTTTGTGAGACGGTTTAAAGAAAATTGGAAACATTATAAAACAAATCCTTTTCAATGGATTGTAGATGATTTTTCTCAATCTAAAAACATCCAGGTTATAGGAACTCCAAAAACCATCGGACAAGCAAAACTTACGGGTAGTATTATTGAAAATATAATTAAAGAAAACGAAATTTCGTCACTTGATAAAGTTGCGATTGTGCTTGGAGAAGAAAATCTTTTAATGCCGGTTTTATACGCTTTACCTTCGTCGGTTGGTGCTTTGAATATTACAATGGGATATTCAAGCAAAAATAATCCATCGCAAATATTAATTGCTAAATTGTTTAAAATGCATACCAATGCGCTTTCACGAAAAGGGGATAGTTATGTTTTTTATTATAAAGATGTCTTGGATATTTTGACTCATCCGTTAGTTGAGCCTTATGCTAGAGCTAATAATTTGGTAAAGATTATCAAAGAAAATAACTATACTTTTATCACGCATAACAGATTAATTGAACTTGGTCAAAATTCGTCAAACCTATTTTTATTATTGTTTCAAAAGTGGGAAAATGGGGCATTAGCGGTTCTTGAGAATATTTCCAGCCTTTTACTTTTAATAAAAGAGAATTTTAGCAATGATAATGAAGACGAGAAAATAGCTAAAACTTTTGTTTATGCGATTTTTAAAGTCATTAATAAGTTAACCAACTATTATTTGCAACACAAACACATCGATAATATTGATACATTGTATGCAATTTATAAACAAGTCATCGATGTTGCTGAAGTTTCTTTCGAAGGAGAGCCTCTTCGCGGACTACAAATCATGGGTGTTCTTGAAAGTCGTGTGCTGGATTTTGATACTGTTATTGTAACATCGATGAATGAAGGTAAATTTCCGGCTGGAAAATCCCAGAATTCTTTTATTCCTTATGATGTAAAGAAAGAGTTGGGATTGCCAACTTTTAAGGAAAAAGATGCCATTTATACCTATCATTTTTATCACTTATTACAGCGGGCCAAAAATATTTATCTAATATATAACACAGAAAATGATGGATTAGATGCTGGTGAACGTAGCCGTTTTATCACGCAATTAGAAGTCGAAAAACAACCAAAGCATAATTTAACTTTTGATATCTATAATCCAGTTTTGCCTACAACTGCATATCAGCCAATGGTTGTTCCGAAATCAGAAGCGGTTATGGAGCGTTTGAGAGAAATTGCTGTTGCTGGTTTTTCTCCTTCTGCATTGACAAGTTATATTCGAAATCCGATAGATTTTTATTTTCAAAAGATACTTCGAATCAGGGAAGTAGAGGAAGTAGAAGAAAACATCGCCTTGAATACGCTCGGAACGATTATTCACGAAACCTTAAAATCATTGTACGAACCTTTTATTGGCAGGTTTATTTCGGAAAATGATATTTTCAATTGTTTCAAATTGTTAGATGATGAAGTGCTTAAGCAATTTAAATTGGTTTACAAAGAAGGTGAAATTAAAAAAGGCCGAAATCTCTTGGCTTTCGAAGTTGCGAAACGTAATGTTTCAAATTTCCTAAAAATGGAAATGGAATCCATTAATAACGGTGATGCAATTCAAATTATCGCTTTGGAAAAGACATTTGGGCGCGAATTAACTCATCCTGGTTTGCCGTTTCCAGTTTTAATTCAGGGAAATGTCGACAGAATTGAATTACGCAACGGAAAGATAAGAATCATCGATTATAAGACTGGAAAAGTCGAAAAAGCAAACGTAGTGTTGAAATCATGGAACGGATTAACGCAGGAGCTTAAAAACGACAAAATCATTCAGGTTCTGGCGTATGCGTTTATGTTTGAAAAGGAAGCCAGGGAATATCCAATTGAAGTGGGTATCATTTCATTTAAAAACCTGAAATCCGGATTTTTGCCTTTTGGATTTAAAGAAGAAAAAGAATTGAACATTACGGTTACGAAAGAAATTTTGAATAATTATCTGAACGAGATTGTAATCCTGTTAAACGAAATCTTTGATGTCAATATTCCTTTTGAAGAGAAAATTATATAGGAATTATATATTTTAATGAAACTTCCCAATTTAGAGTTTTAAATTTCCGAAAATATGTTTACTTTTTATGTTTTTCAAAAAGCAATTTTTAAGGTTTTATTCAACAATGTATTTTCTAAAAAGGCAGAAATTATCTTTCAAATAAAAAAAAGGCCTTAAGTGTCAGATTGTTAATTGAATTTTCATAATCTTATTGTTGTATTCTTAAAAGAATATTCTCTTTTTGTTAGATTTTATTGTATAGTATATTTTAAAAACGAACAAAATGTATAGGATGAATAAAAGTGATTCTGAGAGATATTATAGCCCATTTTTTAACAAATGTTCGTTGAGCAATTACAATTATTAAAATATCTTTGACGCTTCGTAAAGAGGACTTATTCAGTTTGATGAGAGTAATCACATCAGCATCAAGATATATTTTAGAATAAAGATTTTTTGCCCCCACAAATGATAAAAAGGCCGTTTCGATATTTTGAAATGGTCTTTTTTGATTTTTGGATTGTCTTATTTGTTGAAAAAATCCAATAAAGTAGTTTTTAGTTCTTCTTTATTTTCAATATGGCTCATATGGCCATCTTCAAAAGTAACAAGTTCTGCAATTGTATCTTCGATTTGCGTAATGCTTTCTTCGTAATTTAAAACAGGATCTTTTTGTCCTAAAATCAATAAAACGGGAAAAAGGTTTTCCTGTAAAAGGTTTTCTCGGTCTTTTCTGATTTTCATTCCTTCGAGTGAAGCTATAATTCCTTGTAATGGTGTTTTTAAGGCTTCATTTTTCACTTTTTCAATTTCATTAGCCAGTCTTGTTCTGTTGTTTTCACTAAACAAATTAGCAATCGCTAAACTCACAAAATTTACATAATTTTGTTTAACCGCTTTAATGGCGCGAGTTCGGTTTAGTTTTTTTTCTGCACTGTCTTCTTTTGAAGTAGAATTTAATAAAATTAATTTTTTGATATTTTTCGGATATAATTCGGCGAAAGCCAAACCAACATAACCTCCCATTGAATGTCCTAAAATAATAGCTTTTCGAATATTTGATGCCAACAAAACTTCATGAACAACATTTGCATTATCTTCCATTGTATGAACATATCCTAAACAATCTGATTCGCCGTGACCTAATAAATCAATTGTGATAATGCGAAATTGTTCGGAAAAAAAATTAACATATTCCTGCCACATTTTTTTGTTTTCCAGAAAGCCATGAAGGAATACGATTGCATTTCCCTCACCTGAATCGGTATAGGATATTTTAGTATTTTTAAAAAGAAGCGTTTTCAAAATGGGATTTTAATGATGAAGTACAAAGATAAGAAAGGAAAAATTATATCAGGAATATAACTTTGTTTTGACTATAAATTGCTGCATAATGATATAAATTTTTTTATATCAATTGCACGATGATATAAAAAAAAACGGCTTATAAAAGAAAGCCGTTTTAATTATTTGATTGGAATTAAAAACGATTATCACCATCCAACAGATTTCCAAGTCCACCAAGTAAGCTACCTTCTTCACGGCTATTTCCACCTGATCGCGGAGCCGATGCAATGATTCTGTCAGCCAATCTGCTAAATGGCAAAGATTGTATGTAAACGGTACCAGGACCTTGCAAGGTTGCGTAAAACAAACCTTCTCCTCCAAAAATAGAGTTTTTGATTCCGCCTATAAATTCAATGTCATAATTTACATCTTTTGTAAAACCTATGATGCAGCCCGTATCTACTTTTAGCACTTCGCCTGCTGCTAATTCTTTTTTAGCCATAGTTCCGCCAGAATGAACAAATGCCATTCCGTCTCCTTCTATTTTTTGCATGATAAAACCTTCGCCTCCAAATAAACCGCGGCCGAGTTTTTGGGAAAATTCGATTCCAACCGAAACACCTTTAGCAGCACATAAGAAAGAACTTTTTTGGCAAATAAATTTACCTTGAAATTGTGTCAGATCAATTGGGAGAATTTTTCCCGGATATGGCGAAGCAAATGAAACTTTACTTTTGGTGTTTCCTTGATTTAAAAATGCGGTCATAAATAAGCTTTCGCCTGTAAGAACTCTTTTACCGGCATTCAAAAGTTTTCCAAACAAACCTGATCCCTGTTGTTGCGATCCATCTCCAAATATAGTTTCCATCTGGATGTTGTTTTCCATCATCATAAAACTCCCTGCTTCGGCAATTACTATTTCCTGCGGATCAAGCTCTATTTCTACATATTGCATTTCTTCTCCAAAAATCTGATAATCTATTTCGTGTGCTTGCATGATTTCTAGTATTTTAGTTTTCTAAATAAGTCGAATGTCTGTTTACAATGTTACAAATAAGAAATGAAATTTTAATGACATGAGATTTGATAATTCATAATAAAAAAATGGCTAACATTTCTGCCAGCCATTTCTGTCTTTTTTCTTTAATCTATCTTCTATGTTCTCTTTTAAGAATTCATCAAAGTTTCAATCTCATCCACTTCAACCGGAATATTACGCATCAAGTTAAAAGGAGCTCCTTTTTCCTGAACCACAACATTGTCCTCCAAACGAATTCCGAAACCTTCAGCTGGAATATAAATTCCAGGTTCAACCGTAAAAACCATATTGGCTTTCATTGGTTCGTGAAGCAACCCGTAATCATGTGTGTCAAGTCCCATGTGGTGCGAAGTTCCGTGCATGAAATATTTTTTGTAAGCTGGCCAATCCGGATTTTCGTTCTGAACGTCAGCTTTATCAATCAAACCTAAACCAAGCAATTCCGAAGTCATGATTTTACCCACTTCAATATGATATTGTTTCCAAAGCGTTCCTGGAGTCAACATTGTTGTCGCTTCATTTTTAACTCTCAAAACTGCATTGTAAACTGCTTTTTGTCTTTCAGAGAATTTTCCGGAAACCGGAATTGTTCTCGTCATATCGCTTGAATAATTAGCATATTCTGCCGCAACGTCTAACAAAATTAAATCTCCCGCTTTACATTGTTGATTGTTTTCGATGTAATGCAAAACATTCGCATTGTTTCCTGAAGCAATAATTGGCGTGTAGGCAAAACCTTTAGAACGGTTTCTGATGAATTCATGTGCTAATTCAGCTTCGATTTCATATTCGGTAACGTTTGGTTTTACAAACGAAAGCAGTCTGCGGAAACCTTTTTCTGTAATATCACAAGCTTGCTGAATCAAATCGATTTCTTCACTCTCTTTTACAGAACGAATACGCTGTAAAATTGGGTTGCTCTTTGCTACATTGTGTGCAGGATAACGCTCTTTCCACCATTTTATAAAACGAGCCTCACGAGTTTCTGTTTCCACAGTTGCACGATAATGTTCGTTAGTATTGATGTACATAGTATCAGCATACGTCATCATTTCGTTCAAAATTTTATGAAAATCCTGCAACCAATAAACCGTTCTAATTCCCGAAACCTGATATGCGCGTTCCTTACTTAGTTTTTCGCCTTCCCAAACTGCGATATGATCGTTGGTTTCTTTTAGGAAAAGCATTTCTTTTTGGCTCTCATAAGGCGCATCCGGAAACAAAAGCAAAATACTTTCTTCCTGATCTACACCGCTCAGGTAAAAAATGTCACGGTGTTGTGCAAACGGCAAAGTGCTGTCGGCACTCACCGGATAAATGTCATTAGAATTGAAAACGGCAACACTGTTAGGTTTCATTTCTGCCGTGAATTTTTTGCGATTTTTTACAAAAAGAGCGCTGTTTATTTGATGATATTTCATAATAACTAAATTTTTGAACTTCGAATTTTCAAAATTACTGTTTTTTGAAGAAGTAGCGCAAAATAGATTTATTAAAGTTTTCTTATTTGTTTTTAGGGTTTGCCACGAAGACACAAAGTCGGTAATTTTTTTAATTGAAAAGTATGTTGAGTTTACGGAAAGTTGCTAAGGTTATTTTTTTACTCGCATAGTTTTGTCATCTTGACGAAGGAAAGATCGCACTAATAACTCTACAAAGATTGGCAAGTTTGTTTCACACAGATTTTTAACCTTAGCAACTTAACCTCTCAGAATCTCAGAATCTTTATGAGGGCGTGCCCCTCCGGGTCGGGCTTTCGGCTATATCTTTTATTCCGCTCCGCTTCATAAAAGGATACCGCCTCTATCCCTCACGCAAATCTGATTTTCATAAGAAGTCGGTCTTTGCTTTTTAAGGGCTTCTCTTCCATGCTTTAAATCTTATAAAAACCCGTGTTATTGCTTCTCTTATGGTTATTCTTAGTACTGTGGCAATAGGTTTTTTGTTTTTTATATTGAAAAATGGAATCTAAATGTTATTAAGTTGTGTGGTTTTTGTTTCGGGATTAGGTTTGCTTCTCTTTAGAGTGGAAGAAAATGAATTAGTTTTGAAATAAAATTGTAGTTTTAATTTGTATTTTTGTTTTACTGAAAAAATTGATAATCCAAAGCGAAGCAATTGAATAAAAATCTAAAATATCTAATTTCACTCTTTCTGGTTTTTGCCATGATTGCGAATGACGGTATTTCAGTTTCTCCATCAAAATCGGCTGAATATTATCAATCTTCATTTGTAATTTTAAGGCAGGAATTAGACTTTAGAAAATCTCGTTTATACGTATTTAATCAAGTTTTTTATCAGGTGAAAATTGCGTTTTTAATTCCGATAAATTATCTGGAGTTTAAAAAGGTTTGCAGTTTTCAAGTTCAGGTTGTTTTGAAATTACGCACACTTATTCATCAAAACATAAATTCATTTATAAGACAAGCTGTTTTTGTAAATGAAACCATCACTTCAAACAATATATATAAAAGTTTATACAGCGCTTAGGTTTTTCTGGGCAATTATGCGCTACAACGTATAAGATGATAAAATAATGTCTAATCATTTATCATTTTCAAAATGTATAAACATAAAAATAAAAGACGTTTAGAGCAATCTAAACAGCCATTTCATTGGCTTAAAAGAAAACTTATCTTAATTATGACGGCTTTTATGCTCGGAATGTCAAACGGAATGAATGTGCATGACGAAGCTCTTAAAGGAAATCAAACCTATACAGAACAGCATAAGAAGGACTAGTGAACAGTTTGTAAGTCATTGCGAGGAACGAAGCAATCTCATCTCGTATATCACAGTATTTGCTTTTACTAGTGTGGTTGCTTCGATCCTCGCAATGACAAAATTGCGCATAAAAAAAACCTTTGTCAAAGTTTGAAACTTTAGCAAAGGTTCTGCGCATTTAATTAATTGGAATTTGGTTCCGAAGCTTCGGGATTAAAAATGGGAATTTCTTAATCAACCCATTTATAATATCTCGCCCCAGTCAAATTAGGGATTTCTTTTTCAATTCGGTCTAAAATCCATTCGTTTTTAGGAGTTCGGATGCTTTGTTTTTGTTGTTTTTTGTGAAGGCTTTCATAAGTTTCAAAACCAATTTCTACACTTTCTGCTAAATTTTCAAAAAGTTTGGTTTTGTCTAAAGCTGATTGCCATTCTGGTTGAATTGTTCCTTCAAAAACTTTTGATTTAGATCCGCTTCCGTAAGCCAGAAATCCGAATTTTTTTCCGGCAACTTCTTGCTTTGTGTCAAAATAATGAGCCAAAGTTGATAACAATCCCATGAAAATAGAACCTGTATAAAGGTTTCCAATTAAAGAAGAAGCCAATTCTGCAGGCTGTAATTTATCGGTTACAAACTTTTTATAGTCGTCAGATTTCGCAACTTCTTTAATTTTAGTTTGATAATCTGCTGGCTCGATATTTTCTGAAATGATTTTATCAGCATGATCTAAAGCATAAATTTCAGATAACATTCTTCTTCCTTGAAAAGAGTAGGGAAGGTGCATGATAATACTGTTCCAGGAATTGTATAAAGTTTCGGTTGTATTTTTTAATTTCTTAAATGAAAAGTAAGCATTACGCGTACGATCCATATAACATTGATTTGAATATTGACCATCAAAAACCGGCTGGTCTTTATGAATTTCGATTTCGGCTTCTAAATTATCAAACCAAGGATCGTTATTTTCGTTTTGTGTTATTGCTTCTTTCGAGATAGTTCTGTAAGGTTTGAAAAAGTCAAAAACACCTTTTGTACTCGTTGCCCAATTCTCATCAAAAGCTATAATTCTTGGGTTTGACGTTACCAGCATTGCTAAAGCTCCAGCACCTTGAGTATATTCTCCAGTTGAATTTAAATCGTATTTGGCAAAATCAGTTGTAACCACAATTGCTTTCTTCGTCGGATTCAGTTTTACAAAATCAATACAGTTCTGCAAAGCATCAACGCCACCAATACAGGCAAAAGTAAAATCAACAACATCACATTCGGCTAAAACATCTTCTCCAAATTTTTGTTCCATTAAACTGATTAAGAAAGAGCTGATTGGTTTCGAACTGTCAATGCCGCTTTCGGTTCCAACATAAATGCGGCTAATTTCGTTTAGGTTTATATTGTTGTCAAGAATTAGTTTAGTTAAAGCGTTTGCTCCAAAAACTACCGCGTCCTGATGAACGTCCGGTAAAGTCATTTTAATTAATCCAAGACCTTTTTCTAATTTTTCGGGTTCAATATTTCTGGCAAGAGCCAAAGTTTTGATGGGTAAATGTATGTTTGCTACGTCAAAAGAGATAGCATCAATTCCTGTTTTCATTCTCATTTTTTTTGAAGCCGATAAAGGTAAAATTATGCTGTTAAAATTCCGCCGTTTTTGGGCATTAAAATCGCGCATGATATTATTTTTGAGGAAAATAAACCAAAAAGGACAAAAAAATAGCAATTTGGTAATTGCATATAAATCATAAATTCACGAAAGCGCTTTGTGAAAAAGTGCTATTTTGTTGTTTTTAAATAATTTGCAGTAATCTCACGGAAAGCTCTTTAAAATCATTATAAATAACAACGAAATGGTTGTAGTTCATGTCTATTTGCTTTATTTTTGTTTAATTTTTTAAAACAAACTACTTAAACACTTATGGCACAATCTGCACTATTGAATGCGTCCATCTTAAAGAAAGTCGCTATGGCACTTTCGGGACTATTCTTAATCACGTTTTTAGCGCTGCATGTTTCCTTAAACCTAATTTCTATTTTTAGTGAAAACGTTTTTAACGAGGCGTCACATTTTATGGGATACAATCCGCTAATTCAATATGTAATGCAACCTGTTTTAGCATTTGGAGTAATTTTCCACTTTGTTATGGGATTTGTATTAACTGCTCAAAACAGCAGTGCAAGACCAATTGCGTATGCAAAATACAATGGAGCAGCAAATGCTTCATGGACATCTAGAAATATGATTATTTCGGGATTAGTTGTATTGGCATTTTTAGGATTGCATTTTTATGATTTCTGGGTTCCTGAAATTGCATATAAATATGTAAGCGGAACAGCACCTGACGCGACAAGATATTATGGAGAGTTAGTGCATAAGTTTCATGATCCAATTCGTACAGGATTATATTGTGTGGCTTTTGTGTTATTAGGGTTTCACCTTTGGCACGGATTCGGTTCATCTCTTCAGTCAATGGGGATGCATAACAAATATTCTCGTTTCTTAAGTAAAGTTGGTTATGGATTTGCGGTTGTTGTACCGGCACTTTTCATCATCATCGCACTATTTCATCATTTCAATAATTAATATCAATTATAATGGCATTAGATTCAAAAATTCCACATGGTCCAATATCGGACAAATGGACAAATTATAAAGATCATATTAATTTAGTAAACCCTGCTAACAAACGTAATTTAGATATTATCATTGTTGGTACAGGTTTAGCTGGAGGTTCTGCAGCAGCTACTTTAGCTGAGTTGGGATATAACGTAAAAGCTTTCTGCTTTCAGGATTCACCTCGTCGTGCACACTCTATTGCAGCACAAGGGGGAATTAATGCAGCAAAAAATTATAAAGGTGATGGAGACTCAGTTTACAGATTGTTTTACGATACTGTAAAAGGAGGAGATTACCGTGCAAGAGAGGCAAACGTTCATCGTTTGGCTGAAGTTTCTGCAAATATTATTGACCAGTGTGTGGCTCAAGGAGTGCCATTGGCTCGTGAATACGGCGGACTATTAGATAACCGTTCTTTTGGAGGAACTTTGGTGTCGAGAACATTTTACGCACAAGGACAAACAGGACAGCAATTATTGTTAGGAGCTTATTCTGCAATGAACCGTCAGATCGGTCGTGGAAAAGTAAAAATGTACAACCGTCACGAAATGCTTGACATTGTAATCGTTGATGGAAAAGCAAGAGGTATTATTGCTCGTAACTTAATTACAGGAGAGATTGAAAGACATTCTGCTCACGCGGTAGTGATTGGTTCTGGAGGGTACGGAAACGTATTTTTCTTATCAACCAACGCTATGGGAAGTAACGCAACAGCAGCTTGGAAAATTCATAAAAAAGGAGCATTTTTTGCAAATCCTTGTTACACACAAATTCACCCAACATGTATTCCGGTTTCAGGAGATCACCAGTCAAAACTGACTTTGATGTCTGAATCTTTACGTAACGACGGTCGTATTTGGGTGCCAAAATCTTTAGAAGATGCGAAAGCAATTCGTGAAGGAAAGAAAAAAGCAACTGATTTGTCTGAGGCAGAAAGAGATTATTTCTTAGAAAGAAGATATCCTGCTTTTGGTAACTTAGTGCCTCGTGACGTTGCGTCTCGTGCTGCAAAAGAAAGATGTGATGCTGGTTTTGGTGTTAACAAAACTGGAGAAGCTGTTTACTTAGATTTTGCTGCAGCTATCAAACGTTACGGAACTGAAGAGGCTTACGTAAAAGGTTTGGATGCTAATGATGCTGCATTAGTAACTAAATTAGGAACTGATATCGTGAAAAGTAAATACGGAAACTTATTTCAAATGTATTTAAAAATTGTTGACGAAGATCCTTATGTAACGCCAATGATGATTTACCCTGCGGTTCACTACACCATGGGTGGGACATGGGTTGACTATAACTTAATGACTACAATTCCTGGTTGTTTCTCAATTGGAGAATCTAACTTCTCTGATCACGGAGCAAACAGACTTGGAGCTTCTGCTTTAATGCAAGGTCTGGCTGATGGATATTTCGTATTACCATATACTATTGGAGATTATTTAGCTCCGGATATTAAAATGGGAGAAATTTCTACAGATTTACCAGAATTCGCAGAAGCAGAAAAAGCTGTAAAAGATCAAATCGACAGATTTATCAATAATAAAGGAACTCATTCTGTAGATTATTTCCATAAAAAATTAGGAAAAATCATGTGGGATAAAGTTGGTATGGCGCGTAATGCTAAAGGTTTAACTGAAGCTATCGAAGAAATTGCTGCTTTACGTGAAGAGTTTTATAAAGATGTAAAAGTGCCGGGAAGCGCTAACGAATTTAATCAGGAATTAGAGAAAGCGACACGTGTTGCCGATTTCTTAGAATTAGGAGAGTTGTTCGCGAAAGATGCTTTACACCGTAATGAATCTTGTGGAGGTCACTTCCGTGAGGAGTACCAGACAGAAGAAGGAGAAGCACTTCGTGACGATGAGAATTTTGCATATGTTGCAGCTTGGGAATATAAAGGAAAACCAAGTGATGCCGTATTACACAAAGAACCTCTAGTTTACGAAAACATTAAATTAGTACAGCGTAGTTACAAATAGCAATTAGTCAAAAGACAAAAGTTTAAATGTCAAACGACTTTCGACTTTCGACTTTATGACCTTCAAACTAAAACAGTATGAAACTTACATTAAAAATATGGCGTCAGAAAAACGCCCAAGATAAAGGGGGAATTGTTGATTACCCAATCGACGGAATCGAGCCAGATATGTCTTTCCTTGAAATGCTTGATGTTCTTAACGAACAATTAATCAATAAAGGAGAAGAGCCAGTTGCATTTGATCACGATTGTCGTGAGGGAATCTGCGGAATGTGTTCATTATTCATCAACGGAGAAGCACACGGACCAGACAGAGGAGTTACAACTTGCCAACTTCACATGCGTATGTTTAAAGATGGTGATACAATTTTTATCGAGCCATTTAGAGCAAAAGCGTTCCCGGTTATTAAAGATTTAGTTGTTGACAGAAGTTCTTTCGACAGAATACAACATGCTGGAGGTTTTATCTCGGTAAATACTTCAGGAAATACAATTGATGCCAATACAATTCCAATTAATAAAGACGATGCAGACAAATCATTTGATGCTGCCGCTTGTATTGGTTGTGGAGCTTGTGTTGCAACTTGTAAAAACTCATCTGCAATGTTGTTCGTTGCTGCCAAAGTATCTCAATATGCCTTATTGCCACAAGGTAAAGTGGAAGCAGTTGATCGTGTTTTAAACATGGTACACCAAATGGATGCTGAAGGTTTTGGTAATTGTACAAACACAGGAGCTTGCGAAGTAGAATGCCCTAAAGGAATTTCTCTTGAAAATATTGCGCGTATGAACCGTGAATATTTGGCTGCAAGTTTGAAAGGATAATATAGTATCTCTCAGACTTAAGCTAGACAAATACAGTAAAAAAAATAGCGACGAAAATTTTCGTCGCTATTTTTTTTTATATCTATTTTGGAATTTTTAATTAAAGATATATTTCCTCGTACTATCTGATAAATGTTACAACTTAGTAATAATAAACTCTGAGCGTCTGTTGGCTTGGTGTTGTTCTTCGGTACAAGTTGATACATTGGTTGGTTCACATCCGCAGTCATTAACCAATTGTGATTCTCCATATCCTCGTCCTGTCAATCTCTTTGGATTAATTCCTTTTTTGATAAACCAGGCAATGGTTGATTTGGCTCTTCGGTTTGATAATTTCATGTTATAAGCGTAGGTTTGTCTACAATCGGTATGGGAGCGAACATCAATTTCTAAGCTTGGATATTGATTTAATACATCCAATATTTTGGCTAATTCAAATTCAGCTTTCTTTGTTATATTAGATTTATCTAAATCAAAATAAATCATTTTTATGCCAAAACATTTCCCCAAATCATCTCCAATAGTAACTTTACATCTTACAGGGTCCAGGATTAACGGTAAATCCGTTTTTCCGGTTGAGCCAGGTATAACGATATTTTTCTCATTGGTATTGTATTCTATTTTTTCTGCTCTTACAAGATATGACTTGCCACATTCTACAGCAAAGGAGTAGTTTCCATTATCATCAGATATAGTTGAATTTATTTCTGTTGACAAGTTGTCAAATAGGATAATTCTCACCTTGGCAAGTGGTAGTCCGTTTTCCTTATCAGTTACTACACCCGATAATGACTGTTGACAAGTATAATCTATTTTCTTAATTTCAGAAAAACTATAGATATCGTCATTTCCTTGGCCGCCATCTCTGTTAGAACTTATAAATCCTGTTCTTGTTCCTTCATTAATTAAAAAAGCAAAATCATCTTTAGGGCCATTCAGGGGTTCTCCTACGTTTATTACATTCCCGAAATTACCGTTTTTGTCTAATTTCGAGACAAAAATATCCAAACCTCCGAGGCCAGGATGTCCATCTGAGGCAAAATACAGTTCGTTTTCTGCAGTTATCATCGGAAAAGTCTCGCGTCCTTCGGTATTTATACCTTTTCCTAAATTGACAGGTGTTCCAAAACTGCCATCATCATTAATTTTTACTTTGAAGATATCAGATGCTCCTAAAGTTCCGGGCATGTTAGATGCAAAATATAAAGTTTTATTATCGGCACTTAAAGCAGGATGGGCAACACTATATTCATTACTGTTAAATGGCAATTCTTTTATATTGGTCCATTTATCGTCCTGTAATTTTGCCTGATAAATCTTCAATAGGGTAGTTCCTTCCTTATCTTTTCCCTTTTTGGTTAAATAATTGTTTCTGGTAAAATAAACGGTATTGCCGTCTTTTGTAAAAACAGGAGTAGATTCATGCAATTTAGTATTAAGCATTCTACCATAATTTTTTACGCCAGATAATTTTCCTTCGGAATCCATTTCGGCAGAATAAAGATTTGTAAAGCCTTCTCCAGTCCAGGAATGTTTTTTCGTTATAACGCTTCCTGTGTCTCTCGCGGAGGCAAAAATTATTTTATCTTTATAAAATGCACTTCCGTAATCTGAAAATTTTGAATTAATTCCCGCATTTTGAATTTGATAGCGACCCGAGTTCTTTTTGATAACATCCAGGTAGTTTTTTTGGGTTGTTGCCAATTCTCCACGAGAGTCCAATCCGTTTATTTTATTGAATAGGGTTATCATCTCATCGGCTTTTTTGTAATCTTGCGTCGCTTTTAATGATTGGGCATAACGATAATAATATTCTGGCGCTATATCCTGAGTAAATGAAAATAACTCTTTGTACCATTTGGCGGCGTTGTCTAAATCAGCTTTGAAATAATAAGAGTCTCCAAGTTTTTCAAGCATATCTTGTGACTTATATCCTTTTTCATAAATGCGCTCATAAGTTTTTATAGCATCAATGTAAGCATATTGAGCGAACTCTTTATCTCCCTTAATCTCTTTTGTCTTCTGTGAATAAGCATTCATCGAGCAAACAAATATCAGCAGGAACAATAGTTTGATTACTGCTGAATTTTTAAAATAGTTTCTTCGAAACTTGTAAATTTCCGTTTTCATAAATAGTAAGTTTTAAAAGAATCTTGGTGAAACTATTCGATTCATTTTGTTAGGTAATTCAAATCGCAAAAATATTTCATGAGATCCTGAATTGTAATTGTGTAGTTTAGTGGTTTCTAAATCGTAACCATAACCAATATACATACCATTGGTAATTTGAAAACCTGCCATAGCACTTGCTGCGGCACTCCATCTCCAGGCTAATCCCAAAACAAATTTCTCATTAAACATAAAATTTCCCGACACATCCAATTGTAATGGAGCACCAGATACACCTTTTAGTAAAAAAGCAGGTTTAAACTTTATACTGGGAGACAAATCAAAAACATAACCTCCTATTAAATACAAATTCATTTTTTCTTTATTGACAATAACATCATTGTCATTATATCTGTTGGTCTCTAATAAATTAGGTGCCGATAGCCCTAGATATAATTGATCAGAATGGAAATATATCCCTGCTCCTACATTAGGGGAAAAGCTATTATCAAAGTTTTGCAAAGAGGGATCATTCGCGTTTTTTGGATTTAATTTATTAGGATCCAAACTAAAAAAGTCAGCACTTCCTTTTATTCCAAAAGATAATTTATATCTGTAGGAAGTTTCAATAGTATAAGATAAATCTGCGGATAGTGTATTCTCCTGAGTTGGTCCTAACTTATCATTGACCAAAGAAAGTCCTCCACCTAAATTTTTTCCCAAAGGCGAATTAATTGAAATGCTACCAGTTTTTGGTGCGCCTTCCAATCCTACCCATTGGGTTCTGTAAAGCCCAAAAATACTCATCACACCTCGTGATCCCGCATAAGCGGGATTCACATTAATGGTATTATACATATATTGTGTATACTGAGCATCCTGCTGGGCATAACTCCCTAAACTAGTTAGGAGTAATATTGCGAAAAATGTTTTTTTTATTTTCATGTGTAAATCCTTTTTATTTGTTTTTTTAGAATATTATCTGATTTTAATCAATCAGTACATTACTGATCTCCCACAGCTTAAGGTTCTGAAAAAAATTATATAAGGGGACAATAATTATAATTGCCCCCTGTATATTCTTCTATTTTGTTAGATATAGATACCCAGCTTTACTTAAAATTCGTCCTTCAAAATCTGTAAATTTCAAAATGTAATAGTAAGTACCATCAGGTAATCCTTCTGACTGTTTTATCGTAACTCTTCCATCAGAAAAGCCTTTAAATGAAACCTCATTATTGTTATAACCTTCTGCAGAATAGACAAGTACTCCCCAGCGATTGTAGATTTCAACTGAATTCTTAGGGTAACAATCTAAACCTTCAATGTGTAAATAATCATTGGCTCCGTCACCATTTGGAGAAACTAGATTAAACACTTCTACTTTGCAGCCACTAACAATGATAACCGTTGGTTCATCTTTTGTATTACTATTTTCATCAGATAAATCTTTAACAATAATACCTCTTGGACTTGTTCCTGAGGCAGTTGCCTGATTAGAAACACTGCCTTGATTTAAATCTTGAACTGTAATTGCATAAGTTCCGGTGAAACTTGTACTGTCACTTTCTCCAGGTAATAAAGAAATTGGTCCTCCAGAAACTACAACTCCTGGTAGGGGATCATTGATTGCAATATTAATCAATGGTACATCTCCTGTATTGGTTACTACAAAATTATAGCGAATCTTTTCTCCTACTTGTGCTAATCCATCTCCATTTTCATCAAGAAACGTTGCAGTTTTCACTAAAGCAATGGCCGGATTTTGCGCAAGCACTTTAATAGTAGCAATTGCACTATCACAGTTTGTTGGATTAATTACATCACAAATTGTGTAGTTCACAATATAAATTCCCGAAGCTGAGTTAGGAGATACGCTTATAGTACCATCATCATTCAATGTTAAGCCAACTGGAACCGTAATTCCTGTTAGTTTTACGTCTCCTCTACCTAGTACTATAGGATTACCGTTTAGGGTATCATTCTCTAGAACGACACCTGTTCTACCTCCTGGATAACTATAAATTTGAATTCCAGTATAGTCATCATCAACTGCATCGATTATTGGCATTCCTACCGGAATTGTTGCAATTGCCGTATCACAATTTGTATCATTCAGTTTCTCGCAGATTTGGTAAGTTATAGTATATGTAGCCGACGGAGTTCCTGCAGGTACGCTTACTATTCCTGTAACGCGATCAATAACCGGAACTGGTGCTCCGGGAGTTAATGGCGTAGCTGGATTGCTCACCATTACGTTAACATCACTAATCTTCACAGGGATACCGTTAAAAGTATCGTTTGTCAGAACATTACCTACCATTGGGTTACCTAATCCTCCATTCGTTGTTGGCATAACATCGTTTGCCGCATCGATTATATTCAATACAACAATAGTATCGGTTACCGAATCGCAGTTTGATGGTACAACTGCCAATCCTGTTACTGGGTTAACCTCACATATTGTGTATGTGATTGGGTAACTTCCCGATGGGGTGTTTGGCGCAAGGGTCAATACTCCTTTGTCATCAATACTTAATGGTCCTTCCGTTACCGGAGTTACATCTGTATTGTCAGCTGTTACCGGAACTCCGTTCAAAGTGTCGTTTGTAGTTACGTTTCCAACTGTTGTTGGAGCAGTAGTACTTGGAGTTTGCGTTGGATAAACATCCACAACTGCATCAATTGGGTTCAACACTACGATAGTATCGGTTACCGAATCACAGTTTGATGGTACAACTGCCAATCCTGTTACTGGGTTAACCTCACATAT
>NZ_JAVDXR010000013.1:0-138832 GCF_031458035.1 Flavobacterium aquidurense
CTCCCCCTAGCCCCGATAGTCCCGATCCCGACGCTTCGGGACGGGAGGAAATCCTTTTGTGGTGGCCCCGAAGCCTCGGGACACCACAAAAGATTGAAACGGACAGCGGGATAAAGCTCCTTATTAAAAAACAAATTCCAAATCTTTGAAACTCCAAATTCCAATTGAAACAGGATTCGGCTGCGCTCAGCCTGAAAACACCATTATATATTAATAGCAGAATTCCATCCTTAATATATTAGGTATAAAAAACAAACCCGACAGATTGGAAAAACTGCCGGGTTGAATAAAACATACCTTATATCCAATAGTAAAAGATATACTTATATATGTATACTAATAATTTAAACTATCAATAACCTCTTTGGTAATTTGTATACTTTTTAGCTTTGCCTGATGATCAAAGATTGGACTTGTAACCATTAGTTCATCTATTTGAGCGTAGTTAATAAACTTTTTAAGATCGATTTCTAATTGCTCTTTATTTCCTGTGAACGTACAAGCTGTCATTTGATTAACATGGAAACGTTCTTCTTCACCCATAATATCATCTAAAGACGGAACCGGTGGTTGTAATCCCTTTCGATCGTTGCGTATTAGATTTAGAAACATCTGATACAAGCTGGTTGAAAGGAATTCAGCTTCTTCATTTGTATCTGCCGCGATGATATTAACGCATGCCATTGTTTTTGGTTTATCTAAAACGGTTGATGCCTGGAAATTTTCGCGATAAAACTCAAAGGCCTGTATCATTTGGCGCGGTGCAAAATGTCCGGCGAAAGCATAAGGCAATCCATAAGCTGCGGCTAAAGCTGCACTTTCCATACTTGAACCTAAAATCCAAATGGGAACATTTGTGCCTTCAGCAGGAAATGCCCGAACTTTTGCCGTCGCATTTTCTGCAGAAAAATAATCCTGAAGCTTACTCACATTTTGTGGAAATCGCTGTGCCTGCTCAAAAAAATCTTTTCGAATTGCTTCCGCAGTTGGCTGATCAGTTCCTGGAGCTCTTCCTAAACCTAAGTCGATACGGTTTGGATAAAGCGTTTCTAAAGTGCCGAATTGTTCGGCTACTATTAATGGGGAATGATTCGGTAACATAATTCCACCCGAACCAACCCGAATATTTTGCGTCTGGCTGGCAATATAACCTATTAATACAACTGTAGCTGAACTTGCTACATGCGCCATATTGTGATGTTCGGCCAGCCAAAAACGTTTATATCCTAATTGGTCTGCAAGTTGCGCTATGTCTTTTGTTTTTTGAAATGTTTCGGTGGCATTGCTATTTTGTGTAATAATAGCGAGTTCTAGTATTGAAACTGAAATTGGATCTTTCATGTAAATTAATGCTTTTTACAAAATTACTTCATTTACAACAAAGCATAAATTCTTTGATGTTAATAGAATTATAATATTTGTAACTACAAATGTTGTCCACCTTATATAAATTGAAGGTTAGTTCTCAAATGAATTCACTTTTGTTGAATGAAATGATTTCTATCTTTTTAAAAATGATATTTCAATAGTCCATAATAGTTTTAACGAAATATAATAATTCACCACTTATAAAACCTTAGCATTATCAATACTTTACAAACAGGCATGTTGTTTGTTTTTTGTTGGAATATTCTCAAATAGTTTCAAAAACTTCAAACTTCTTTTTATGTACCTATCTAATACGAAAACTATTGTGTTTATTACGGGAGCATTTATCAGCCATACTTGTTGGGAGAAATGGATTGTTTTTTTTGAAGTCAAAGGATACAAAACGGTGGCACCGCCATGGCCTCATAAAAATGAATCGGCAGAAATATTACGAAAAGAACATCCTAATTCGAAGATTGCTTCATTTCATTTAACGGATCTAATTGATTATTACACAGAAATCATCGAAAAATTACATGAAAAACCTATATTAATTGGACATTCTTATGGAGGACTTTTGACACAATTATTGGTTCAGAAAGAATTAGCTTATAATGGTGTTTGTATTCATTCCGTTCCTCCAAAAGGTCTATTTGCAACAAAGTTTTCTTTTTATAAAGCCATTTGGAAACCTTTGGGCTTTTTTACTTCATCAAAAAAAACATATTTAATGTCTTTTCAAGAGTGGCAATGCAAATTTACAAATGGAATGTCATTTGAAGAAAAGAAAGATTACTATGAAAAATTAGTAATTCCGGAATCAAAATTAGTTTTTCGAGATGCTTTGTCTCAAACAGCACGAATAAATTTCAAGAAAAAACATGAACCTTTATTATTTTTATCAGGCAGTAACGATACTATAATACCGGCTTCGCTCAATTATTCGAACTTTAAAAAATATACAAACATACATTCTATTACTTGCTATAAAGAATTTCAAAATAGAAATCACTTTGTTTTAGGTCAAAATAACTGGCAGGAAGTTGCTGAATTTATTTCTAATTGGCTGGAGAAAATCGGCTAATTTAATTCTCTTTTGATTTCCAGTTTTTTGATTTTTGAATTTAAAGTAGATGGATGAATGTCTAAAATTTCGGCAGCTCCTCCCACTCCGGATATTTTTCCGTTACATTTTTTCAGAATATATAATATGTAATCTCTTTCATTTTCGAGAATTGTTTTTATTGAAAAAGATTCGCTTGTCTGATCTGCGTGCATTTTTGAAGATGTTGAAAGTTCTATTTCTTTAATTGTATTTCCATCAGTCAATAAAATGGCGCGTTGCATTACGTGTTCGAGTTCTCTGATATTTCCGGGCCAGCTATAATTCATAATTTGCTGCAAGGCAAAATCAGCAAGATACGGTGCTTTTCTGCCCATTTTTTCACTGTAGACTTTTATAAAATGAAGTGCTAATTCAGGAATATCTTCTTTTCGTTTTTTTAGCGATGGCACTAAAATCGGAAAAACATGAAGACGATAATACAAATCCATTCTGAATCTTCCCGCTGCAACTTCTTCTTCCAGATTTTTATTAGTAGCTGCAATAATTCGAACATCAATTTTCAACGGAGATCTTCCGCCAATGCGCTCAATTTCTCTTTCCTGTAAAACACGTAACAATTTCACCTGAAGCTCCAAAGGCATCTCTCCTATTTCATCCAGAAAAATGGTTCCTCCGTCTGCTAGCTCAAATTTACCAATTCGTTTGTCTAAGGCTCCTGTAAAAGCACCTTTTTCATGACCAAAAAGCAAGGATTCTGCAAGATTTTCAGGTATAGCTCCACAATTAATAATAATCAAAGGCTTGTCTTTTCTTGGTGATAAAGCATGAATACTTTGGGCTATTTTTTCTTTTCCGGTTCCGCTTTCGCCTAAAACTAAAACCGAAGTGTCTGACGGCGCTACTTTTCTAATATAATTAAAAACTGTTATCATTTGTGGGCTGCTGCCAATAATTCCCTCAAAACCAATCGATTTATTTGTTGGTTTTACCTCTTTAATAATTTCCTTTTGATCTGAATCCGAATTTGTTTTTGGATACATTTTTGACACAAATAATGCAAACGTATTTTCTAGAATCGATAAAAGTTTAAGATCTTCTGCTGAATAAACATTAAAATTTCGACTGTAAAAAGTAAAATGGAATTTTTGTATCGTTGCAATCACGATAGGAAAAACCAGATATGATTTGATCCCGAAATTATGAGAAATCAAACTTTTTATTGGTGCTACCTGAAAATTATTAATAAGGTTTTCTTCACTATAAATGATTGGCTGTAAATCTATTTTTGATTTTTTATAAGTTTCATCCAATTCCTTACTGGAAATATCAGCAATTTTTGAAAATTTCTCAGGATTGATAATCTGATAATCATCAACATTTTTGCGTATAATTCCGAGATTGGCATAATGCGTTGTATTGGAAAAACCAGCTTCTAAATAATCAAACGAAATATAATTTTGTACCGTTTTTCCGAATGCCAATAACGCATTTTCCCATTTTAGATTTGAATTTAAAATCTCATTCAGATCATTTTGCAATTGCATTTGCTGCATCAATTGAGACTCTAAACTATATTCGTGACGGTAAAAAGCAATTTCAAGAGTTGTCAAGACATCTTGTTCTCTAAAAGGTTTTACTATAAATCCATAAGGTTGCGTAATTTTGGCCTGATCTAAAATGTTTTTGCTGGAATTAGCTGAAATAAATATAAAACCAATATAATTTTCTTTAAGAATTTGAGCCAAATCTATTCCGTTACGACTTCCCTTTAACATGATATCCAAAAATACCAAATCTGGTTTTTCAGCTTCAATTTGTTCCAGAGCCTGGTCTACAGAACGTGCAATTCCGATCACTTCATAACTTGCTTTTTCAAGAATTAATTGCAAATCATGCGCTTCGATAAATTGATCTTCAACAATTAAAATTCGCTTTTTTAATGCTGCGTTAGAGGATTTGAGGGGATGGCCGGAAACCGTTTCCATAAATGTGGTATTTTTAGTATAATAATTCAGCTAATATATTGGTATAAAATTAGTTAATTATTAGAATAAAAACAGCAACTTCTTCTAATTTAAATGATAAAAAATAGCTTTTATGTGAATTTTCCTGATATTTTTCAAATAACCGTTCTCCTTATTTCTATATTTGTTTAATCCAAAAACATTAAGAATTTAATCACAGACCAAATGAAACAATTGTATTCTTTTTATTTAATTCTTTTCATAACTTTTCAATCATTTGCACAATTATCGCCTTCTGTTCAGAAATACGATCTTCCTAAAAAAAGACTATTGCTCAGCTCTTGTTCTATATATTTATTTAATGCCAATCAGGGTGCTATAGATGTTGACAGTTCTGTTGTTCTGGCATCAAAAGCTTATAAATTACCCGCTTCCTTATCTTATGATCAAGGTTATAATGATGGTAATCTAATAGGAAGCGATTTGATTGACAAGGGAAATATTAATGCTGCAATAAAAATTCTTGACAAATCTAAAGGCGAAAATCGGATTAAATTATTACTGCAATTAGGAAGTTTTTATCTTTTTAAACCAGGCACAAAACCCGAAGATCTTCAACATGCATATAAATATATTAATAAAGCTGTTTTAGAAAGTAATCTGCTAAAAGTAAAAAAATGGCAGCATCAATCTTTATTATTATTGGGAAAATATTATTATCAGGCCAATAACCAAATTCAAGGCAAAAAATGTTTTTTGCAGGTTATAAATGAATGTAGAAAACAAAACGATAAACTTGGTCTAGCCGAATCTTTAGACGCGCATGCAACTCTTTTATCCAACCTTGATCCCGAAAAGGAAAAAATGATTGAAGAGGCCATTTCACTTTATGCCGCTCTCGGTTTAGAAGAAAAAAGAATAGAAAATTACACCAAGATAACTACCATCTATTTTTGGGCAGGAAAAATAAATGAAGCCAAAAAGAGACTTTATCAAAATTTGGTCGATTTACGAAAAATTGGTTTTACGCATCAACAATTTGCAGAAGCAACTATTGCTTATGTTGAAGTAAGACAAAACAATATAAAAGATGCCTTATACTATGCCCTAAAAAGTGTAAAACGAATGGAAGTTGAAAAAGATTTTACTCTGGGGGACATTTTTTATATGCGTCTCGGTGATGTCTATAACCAGTACGGTCATTATGAGGAAGCGCTGGAAATGTTTAAAAAAAGTATTGAAATCGGGCAGCAAACAATAAACAGCGGCACGTGGTACAAAAGCTTTTATGGGGCGGTCGCCGCTTTATCGTTAAAAGGTAAAAATAAAGAAGCGATTGGTTACATTAATTCTATAACGGCAAAATACCCTCCAACAAATGCATTTGATAAAATGAGTGTTGCTTATATTAAGGCGAATTGTTATGTATCACTTAAGGATAATGTCCTGGCAGAAAAGTATTTTAAAGAAACAGAATATTATGCACAACAATTAAACGCTCCGGAAACAATTAGAGAAGTTGTTAATCAATATACTGATATGGCGTTATTTTACCTGAATACCAACAGGGTTCAAAAAGCTAAATATTACAATGCTAAAGTTTTTGCTCTTTGCAAAGCTTATAAAATAACCTACAACTCGCAAATCCTTCAGATTTTATTATATAAAACAGACTCTATAAACGGAAATTATAAAAACTCTCTAATACATTTTCAAAATTATAAGAAATTAACCGATTCTATTTACAGAACAGATAAAAACAAAGAAATTGAAGAGTTAAAGATTCAATATGAGACTAAAAATAAGGAACAAAAAATTGCCCTTTTATATGACCATTCAAAACTACAGGAAAGTCAGCTACAAAAATCGAAACTCTTAAATACTCTATCTATTTGGAGTTTGATTTTACTTTTGATAACTATTAGTTTGCTATACAACAGATACCGATTAAAACAACGAAATAACATTAAACTGGAGCAGAAAGAAAAAGAAATCAATCAGAAAAACGTTAATTTGAGACATTTGCTGGATGAAAAAGAATGGCTTTTGAAAGAAATTCACCATCGTGTCAAAAACAATCTTCAAACGGTTATAAGTCTTTTGAATTCCCAGTCAGCTTATTTAGATAATGATATGGCTTTGACGGCAATAAAAAATAGCCAGCACAGAATTCATTCTATGTCCTTAATTCATCAAAAATTATATAATTCTGAAAATATTTCGACGATTAATATGCCCAATTACATCAAAGAATTAGTCGAATATTTGAAAGAATCTTTTTCACTTGGACAGAGAATCCGTTTTGAAATTAAAGTAGACCCATTAGAATTAGATGTTGCACAAGCTGTTCCTTTAGGACTTATTTTGAATGAAGCCATCACCAATTCAATCAAATATGCTTTCCCAAACGATAGAACCGGAATGATTTATGTTACGCTTGAAGCAACAACAGACAATAGCTATTTACTGATCATTTCAGATAACGGAATTGGAATTGCAACCGATTTTACCGACACAAAAGCAAACTCGTTCGGAATGAGCCTTATCAAAGGTTTAAGTGATGATTTGGAAGCTAAATTCACTATGGAAAATAATAACGGAACTATTTTAAAAATTGAATTTTCACAAGAATTTCCGCTGAATCAAAATAGGCAAAAGATTTAAAACCTAAATTTGTATCACGAAAATAAATTTCGATTCTAGCTTTTTCCTCCAATGACACACAAAATTTTAATTATAGACGATGAAGAAAAACTCAGAAGTCTGTTGGCGCGTATTATAAAATCAGAAGGTTTTGAAGTTATTGAAGCCAAAGATTTAAAATCAGGTTTTAAAAAACTCGAACAAACAGATATCGAAGTTGTTTTGTGTGATGTAAAATTACCTGACGGAAACGGCGTTGATTTTCTGCAAAATATAAAAAGCCATTTTCCATTAGTTGAAGTTATTTTACTGACAGCTTTCGGAAATATTCCTGACGGTGTTCAAGCCATGAAAAATGGTGCTTTTGATTATATTGTAAAAGGTGATGACAATGACAAAATCATTCCGCTTTTGTACAAAGCAGTCGAAAAAGTACAGCTGCAGAAAAAGGTACAGCAATTGGAAAAACGTATTGGCGATAAATATTCTTTCAATACAATTATCGGAAAATCAAAAGGAATTGAGCAGGTTATTGATCTTGCCAAAAAAGTAGCCAAAACCGATTCAACTGTTCTTCTCACCGGAGAAACCGGAACAGGAAAGGAAGTTTTTGCACAGGCAATCCATGAAAATAGCAATCGTGTAGGCAAATCTTTTGTTGCCTTGAATTGTAGTACTTTCAGCAAGGAAATCCTCGAAAGTGAACTTTTCGGACATAAACAAGGTGCTTTTACCGGAGCTTTAAAAGATAAAAAAGGATTTATAGAAGAAGCCAATGGCGGCACTTTATTTTTGGATGAAATAGGTGAAATGCCAATTGAACTTCAGGCAAAATTATTACGTGTTTTAGAAACCAGCGAATATATTCCAATAGGAGATACTACTCCTAAAAAGTCAAATTTCAGATTAATAGCGGCAACCAACAGAGATTTAAAAACAGAAAGTGACGAACATCGTTTTCGTTCTGATTTATATTTTCGTTTGAATATTTTCGAAATCAATCTGCCTCCGCTAAGAGAAAGAATCAAAGATATTGTTCCTTTGACAAATTATTTCGTTAAACAATTCTCAGAAAAAACGAACAAAAAGACCTTAACTATTTCGGATGATTTTCTTCAGAAATTAGAAAATTATTCGTGGCCGGGGAATATTCGGGAACTTAAAAATATTATCGAAAGATCAGTGATTTTAAGTAATGGAGATACTTTAACTTCAGATGTTTTGCCTTATGAGATGCAGCATCAATCTGAAAAAACAAACAAACCAATGTCGGCTTTCTCTATGCAGAGTATTGAAAAACTACATATTCAGAAGGTTTTAAATTATACCAAAGGCAACAAAGCTGAAACGGCACGTTTGCTGGAAATTGGAATTGCTACTTTGTATAGAAAGCTGGACGAATATGGAATAGAAAATTCCAAAATTTAAATTCCAAATTCCAATTGCAAATCTAATCTCATCAGCAATAACAATTTTTAATTTTTAATTCTCAATTTTTAATTAAAACAACCCTATCATTTCAATAAAAGCTTATCATTATGATAGGCTTTTTTTATACCTGTTTTTTGGCAAAAAACTACATTCCTTTTATTGACAGCACTTTAGCTATACCTCAACTTTTTCGGAACATATTTTGGCATAAGGAGGAAGAACATAAAAATTCATTCTCATGAAAAATCAAGTAACCTCAATCTACAAACAAGCCGAACGCTTCGCCGAGATAACCAAAAAAGCTATCATTTCTGGAAATATCGTGCGAGCAAAAAAATGCCTGGCTCTTGCCGAACGCTTATTTATTGCCGGAAGCTTAGAAACTAAAAATGCTATTTCTAATGTGTATGTTTTCTCCGTTTCTTCTTTTATGGAAGTACGTCACTGCAACATTTCACATCTTTTCCCACAAACGCTTAAAGCGGAATATATCAAGCAGGTTAATACTTCAGGCGTGTAAAAGTTTAACTGGTTAATTGTTAAATCGTTTAATCGATTTTCTAAAAATCTAAAATCTGATCCCGAGGCTTCGGGACTAAAATCTAAAATAATTATGATCACTTTTCTTTTACTCGCATTAGCCGTTGTGCTGTTTGCCATTTGTTTTAAATCAGTTGAATTCTTTGAAAAAATCTAAATCATGACTGCACTATTTATTATTTCGATCGCTGTTTTTGGCTATTTGGTTTATGTATTAATCAAACCTGAAAAATTCTAAAAAAATGAAAAAGTCACAGTCAGGAAAAAAGTTACTACTATATGTTTTTGTGGCTTGGACATTAGCCTTTATAACGCTTATTGCGTTTTTATAAAAGCCCAAATTTTATTTAATTTCTAACAAACAAAATATGAACACAGAGTTATTTGGTGTCATTAGCATTTTTATCATTTCGATAGTTTTAGCCATTCCAATAGGAAAATATATTGCTAAAGTTTATTTGGGAGATAAAACACTTTTTGACCCGATTTTCAATCCAATTGAAAAATTTATTTTTAAAATCAGCGGAATTAATGCTACTGAAGAAATGAACTGGAAACAACATCTAAAAGCACTTTTGAGTGTAAATATGATTTGGTTCTTTCTTTGCTTTTTTGTCTTACTTTTTCAGGGATCGCTGTTTTTGAATCCCGATAACAATTCTTCAATGACGCCAGATTTGGCGTTTAATACGGCAATTTCATTTGTAGTAAACTGTAATCTACAGCATTACTCAGGCGAAACCGGACTTTCATATTTGTCGCAAATGTTTTTGATGTTCCTGCAATTTGTTTCTGCTGGTGTTGGGATGGCTGCTGCAGCAATGATTTTTACCGCAATGAAAGAAAGAACTACAGATAAATTGGGGAATTTCTATAATTATTTCATCAAAAGCTGTACTCGTATTTTGTTACCACTTTCAGCTATTGTAGCAGTTGCGCTATTATTTAGCGGAACTCCTATGACGTTTGAAGGAAAAGATACTATTACAACTTTACAAGGCGATTCAGTACAAGTTTCTCGCGGTCCGGCTGCAGCTTTTATTGCTATCAAACATATAGGTACAAACGGTGGAGGTTTTTTTGGAGCCAATTCGGCACATCCACTAGAAAACCCGACTTATTTCACCAATGCGGTTGAATTATGGGCACAATTGATTGTTCCGTTTGCGATGATTTTTGCTGTAGGTTTTTATCTAAAGAAAAAGAAACTTGCTTACGTAATCTTCGGCGTAATGACAATTGGTTTTTTACTCCTTGTTATTCCGACTGTAGTTACCGAGCTTAATGGAAATCCAGCCATTGAAAAAATGGGAATTGCGCAGGCAACCGGAGCGATGGAAGGAAAAGAAGTTCGCTTTGGACCGGCGATTTCAGGATTCTGGAGTATTGCTACAACTGTAATTTCTACTGGTTCTGTAAACAGTATGCACGATAGTTCTATGCCAATTTCCGGAGCTATGCAATTGCTAGCCATGATGGTCAATGCTTTTTACGGCGGTTGTGGTGTTGGAATTCTGAACTTTTATATTTTCATTATCCTGGCTGTATTTATTTCCGGATTAATGGTAGGTAGAACTCCTGAATTTTTAGGAAAGAAAATCGAAGCCCGAGAAGTTAAAATTGCTGCTTTTATTGCGATTCTTCACCCATTATTGATTTTAGCAGGGACAGCCATAGCTTCTTATTTTGCGGCACATGATACTGCAATGGGCTACTGGTTTAGCGGAAACGCCACTGGCTGGCTGAACAATCCTGGCAATCACGGATTCTCAGAAATGTTATACGAATATACTTCAAGTGCTGCCAACAACGGTTCTGGTTTTGAAGGTTTAGGAGATAATAATCCGTTTTGGAATATCACTACAGGAATTGTGTTATTGTTAAGCCGTTTCATTCCGATCATTGGCCCATTGGCAATTGCCGGATTATTGTCTAATAAAAAATACATTCCGGAAAGTGCGGGAACTTTAAAAACGGATACTACAATTTTCGGAATTATGGTTTTTGCCGTAATCGCAATTATTGCTGCCTTATCATTCTTTCCAGCTTTGGCTTTAGGTCCATTGGCAGAATATTTTACACTAAAATAAAAATGCTGAATATTTTAAACACGTAAAAATAAACGTAAAATATTTCAAACATAGCCCGTGGTTTCAACCATGGGAAACGAATTTCGAGGAGTAAAGATTGTGATATACGTTGCGTTCCAGTGGTTGAAACCACTGGCTATGTTTACAATTTATGAATTTATTCCGCATAACATTTCACAAATAACATTTAACTTTTTACAAGAAAATGACAACTAATAAATCCGCATCATTGTTTGAAAGCAAACAGGTAAAAGAAGCCTTAGTGCAATCTTTTGTCAAGCTTAATCCAAAATTGATGATCAAAAATCCGGTAATGTTTACCGTAGAAATAGGAACTGCCATTATGTTTGCTGTTTGTGTTTCCATTTTAATGGGAGCTACAGATCAGGGCAGTTTTACTTATAACTTAATTGTGTTCTTCATTTTATTAGCAACGCTTTTGTTTGCCAATTTCGCCGAAGCTATCGCCGAAGCCAGAGGAAAAGCGCAAGCCGACAGTTTAAGAAAAACACGTGAAGAAACGCCGGCAAGACAAATTTTACCAAATGGAGAAATCAAAAATATCAGTTCATCAGAATTGAAAAAAGGAGATATTTTCGTTTGTGAATCGGGCGATTTAATTGCAACTGACGGAGAGATTATCGAAGGTTTAGCGACTATCGACGAAAGTGCGATTACAGGAGAAAGTGCTCCTGTAATTCGCGAAGCCGGTGGTGATAAATCCTCTGTAACCGGAGGGACAAAAGTGTTATCTGATAAAATTAAAGTAATTGTAACTTCTGAACCTGGCGAAAGTTTTTTAGATAAAATGATTGCTTTGGTTGAAGGTGCAAGCCGTCAGAAAACGCCAAACGAAATTGCCTTAACCATTTTATTAGCCGCCTTTACCTTAATCTTCGTGATTGTGTGCGTTACGCTAAAACCGTTTGCCGACTATGCAAATGCACCCATCACGATTGCGGCTTTTATCGCCTTGTTCGTTTGTTTGATTCCAACTACAATTGGTGGTTTGCTTTCTGCTATTGGTATTGCCGGAATGGACAGGGCTTTACGTGCCAATGTGATTACAAAATCTGGAAAAGCGGTAGAAACTGCCGGTGATATTGATGTATTGCTTTTGGATAAAACCGGAACAATTACGATCGGAAACAGAAAAGCGACCAGTTTTTATCCTACAAAAGGCGTTTCAGAAGAAGATTTTATAAAATCTGCCGTGTTAAGTTCACTCGCAGATGACACTCCGGAAGGAAAAAGTATTGTGGAGTTGGCAGGAGCCGAAACTGCCAATAAATTATCAATTGAAGGTGCTACTTTAATCAAATTTACCGCAGAAACCAGAACTTCCGGAGTTGTTTTAAAAGACGGAACCAATATTCGAAAAGGTGCTCAGGATGCTGCAAAAAATATTGCTGCTCAGGCAGGAAATAATTTTCCTGAAGATACTGCCCAAAAAGTAATTGACATTTCTACAAATGGAGGAACGCCATTGGTTGTGATTAAAAACAATCAGGTTCAGGGTGTTATCGAATTGCAGGATATCATTAAACCCGGAATGAAAGAACGTTTTGACCGTTTGCGAAAAATGGGTGTCAAAACGGTAATGGTTACCGGAGATAATCCACTTACGGCTAAGTTTATTGCCGAAGCTGCCGGAGTTGATGATTTCATTGCCGAAGCAAAACCTGAGGATAAAATGAACTACATCAAAAACGAACAAAATCTGGGTAAACTTGTTGCGATGATGGGAGACGGAACGAATGATGCTCCTGCCCTTGCTCAGGCCAATGTTGGTGTTGCCATGAACAGTGGAACGCAAGCCGCAAAAGAAGCCGGAAACATGGTCGATCTTGATAATGACCCAACAAAATTAATCGAGATTATCGAAATTGGAAAACAGCTTTTAATGACTCGTGGAACTTTAACTACTTTTTCTATTGCCAATGACGTAGCGAAATATTTTGCTATTGTTCCTGCTCTTTTTATTACTGCGATTCCTGCGCTTCAGGGTTTGAATATTATGCGTTTGCATAGTCCGGAAAGTGCCATTTTATCAGCGGTAATTTTTAACGCGATTATCATTCCGATCTTGATTCCATTAGCATTGAGAGGTGTTGATTACAAACCAATCGGAGCAAGTGCAATTCTAAAAAGAAATCTTTTAATCTACGGTTTAGGCGGATTGATTATTCCTTTTATCGGAATTAAATTGATTGATTTACTTGTTGCTTTATTTATGTAAATAAAAGTTGCTAAGGTTCTGAGGCGCTAAGGTGCTAAGGTGCTAAATTTTTTCTTAGTCCCTCAGAACCTTAGTCCCTTAGAACCTCTAAAAAGAAAAAAATGAAAAATATATTCTCATTACTAAAATTGACTCTGCTTACCATAATTATGTTCGCAGTTATTTATCCTCTTGCAATTTATGGAATTGCACAAATGGCTCCGAATCAAGGAAAAGGAGAAACTCTTTCGGTTAACGGAAAAGTTATTGGCTACCAAAAAATAGGTCAAAAATTCGATAAGCCGAATTATTTCTGGGGGAGACCTTCGGCTGTAGATTACAACGCGGCCGGAAGTGCCGGAAGTAACAAAGGACCAAGCAACGCAGAGTATTTGGCTTTGGTTCAAAAAAGAATTGATACATTTTTAGTTGCTCATCCTTATTTGAAAAAATGGGAGATCCCTTCAGATATGGTGACGGCTTCAGGAAGTGGATTGGATCCGAATATTTCTCCGAAAGGTGCTTTGATTCAGGTAAAACGTGTTGCCAAAGAACGAAAATTAGCGGAAGATAAAGTAAAAGCTTTGGTTGAATCTAAAATTAATACGGCTGTTGTTGGTCCTGAAACAGTTAATGTTTTGGAATTGAATATGGCGCTTGATGCGCTTCGCTAAAACAAGGTTCTGATCCCGAAGCTTCGGGACTGAGTCGCTAAGGTTCTAAGGTTTTTCTCCTGCAAGGTTTTCAAAACCTTGTAGGTATGACAAAGATTTTCGTCAATTTTGGTCATTGCGAGGAACGAAGCAACCTCACTAACAATGAGACACAAATCTGATTTTGTAAATGTGGTTGCTTCGTTCCTCGCAATGACAAACTGGAGCGTAAAACCGAAACTTAAATAATACCTAACAGGTTTTGAAAACCTGTTAGGATACAAAACGTCCTTTTACCCTGAGTGCCCTAGCCCTGATAGAAGCGGCATCCTTTTTAGGCTATTGAAAAGATCTTGTTTACCATAAACAATCTGCCTAAAAAGATATAGCGGATAGCAGGAAACAGCTCCTTAAAAACCTACTAATAAAAATTAATACGCCTTTTTTACCCCAAATAATAAAAACAAAAATGAAAAAAATAATACTTACTGCTTTAATCGCATTCGGTTTTAGCAATTTACATGCACAGGAAGAATCGAAAAGTCCTTTAACGTTTTCAGGATATGTAGACGTTTATTACAGTTATGATTTTGGAAAACCAGACAATCATACACGCCCGGGATTTTTTTACAATTATAATCGAAGCAATGAAGTGAACCTGAATTTAGGTATGGCAAAAGTGAATTATACAAAAAATAATATTCGTGGAAATTTTGCCTTAATGGCCGGAACTTATGCGCAATATAACATGTCAGCAGAACAGGATTTACTGAAAAATGTCTATGAAGCCAATGTTGGGGTGAAGATTTCGCAAAACCATAATTTGTGGATTGATGCGGGAATTATGCCGGCACACATTGGTTTTGAAAGTGCAATTGGAAAAGATTGCCAGACTTTGACCAGAAGTATTCTGGCGGAGAATTCTCCTTATTATGAAACAGGAGTAAAAATTGGCTACACCTCTGAATCCGGAGAATGGTATTTGGCCGGAATGTATTTGAATGGCTGGCAGCGTATTCAGAAAGTAGACGGAAATCATACGCCTGCTTTTGGAACGCAGATTACGTATAAACCAACTGATAAATTAGTTTTGAACTGGAGTACGTATGTTGGAAATGAACAGCCGGATATCGATAAAAAGTGGCGTTATTTCAACAACTTTTACGGACAATTTAAAGTAACCGAAAAAACAAATATTACAGCTGGTTTTGATGTTGGTTCGCAACAATCGGCTAAAAGCAGTAATAAATATGATACCTGGTTTTCGCCTGTTTTGATTCTGCAATACAAACCTACAGATAAGATTCAGTTAGCTGCCCGTGGCGAATATTACAGTGACGAAAAAGGAGTTATTATCGCAACAGAAACGCCAAATGGTTTTAAAACTTATGGATTTTCGGCTAACTTTGATTACTTAGTTACTGATAATGTAATGTTTAGAATTGAAGCCAGAAATCTTTCTAGTAAAGATGAAATATTTACAAAAGACAATCTTCCAACGGATACGAATACGTTTGTAACGACTTCGCTGGCGATTTCTTTTTAAAATTATATTGCCACAGATTTCACAGATTAAAATGATTTTTTTACATCTCTTTGTGTAGATTTATTTGCCACGAATTCACGAATTATAATTTATCCCATTTCTAAATAAAAATTCGTGAATTTGTGGCGAAAAAAAATCAATTGAATCTGTGAAATCTGTGGCTAAAAAAAACTTTGCGACTTAGCGCCTTCGTGGCAAAACCATATGGAACAGAAAAAAGAAAATAACGCACAGCACTTTCTCGATTTAATTCAGAAATCACGAAAAGGAAAGTTTAAAGTCTACATTGGGATGAGTGCCGGTGTGGGCAAGACTTTTCGTATGCTTCAGGAAGCGCATTCTTTGTTGAAGAATGGAATCGATGTGAAAATTGGCTACATCGAAACACATATGCGAAAGGAAACGCATGAACTTTTAGCTGGTTTGCCTGTGATTCCGAGGCGAACCATTTTCTATAAAGGAAAACAGCTGGAAGAACTCGATGTACAGGCAATTATCAACCTTAGACCGGAAGTCGTAATTGTTGATGAACTCGCGCACACGAATATTGAAGGAAGCAAAAACGAAAAACGCTGGCAAGATGTTTTAGAAATTTTAGATGCGGGAATCAATGTGATTTCGGCAGTTAATATTCAGCATATTGAGAGTTTGAATGAAGATGTAAAACGGATTACAGGAATTGATGTTCAGGAACGAATTCCGGATAATGTTTTGCGTTTGGCTGACGAAGTAGTAAATATCGATTTGACATCGGAAGATTTGATTGCGCGTTTGAAGGAAGGTAAAATTTATACAGCTGATAAAATTCAGACCGCTTTGACTAACTTTTTTAAATCGGAACAAATTTTACAATTGCGGGAATTGGCTTTGAAAGAAGTAGCAAGCCAGGTGGTTCGAAAAGTCGAAAATGAAGTACCTCAACTGCATGCTTTACGTCATGAAAAACTTTTGGCATGCATTAGCAGTAATGATAAAACGGCTAAAATCGTAATTCGAAAAGCGGCGCGTCTGGCGAGTTATTACAACGGAAGCTGGTACGTATTGTATGTAGAAACACCAAAAGAAAGCAGTACAAAAATTGCGTTAGACAAACAAAGACATTTAATTAATAACTTTAAACTGGCCGTACAATTAGGCGCAGAAGTTATCAAATTAGAAAATAAAAATATTGCCGATGCTATTTTAATTGCGGTTGAAGAAAAACAAATTACAACTGTCTGCATTGGAAAACCGCATTTGAATTTATTTAAAGTAATTTTGTCTACAACAATTTTCAGACGTTTGTTAAATCGCCTGTCTTTATCTAATGTAGACCTTGTTATTCTGTCTTAAATTTTAAACCATATAAGTTATATAAGTTCATTTTAATTAGGGGCGTTGAATTTAACCGCAAAGTTCGCAAAGGTTTATGCAAAGTTCATTTAAGTTTTTGCTTGTAGCAAGATCACAAACTTTCTTATTTTTTCTATTCTTTGCCACTATTGCGCATTGTTATATTTCCTTATATCACTTATATGGTGAAAAAAAATTAAATGTTTTATAAAATGAGAATTAAAACCAAATTGAATCTGGGTGTTGGATTGTTATTTTTGATGATCATCATACTTTCTTTAGTGAGCGGCTATTCTGTTTTTTTGATAAAAGCGGACACGGAGAATATTCTGAAAGCGAATTATAATACGCTGGAATATTCGCGAAATATGATTTTGTCTTTGGATGAAATTAAAGAAAACCCCAATAGTAAGATTTCCGTTTTCAAGGAATATCTTGAAAAACAAACGCAAAATGTTACCGAACCCGGTGAAAAAGAAGCAACGACTCAACTTGAAAATGATTTTTCGCTTTTAGAAAAAAACAGTGCCGATGAAATCCTAAAAACGCAAATCAGGCAAGACATTTTTGCGATTATGAAACTGAATCTGGATGCCATCAAACAGAAAAGCGACATTGCCAAACATACCGCCGAAAATGCCAATTTATGGATTGCCATTGTGGGAAGTTTATGCTTTTTAATTGCGTTTAACTTATTGGTTAATCTGCCGAATAACATTGCAAACCCTATTAAGGAATTAACGCAAAGTATTAGGGAAATTGCAAACAAGAATTATTCAGAACGCGTCCATTTTACCAGTCACAGCGAATATGGTGATTTGGCAAAATCGTTTAATACGATGGCGCAAAAACTTCAGGAATACAATGATAGTAATTTGTATAAGTTGTTTTTCGAAAAGAAACGACTTGAAACGCTTATCAATAATATGAATGATCCTATTATTGGATTGGATAATGACGGAATTATTTTGTTTATGAATGATGAAGCACTGAAGATTATCGGAATGAAATTGGAAGATGTTGTTGGGAAATCGGCCTCTACTCTAGCCTTGTCTAATGATTTAATTCGGTCTTTGATTGTAAAAGAAGAAATTGATTCTCCAAAAAAACAACCGCTTAAAATTTACGCACACGGAAAGGAAAGTTATTTCGAAAAAGAAATTCTAAATATTACGATAATTCCAACCGGAGAAGAAAAAGAAATCAATATTGGCGATGTGATTATTCTGCGAAATATTACACTATTTAAAGAGCTTGATTTTGCTAAAACCAATTTTATCGCCACCGTTTCGCACGAATTAAAAACGCCAATTGCATCTATAAAACTGAGTTTGCAATTACTTGAAAATGCCAAAACCGGCGATATGAACGACGATCAAAAACAATTGGTTGAAAGTATCAAAGATGATAGTCAGAGGTTATTAAAAATCACAGGCGAATTGCTGAATTTATCACAATTAGAAACCGGAAATATTCAATTGAATATCGAAAAAAGCAATCCACACGAAATTGTAAATTATGCTGTAGAAGCTGTAAAAGTTCAGGCCGATCAAAAGCAGATTAAATTGGTTATTCATGCTGATGAAAATCTGGAAGATGTAAAAGCCGACAGCGAAAAAACAGGCTGGGTTCTGATTAATTACTTATCGAATGCAATAAGATATTCTTCTGAGAAAAGTACCATTGTCATTCAATTAAAAAAAGAAAACAATCAGATCGTTTTTCAGGTTATAGACACCGGAAAAGGAATTGACGCAAGATATAAAGACAAAGTTTTTGATAAATATTTTCAGGTTCCAGGAAGTCAAAAATCCGGAACCGGATTGGGATTAGCGATCAGCAAGGAATTTATTGAAGCGCAAAATGGAAGTGTTGGGGTTGAGAGTAATTTGGGATTGGGGAGTACGTTTTGGTTCTCATTAAAAGTGTAAAAAGAGCAGTAGGCTCAAATTATATTGTAGGGCTGGACTTCAGTCCAGTTTAGACAAAGTATATAACATTGCGATAAAATTTTAAAAAAAGCTCCAGCGGAGCATAATGTTTATAGCCAATTTATAGATTCTCCAATAAAGCTCCAGCGGAGCGACAGTCATCATGATTACAAACATGCCACCCCGATGGGGTTTATTAAAATGTAATGAAATTTTTCTATAAATATATCGTCCCTCTGGGACTATGTTTAATTAACTTGTTTTGAAATTTGGAATTTGGAATTTGACATTTTGCTTTCTAATATTTAGCCAATCTTAATCCAATTACATCATTCAAACACAACTGGTTAATATTCGCTTAAGGTTCAATTAAGCCAAAAATAGTTAGTTAACACATTCGTTATTATTGCAACTTATAATAATAACGAAAGATGTTTTACAAAACGATTTCTCTGGTATTTCTATTCGGTTTTTTTTCTGCAAGTGCACAACAAAATGATTCCATTGCTAAAATTGACAGCACTTCAAATCATTTAAAATTCAGTTACAAACAATTAATTATTCCGAGTGTATTGATTGGTTACGGCGTTATCGGAATTGGAAATGATCAGCTTCTAAGCTTTAACCATCAAATCAAAGCAGAAGTTACCGAAGATATTGACGAGAAAATTACCATTGATGATTTCTCTCAATATGCGCCCGCGGCCTCTGTTTATGCTCTGAATGCTTTTGGTGTAAAAGGGAAGAATAATATGCGGGATCGTTCGGTAATATTTGTAACTTCCTATGCGATTATGGCGACAACCGTTTTGGGTTTAAAATCGATTGTACACGAAGAAAGACCTGACGGAAGTTCGAATAACTCCTTCCCTTCCGGACATACCGCAACTGCTTTTGCCGGAGCTGAGTTTTTATGGCAGGAATACAAAGACAAATCGATTTGGTATGGAATTGCCGGTTATGCCGTAGCCACCGGAACCGGGCTTTTTAGAATCTATAATAATCGTCATTGGTTAACCGATGTTGCCGCCGGAGCCGGAATCGGGATTTTGAGTACTAAGATCGCTTATTGGATGAATCCGTATATTACCAAAAAAATATTCAAATCCTCTTCTGAAAGTAAGTCAACTTCTATGATAATGCCTTTTTATAATGGAGAGCAATATGGATTAGGGTTTGCTAAGATTTTTTAGTTTTTTCCGCCACAAAGACGCTAAGGCACAAAGTTTATTTAAATCCATATATAAAAAAATGAAGGACTTTGTCTAAAGTTTTTCGCGACGAATTCACGAATTATTTTAAATCAAAATTCGTGAATTCGTGGCGAAAAAAAAATCCTTCAAATCTGTGAAATCTGTGGCAAAAACTTTTTACGTATTCGAAGTATTATTCTTAATCTCCATAACCTCTCGTTTCACTTCTAAAAGCAAATCCTTCATACTTTGCGATTCTGTCTGCTCATGACGTCTATCGCTTCGTCCGATGTTGCATTCGTATTCCCAGATTTCTAAAATATCTGAGGCTTTCACTTCATAATTCGGATAAAAACGATTGTCTGATTCCAGAACCAAAGCATTCTTTTTGTTTTTATTAAGACGTTTGTAAACCATTCCTTCATTTTTGGTAATCAGGATATAAGTTTTCCCATCCATAACTTCTCCCAGCCTTTCTACATAACGCCCAATAATAATGGAACCGTCTTCGTGTGGCGGCATCGAATCGCCTTCTACAGGAAATCCTCTGTGTTTGCCCGGACCCAAAAACGGAAGCGAAACCTGCTGTAAACTTTCGATATATTCCGGATCGGCATAACCGTTTAGATAGCCTGCTTTTGCTTTTTGGGATACAATTTCGATAAAATTTTCTCCGAATCGGTCGACTTGAATGGGCAAAATAAGTCGGTTACCTTCCAGTTTTATTAAATTTTCCACATCGATTTTGCGAATATCGACAGATAAAATTAAGTCAATACTCATATGAAAATATAACGCAATCTGCTTTAAAATATCATACGGAGCTTCTGAAGTTCCGTCTTCATATTTAACGTATCTGCCTCGGGTAATTTTTAGGTTTTCAGCTAATTTCTCCTGCGATATTTTATGCTTAACCCTTAATGCTCTGATATTGTCTGAAAATAAGGACATAACTAATTTGTTATAATTTGGAACAGCAAATATATGAAAAAATGTTCTAATCTGTACTAATTTTGTACCTACAAAAACAAGAAAATGGCACGGGCAATTGTACACATGGATTTAGATACTTTTTTTGTATCCTGCGAAAGGCTAACTAACTCAGAATTAAACGGTATACCGTTGATTATTGGTGGTGGTGAACGCGGTGTTGTAGCCTCTTGTTCGTATGAAGCGCGAAAATTTGGAGTGCGTTCAGCCATGCCAATTCATATGGCGATGAAACTTTGTCCGGATGCCAAAATAATGAAAGGCGATATGGAATTATATTCGAAATTATCGCATGATGTTACAAATGTTCTTCAGGAAAAAGCACCGGTATTAGAGAAAGCCAGTATCGATGAATTTTATCTGGATATTACCGGAATGGATAAATTTCATGGAAGCTATAAATGGACAAATGAACTGGCACAATCTGTCATTAAAGAAACCGGACTTCCTATCAGTTTCTCATTATCCATCAATAAAACCGTTTCTAAAATTGCTACCGGCGAAGGCAAACCAGTTGGAAATTTACAAATTCCGGAAAACGAGGTGCAAGGTTTTTTGAATCCGTTATCGATTCAAAAAATCCCTATGGTTGGCGCTGTAACTTTTCAGCTTTTGTCCCGAATTGGCGTTCGTAAAATTCAAACTTTAGCTGAAATGCCTCCTGAAGTTTTACAGCAGATGATTGGCAAAAATGGTTTGGATATTTGGAAAAAAGCCAACGGAATCGATAATACACCTGTTGAACCTTATACCGAAAGAAAATCAATTTCGACTGAACATACTTTTTCTCAGGATACTATAGATATCGCAAAACTCAAAAGAGTACTTATCGGAATGGTCGAGAAACTGGCTTTCCAATTGCGATCCGAGCAATGGTTAACCTCAACAATTGCGGTTAAAATACGCTACGCCAATTTTGATACCGAAACCAAACAATGCAAAATCGCGTACACCTCAGCAGATCATATTTTAACCAAAAATGTAATGGAGCTTTTTGAAAAATTGTACCAACGCCGTATGCGATTACGCTTAATTGGTATTCGCTTTAGCGGATTGGTTCGCGGTACCTATCAAATCAATCTTTTTGAAGATACTGAGGAAATGTTGTCACTCTACGCCGCGATGGATAAAATGAAAAGCCGTTATGGTTTTGATGCTGTAATGCGTTGTGCCGGAGCTCATTTTAAACCGAATAATAAGGACGAAATTTTAAAACGTAAAAAATAAATGTACCTCAACTGTCATTCATACCATTCGCTTCGCTACGGCACGATTCCTCTTGATGATCTCATCAAGCAGGCAGTTTCTTGCGACATAAAAGCTATGGCGTTGACAGACATTAATACCGTTACGGGAATTTATGACTTTATAAGAGAATGTGATAAAGTTGGAATTAAACCTCTTGTTGGGATGGAGTTTCGCTGCAATCATCAATTCCGATATATTGGCCTGGCTAAAAATGCTGAAGGTTTAGCTGAAATGAATCGGTTTTTAACAGAACATAATTTCAGCGGAGAACCTTTGCCATTAATTGCTCCTCAATTCGAATCGGTTTTTGTGATTTATACTTTAGAAAATGCACCGAAAACGCTTCGTGAAAATGAATTTATCGGCATTCGGACAAATGAAATTTCAAAGCTTTTCACATCGGAACATAAAAATCAAATTTCTAAAATGGTTGTGCTTCAACCGGTAACTTTTAGAAATAAAAAAGAATTCAACCTGCATAAAATCCTGCGTGCGATTGATACCAATATTATTTTATCAAAATTGACAGAAGCTGATTATTGCAAAACTTCTGAAAAAATGTTGCCTCTAGAATCGCTTTCGCCTTTCTATGAAAAATATCCTGAAATTATTGTCAACACGCAACATATAATCGATTCCTGTAATTTTCAATACGATTTTTCAATTAAAAGAAATAAAAAATTCTTTACCGGAAATCGTGAGAGTGATCTCAAAAAACTAACAGAATTGGCCGAAATAGGTTTTGAATGGCGTTATGGAAAAGAAAACAAAATTGCCCGAAAACGTGTAGAAAAAGAATTAAAAGTTATTGACGAATTACAATTCAGCGGTTATTTTTTAATCACTTGGGATATTGTCCGATACAGCAACAGTCAGGGATTTATGCACATCGGGCGCGGAAGTGGAGCCAACAGTATTATTGCTTATTGTCTCGGAATTACCGATATATGTCCAATCGAACTCGATCTGTATTTTGAGCGTTTTTTAAATTTAAATCGTAAAAGCCCACCCGATTTTGACATTGATTGGAGCTGGAAAGAACGCAATACCATTTTAGAATATATTTTCGAAACTTATGGTCGTGAGCACGTTGCTTTCTGCGGAACCAATGTCGAGTTCAAACACCGATCTATTTACAGGGAAGTCGGAAAAGTGTTTGGCCTTCCAAAAGAAGAATTGGATATGCTGGCTAAAAATCCAAAACAGCTACACGAAACCAATTCTATTGTAAAATTCGTTCAGGAATATAGCGACATGATTGTAAAATACCCCAATCAGCGCAGTATGCACGCTTGTGGTATTATCATTTCTGAAGATCCCATTACGAATTACACACCTCTGGAAATGCCTCCAAAAGGATTTCCAATTGTGCTTTTTGACATGCACATTGCGGAAGAAATTGGTTTTGATAAATTCGATATTTTGAGCCAACGCGGGATTGGACATATTGATGACAGTGTAAAACTGATCGAGAAAAACAGAGGAATTAAAATAGACATTCGCAATACTTCTATTTCTAAAGATGAAGCAATCTGTAATGTTCATTTGGCTCAAGGCCGAACTATTGGCTGTTTTTATATCGAAAGTCCTGCGATGCGCGGTTTATTACGCCGATTGAATTGTGATAATTATAAAGTTTTAGTTGCCGCGTCTTCAATAATTCGGCCTGGAGTTGCTCAATCCGGTATGATGAAAGAATACATTTTCCGTCATAATTATCCGGATCAATTCGAATATTTTCATGAGGTTTTCAAAGAGCATCTTGGCGAAACTTATGGTATTATGGTTTATCAGGAAGATGTTATTAAAATTGCCCAGCATTACGGTGGCGTTCCTGCAGCAGATGGCGATATCCTGCGCCGTGCTATGTCTGGAAAAGGACGTTCTTTAGAAGCTTTACAAAAAGTAAAAGATAATTTCTTTGCGTCTTGCGCCAGAAAAGGACATCCTGAAACACTTAGTCAGGAAATTTACCGTCAGATTGAATCGTTTGCTGGGTTTTCATTTTGTAAAGCCCACTCGGCTTCTTATGCTGTGGAAAGTTATCAGAGTTTGTATCTGAAAGTTTATTATCCTGTGGAGTTCATGACAGCCGTAATCAACAATCAGGGCGGATTTTACAGAACCGAAGTTTATGTACACGAGGCACGCATGTCTGGTGGTACAGTCCTAAATCCGTGCGTGAATAAAAGCGAATACCAAACGACTTTGTACGGAACTGATATTTATCTCGGATTTATGCATTTGCAGAGTTTAGAATCGAAAACAGCGTATTTAATCGAATCAGAAAGAGAGAAAAATGGCGATTATCTTTCTTTAGAAGACTTCATAAACCGAATTCCGATTGGGATTGAAAGTATTAAAATTTTGATTTTTATAGGCGCTTTCCGCTTCACAGGAAAAACTAAAAATCAGCTTTTGGTTATTGCGAGTTTGCTTTTAAATAATTTCAAACCCGAAAACAGAAGTTTGATGTTATTGCAGGAACCCGTTAAAGAATACAAACTTCCTACTTTGGAACGTTCTGTTTTTGAAGATGCATTTGATGAAATTGAATTGTTGAGTTTTCCTGTTTCGTGTACTGTTTTTGATTTGCTTCAAATTAAATACCGTGGCGATATTATGGCTAAGGATTTAGTAGCATATCATAAAAAACAGGTTAAGATGCTGGCGTATTTAATCTCCAGAAAACAAGTTCCGACCAAAAAAGGAAACATGTATTTCGGCACCTGGATCGATCATGAAGGTACTTATTTTGATACGGCACATTTTCCGGATTGTCTGGCACTATATCCTTTTCAGGGCGGAGGCTGTTATTTGCTTTTAGGAAATGTCGAAGTCGATTATCATTTCCCAACCATTACCATTATTAAAATGGCCAAAATGCCTTTTATTCCGGATCCAAGATATATGGATGCTAAAGATCAGTTTACAACACAGCGTCAAATTAAAGAAGATGTGAGTCCAACGCATCGTGAACCGTATCCGCAGGGACATGAAATCAACTTACCAAGACACCGAATGAAATTTCAAAAATAACCACCGATGATTTTACAAGAACAAAAAGAGGTTTTGCGTTATAATAAAGAGATGAAAAAGCAGGAATATGCCATAGTAGATATCGAAACCACAGGCGGTAACGCCAGTGGCAGCCGCATTACCGAAATTGCCATTATTATACATGACGGCGAAAATGTAATCGACCGCTTCGAAACGCTTGTTAATCCGGAAAAAGAAATTCCGCTTTCTATTTTTGGATTAACAGGCATTAATAATGCAATGGTCGCGAATGCACCAATTTTCGATGATATTTCAGAGAAAGTTCTGGAAATGCTAACCGATCGTATTTTTGTTGCTCATAATGTCAACTTCGATTATTCTTTTGTGCGTCATCAATTAGAACAAGCGGGGTTTAAATGGACCGCCAGAAAACTGTGTACCGTTCGCGCAGCAAGAAAAATTAAACCAGGACTATCGTCTTACAGCTTGGGAAAACTTTGCCATTCGCTAGACATACCTTTAGAAAATCAACATCGGGCAGGCGGTGATGCAGCTGCTACCGCAATATTATTCTCCCGATTACTCGAATGGGATGCTGAAGGCGAGATAGCAAAAATGGTCAAGATGACTTCACAAGATCAGCGTTTACCACCTAACCTGCCTCCTGAAGATTTTAATAATTTACCCGAAAAACCAGGTGTCTATTATTTTTATAATCAGATGAAAAAGGTAATCTATGTCGGGAAAGCAATCAACTTAAAAAAACGCGTAGCTTCTCATTTTAGCGGTCATAAAATCAATCCGCAAAGACAGCATTTTTTGCGGGATATCTATAGTATTTCTTATGAAATCTGTGCCACCGAGTTAATGGCGCTTTTATTAGAATGTACCGAAATAAAACAGCTTTGGCCAACCTACAATAGAGCATTAAAACGTTTTGAAGCCAAATTTGGCATTTATCAATATGAAGCCAGAAACGGATATAAATATCTGGCCGTTGGAAAACTAACCAAATTTCAGACTTGCATTCATGAGTTTAATAGTTTGTATAACGCTATAGATTTACTGAGAAGTCTGGCGGAGCAATTTGAAATTGACCAAAGATTCTGCAAATATTCCAGACCTGAAGAAGGAGAGTTTTTTCAAAATAATGAAGTCAAAAGTCTCCCGGATGTTTTGCTTCACAACGAACAGGTCGACAACGCAATTGACTTTCTATTAAGCAACAGACCCAGTTTTGCCATTATAGACAAAGGAAGGTCAAAAGAGGAACGGAGCTGTATTTGGATTGAAAACGGACACTTTTATGGGATGGGTTATATTCCGTCAGATGTTGCGATTACAGATCCCTCAGAAGTAAAAAATTATGTCACACCTTACAAAAGCAATCAATACATGGTGCAATTAATTTTTGCTTACGCAGAAAAATATCCGGGTAAAGTATTCTTTAACAAACAGTTCCTGAAATAAGATTATAAAATCTACCTCATTAAATGCTTAATAATCAGTAAATTTAATATCCAACTAATTAAATGCACCATGAAAATAGCAACATATAACGTAAACGGAGTTAACGGAAGATTAAATGTATTACTACGCTGGCTTGAAGAAACCAAGCCTGATATTGTTTGTCTGCAGGAATTAAAAGCGCCTCAGGATAATTTTCCGCTTAAAGCGATTAATGACGCTGGATACAATGCCATTTGGCACGGACAAAAACAATGGAACGGTGTTGCTATTCTAGCCCGAAATATGGAAATTGAAGAAGTAACCCGAATTCTCCCCGGCGATGAAGAAGATGTTCAGAGTCGTTATGTTGAAGCTTTGATCAATGGAATCGTGATTGCCTGTCTTTATCTGCCCAACGGAAACCCTGCACCGGGACCTAAATTAGAATATAAGCTGAAATGGTTTGATCGTCTGGCTCATCGTGCTGAAACCTTACTGAGTTTAAATACTCCCGTAATACTCGTTGGAGATTTCAATGTGATGCCAACGGAACTGGATGTTTATAAACCTGAAAAATGGGTTAAAGACGCCCTTTTTCTACCTGAAGTTCGAAAAGCTTTTAAGGACATTGTTTCGCAAGGATGGACAGATGCCATTAGAAAATTATATCCGGATGAGAAAATTTACACCTTTTGGGATTATTTTAGAAATGCTTATGAGCGAGATGCCGGACTTCGAATTGATCATTTTTTACTGAGTCCGCAAATAGCTTCAACGTTACGCGCCGGCGGTGTTGATCGCCATGTTCGAGGCTGGGAAAAGACAAGCGATCATGCGCCAGTATGGATTGAAATTGACAAAAAATAAATGGAAACAATGACACTATTTAACGACACCGAATTATTTACTTCAGGCGTGAGTGGCAAAACCGTATTTGACCTGCCTGATACTGAACTGATCTTGATAGACAATTTCTTCAGCAAAGAAGAATCGGATTATTATTATGAAAGACTTTTACATCAAACCAAATGGAGGGAATATGAAATGGAAATGTTCGACAAAACCGTTACAGCTCCCAGAATGATTGCGTGGTATGAGGATAAGGACAATATTGGGGCAGATCCAAACGGGCCAAACTGGACTTATGAATTACTGACTATCCGAAGCCGTGTTGAAAAAGAAACCCAAGTCGATTTTAATGCTCTGCTGCTGAATTTATATCGCAACGGCAATGACAGCGTTGCCTGGCACAGCGATAAAGAACACAATACAGGCCCAAATCCAATTATTGCTTCAGTAACTTTTGGAGAAACCAGAATGTTCAGGCTGCGTCATAAATTCAGAAAAGACATTCCACAGATTGAAATTCCGCTGCACCATGGCTCTTTTTTATTGATGTCGGGAACAACAAACAGTTTTTGGCAGCATCACGTACCCAAAACAGCCCGGGATGTATTGCCCAGAATTAATTTAACATTTAGAAGAGTGAATCGAAAATTATGATTTTCATTTTAATTTAACGCTCTTGGATAGCTGAGTTTATTTTTAGTTGGAAATACAATAGAAAATTCTTCCACTAAAAGTTAAAATACTCATTGTGTGAACCTTTTATTAGGCAGACCTTATCTTTTTTAGTATTTTTGCAACCTTTTTTTATACATAAATTACCTAATGGCTTACTCAAACAATGATTTAACGCGTTTTTTAGATGCGCAAAACAAACTTTATCTTACTGCTCTTTCCGAAATTAACAAGGGAAAAAAAGAGACTCACTGGATGTGGTTCATTTTTCCTCAGATTAAAGGATTAGGTAGTAGCGATACTGCAAATCTGTATGCTATTGCCGATCTTAATGAAGCTACCGAATTTTTAGAGCACCCTATTTTAGGAAAACATCTTATAGAAATCTCTGAGCTTTTATTAACTTTTAAAAGAAAATCAGCGGATGGAATTTTAGGAGATTTAGATGCCCGAAAACTTCGCTCTTCGATGACACTTTTTTCTTTGGTAGAAAACACAAACCCTATATTTCAGGAAATATTGGATGCATTTTTCTCTGGAGAAACAGATCCTCTTACTTTGAATATTATTAATTCAACTATAAAATCTTCTGCCGAAACCGAAATGGCGCAATAACCATAAGGTTTTCTGGATTATTTAAATCAAAAGACACTGTTAGAAATAAGCAGTGTCTTTTTTTTTTGAAATGTGCTGAGGATTTAACCGCAAAGGGTGCAAGGGTTTTACGCAAAGTTCGCAATGCTATTTGTTTTTAATCTCGCAAAGTCGCGAAGTCGCAAAGTTTTTCTTTTTAAGCTTCCTTTGCGACTTCGCGACTTTGCGAGATTATTTTTACGTTGATTTGAACAGATTTTATAAAAAAACGCCTTGCTATTAACAAGGCGTGTTCTATATTTATTTTCAAAGTTGATTTAACTTAAAACTTTTCAAACTTGAAACTTGAAACAATTTAGTTCTCCTTTGGTTTCGTTAAATAATAAACTGGAATTCCTGTTAACATAATCAGCACTCCCCAACCACAAGTTGAGAATTTAGTTAATAATAATGAGATACAAATTGCTGTTGCAACAATAATATATAGCATTGGTAAAAACGGATATCCGAAAGCTTTGTATGGTCTTTCTGCATCAGGCATTTTTTTACGAAGGATGAAAATTCCGTAGATTGTCAGGATGTAAAAAATCAATACAATGATGATTACAAAATCTAATAAATCTCCGTATTTTCCAGTCAAACATAAAGCAGAAGCCCAAAAACACTGCGCCCATAAAGCCCAGGCAGGAACACTCGATTCATTTAAAACTGCCGCTTTTTTAAAGAATAAACCATCCTTTGCCATCGTATAATATACTCTCGCACCTGCCATAATTAATCCGTTGTTGCAGGCGAAAGTCGAAATCATAATCATAATAGCGATAATTAAAGTTCCGATATCTCCAAAAATATATTGTGAAGCTACTACCGCAACTCTATCAGATTTTGCTGTGGCAATTTCGTTTAGGGGAATTACGGCTAAATACATCAAATTGGTCAAAACATAAATAATCGTCACAATAAAAGTTCCTAAAAACAAACTGAAACCCACATTACGTTTTGGATTTTTAATTTCTCCAGCAATAAAAGTAACACCGTTCCATGCATCACTTGAAAATAACGATCCTACCATCGCAGCAGAAATCCCGGTAATCAAAGCCGTTCCGCTTATTGGAAGCCATGAACTGCTTTCGGCATTGTACGAACGCGTTGTCCATGCATCAGCCCAATTGGCATCCCAAACCGAAGCTTTTGCAGCAAGCGTTAATCCAAAAAAGATTAAACCCAGCAATGATAAAATTTTGATAATCGTTAAAACAGTTTGTAGAATTTTACCGTTCTTAACCCCACGGCTATTGATATAAGTTAGCAAAACAATGGTGAAAATAGAAACAATTTGTGCAGCGTTGAGTTTAAAAGAACCCAATTGAAACAATATATTTTCATCGCTTAATGGCTCATAAATATAAGCGGCAAACTTCGAGAAAGCCACACCTACTGCAGCTATTGTTCCGGTTTGGATCACAGCAAAAAAGCTCCATCCGTATAAAAATGCAATCAGTTTATTATATGCTTCTTTCAGGTACACATATTGTCCGCCTGCTTTTGGGAACATAGCGCTTAACTCGCCATAACTTACGGCCGCAATAATTGTGATTAATCCTGAGATTAACCAAATCAAAGTTAGCCATCCAGCTGATCCTACTTGTCTGGCGATATCAGCACTTACTATAAATATTCCGGATCCAATCATAGAACCTACGACAAGCATAGTTCCGTCTAGCAATCCGAGTTCTCTTTTAAAATGTTCTTGGTCGTTTTCCTGCATTATTTTAGATTTTTGGTTGGCTAAAGATATACTTTTTTCTAAAATATTTTGATTCAATTGTTAGATTGTTGGATTTTTAGACATTTCTATTAATCATCAAAAATCAAGTTTAAAATTGAAACCAAACTTTAATATTAACGAATAATTTTGGCGTGTCCCTCCTGGTCATCCCGAGGCTTCGGGATCGGCTATATCTTTTACCCTGCTTCGCCGGCGAAAGGATACCGCCTCAACTCCTCACGCAAATTTCGGTTTCATGAGATATTCTGTCTAAAGAATATCCTATAAAATTCAACTTTAAAAACAAAAATTTAACACTTTACGTGTTCCCGTAACATTATACTATTTCAACTATTTATATTTGAAAATCAAAAACATAAAAACCTAACCAACCAAAACCAAAAACATTATGGAAACCACCAACGCAGCATCGCAAGAAACAGCGAATCAATTGTATAATTATGCCGCAAATCTTCTGATAAACCAAAATAAATCAGCGTACGAAACCAAGGCCGCACTTGTCGAAAAAGGATTGAGTGACGAAAATGCCACAATTATTGTTGATAATATTGAAGAACAAATTGAAGAAGCTAAACACGAAAAAGCCAGAAAAGATATGCTCTACGGTGCTCTTTGGTGCATTGGCGGAACAGCCTTAACGTTGGCTAATGTTGGCTTTATCTTTTGGGGAGCTATTTTATTTGGCGGAATTCAGTTTTTCAGAGGCTTGATCAATGTTAACTCCTAATTACACCGAATTTTCTAACACTTTTTATTTAAAATCAATAGTCTAAATAAGCCGAAAAAGACTTAAAAATAAAGTAGGCATAACCCTAAAATCAATATTATGATAGTTTGGTCAGGCAGAGGATTTCTCTCAATTTTAATTTTATTTATCGCCATATTTTTGTTTATTTCCATACTACCGGAAACTTACGTGACACAGTGTTTTGTTATTCCGCTTTATATCGCTGCTATTTTCAGTTATATTTTCGGAGTTAAATGGAATAGAACTCTAAGGGTATTTATTGATAAGGAAACCGGCAAGGAAATAAATTTTAAAAGCAATCATGGTTTGTTTTGGATCAATATGGAATACTGGGGAATTATATTTCCTGCATTTGCTCTTGTCATGCTTGCTCAAAGTTTAGACAAGCAAGGCACAGAACTTTATCTGAATATCTTTTTAGTTATTATAGGTATTGCTTGTCTCGGATATTTTGGGATTAATCTTTTTAAAATTAAAAGTTCAACGATTTCAAATCCACAATTTCAGAAAAATATGGCGTCAGAGCCAAAATTGAGTTTTGTAAAAGAAGAAATTGTAACCAATAAATTCGAGAACGAAGATCTTAATCAATATTTACCGAAGTAAGTTTTTAAACAACCACTTGCTTATTATTATTTTTTAACATAAAAATATAGTTCGCAGCACCCAATTTATTAAAGCATAAAATAGCATTCATTCGAAATTAATGATCAATAAAAAAAAGCTGAAAGTTTCATACTTACAGCTTTTTTTATATAAATAAATCCTGCGACCAAAATATTTTGAAATTCTTACATTTTAATTAACTCGTAATTTCTTTTAACATTACACAATTAGGAGCCTGCTTTTAAACAGATATTATTTTTTATCAGTTTTAAAAACATTAAACAAAAAAAACAATGTAATAGTTGTTTTTTAATTGGAACATTTATGACCAATTCATTCTACTAACATCATTTTTGTTAATTAATCTGAATTTAAAATTGATAAAAATATGAAAATCAAATAGTTAAATAATTAAAAAATAAATTAAATTAAAAAAACAATCACTTCTATTTAAACTAATTATTTTTTATTAAATTTGATAGAGGTGTTAAAAACGTAAAAAGCCAATAATTTCGTTAACAAATGTTTATCTTTACATAAGAACTAGCCGACCCAGAAAAAATTCCTCTGAATTAAAAACGCTATTTACCTCAAGTTTATCTTAGTACAGAAAATCAAATTATTAACCTACAAAACAGAAGCGATGTTTAAGTTACAGATTTTAAACAAATTACGTTTTGCAAACGTCTTCATTCTATTACTTATAGTATTTGTTTCTTGTGCGTTATTGATTTGTATTAACTTTTTTACCATCAAAATTTTATCTGCAAACCGGGCTTATGTTAATGGAGAATCACATTATTCTAAAGGGCAAAAAGATGCTTCCAGACATCTTATTACTTATTTATATACTGCAGATCAAAAACAATGGAAATTATATCTGGAAGAATTAAAAGTTCCTCAAGGTGATGGAATCGCCAGAAAAACTATGCTAAAGGCGGGAGACAATGAAGATGCCAGGAAAGGATTTCTAGTTGGCCGAAATCATAAAGATGATTTGGATGATCTTGTTTGGCTATTCGAAAATTTTAAGGAAGTTCCATTTTTAGCGAAGGCGATTCATGAATGGGAACAAGGCGATAAATTGATTTTTGAATTATTTGTTATAGGCCAGCAGATTAATGCAAAAATAGAAAAGAATCAACTGACTCCTGAAATTCAGCAAAAATTTCTACAGAAAATAAGCGATATCAGTGATAAACTTACGATTAACGAACGTAACTTCTCTAACACTTTAGGCGAAGGAACACGTAAAATAAAAGGCTTACTTATGGCCACTAATATTATTTTCATTCTGATTATTGTGTGCAGTGTCTGCCTTTATTATACAATTATGGTAAAACGACTTATCGTTTCCAAAAAAGAAATTGAGGTTAAAAATGAGAACTTAACACTTGTAAATCATGAACTTGACCGATTTGTTTATAGTGCCTCACATGATTTGCGATCTCCCATTACTTCATTAAAAGGACTGATAGAAATAACACAGTTGGAGGATGATCCAAACCAAATCAAAAAATATTTGCAGCTAATGCATCAAAGTCTTGCTAAACAAGACCAATTTATTAACGATATTATTGACTATTCTAAAAACAAAAGAGCACAAGTTATTATGGAGCCTGTAAGTTTACAGGAATTATTTGATGAGGCTATAGCTCAATTAATGCACATTGAAAATGCAAACCGAATAATTTTTACAAAACAATTATTAGTTGACGAAATTCAGAGTGATAGTTTACGATTAAAGATTATTATTTTTAATTTAATATCAAATGCAATAAAATATGCCGATAGTAGTAAACAGGAAATGTTTATTTCTATAAAAACTTATCTTATTGATGGCTTTAGCAGCATTGAAGTCGCAGATAATGGAATTGGCATTAATGATGAATATAAGGACAATATTTTTGAGATGTATTTTGGTACCAATAAAAACAAAGGGTCTGGTTTAGGGCTTTATATTGTCAAAGAAGCAGTAGAAAATATCAAAGGAAACATATCCGTAAGCTCAAAAAGCAATATTGGAAGCAAATTTACAGTCACAATCCCTCATGCTTATGGAATCTAAATACACATTTTTATTAATTGAGGACAATCTGATAGATCAGCTTGTTATCAAACAACTGTTCAAAAAAGTACTTTCTATAGAAGAAATCCATGTTGCCAATAATGGAAAAGAAGGTATTGAGTGGCTTGAGAATAACGGAAAAATGTATCAATCAATAATTATTCTCCTGGACGTACAGATGCCTGTCATGAATGGTTTTGATTTTTTGAACAAGTATGCAGAATTAGATAATGACTTAAAAAAAGATAATCAAATCTTTGTACTTTCCTCCACATTAGATTCCGATGAAATTCAAAGAATTAGCGAAAGCAGATATGTTACTGATTTTTTAGGAAAGCCTTTTCCTATTGAAGAGTTTAGAAATAAAATTTTTCCAAATATTTAATCTATTCCAAAACACGGTTCACCTGTGAAAAAGCTCTTGCATAATAAGGCTCTTTGGTGGAAGAAATCATAACGCCACCGTGCGTTGAAGAATGAACAAATTTAATCTCGCCATCAAGTACTTCAACCACCATTCCGACATGGTTAATATGACCTCTTCCATTAGTTCTAAAAAAAACCAGATCACCTTTTTGCGCTTCGTTTGAGCTGACTTTCATTCCTATACGGGATTGTTCTATAGAACTTCTTGGCAGTTTGATATCAAAATTACTAAAGGTCGAAATCATCAAGCCTGAACAGTCAAAACCTGCTTTTGTAGTCCCGCCTGAGCGATATCTAATCCCGATATTTTCAGTTGCATTTATTATCAGCTGATTAATCAAATCGGAATGATTACTTACTTTTATTACTGCTGAGGAATCTCTGTTAAATTCTGAATTATCAGCAATTTGAATATGCTGATTGGGAGTTGATAAAGTATCTTTTATTGCCACGTTTTGGATTAATGCCTGTGCTGCATCTGCTTTTTCTTTTGAAGTTCGAATTTTCAACACATAGCCGACTGGTAATTTTGCTTTAATAGAAGGGTTTTGCTTTTCCAACTCTGCAACCGTAATTCCGTATTTCTTAGCAATTGCATATTTCGTTTCTTTCGGCTGAACTTCTACAGATACCTCAACATCAGTAACTATTTTAAGATCGTCAATTGATTTTTCTAAAACTACCGCAGAACTTGATAGCTCATTTTGCTGCCCCTCTTTTGACACTTCTGTTTGTGACGATGTATTTGCCGCAACCTGAATAGATGGCTTTGAAGCATCTAATCTTTGTGCAGCAGCAGCTTTTTGTTTTGAAGTCCGTATTTTTAAAACATACCCAACAGGTAATTTCCCCTTAACAAAAGGATTTTGCCTCTCTAATTCTGCAACAGTAATTCCGTATTTTTTAGCAATTGTATATTTTGTTTCCTTAGGCTGTACTTCCACAATAACTTCTACATCGGTGACGATTTTAAGATCGTCGATTGACTTTTCTGAAACCGAAACTGAATTATACGGAATATTAATTTGCTGACCCAATTTTAGTCCTTCAGTTTCCAGAGAAGGATTTGCTTTCTTTAAATCTTCAACTGAAACGCTGTATTTTTTTGAGATTCCCCAAAGTGTTTCCTTAGATTGAACTTCGTGTAAACCAGGAGTCGCATTTGCAATAGTTTCGCTTGATTTTATAGCAGATGTTGAATTTGTATTTGGAATAAGTAAAACCGAATTTAATTTTAAAATTTTAGGAGCGTTTGGGTTTGCCTCTAAAATATCTTTCGCTTTAACTCCGTACTTTTTGGCGATTACAGTAAGATTTTCTCCTTTTGAGATTTTGTGTTTGATATATTTCTCCTGAGAAAAAGCACTGACACTAAAAAAAAACAATACTATTATTAACCTAAAAACCATTTTATTCAATTTTGTTTTCGTAATTTCTCAAGTTTATTCACTTATTAAACTTAAAAAAACGAATTTTATTTGGGGTAAGGCGAATTTAACTTTTTAAAGTAAAAAAAACACTTTTTTTAACAACAAATTTTGTTCAAATTAACATTCTTGACTCTTACAACATTATAATCTATTAAACACCAACCAATTACAGTTAATCGATTTTTTATAGTCAAATATTTGCACCTGAACTTATTATAAAAATGAGTACCCTAGCCGGATGGTCCCGAAGTATCGGGAGACATCCTTTTTCTTGCTTCTTTAGCAAGAAAAAAAAGATATAGCGGACAGTTGAGATTAGGTTCTTATAAAAAAACGCCCTGTTTTCACAGAGCGTTTTAAAATATAATGGAATCTTAAAATTAAGCTTTTCCTGCAGCAATTAAATTTAATGCTGAACCAGCAACAAACCACCCAATTTGACCTGCGTTGTAAGTATGGTTTGCCAGAATAATATCTTTACTGCCATCTGCATGAACGAACTCTAATGTTAATGGCTTTCCTGGAGCAAATTCCGTTAAATCAGTAAAATTAATAGTGTCGTTCTCCTGAATTTTATCATAATCTGCTTCATTAGCGAAAGTCAATCCTAAAAGACCTTGTTTTTTAAGGTTAGTTTCGTGGATACGCGCGAATGATTTTACCAATACGGCTTTCACTCCTAAGAAACGTGGCTCCATAGCTGCATGCTCACGAGATGAACCTTCACCATAATTATGATCGCCCACAACAATAGAAGGAACTCCAGCCGCTTTATAGGCACGCGCCACAGCAGGAACTGCATCATAATTTCCTGTTAATTGATTTTTAACCGAATTTGTTTTTTGGTTAAATGCATTCACAGCACCAATCAACATATTGTTAGAAATATTATCTAAGTGTCCACGGAAACGCAACCACGGTCCAGCCATAGAAATGTGATCCGTCGTACATTTTCCGAATGCTTTAATTAATAATTTAGCACCAGTAATGTTTTTACCATCCCAAGCATCAAAAGGAGCTAATAATTGCAAACGCTCAGATGTTGGACTTACTACGACCTGAACTCCGGAACCATCTTCAGCCGGAGCCTGGAAACCTGGATCTTCAGCATAAAAACCTTTAGAAGGCAACTCATCTCCTGTTGGAGCATCAAGCATTACTTCTTCGCCATCTTCATTGATTAAAGTATCTGTCAATGGATTGAAACCTAAATCACCGGCAATAGCTAAAGCGGTTACCAATTCCGGAGAACCCACGAAAGCTAAAGTATTTGGGTTACCATCTGCACGTTTTGAGAAGTTACGATTGAAAGAATGAACAATAGTGTTTCTTTCTTCTTTTTCAGCACCGTCCCTGTCCCACATACCAATACAAGGTCCACAGGCATTTGCAAAAACAGTAGCATTGATTTTATTAAAAGTTTCAATAAATCCGTCTCTTTCGATTGTAGAACGCACAACTTCAGAACCTGGGGTGATTGTAAACTGAGCTTTTGTTTTTAAGTTTTTATCTGCAACTTGTTTTGCCAAAGAAGCTGCACGGGAAATATCTTCGTAAGAAGAGTTTGTACAAGAACCAATTAAACCAACCTGAATTTGTAATGGCCAGTTATTTTTGATCGCTTCTTCTTTCATTTTAGAAATTGGAGTAGCTAAATCAGGAGTAAAAGGACCATTTAAGTGTGGTTCTAATTCAGATAAATTAATTTCTATAACCTGATCAAAATATTGTTCCGGGTTGGCATATACTTCCGGATCTCCAGTTAAGTAAGAAGCTACTTTATCTGCAGCATCAGCAACATCAGCTCTGTTTGTAGAACGCAGGTAACGACTCATAGAATCATCATAACCAAAAGTTGAAGTTGTAGCTCCAATTTCAGCACCCATATTACAAATAGTTCCTTTACCAGTACAAGACATTGCAGTTGCACCTTCACCAAAATATTCAACGATCGCACCCGTACCACCTTTTACAGTTAAGATACCAGCAACTTTAAGAATAACATCTTTAGGAGCAGTCCATCCTGATAATTTACCAGTTAATTTTACTCCAATTAATTTAGGAAATTTCAATTCCCAGGCCATACCAGACATAACATCCACAGCATCTGCTCCACCAACACCAATAGCTACCATTCCTAAACCACCTGCATTTACAGTGTGCGAATCGGTACCAATCATCATTCCGCCAGGGAACGCATAATTTTCAAGTACTACCTGATGAATAATTCCAGCTCCTGGCTTCCAGAAACCAATTCCGTATTTATTTGAAACTGACGATAAGAAATCGAAAACTTCATTACTTTGTGTTTTTGCTCTGGCTAAATCGGTTACAGCATCTACTTTTGCCTGAATCAGGTGATCACAGTGAACTGTTGTTGGAACCGCAACTGTTTTCTTTCCTGCATGCATGAATTGTAATAATGCCATTTGTGCAGTTGCATCCTGGCATGCCACACGATCTGGTGCAAAATCAACATAATCAACACCTCTGCCAAACGCCTTGGCTGGACTTCCATCCCAAAGGTGATTGTATAAAATTTTCTCTGTTAATGTAAGTGGACGACCAACGATCTCGCGTGCTTTATCAACACGACCTGGCATGTTCTCATACACTTTTTTAATCATTTCAATATCAAAAGCCATAAGTATAATTGTTTTTGTTTTGTTTATTTTTGAACAGGACAAGTTACAAATAATTGATCAGCCAGAAAAGAAAAAGCCCGAGAATAACTCGGGCTTTTGCATATAATTAACTAATCAAATGATTACATAACCAATAATTTATGAGAAGGTGCAAATCTGGTCAAATTAATACCATCTACTGCAGCCGTATACTCATCCAAAGTAGGAGTTCTACCAAGAATTGTAGACAATACTACAACCGGAGTGGAAGAAAGTAATGACTCTCCTTTTTTACCTTCAGTGTCCTCAACAACTCTTCCCTGGAAAAGACGCGTTGAAGTTGCCATTACAGTATCTCCTTTTGCCGCTTTTTCCTGATTCCCCATACAAAGATTACAACCCGGACGCTCTAAATACAACATTTTCTCATATTCAGTACGTGCAGCACCTTTAGGAGCATTATCGTCAAATTCAAAACCTGAGTATTTCTGTAAAACTTCCCAGTCACCTTCAGCCTTTAGTTCATCTACAATGTTATACGTTGGCGGCGCTACAACAAGTGGCGCTTTAAACTCAACCTTACCGTGTATATTTTCTATATTTTTTAGCATCTGAGCAAGGATTTTCATATCTCCTTTATGAACCATGCAAGAACCAATAAATCCAAGATCTACTTTCTTATCACCTCCATAAAAAGATAAAGGTCTAATAGTATCGTGAGTATATCTTTTAGAAACATCAACATTATTTACATCCGGATCAGCAATCATTGGTTCGATAATTTGATCAAGATCAACAACAACTTCAGCGTAATATTTAGCGTTTGCATCTGGCTGTAAAGCCGGTTTCTCTGCCGATTTAATCTCCGCAATTCTCTTATCTGCTTTATTAATTAATCCTTGAAGAACTTGTTTATGATTATCCATTCCTTTGTCAATCATAATCTGAATTCTGCCTTTTGCAATCTCTAACGATTCAATCAAAGTATCATCCTCAGAAATACAAATAGAAGCTTTTGCTTTCATTTCTGCAGTCCAGTCTGTAAAAGTAAATGCCTGGTCAGCAGTAAGAGTTCCAAGATGAACTTCAATAATTCTACCCTGGAATACGTTTTCACCACCAAACTTCTTAAGCATCTGTGATTGTGTAGCGTGAACTACGTCACGGAAGTCCATATAGCCCTTCATTTCTCCAACAAAAGTCACTTTTACTGATTCCGGAATTGGCATTGAAGCTTCTCCAGTGGCAAGTGCAAGAGCAACTGTTCCTGAGTCAGCACCAAAAGCAACACCTTTAGACATTCTTGTGTGAGAGTCACCACCAATAATGATAGCCCACTCGTCTATTGTAATATCATTAAGAACTTTGTGAATTACATCAGTCATAGCATGATATTCACCTTTCGGGTCACGAGCTGTGATTAATCCGAAATCGTTCATGAATTTCATCAATTTTGGAATATTTGCCTGAGCTTTTTTATCCCAAACTGAAGCAGTGTGACAACCAGACTGGTAAGCACCGTCAACGATTGGTGAAATTACCGTAGCAGCCATCGATTCTAATTCCTGAGCAGTCATAAGACCAGTCGTATCTTGTGAACCTACAATATTCACTTCTACACGGACATCTGATCCAGCGTGTAATACTTTACCTGGAGCAATTCCAACAGCATTTTTGTTGAAGATTTTCTCTACTGCAGTAAGACCTTGCCCTTCAATAGAAATCTCTTTTGATGGAGCAAATACAAGAGGAGCTTCAATATCCAGAACTTTCGCAGCTAAAGTCTGAAGCTTTTTACCAAACACAATTGCGTATGATCCACCCGCTTTGATAAATTCCATTTTCTGAGGCGTGAATGCCTTAGAAATATCAATTAATTCTTTGTTTCCGTTATAAAGTTTCTTCGTTTTTGTATTTATTGTAAGTACAGTTCCGGTAGCAACAGAATATGCTTCTTCCAAAATAGGCTCATTATTCTCATTACGAATAACGTTACCATCTGCATCTACTTTTTTAACCCAGTTTTTAAGATCTAAACCAATACCACCAGTAACATCAACAGTTGTTAGGAAAATTGGAGAAATACCGTTTGTTCCTGCAACGATTGGAGCAATATTAATAAATGGAACGTATGGACTTGCTTGTTTACCTGTCCAAAGCGCCACGTTATTTACTCCTGACATTCTTGACGATCCAACACCCATAGTACCTTTTTCAGCAATTAACATAACGCTTGCGTCAGGATGTTTTGCCTGCAATGCTTTGATTTCCTCTTGTGCCTGAGGCGTAATCATACATTTACCATGAAGTTCACGGTCAGAACGTGAGTGCGCCTGATTACCAGGAGACAGTAAATCTGTCGAAATATCACCTTCACCAGCTATATATGTAACTACTTTTATTTCTTCAACAACTTCAGGCAGTGTAGTAAAAAACTCTGCCTTCGCATAACTCTCAAGAATTTCTCTTGCGATTGCGTTATCATTTTTAAATGCTTCTTTTAGACGATCTGTATCTGCCTCATAAAGATAAACCTGTGTCTTAAGAACATTTGCAGCTTCTTTTGCAATAGCAGTATCATTACCAAGTGCTAAGTCTAATAGAACTTCAATAGAAGGTCCACCTTTCATATGTGATAATAACTCAAAAGCAAAAGCAGGTGTTATTTCGTTAACTACGAATTCACCAAGAATGATTTCTTTTAAAAACTTAGCTTTCAGACCAGCAGCACTAGTAGTACCTGGTACAACATTATAAATAAAAAAGTGAAGAGAATCTGCTCTATACTCGTTATTCAAATCTTTAATTTGTTCGATGATGTCGCTTAATAATTCAGCACCATCAATTGGCTTCGGGTTAAGCCCTTGACCTTTTCGTTCTTCAATTTCTTGGATGTAATCCTGATAAATATTCATAATAAAAGTCTTTTGTAGGTATTTTTATTTTTTTGTTCGCAAATTTATGTATTAAAGCCGAGAATTAAAAAAAATATAATAGAACTCGCCTTTTCAAAAATTATTATTGCTAAAAAACGATTCTGACTGCTTGTTTTTGACAAAATATCAATTTTGTATTAAAAAAATGAATTATTGGTATTTTAAGATCTTTTCTTTAACAAAGTCGGAATTTGTTGTTATAAACGAAGTGAGATTTTACCCCGTTTTTCGCTAAGAATCTTTCTAAATAACCAGTTATAACGATATAGTTGTGTGTTTTTATCTTTTTTCGGCGTCAGCGAAATCACTAATTAATCTAAATCACACTCTATTCAAAAAACTAAATTAAAAATTGATATTCCAAATTTTCCACTAACTTTGTATTTCAAAGTACTTTTAAAAAAATACAACTATGAAACACAAACTAAAAGTTTTTAAACAGTTTGCTCAAAAAACAGGAGTAACAATTAGCCTACTTGTAACAGCATTTAGCACCACCTTACTTATCGTTTCTCTTATTGGAATAAAATTAAAATCCCGCGACTTTGAAACACTGGCCATACTCAGTCTTACAATTGAATTCGTATATGGAATTGCTTTTTCTTTTCTGATTTTAAAACGCAAAGAAGAATATCTTCATTTACTTCCTTTTGTAATACTCAATTGGTTCATTGGATGTTTTTGCCTTAATACTTTTATTCCTGTATTTCAAGACCTCCCAGTTTGGGTTTATTTGACAACCTTTACATTTTGTCTTTCCAATTTTTTCATTTATAAAAATGAAGAAGACAACCTGAATAGTTTCTTACTCTTCTTTATTAATGGCGCTTCTTTCGGCATAATAATTTATTTCGTAATTTATCTCATTCCACTTACACCCATTTCAATTGTTGCAATTCTAGCTTTAGGAATGGGGTTTTACGGTTTGGTGCCATTGGTAGTTCTAATAATTCACACTTTGACTATTCTGCGTTATTTACAAAGAAATCGACTGTATTTCCAGTCTTTCAGTGCCGGAATTTCAATTGTATTTATTGTGTTGTTAGTCTTTACTGTAGGTTTAACAATCGAAAGCAGAAAAATTGCAAATACTGCACGAATTAAATCTTTTCACAATGAGGAAGATCTACCTGCATATATTTTTGTTTCTCAAAACTTAAAACCAAATTTTTTTAATGAAATACTATTAAAGAAAGACATCGTTTATATGGCTCCTGACGATTTTTTCAGTTTTAACAACTTTGATTCATTAGGAATAAAACAATTCAATCAAAGAAAAATAAACAATCCTTTTATAAGTATTGCCTATTTATTTTGCGAAGATCTAGGTTTAAGCAATGATGATAAAATTAATATTCTGAGATCAAATTTTGATAAGAGATTAGAAACTGAGGAACAGCTTTGGAGTGGTGAAGATACATTCACCAAAAACATAAAAGAAGATGTCAAAATATATCCGGATTCTCGCTTAGCATATACGGAAATCACCATGGATATTGCCTGCAAAAAAGAATCGTGGCAAAATCAGGAGGCTATTTATTCATTTCAATTACCGGAAGGATCCGTTGCAACTTCATTATCCTTATGGGTAAACGGCATCGAGCGAAAAGGAATTCTAACTACTAAAGAAAAAGCTAAAGCGGCATACAATCAAATTGTAGGTGTCGAATATCGCGATCCTTCCTTAATGCAATGGAAAGAAGGGAACAGAGTTGTAGTGCGAGTTTTTCCTGTCAGCTACAAAACTCCAAGAACTTTTAAATGCGGTTTTACAACTCCATTAAAAGTCGAAGATAACGAAATGAAATACCAAAGTCTTTCTATTAAAGGTCCTAATATTGCAAATGCCAAAACAATTTCACGCATACAGATTACTGGAAATACAAAAATCGAAACCAGTAAAGATTTCGAGCTCAAAAATGGTTTTTATTTAAATCAATCAAAAGGATTAGACGATTGGCAGGCTGATATGCCTTTAAATAAAATAAACTCCAGTTCATTTGTATGGAAAGACAAAATTTATGAAGTTAAAGACATTCAGAAAACAGTAATTCGCTTCACTCCTTCTGAAATTATCTTAGATTTAAATAGTAATTGGACAAATAGACAAATCGAATCATTTGTAAACCTAAACCAAAAGAATATCTATGTCTTTGTCAATGGTGAAAAAACAGCAATTAATAAAGAAAACTTCAAGGCAATTCAATTAGATTTTGAAGATTTTCACTATTCATTATTGCCTCTTTACAAACTTGCCCAAAACAGTTTGATCATCACAAAATCAGGAACATTTTCTGCAAATTTCGAAGATATAGAAGATTCAGAATATTTGAAAAAAATCAAGAGCAGTACAAAGCAAAGAAACTTAAAGGTTATTAATATTGGAGCCGATATTACCCCGTTTTGGCAAACTGTAAAGGAGCAAAAATATGTCGATTACTTTCAGACCAGTTTAAAGAACAGTTTACGGATGATTGAAAAGCATCAATTTGTTCAATTCAAAACAGATACAAACTCCGTAAATATAGAACCTGCACATATTAGTATACAAGAAAACCCGAAAAGTAATTTTTCAAAAAACAATGGTCCAAATCATATTTACAGAATGTACGCTTTTGGAAAAGTTTTAGACGAACAAGTGAAAATTCAGAATGCTTATCTATCACAAAAACATGAGTCAGTTTCTCAAGATACAACTAGCGTTACAGCAATTTCGGTTGACGAATTCCGTAAAGAAAAAATCAAAAATCAGAATGATTCGTTAGTATATAATAAATATGTGAATTTAGCAAAAGATGCCAATATCGTTACACCTATTTCCTCGCTAATTGTCCTTGAAACTGACGATGATTATAAAAAGAATGGTATTGAAAAAAATGTAAATACATTAGGAAATGCGTCAATAAATAATGATGGCGCGGTTCCTGAGCCACACGAATGGCTATTGATTATTATCGGACTTTCAACACTATTGTGGTATTATAGAAAAAACAAAAAACAGACTGTCTAAATGAATTATTTATTGCAACACAAAAAAGCAATCGGCATAATTATTTGCTGCTGTCTTTTAGCTATAAATTATAATATTATATTAATAGGACTTGACAGTAATTTGTTCGGTATTATTTTTTCAATAGCATTATTTTTTATTGGGGGTAGAAAAACGTCTTTTAACCTAAACTACCCACTTCTTGCAATGATTTTTATTTTAGAATTTATAAGCTATCGTCTTCATACTAAATCTGTACATTTTTTAGCTTTAGCCTTGTTTATTTGCTTATTATATTACAACATAACCCAAAAATTTTCATTTATAGCTTTTATTTGCATCCTGTTATTTTCTTCCATTTTTAATACTTTTTTCGAATATTTGACAACTGAAATAAAACAATCTCTTTGCTATTATGTGTATGTAACATTGAAAGATTTTGTTCCAATTAATAAAATAGAAGGTGTGAATTTTTATATCAACAATGCAAAAATCACCATTGATACCGCGTGTATGGGGTTGTCTATGTTTAAAACCGGATTACTTTCAGGAGCATTTGTATTGACATTAGAAGAAAAGAAACAACAGAAATATTTCAATATTTTACAAATTCTTCTCTTTTGCTGTATTTTGATTGTGCTGAATATTATTTCGAATTATTTTAGAATCATAACTTTGATTCTATTTGATTGTACCGAAGAAAACATACTGCATCATAGTATTGGAATTCTCTGCTTCATCTTTTATCAAATTATCCCAATGTTATTTCTAGTTCGGTTCTTTAAACCAAAAAAAGAAGAAATTCAAAAAACGACAAGTCAGTATCAAATGCTATTTACCTTCATTGGAACTATATTATTATTTGTAACAAGTTTAGAAATAAAAAAAGAACAGCCTTCCAATATACTTGAAAATCTAAATCCGAAATATTATACTCAAAAAGGTGTCTGGGTAAACAAGGAAGTCTTTAAAATTACAACTCCAGAAAAATTAATTTATATTAAAACAGTATCTCATAATCCTCTAATTTGTTGGACCGGAACTGGCTATAAAATTATCAAATCAGAAAAAGTAAGGAAAGAAAATGAAAAAATATGGCGCGTCAAAATGGAGAAAAATAATATACAATATTATTCATATTGGTGGTATGAGTGTAATAAGAAAAAATACACTTCTATAGTAGAAGTTCTGCTGATAAAATTATTCCAAAATAAACCCGTACTACTGATTAACGAAACAGAAACAATTAAAATTTAACAATAAAAAAAGCCTGAGAAAATATATTCGTCAGGCTTTTTTAAAGATTTTTATATTCTTTACAACAGCTTCTGAATAATAACTTCCTCTGTTATTCCTTCAGCATCAGCTTTATAATTTTTAATAATTCTATGGCGTAAAATTCCAGTTGCAACCGCTTTTACATCTTCAATATCCGGAGAAAATTTACCATTAAATGCCGCATGTGCTTTTGCTGCCAAAATCAAATTTTGTGAAGCTCTCGGCCCAGCACCCCAATCCAAATAGTTTTTCACAAAATCGTTAGACAATGCATTGTCAGGACGAGTTTTGCTTACCAAAGTCACAGCATATTCGATAACATTATCCGCGACAGGAATCCTGCGAATCAAATGCTGAAAATCGATGATTTCCTGTGCTGTAAATAACGGATTTATAGTTGTTTTAGCATCCGACGTAGTACGTTTTACAACTTGTACTTCTTCTTCAAAAGTTGGATATTCTAATTTTATGGCAAACATAAAACGGTCTAATTGCGCTTCCGGTAACGGATAAGTTCCTTCCTGCTCAATTGGGTTTTGAGTTGCTAATACAAAATACGGTAAATCTAATTTATAATTCTGACCGGCAATAGTTACAGAGCGCTCCTGCATAGCCTCCAGCAAAGCTGCCTGAGTTTTAGGTGGAGTTCTATTGATCTCGTCTGCCAAAATTATATTTGAAAAAATTGGCCCTTTGATAAATTTGAAATGTCTGTTTTCATCCAAAATCTCACTTCCCAAAATATCTGAAGGCATTAAATCCGGCGTAAACTGAATCCTTTTGAAATCTAAACCTAAAGCCTGAGACAGCGTATTTATCATTAACGTTTTTGCCAAACCTGGAACTCCTATTAAAAGAGCATGACCTCCTGAAAATATACAAAGCAAAATTTGATCTACAACTGCATCCTGGCCTACAATGATTTTTGCTATTTCTGATTTTAATTCGTTACGTTTTTGAACTAAATTATGAATTGCTGCTACGTCAGACATTTAAGTATATTTTTAAATTGAAAAAGAGTTAGCTCTATGAATTCATAAAACTAACTCTTTTTATTTATTTAATAAAAATTATTTTTTCAACCAATTGTTTGTAAATGTACAATCTCTGTATTCTCCAATAATTTTAATGTAAGTATCTTTAATTTTCGCATCAAACCATTTTGCGATTGCATTGATTTGTTTTTCTTTTAATGCCAATTCTCTAATTTTAGTATAATCCTTAGCATAATCAGCTACGTGTTCATCAATTCTATTAGTCACCGTAATTAATTTATACGTCTTCTTCCCTTTATCATCAGTATTTAAAATAGGCTGAGAAATTTCATCATCTTTTAAATTTGAAACCTGACCATATAATGTCGGATCCATTTTTGTCAATTCGAAACGTGTGTCCTGCGTATTCGGATTAACTAAAGTTCCACCATTAGCTCTGGTTTCTTTTTCGTCAGATTCTGTCCTTGCTGCATCAGCAAATGATATTTCCTTATTAATTATCTTATTTCGAATATTGGTAATTCTTTCTTTTGCTTCTTTAAGTGCCGCTTCAGATACTGTTGGCGAAATTAAAATATGTCGCAACTCAACTTCTTGCCCCTTAATTTTATCTACCATAATGATATGAAAACCAAATATAGTTTCAAAAGGCTGAGAAATTTCCCCCTCCTGCAAACTAAAAGCAACATCTTTAAATTCTTTTACAAAAGCTGTCCTTCTAGTCATCTTATAATAACCTCCATTTGTTGATGATCCCGGATCTTGGGAATACAACACAGCTTTTGTTGCAAAACTAGAACCTTCTAAAACATCTTGTCTAATTGCATTTAATCGATCTATTACTTTTTGTTTATCTTCTTTTGAAACTTTTGGTTCCACAACAATCTGTGCAACTTCCATTTCTGCTCCAAAAGTTGGTAATTCTTCTTTTGGTATTTTTTTAAAGAAATTTCTAGTTTCCTCAGGTGTTATTTCTACAGCATCAATAATTTTTTTTTGCATTTCGCTAGCTAACCTTTGCTCTTTTAAAATATCTGCAAAATAGGTTTTAAATTCCTCTACAGAACTTTTTTTGTAATAAGCTACAACCTTATTAATATCACCAACCTGCTGAATCATATAGTTCAGACGATCATCCATCATACCTCTTACCTCGGCATCACTTACCACAATACTATCCTGAATTGCCTGATGTGCGTACAATTTATCTTCTAAAAGTTTACCAAGCATCTGGCATCTGGTGATATCTTTTGTAGAACCGCCCTGGCTGGCAATCTCCAAATATCCTTTGTCAATATCTGAATCTAAGACTATATAATCACCAACGGTAGCAATAATACCGTCAACTTTTAACTTTTGACCTGAAGGGACTTCTATTGGTTTTTGAGCTACTACATCCGGAATAATTTCTTGTGCCGAAATAATTGAACTGAAAAAAAGAAAAAAACATATTGTTAACCCAAATCTGTAATCAATTGTTTTTAGCTGTAATTTTTTTAATAACATTATTTTAAATTTAATTTGAATGTAAAGATCTTGCCTTAGAATTTCGTTAAAAACAAACTACTTATTTATTTAATCTCCTAGAATGATCTAAAAAATACCAAATAATTAACCTCTAGTTTCTTTTAACTTATAACGAACAAAAATAACAATTCAATTACATAATACAACTATCAGCCTTACTATTAACAAAAAATTATATTCAATCTTAAAATGAATTTATTAAAACTAAAAAATCAGGCAATTTTCATCACTGTTTCGGGTTATAAACTAAAAGAAATCAGTTAAAAACAGAATCGTATTTATTTTTAAATCGCAGTAATTAATAGTACTTTTGCAACCTATTTATACAAAATATGAGCTTTTTAAAAGAAATACAACGCAGAAGAACATTCGGAATTATATCGCATCCCGATGCCGGTAAAACAACTTTAACTGAAAAATTATTGTTGTTTGGAGGGGCTATTCAGGAAGCGGGTGCCGTAAAAAACAATAAAATCAAAAAAGGAGCAACGAGTGATTTCATGGAAATCGAACGCCAAAGAGGTATTTCGGTTTCTACTTCTGTACTTGCTTTTAATTATAAAGACAAAAAAATCAACATTCTTGATACTCCTGGACACAAGGATTTTGCTGAAGATACTTTTAGAACTTTAACTGCTGTTGACAGTGTTATTGTTGTTATTGACGTTGCAAAAGGGGTTGAGGAACAAACTGAAAAATTAGTTGCGGTTTGTAGAATGAGAAATATTCCGATGATTGTTTTCATCAATAAATTAGACCGTGAAGGAAAAGATGCTTTTGACTTAATGGATGAAGTAGAACAGAAACTTGGATTAACAGTTACCCCGTTGAGTTTTCCAATTGGAATGGGTTATGATTTTCAGGGAATTTACAATTTATGGGAACAAAATATCAATCTTTTTAGTGGAGATAGCCGTAAAAATATTGAAGAAACCATTGCATTTTCTGATGTACAAAATAATCCGGAATTGGGTAAAATTGTTGGTCAGAAAGCAGCTGAAAAACTTCGTGAAGAATTAGAATTGATTGATGAAGTTTATCCAAAATTTGAACGTCAGGATTATTTGGATGGTAAAATTCAGCCCGTTTTTTTTGGTTCTGCTTTAAATAATTTTGGAGTTCGTGAATTGCTGGATTGTTTTGTAGCAATTGCTCCTTCTCCAAGACCTAAAGATTCTGAAACTCGTTTAGTAGATCCAAAAGAAGAAAAAATGACCGGTTTCGTTTTTAAAATCCATGCTAACATGGATCCAAAACACCGAGATCGTTTAGCTTTTATCAAAATTGTTTCCGGAACTTTTGAGAGGAACAAACCTTACTACCATGTTCGTCAGAAGAAAAATTTAAAATTTTCTAGCCCAAATGCCTTTTTTGCTGAGAAAAAAGAAATTGTTGACATTTCTTACCCTGGTGATATTGTAGGTTTGCACGATACCGGAAACTTTAAAATTGGAGACACTTTAACTGAAGGTGAAGTAATGAGTTTTAAAGGAATTCCGAGTTTCTCACCAGAACATTTTAGATACATCAACAATGCTGACCCAATGAAAGCCAAGCAATTGGACAAAGGTGTTGATCAGCTAATGGATGAAGGTGTTGCTCAGTTGTTTACATTAGAAATGAACAATCGTAAAGTTATTGGTACTGTTGGAGCGCTTCAATATGAAGTAATTCAATACCGTTTAGAACACGAATATGGTGCTAAATGTACTTATGAGAATTTTCCGGTTCACAAAGCATGCTGGGTAAAACCTGATGATGCTAAAAATGATGAGTTTAAAGAATTCAAACGTATCAAACAAAAATTCTTAGCACATGATAAATATGGTCAGCTGGTATTCTTGGCCGATTCTGATTTTACAATTCAAATGACACAAAGCAAATATCCAAGTGTAAAATTATTTTTCACTTCAGAATTTGATTAATATTTTTCACTCAAAATGAAACCATAAAAAAAGCGCTAATTTTAAATTAGCGCTTTTTTTTAATTTGAATTAAACCAACCTTACTAAGTCATTATATTCCAAAAACAAATCTTCTATTAGGAGCTACCAAATTAAAGTAATAGAACCTAACAAAGAAATTTAATCGACGAAAGTAAATTAAAATCAGACAAACTGCATAATGCATTATTTTTACTCCATAAAAAAGCCCCATTACTGGGGCTTTTATAATTTATGCTTGTCCTGCCGGACCAAAATTAAGCGGTATTGGTGCTTGTTCCGTCTCTTTGATTTCGCCATGAGCGGCTTCAAAACGATGAATATTTTCACCAATTGCTTTTAATAATCTTTTAGCATGTTGTGGTGTCAAAACAATTCTTGACTTTACCTTGGCTTTAGGAATACCGGGCATAATGCTCACAAAATCTAAAACAAACTCTGATGAGGAGTGATTGATAATCGCAAGATTAGAATAAATTCCTTCTGCGACAGTTTCATCCAGCTCAATATTAATTTGCTCTTGTTGTTGTTTCGGATTACTCATAGTTTCCTAATTAATAAATATATTCTTCTTTATTAGCCATCATTTCATTGTAATCGTCTTTAGATCCTACAATAGTATTATCGTATTCTCTCATACCAGTTCCTGCAGGAATTCTGTGTCCAACAATTACATTTTCTTTTAATCCTTCTAAATCATCTACTTTACCAGCTACAGCAGCTTCGTTAAGTACTTTTGTTGTTTCTTGGAAAGAAGCAGCAGAAATGAATGATTTAGTTTGTAGCGAAGCTCTTGTAATACCTTGTAAAACTGGCGTTGCAGTTGCAGTAATTACATCTCTGGCTACAACCAGATTTTTATCAGTTCGTTTAAGCAATGAGTTTTCATCACGTAAATCACGAGGAGAAATAATTTGACCTGGTTTCAATACAGCAGAATCTCCAGCGTCTTCAACTACTTTCATACCATATAATTTATCGTTTTGAACGATGAAATCTTTAGTGTGAATCAATTGATCTTCCAGGAATAATGTATCTCCTGGATCCTGAACTCGTACTTTACGCATCATTTGACGAATAACAACCTCAAAGTGCTTGTCATTAATTTTTACCCCTTGTAAACGGTATACCTCTTGAATCTCATTTACCAAGTACTGTTGAACAGCAGCTGGTCCTTGAATTCTTAAAATATCATCTGGTGTAATTGCACCGTCTGACAATGGCACTCCTGCTCTTACGAAGTCATTTTCTTGTACTAAGATCTGGCTAGAAAGTTTAACTAAATACTTTTTAATCTCACCAAATTTAGATTCGATAACAATTTCACGGTTACCTCTTTTGATTTTTCCAAAAGATACAACACCGTCAATTTCAGAAACAACCGCTGGGTTTGAAGGGTTACGAGCCTCAAGCAACTCAGTAATTCTTGGTAAACCTCCCGTGATATCGCCTGCTTTAGAAGAACGACGTGGGATTTTAACCAATACTTTACCTGCTTTAATTTTCTCACCGTTCTCAACCATAAGGTGTGCCCCTACTGGTAAGTTATACGAACGAATCAATTCACCTTCTTTACCGTAAACCAATAAAGTTGGAATTAATTTTTTGTTTCTAGCTTCAGAAATTACTTTTTCCTGGAATCCTGTTTGCTCATCGATTTCAACCATGAACGATTGTCCTTGCTCTAAATCCTCGTAAGCAATCTTACCAGTAAATTCAGAAACAATTACACCATTATATGGATCCCACTTACAGATCACAGATCCTTTAGTAACTACTTCACCATCCTTAACGAAAATACTAGATCCGTAAGGGATATTATGTGTATTTAAAACGATTCCAGTTTTCTCATCAACTAATTTTAATTCAGTTGAACGCGATACTACGATATCAGTCGCATTACCTTCACTATCCTCACCTTTAACAGTTTTTAAATCTTCAATCTCTAGTCTACCGTTGAATCTTGTAACAATACTAGATTCTTCAGAAATACCTCCAGCAACCCCTCCAACGTGGAACGTACGAAGTGTCAACTGTGTACCTGGCTCTCCAATAGATTGAGCTGCAATAACTCCGACAGCTTCACCTCTTTGTGTCATTTTACCAGTAGCTAAGTTTCTACCGTAACATTTAGCACAAATACCTTTTAAAGCCTCACAAGTTAATGGAGATCTAACCTCTACTTTTTCAATTGGAGAAGCTTCGATAGTTCTCATAATTGCTTCAGTAATTTGTTGACCAGATTGAACCATTACTTCATTAGTAAGTGGATTTATAACATCTTGCAATGCAACACGTCCTAAAATTCTTTCTCCTAATGATTCAACGATTTCCTCATTTTTCTTCAAAGCAGAAACTTCAACACCTCTTAAAGTTCCACAATCTTCGATGTTAACAATAACATCTTGTGATACGTCATGAAGCCTTCTTGTTAAGTATCCGGCATCGGCCGTTTTAAGAGCCGTATCCGCAAGTCCTTTACGAGCACCGTGAGTAGAAATAAAGTACTCAAGAATCGAAAGACCTTCTTTAAAGTTAGAAAGAATCGGGTTTTCAATAATTTCTCCACCACCAGCTGTAGATTTTTTAGGCTTAGCCATCAAACCACGCATACCAGTTAACTGACGAATCTGTTCCTTAGAACCCCTCGCCCCAGAGTCAAGCATCATATATACAGAGTTGAAACCTTGTTGGTCTTCTCTAATATTTTTCATTGCTAACTCAGTTAATTGAGCATTTGCTGAAGTCCATACGTCAATAACCTGGTTGTAACGTTCGTTATTGGTAATAAGACCCATGTTATAATTCACAGAAATACCTTCAACTTGCTCTCTGGCGTCTGCAATTAATTTTGTTTTTTGTTCTGGAATTCTAATATCACCCAGAGAGAATGATAAACCTCCTCTAAATGCGAATTTATAACCCATATCTTTCATATTATCCAAGAAAGCTGCTGTAGTAGGTACATCAGTCACACTTAAAATGTGTCCGATAATATCTCTAAGGTTTTTCTTAGTCAATACATCATTGATATATCCAGCTGCTTCAGGTACTACTTCATTAAATAATACACGTCCAGCAGTTGTTTGAATAATTTTGTACACTAATTCTCCAGCGTCATTAAAATCTTTTGCTCTAATTTTTACACGAGCATTCAATTCTAATCTTCCTTCGTTTAATGCAATGTTTACTTCTTCAGCAGAATAGAAAGTTAAGTCTTGACCTAAAATTATGTGTTCTGGTGTAGAGATACGCTCTTTGGTCATATAATATAGACCCAAGACCATATCCTGAGAAGGTACAGTAATTGGAGCTCCATTTGCAGGGTTAAGAATATTGTGAGAAGCCAACATTAATAATTGTGCCTCTAAAATAGCCTCTGGTCCTAATGGCAAGTGAACTGCCATCTGATCCCCATCAAAATCGGCGTTGAAAGCCGTACATACTAATGGGTGCAATTGGATCGCTTTTCCTTCAATTAATTTTGGTTGGAAAGCTTGAATACCAAGTCTGTGTAACGTAGGAGCACGGTTAAGTAATACAGGGTGTCCTTTAATTACATTTTCAAGGATATCCCAAACTACAGGCTCTTTTTTGTCTATGATTTTCTTAGCAGATTTTACTGTTTTAACAATACCTCTTTCAATCAATTTACGGATAACGAAAGGTTTGTATAATTCAGATGCCATATCTTTTGGCAATCCACATTCGAATAATTTTAATTCAGGACCAACAACAATTACCGAACGAGCAGAATAATCCACACGTTTTCCAAGTAAGTTTTGACGGAAACGTCCTTGCTTACCTTTTAAGGAATCAGATAATGATTTTAATGGTCTGTTAGATTCTGTTTTAACTGCAGAAGCTTTACGAGTGTTATCAAATAATGAATCTACAGATTCCTGTAACATACGTTTTTCGTTTCTTAAGATAACTTCTGGAGCTTTAATCTCCATTAATCTTTTCAAACGGTTATTACGGATGATTACACGACGGTATAAATCATTTAAATCTGAAGTTGCAAAACGACCTCCATCAAGCGGCACAAGTGGACGTAATTCTGGTGGGATAACAGGAACCACTTTCATAATCATCCACTCTGGACGATTTTCGCGGTTTAAGTTAGACTCACGGAAAGACTCAACAACTTGTAATCTTTTTAAAGCTTCAGTTTTACGTTGTTTAGATGTCTCGTTGTTAGCGCTGTGTCTTAATTCATAAGATAAAGCATCTAAGTCAATACGAGCTAATAAATCCATAATACACTCTGCTCCCATTTTGGCAACAAATTTATTAGGATCCATATCATCTAAATATTGATTTTCTTGCGGAAGAGTATCTAAAATATTCAAATATTCTTCTTCAGTTAAGAAATCCAATCTTTGTAATGATTCTCCATCTGCATTTTTAGCAATACCAGCCTGGATTACTACGTATCTTTCGTAGTAAATAATCATATCTAATTTCTTAGATGGAAGACCAAGGATATAACCAATTTTGTTTGGAAGAGAACGGAAATACCAAATGTGAGCAATTGGCACAACAAGGTTGATGTGTCCAACTCTGTCACGACGTACTTTTTTCTCAGTAACTTCAACACCACAACGGTCACAGATGATACCTTTGTAACGAATTCTTTTATATTTACCACAAGCACATTCAAAATCCTTAACAGGTCCGAAGATTCTTTCGCAGAAAAGTCCGTCACGCTCTGGTTTGTGAGTTCTGTAGTTGATAGTTTCTGGTTTCAACACCTCTCCTCTTGATTCTTTCAAGATAGATTCTGGTGAAGCCAATCCAATTGAGATTTTATTAAATCTTTTAACTGGATTTTTATCCTTATTATTGTTTCTGTTATTCATCATAGTTTTTACTATTGATTTATTTGCAATTAAAAAATTGATTCTTGTTGTTAGTCTAAAGTCAAATGTCATAAAGTTTTAAAGTCAGGAATGACTTTAGACTTTGGACTTTTTAAACTTTCGACTTAAACACCTCGGGTTACTTCTCTAAACTTCAAACCTTATTATTTTGAAGTGCTAATTATAAAACGCTTAGGGTTTATATAAAAAATCGGAACGGGTTACGGGTATAAATCCTAAAAACTTCTATAAATGAGTAATCAGCCCCGATAAAAATCGGGACTGAATACTATCTAATACTTATTATTCTTCTAAACGAATGTCTAATCCAAGACCTTTCAATTCATGCATTAATACATTGAATGATTCAGGTAATCCTGGTTCTGGCATAGATTCTCCCTTAACGATAGCCTCGTAAGTTTTAGCTCTACCAATAACGTCATCCGATTTAACTGTCAAGATTTCACGAAGTGTACTTGATGCTCCATAAGCCTCAAGTGCCCAAACCTCCATCTCTCCAAAACGCTGACCTCCAAATTGAGCTTTACCTCCAAGTGGCTGTTGAGTGATCAACGAGTATGGTCCGATAGAACGTGCGTGCATCTTATCATCAACCATGTGTCCTAATTTAAGCATGTAAATTACACCCACAGTCGCTGCTTGATGGAAACGCTCTCCAGTACCACCATCATAAAGGTGTGTATGTCCGAAACGTGGTACTCCAGCTTCATCAGTTAATTCATTGATTTGATCTAAAGAAGCACCGTCAAAAATTGGAGTAGCAAATTTTCTACCCAAGTTCATACCAGCCCATCCAAGAACAGTCTCATAAATCTGACCAATGTTCATACGTGAAGGTACCCCAAGTGGATTCAATACGATATCTACCGGTGTTCCGTCTTCAAGGAAAGGCATATCTTCATGACGAACGATTCTTGCAACAATACCTTTGTTACCGTGACGTCCCGCCATTTTATCCCCAACTTTCAGTTTACGTTTTTTAGCAATATAAATCTTAGCCAATTTCAAGATTCCAGATGGTAATTCATCTCCAACTGTAATAGTGAATTTTTCTCTTCTTAAAGATCCTTGTAAGTCGTTCAGCTTAATTTTATAGTTATGAATCAAATCATTAACCATTTTATTAGTAGCGTCATCAGCAACCCATTGACCTTTGCTTAAGTGAGCAAAATCCTCTACTGCGTAAAGCATTTTTTGAGTATATTTTTTACCTTTTGGTAAAACTTCTTCACCCAAATCATTCATTACACCCTGAGATGTTTTTCCGTTAACGATCAAGAATAATTTTTCAACCAATCTGTCTTTTAATTCAACAAATTTAGTCTCAAACTCCATTTCTAAAGCGCCTAAAGCATCTTTATCCTGAGTACGTTTACGTTTATCTTTTACGGCTCTTGCAAATAATTTTTTGTCAAGAACTACACCATGTAAAGATGGAGAAGCTTTCAATGAAGCATCTTTTACATCTCCCGCTTTATCCCCGAAGATTGCACGAAGCAATTTCTCTTCCGGAGTAGGATCTGATTCTCCTTTTGGTGTAATTTTTCCAATCAAAATGTCGCCAGGCTTAACCTCTGCTCCAATTCTGATCATACCGTTTTCATCTAAATCTTTAGTAGCTTCTTCAGAAACGTTAGGAATATCGTTTGTTAACTCTTCATTTCCTAACTTAGTATCTCTAACCTCTAATGAATAATCATCAACGTGGATAGAAGTAAAAATATCATCACGAACTACTTTCTCAGAAATTACAATCGCATCCTCAAAGTTATACCCTTTCCATGGCATGAACGCAACTTTTAAGTTTCTACCTAAAGCTAATTCACCATTTTGAGTAGCATATCCTTCTGATAATACTTGTCCAAGACTAACTCTGTCACCTTTTCTTACGATAGGTTTCAAGTTGATACTTGTTCCTTGATTGGTTTTTCTAAATTTAATTAAGTTGTATGTTTTTTCATCAGCATCAAAACTTACCATTCTTTCTTCTTCAGTACGGTCGTATTTGATAGTAATAATGTTAGCATCAACATATTCTACAGTTCCATCTCCTTCAGCATTAATCAATACTCTAGAATCTGAAGCTACCTGACGCTCTAAACCTGTACCAACAATTGGTGCTTCCGGACGGATCAAAGGAACCGCCTGACGCATCATGTTAGATCCCATCAACGCACGGTTCGCATCATCATGTTCCAAGAAAGGAATCAATGAAGCCGAAATCGAAGCAATCTGGTTAGGAGCAACGTCTGTATAATGTACTGCAGATGGTTCAACTACCGGGAAGTCACCTTCCTCACGAGCAATAACATTGCTAGCTGTAATTTTACCTGAAGCATCCATTTCAATGTTTGCCTGAGCAATCATTTTTCCTTCTTCTTCTTCAGCACTTAAGTAAATTGGAGTACTTTCTAAATCAACTACACCATTTGTTACTTTACGGTAAGGAGTTTCGATGAAACCCATTCCGTTAACTTTTGCATAAACACCAAGAGATGAAATCAAACCAATGTTTGGTCCCTCTGGAGTTTCAATCGGACATAAACGACCATAGTGTGTATAGTGAACGTCACGAACCTCAAAACCAGCTCTCTCTCTCGAAAGTCCACCAGGTCCAAGTGCAGAAAGTCTTCTTTTGTGTGTAATCTCAGCTAATGGATTCGTTTGATCCATAAATTGAGATAACTGGTTAGTACCAAAGAAAGAATTGATAACTGATGATAATGTTTTAGCATTAATCAAATCAATTGGTGTAAACACCTCGTTATCTCTAACGTTCATTCTCTCACGAATAGTTCTAGCCATACGTGCTAAACCAACACCGAATTGTTGAGACAATTGTTCTCCAACTGTTCTAACACGACGGTTTGATAAGTGATCAATATCATCAATCTCTGCTTTAGAGTTGATCAATTCGATCAAATATTTTACAATGGTAATGATATCTTCTTTGGTAAGCACTTGCTTTTCCATTGGGATATCTAAACCAAGTTTTTTGTTCATTCTATAACGACCAACTTCACCTAAGTTATAACGTTGATCAGAGAAGAACAATTTATCTATAATACCACGAGCAGTTTCTTCATCAGGCGGTTCAGCGTTACGCAACTGACGGTAAATGTGCTCTACAGCTTCTTTTTCAGAGTTTGTTGGATCTTTTTGTAACGTATTATGAATAATAGCATAATCTGCCTGATTATTATCCTCTTTGTGTAACAAAATAGATTTTACATTAGAATCGATGATTTCTTCAACATTATCTTTGTCGATAATTGTATCTCTATCAAGGATGATTTCGTTACGTTCGATAGAAACTACCTCACCGGTATCTTCATCAACGAAATCCTCGTGCCAAGTATTCAATACACGTGCGGCAAGTCTTCTTCCAATATATTTTTTAATACCTGTTTTAGAAACTTTAATTTCTTCAGCTAAGTCGAAAATTTCAAGGATATCCTTATCTCTTTCAAACCCGATTGCACGGAATAAAGTTGTAACAGGTAATTTTTTCTTTCTATCGATATAAGCGTACATTACACTATTGATATCTGTAGAAAATTCTATCCAAGAACCTTTAAAAGGAATTACTCTGGCAGAATAAAGTTTTGTACCATTTGCATGGAATGATTGACCAAAGAAAACACCAGGAGAACGGTGTAGTTGAGATACTACTACACGCTCAGCACCATTGATAACAAAAGTACCGCTTGGAGTCATATAAGGTATTGTTCCAAGATAAACATCTTGTACAATAGTTTCAAAATCTTCGTGTTCTGGATCTGTACAGTATAGTTTTAACCTGGCTTTTAAAGGCACACTATAAGTTAGACCTCTCTCTATACATTCTTGAATTGTATAACGTGGTGGATCAACAAAATAATCTAGGAACTCCAATACAAAGTTGTTTCTTGTATCTGTGATTGGAAAGTTTTCCATGAAGGTGTTGTATAACCCTTCGTTGCCTCTTTCGTCAGATTTCGTTTCTAATTGAAAGAAATCTTTAAAAGATTTAACCTGAACATCTAGGAAATCCGGATAGTCAGGGATATTTTTTGTAGAGGCAAAATTCAATCTTTCAGTCTGATTTGTTATCATCAATGGACAAAATTTTGATTAAAAAAAAGTAATTTTTTGTGTAAAAACACACTGTTTAATCTATACTTTCTTATTATAATCAATACATCTTTAAAAATAAACAAAAAATTAGTTCAATTTTTTTTCTTCGTATTGATCAAAAGCTTTTTCGTATTTTAAACTATTTTATAATAAAACTTGATATATTTTATTATACGAAAAATGGTTTAGGCCTTTGAGTTACCTCAAGACCTAAACCTAGTTCTTAAAACCGAGTTGAATTATTTAAGCTCAACTACAGCTCCAGCTTCTTCTAATGATTTTTTAAGACCTTCAGCCTCTTCTTTAGAAACACCTTCTTTAACGTTACTTGGAGCACCGTCAACTACATCTTTAGCTTCTTTCAAACCTAAACCTGTAAGTTCTTTTACTAATTTTACAACTGCTAATTTAGAAGCACCAGCTTCTTTTAATACAACTGTAAATTCAGTTTGTGCCTCTTCAGCAGCACCTTCTCCACCACCAGCAGCAACTACTACAGCTGCAGCAGCAGGCTCGATACCATACTCGTCTTTTAATATTGTTGCTAATTCGTTAACTTCTTTAACTGTTAAGTTAACTAATTGTTCTGCGAATTGTTTCAAATCTGCCATTTTTTCTATCGTTTAAAATGATTTGTAAAATATAATTTATTTATTGTGCGCTAATTAAGCAGCAAGGAAATAACATTCCCTGCATGTGTTATTATGCTTCTGTCTCTTCGCTGTTTGCGAATTGATTTTGTAAAGCAGAGATAACTCTTTGAGCTGGTGATTGCAATAATCCAATAAGTTCTCCAAGAAGTTCCTCTTTAGATTTAATAGTTGCTAATGCATCTAATTGATTATCTCCAATATATACCTCAGAATTGATGTAAGCTCCTTTTAAAACTGGTTTATCAGATTTCTTACGGAAATCTTTGATAATTTTTCCAGGCGCATTAGCTACATCAGAAATGAAGATAGCACTGTTACCAGTCAATACTGAAGGTAAATCACCATAATCATTAGAAGAAGCTTCCATTGCTTTTGCAAGCAAAGTGTTCTTTACAACTTCTAATTTGATACCTGCTTTAAAACAAGCTCTACGTAAGTTTGAAGTTGTTTCTGCGTTTAATCCAGAAATATCAGATACATAAATGATATTTGTACCAGCTAACTGCGCAGTTAAATTTTCAATCGCGATTGATTTTTCTTCTCTAGTCATACTAAAAATTTTTAACTACCAATTATACTGCTTTTGGATCCAATGCAATAGCAGGACTCATAGTGCTTGTAAGGTGAATACCTTTAATGTAGGTACCTTTAGCAGCAGTTGGCTTAAGTTTTATTAATGTTTGAATAATTTCGTGTGCGTTGTCAACAATTTGCTCAGCTCCAAAAGAAACTTTACCAATTCCTGCGTGAACGATACCAGTTTTATCAACTTTAAAGTCAATTTTACCAGCTTTTACCTCTGCAACAGCTTTTGCAACATCCATAGTTACAGTACCCGTTTTAGGGTTTGGCATTAAACCTCTAGGTCCTAAAATACGACCTAATGGACCTAATTTACCCATAACAGCTGGCATCGTGATAATTACATCAACATCTGTCCAACCATCTTTAATTTTTTGTAAATAATCGTCAAGACCTACATAATCAGCCCCAGCTTCTTTAGCTTCCGCTTCTTTATCTGGAGTAACCAATGCTAATACTTTAACGTCTTTACCTGTTCCGTGAGGTAATGTAACCACACCTCTAACCATTTGATTCGCTTTTCTTGGATCTACACCCAAACGAACTGCGATATCAACAGACTCATCAAATTTTGCAGAAGCAACTACTTTTAATAATGCCGCAGCATCTTTAAGAGAATATAGTTTGTTCTTTTCAATTTTTGAAGCAGCCTCTTTTTGCTTTTTTGTTAATTTTGCCATGTCTTTTTCTTAATTAAAAAGGAGCTTCTCCTGATACAGTTATACCCATAGATCTAGCTGTTCCAGCAACCATACTCATTGCAGCCTCAATAGTGAATGCATTTAAGTCAGGCATTTTGTCATCAGCAATTGCTCTAATTTGTTCCCAAGTAACACTAGCTACTTTTTTACGATTAGGCTCACCAGAACCAGATTTTAGCTTTGCAGCTTCCATTAACTGAACTGCTGCTGGAGGAGTCTTAACGACAAAATCAAATGATTTGTCTTTATACACAGTGATTTGCACTGGGCATATTTTGCCAGGTTTATCTTGAGTTCTAGCATTAAATTGCTTACAAAACTCCATGATGTTTACCCCAGCAGCTCCTAAAGCAGGTCCAACCGGTGGCGACGGATTCGCAGCACCTCCCTTAACTTGTAGTTTAACTACCTTACTAATTTCTTTAGCCATTTTTAAAAAATTTAACACTGCAATCAATGGAAGCGATTACAATGGTTATTATATATGTAACAAAAAATTATACTTTTTCAACTTGCATAAAACTTAATTCTAATGGCGTTTTTCTTCCGAAAATCTTAACCATAACTTCAAGTTTACGCTTTTCTTCATTTATTTTTTCAACTGTACCGTTAAATCCGTTAAAAGGACCATCGATCACTTTAACAGTTTCTCCTAAGTTGAATGGAATCGCACGAGTATCTGTATTTACAGCTAACTCATCCACTTTACCTAACATACGATTTACTTCAGACAATCTCAAAGGAACAGGTTCTCCTCCTTTAATCTCACCTAAAAAACCAATTACACTTGTAATAGATTTAATAATATGAGGTATCTCACCAACTAAATTGGCTTCGATCATAACGTATCCAGGAAAGTAAACTTTATCCTTAGACATTTTTTTTCCTTCTTTTACAGTAACTACTTTTTCTGTAGGCACCAAAACTTGGGAAACATAATCACCCATACCTAATCTGGCAATCTCAGTTTCAATGTAAGCTTTGACTTTATTTTCTTGTCCGCTTACAGCTCTAACTACGTACCATTTTTTCACATTATTATCTGCCATCACAAAAAAATTATCCTTTTAACCAGTTAAAAAATCCAGCCAAAGCTTTTGCAAAAAATTCGTCTACTCCCCATGTTGCCAAAGCGAATAATACCGAAAATACAGCCACAACAATTGTCAATTTTTGAACCTCAGCCCAAGCAGGCCAAGTAACATTTGACTTTAACTCTTCGAAAGCCTCTGATAAATAATTAGTAACTTTTGTCATTTGATATATTTTATATTGCACGGGCGGAGGGATTCGAACCCCCATCAACGGTTTTGGAGACCGCTATTCTACCCTTGAACTACGCCCGTAATTAAAAGCCAGTGATTTCGGTTAAGAAAATCAACTGGCTTTTTTTATAATATTTATAGGATTATCCTACGATTTCAGTAACCTGACCAGCTCCTACTGTTCTACCACCTTCACGGATAGCGAAACGTAAACCTACGCTCATCGCGATTGGGCTTAATAAAGAAACATTAATAGTCAAGTTATCTCCTGGCATTACCATCTCTACTCCTTCTGGTAAAGTAATAACTCCTGTTACGTCAGTTGTACGTACATAGAACTGTGGACGGTAGTTATTATGGAATGGAGTATGACGTCCACCTTCTTCTTTTTTCAAGATATAAACCTCAGCTTTGAAAGTAGCGTGTGGCTTTACTGATCCTGGCTTAATGATAACCATTCCTCTTTTGATAGATTCTTTATCAATACCTCTTAACAATAAACCTACGTTATCTCCAGCTTCACCTCTATCAAGGATTTTACGGAACATCTCAACTCCAGTAATAGTAGAAGTTAATTTATCAGCTCCCATACCAATGATTTCAACTGGATCTCCTGTATTAGCAATACCTGTTTCGATACGACCTGTAGCAACAGTTCCACGACCAGTGATTGTAAATACATCTTCAACCGGCATCAAGAATGGTTTAGCTACGTCACGCACTGGCTCTTCGATCCAAGCATCAACAGCTTCCATTAATTCAATGATTTTTGGTACCCAAGCAGGATCATTATTCAATCCTCCTAAAGCAGAACCTTGAACAACAGGACCATTATCTCCATCATATTCGTAGAAAGATAATAAATCTCTAATTTCCATTTCAACAAGCTCTAACAATTCAGCATCATCAACCATATCCACTTTGTTCATAAAAACAACGATTCTTGGAATACCAACCTGACGACCTAAAAGGATGTGCTCACGAGTTTGTGGCATTGGACCATCTGTAGCAGCAACTACTAAGATAGCTCCGTCCATTTGAGCAGCACCAGTAACCATGTTCTTTACGTAATCCGCGTGACCTGGACAGTCAACGTGAGCGTAGTGACGGTTAGCTGTTTCATACTCTACGTGTGATGTATTAATAGTAATACCTCTTTCTTTCTCCTCTGGAGCGTTATCGATTTGATCAAACGATTTTGCTTGACAGTAACCTGCATCAGACAATACTTTTGTAATTGCAGCAGTTAATGTAGTTTTTCCGTGATCCACGTGTCCAATTGTACCTATGTTTAAGTGCGGTTTGGAACGATTAAAATTCTCCTTTGCCATTTTACTTAATTTTTAATCTTAGTTATATATTAATTTTCAATTTCCTACTTACTTGAGCCAACTACGGGAATTGAACCCGTGACCTCTTCCTTACCAAGGAAGCACTCTACCCCTGAGCTAAGTCGGCAGAGAGTTCTGATTTTAGATTTTTGAATTTAGATTTTAGATTTTACAAATCCAAAACCTACAATCCGAAATCTTAACTTCTTTTTTTTTGTGGGGAGAGCAGGATTCGAACCTGCGAAGTTCACACAGCAGATTTACAGTCTGCCCTCGTTGGCCGCTTGAGTATCTCCCCTTTTTTTATCAATAATTGCATGAACAATTTCAAATCGCATTTGAAATATTTAGAGCCGGCGGAGGGACTCGAACCCACGACCTGCTGATTACAAATCAGCTGCTCTAGCCAACTGAGCTACGCTGGCAATATCAATAAAAAAGTCCGCTATTTCTAACGGACTGCAAATGTAGCTATTTTATCTTTGTATCAAAACATTTTTTGAAAAAAATTTTCAATTATGCTCAATTATATATGCGCTCTTATTTTTTCTTTCCTTTTTACTAGTAAACGCTCTAAAGATTCTGCCGAAAGCTCGACAGCTTCTTCAAATGTCTTACATTGTTTTTTAACCAAAAAATCATCTCCCGGAACATTAATCTTTATCTCTACCGCCTTATTCTCCTTATCACTTGTTCTTTCTACCTTTAAAAAAACATCTGCCGAGACCACTCGATCGTAATATTTTTCTAATTTATCCATTCTTTCCTGAATAAAATCCACCAACTTTCGGTCAACAGTAAAGTTAACTGCATGAACATCTACCTTCATAATATTAATTTTAGGGTTAAACATTTCAGAAGTATTATTTATTTCGAGGATGCGCATCACCATACACCTTTTTAAGCTCCGCTAAACTATTATGAGTATAAACTTGTGTAGATGCCAGACTCGAATGCCCTAATAACTCCTTAACTGAATTTAAATCCGCTCCGTTATTCAGCAAGTGAGTCGCAAATGTATGCCGTAGCACATGAGGACTTTTTTTTACCTTCTCAGAGACCCTACTAAAGTAAGAATTTATTAATCGATACACAAAAGATTCACTTAATTTTAATCCTTTTTTTGAAATAAAAAAATAATCATCATCTACTATTTCATCAAGAGCAGAACGCTCCTTTAAATACAAATTAATCTGATCTGCAATAATTGGCAATACCGGAATTATACGCTCTTTATTTCTTTTACCCAAAACCTTAACAATATTGGAAGACAAATCGACATTTCGCATCATTAAATGTATTAATTCCGCCCTACGCATTCCTGTCGTATAAAAAAGATCAACAACAAGTTTATCACGTATTTCCTCAAAACCAACAGGAGAGCCAACCTGCTGCATCAAATCCGTTAGCTCTTTTTCAGAAAACGGAATCTGGACAATCTTAGGAGTTTTCAATGCTTTATGCTTCAGCATCGGACTGACTTCTATTTGTTTTGTTTTCAAAAGAAACTTATAAAAAGACTTTAACGAAGCCATCTTTCTATTTACAGATACATTAGAAAGATTTTGATCTACCAAAGAAACAATCCAACTTCTAATCTGACCATAATTTACCTTCTCGATGCTTTCCTGCTCAAAATTAACTCTATTAAACGTCTCAAAGAATTCAATATCATTTAAATACGCATTAACCGTATGCACTGAATATTTTTTCTCCAATTGAAGATAATCACGAAAAGCATCTTTATTTGATTTCATCAGAATAAACTTTTTTTTATTTGACAGAAAACTTAATAGCACTACACCTATTATATAATCTCAAAATTAAGCATAAAAAAACCGTTAGCATCAAATATTTGACAGCTAACGGTAATTATTTTTGAAAAGTCTGATATTAACTTTCTAAACCATCTCTCATGTTTTGAATGTAAGCAGCTTTTTGAATTTGAGCTCTTTTGATAACAGAAGGCTTAATAAAAGCAGTACGTGCTCTTAGTTGACGAACAGTTCCTGTTTTATCAAATTTTCTTTTATAGCGCTTTAATGCTCTATCGATATTTTCTCCGTCTTTAATTGGTATAATTAACATAATATAGACACCTCCTCTCGTTAAGGGTGCAAAAGTATATATTAATTTTGAATTATGAGGTATGAATTATGAATTATTTTTAAGAAAAAAGAACATAGAAGAAAGAAAATAGATTTTAGCGTAAATCTTTACTCTTTACTCTTTACTCTTTACTCTTTACTCTTTACTCTTTACTCTTTACTCTTTACTCTTTACTCTTTACTCTTTACTCTTTACTCTTTATTCTTTCAACAAATTTCTAGATATAACTAATTTCTGTATTTCGGTTGTCCCTTCCCCAATTGTACATAATTTAGAATCTCTGTAAAACTTCTCTACAGGAAAATCTTTTGTATAACCATATCCACCGTGAATCTGAACCGCTTCGTTTGCAATTTTTACACATGCTTCTGAAGCATACATCTTAGCCATTGCACCAAGTGTTGTTACTGGTTTGTGTTGCTGCTTTAAGAAAGCAGCTTTATGAAGTAATAATTCTGAAGCTTCTATTTCCGTAGCCATATCAGCCAGTTTAAATGAAATTCCCTGAAAACTGCTAATAGGCTGTCCAAACTGATATCTTTCTTTCGAATATTTCAAAGCAGCTTCATAAGCTCCTTTTGCGATTCCAAGTGACAAGGCACCAATAGAAATTCGTCCTCCATCTAATATTTTCATTGCCTGAACAAATCCTTGTCCGACTTCTCCCAATCTATTGGCATCCGGAACACGACAATTGTCAAAAACCAATTCAGCAGTTTCGCTTGCACGCATTCCTAATTTATTCTCTTTTTTTCCTGAAGAAAACCCAGCCATTCCTTTTTCAAAGACAAATGCAGTCATTCCTTTAGAGTCACCTTTTTCTCCTGTACGAACAATCACCACAGCGATATCTCCAGAAATAGCATGTGTAATAAAATTCTTTGCTCCATTAACAACCCAGAAATCACCATCTTTAACTGCGGTTGTATTCATCCCTCCTGCATCAGAACCGGTATTGTGCTCTGTTAAGCCCCAGGCACCAATATATTCAGCAGTTGCTAATTTTGGCAACCATTTTTTCTTTTGCTCTTCATTTCCAAAAGTTAATATATGATTTGTACACAATGAATTATGAGCCGCAACAGACAAGCCAATGGAAGGATCAACTTTTGAAATTTCCTCTACAACCGTAATATATTCATGATATCCCAATCCAGAACCACCGTATTCTTCAGGTACTAAAACCCCCATAAATCCCATTTCTCCTAATTTCTTAAAGAGTGGAACCGGAAAAATTTGAGCTTCATCCCATTCCATTATATTAGGTCTAATGTTCTTTTCTGCAAAATCTTTAATAGACTGCGCAATCATTGACTGTGTTTCGTTGTAATCAAAATTCATTGTTGCCTGTTTTTTTTTAGAACTCCAAATATAAACTAATTATTTTTGCTTTTTCAACAGGAAAACCTTTAATTTTTGCTAAATCCTCAATATTTTCAAAATTACCGTCCATACTTCTAGCGGTTACTATCTGTTTTGCCAATGCATATCTGAAATATGGAAATTGAGATAATTCTTTTAAAGACGCGTCATTAATTGCAATTTTCTTAAGATTGACAGGTAATATAACTTTAAAATGAGTCTTCAATTCGGCAATAACTTCTGGCGATAGCCCCCAGACATCATTCATTTGTTCCATCGAGACAAAATAACCTAATATTTCTTTCTGTTTTAATATTCTTAAAGACAAAGCCTCACCTACTCCATAAATTTTAATCAAATCTTCCTGCGTTGCCTGATTGATATCTAAAATTACAATCTTTTCTTTTTTAAAATCTGTTTTCTGAACAAATTCTTTTTTATCTACTTTGAAATTATTTTTTTTCTGAATCCATTCAGGAAATTTAAAAAGAGGCGAAATAACATTCAGTAAAGAATCAGATACTCCCGTTATGTGCTGAAACTCTTCCGCAGAATTTACATATTTATTTTCTTTTCGAAAAGCAAACAATCGGTCAATTTCCTGAGTCGACATTCCAAGTTTATAACCTTTATAATCTGAAATAAAGTTTGGATTGAATTTATACACGTGTGGTCTTTCATTATATTTCGCTAATTTCAAAGAATCAATTTCAGATTGCAAAGAAGTCCACTTATTCTCTTCCTGAAAGTTTTTTTCATCCAAATTAAAATCTACGAAAAAGTAAACCAATTGCAACATGACAATAATCAAAAAAAGTAAAAAAATTCCTGTACGTTGCTGTCTTGTAAATTTAAAATGTAATGCGAGCGTTTTAAAATTTATCATTAAAATAAAATATTCAATCGTTTTAAAAGCATAAAATAAACAATAAAATATTAATTTATTAAGAAAAATAGTAAAAAATATTACTCCGAAATTATACTATATTCACAAACATCAAAATTAAATTGATGAATCTCAACACTTAAGCATCACAAATTAGGTATTTTGCATAAATTTTCGATATTTTATAACTTAAAACGATTTAATTGTTTTTATTTTTTATAAAAAACGATACATTTGGAGCTTAATAACAATAAACCAATATAATAGTATGTCAATTTGGAAAACTAAACCTCTTTCGGTATTGCTCGGTGAAGCATCCGAATCTGAAAAAGGACTAAAAAGAACCTTATCTTCACGTTCGCTTGTTGCACTTGGAGTTGGAGCAATTATTGGAGCGGGACTATTTTCGCTAACAGGAATTGCAGCTGCTGACCATGCTGGTCCAGCAGTAACGATTTCTTTTATTTTAGCAGCAGTAGGTTGCGCTTTTGCAGGACTTTGCTATGCTGAATTCGCATCAATGATTCCGGTTGCAGGTAGTGCTTATACGTACTCATATGCTACTATGGGAGAATTTATGGCCTGGATTATCGGTTGGGATTTAGTTTTAGAATACGCTTTAGGTGCCGCAACTGTCGGTGTGAGCTGGTCGCGGTACCTTCTTGAACTACTTGCGAAATACGGAATTCATTTACCACCCGATTTAATTTGTTCTCCTTGGGAAACTTTAACTCTAAGTAATGGTACAGTAATTCATGGTGGAATTGTAAACCTTCCGGCAATATTTATCGTTTCAGTATTATCTTTATTATTGATAAAAGGAACTAAAGAATCTGCATCGTTAAACAACGTATTAGTTGTGATAAAAGTCGCTGTTGTTATCATCTTTATTGTATTAGGATGGAAATTTATCGACCCTACTAATTATACTCCGTACATTCCTGAGAATACAGGTGTTTTTGGAGAATTTGGATGGTCAGGAATTGCTGCCGGAGCCGGTACAGTATTTTTTGCCTTTATTGGTTTTGATGCTGTTTCTACTGCTGCTCAGGAAGCTAAAAATCCTCAAAAAGGAATGCCAATTGGTATTTTAGGATCGTTGGTAATTTGTACGCTTTTATACGTATTGTTCTCTCACGTAATGACAGGACTTGTACCTTATTATAAATTTGCAGGAGATGCAAAACCTGCAGCTACTGCTTTTGCTGTAACTGGTTATGACTTTTTACAAACAGGATTAATTGTTGCTATCTTAGCTGGATATACTTCTGTAATGTTAGTAATGCTTATGGGACAAAGCCGTGTATTCTATACAATGAGTAAAGACGGTTTATTACCTCCTTTCTTTAGTGAAATTCACGCAAAATTCCGTACTCCATGGAAAACAAACATTTTCTTTTTAGTCTTTGTAAGTTTATTTGCTGGACTTGTACCAGTAAGTGATTTAGGACATATGGTAAGTATTGGAACATTATTGGCATTCGTTCTAGTATGTATTGGTGTTATGGTTATGCGTAAAAAAATGCCGGATGCTCCAAGAGCTTTTAGAACTCCGTGGGTTCCATTTGTACCAGTTGCAGGTATCGTTATATGTTTAGCTTTAATGTATTCATTACCAAATGAAAGCTGGGCAAGACTTGTAGTTTGGATGGCGTTAGGAATCGTTATTTACTTTGTTTACGGTAAGAAAAACAGTAAATTAAACAATCCTGATAAATAATATTCAAGATAAAAGCATAAAAAAAGGGTCATATAAAAATTATATGACCCTTTTTTTATGCTTGAAAATTACTTTTATAAATCAAATACTGATGTTCGTTTTGCACGAATTAAATCCTTTAGACGAATCCAGAAAGCTAACGTCAGATAGATTCCAAAACCTAACCCAGCAGTTACAAATGATATGTAGATAAAAAACAATCTCACACTTGTAACACGCATTCCAAGTTTATCCGCTAGTCGCGATGAAACATGAAATCCGTATTTCTCAAAGAAAAATTTAAGCTTTAAAATTGCTGACATTTCTAATTTTAGATTTTAGATTTAGACAAAAGTACAAATTATCTAATTATTTCATTTTCTAATTAACTCATTTTCTAATTATTCTTTAATAATTCCATTCCGATAGCACATTGCAAGCAAGCATTGTTGTTGCAATACTCATTTTTAAGCTGAAGCAAAGTCTGTGTTTCAAAAGCATTTTTTGGAATTATTCCAAAACTTTCGAATTTGCTTATAATGCTATTTTTTTCAGGAGTCACTTCAGTCATAAATTCAATAAGATCTTCGGAATTTGATTCGCCCATCCTATTTGAATAAGCAAATTGAAGCGGAATAATCGTATTGACAATTAATAAATCTATAAAAGAACTGGATAGTAATTTTGATTTCTTCGGACTTACTTTATCAAACTGATAATGATTTTCCCAATACAGACTTGTAGAAACATTAAATAAACTATAAACATCTTTTACTGATTTTAAATTAATCACTTTGGAGAATAAATTGTGATGTTTACTGTATAAACTTGCTAATTGAGAAAGGCGAATTGTTGGAAAATTATCAGGACGATGCTTAAAAAACTGTAATGGCTCTGTATAAACTTTTTCTAATTGATACTTATTCAAAAGATAGAAATATCTAATTTTCAAATCTTTAAAATAAACATCTTCCTTTATACAATCTAATAAACCAGAATTTCCAAAAATTAATGCTTCAAGATTTTCGACTTCAAAACTTTCTTTTCGGATAATTGAAAACGGAACAGATTTGGCGATTTTTAAGAATGTTTCACCATTTGTATTCAAACCAAAGTTTTTCGCTAACAAGCAAAATAAAACATATTCCCAGTCGCTATTTGTTTCTGTAAGTAACTCGTAAATAAATTTTGATTTCCTTTCCAGGCGTTCAAAAAATAATCTTTCCTGCCAGTTTTTAAAAACAAATTCTTCAACTTGAGCTATTTGCTTTTCACATGGTATCCATGTTTTTGGAGATATTAATGAATTGTAATTATTTATTATTTCTGATGGAACATAATCTTTCAAAACCAAAACAGGAATTTCACTATTATTTTTACTGAATATTTCCGTGTCATGTTCCCATACCACATGCAAAATTACATTTTCGTAAGCTGGATCTTTTTCGTGATGATGTACATACCAGTCTGATGATTTTAAATGAATTTCAACATTTCCTGCCCACTTCTGATCTCCTATTCTAATTTGGGCATTAAAGAAATCAGGCCCGGAAAGCTGCAAATAATCTCCTGTTTTGATAATTGTAATCTGCTCATTTGTAGTTGTTTTCAAATTCAAGGTTTCAAACTTCTTGAATTTCCAGAGATAATGAAGAAAATCCTCTCGCATTTTATGACTTCTATTAAATTTTAAAAGCCTAAAAATAACAAAAATATAATACTAATCTTACAATTAATTTAATTTATCTTAAAAGATATAATTTAGCACATGCACGGGCATCAGATAAGGCTTCATGATGATTTAGTTGGATCTTCATTTCCCGACAGCAGTCACTAAGTTTCGTTGGCTTCAATCCTTTAGATTTGTAAATCTTAACTGTGCATTCCCATTTCGAAGCAATATTTAAATCTTCATATTGCAAACCATGAAGCGCCATCGATTTAACCAATACATTCCGGTCAAAACTTTCGTTATGCGCCACCACAATTCTATTTCTAAGTCTTCTTTCTATTTCAGGATAAACTTGTAAAAAAGATTTTGCATTGACTGTATCACGCGGATAAATTCCATGAACCTGAATTGTAAAAGGATTGTATTCGTTATTTGGCGGTTTAATTAAGGAGACAAACTCGTCTACTATAATTCCATTTTCGACCGTAACTATTCCAACGGAGCATGGATGGTAACTTGTCGCTGTTTCAAAATCTATTGCGGTAAAGTTCATTTCTTAAATTTGATGTGAGATAAAAAAATCCATAAATCTAATCACTAAAATTAGAATTATGGATTCATAAAGTTATAAAAATTGTCTTATTTTATTGCTCCGATAATATCATATTTTGTAATAATATGATGGTGCCCATTTTCTAAATCTACTAAAACAGCATCATTTTCTTTAGTAAATAATTTAGAAACTTCTTCAATTGGAGTTCCTAATTTAACAATTGGAAAGGGTTTCCCCATCACTTCTTTAATGGGTTTTTCGGCTACATTTTTATCGGCAACGTAACTTCTGAATAAATCCGTTTCATCAACAGAACCGACAAATCCGTTAATATCTACCACCGGAATTTGCGAAATTTTATATTTTCTCATACGCTCAATAGCGTGGGAAACTAATTCTTCAGTACGAACAACAATTAATTGCTTGTCGATATGATCTTTGATTACATCTTCAGCTTTTGTTACATTTTCTTCTAAGAAACCACGTTCACGCATCCAGTCGTCGTTAAACATTTTACCTACGTAACGGCTTCCTGAATCATGAAAAAGCACCACCACAACATCATCAGGCTTAAAGTGTTCTTTAAGCTGTAATAGCCCTTTAATACAAGCACCAGCAGAGTTTCCAACAAAAATCCCCTCTTCAAGAGCAATCTTTCTGGTGTAAACCGCGGCATCTTTATCAGTTACTTTTGTAAAACCATCAATCAAAGAGAAATCAACATTTTTTGGTAAAATATCTTCTCCGATTCCTTCTGTTATATAAGAGTAAATTTCATTTTCATCAAAAATTCCAGTCTCATGGTATTTTTTGAAAACAGAACCATACGTATCAATTCCCCAAATTTTAATATTTGGATTTTTTTCTTTTAGATATTTTCCAACACCAGATATTGTACCTCCGGTCCCTACTCCAACAACAAAATGCGTTATTTTACCATCCGTTTGTTTCCAGATTTCTGGTCCTGTTTGCTCATAATGCGCCAAAGAATTTGATAAGTTATCGTATTGATTCACATACCAGGAATTCGGGGTTTCTTCAGCCAAACGCTTTGAAACAGAGTAATAAGAACGAGGATCAGTAGGTTCAACATCAGTAGGACAAACGACAACTTTTGCGCCAACAGCACGCAAAATATCCATCTTTTCTTTAGATTGCTTGTCTGATATAACACATATTAATTTATACCCTTTAATGATGGCTACAAGCGCCAATCCCATTCCGGTATTTCCAGAAGTCCCTTCAATAATTGTACCGCCGGGTTTTAAACGACCATCTGCCTCAGCATCTTCGACCATTTTTACAGCCATCCTGTCTTTTACAGAATTTCCAGGATTAAAAGTTTCGACCTTTGCTAATACTAACGCATCAATTTCAGCAACAATTTTGTTGAGTTTTACCAATGGTGTATTACCAATTGTCCCTAAAATATTATTTGAAAAGTCCATTTTATGTTTATTTAAGTATTTGGTTTAAAAAATATAATCTGATTTTATTGGAAGAAGTTCCAAACCAAACCAAATCTAATAGTAAAATCACGATAAGGATTATTTGGTGCCGCATAATAATCGCTTTTAGAAAACAAAGCATTTAAGTGCTCTGCTTTTAGATAAAATCGCGTCTGACGAATTCTTGCGTTTACAAAAACATCGAACAATGGATATCCTCCTATTTCCTTCTTATTTTGCACAAAAAATTCCCCAATAACAGGATTATAATCATTACCATAATATTTGGTAAAATAATTAAATACAATTCCTGACTGCATATACAGTGCTTTCTTAAAAAAGAAACCCGAATAATAAAATGTATTTCTGGTTACAAAATCAGGAACATTCAAAATCATATCAGATTGATCCACCTTTTGATATAAAAGTGTATTATCTAAACCAAAAGGCCCAAATTTAAACTCTTTACTTGCCTTAACAGATAAATAATTGATGACATTTCCGTATTGCGCCGGATTTATAATTTGAGTTTGAGCTGCAATTTGTGCATCTGTAGAAACATCTTCAAAATACAAATGATCTTTTAAAATTGAATATTGAACCTCTGCATTAAGCCACGGCGTATAAACATTGGCACTAAGTTGATTGATTTTTTCGTTCTTAAAATTATTAGACCAATTATACTCTACATAACTGCTTTGATACAAGTTGTAGTTATTATTTGGCAGCTTATTGATATTGCGGTATCTAAAATCAAATTGTATTTTCTCATTCCAATTATATCTCAATTTTGCATCTAAATCAGAAAGCGATTGGTTTGTAATTGATCTTGTGTATAAAAATCGGCCATTCCATTTATTTTTCTGGTATTCGTATTGTCCTCCAAAATTATTAATCTGCAAGAATAAATTATCCGGAATAACGCGACCTGATTCATCGATGATAATTCTCCCGTATTTATAATTAGATCTGTAATCATCCAGAAAAAACGAAAATTTACCTAAAAGTATATTTTCATAAGCAAGTCCCGCTTTATTGTATAATTTTTCAAAACGTGTCTGGTCGTTGATACCATTTGTAACATAAGATTCGCCAAAACGCTGAACAAAAGTATTGTCAACGGTTGAAAGAACAGTTGGCTGTGTGTATTCAAAAAATTTATTTTCGTAATTGAATTGATGTGTTACATATAAATTATTATTTCCTTCTTTTGAATTCACCCTAAAAGCATGATCAAAAAACAAACGGTTTCCTTTTAAGAACGATTTAGCATCTGTCAAATAAACTTGTAAACGCTGACGGTTCTTAAAATCCGGATCACCACTCTCAAAATCATTAGGAGTTGTAATTCCGCCATTTTCTTCATTGGAAATATCCTGAAAGGTAAAATGAGCATTTAAAACATATCGTCGATTTGTTGTAGAATAACTTGTTCCAATTCTAAAATTTCCTGTACTTACTAATTGATTGATGTAATCTCCTTCAGATCGCAATCCTCTGTAAGCCACGAAAAAATTAAGATTTTTAGAGGTATTCAGCGTTATAAAGGAATCTAAATTTTGCCCTTTGTTTATTGTTGTATTAAAGAATAACTCAGTGAATGGCGTTGCAACCGAGTAATATCGTATTTCGCTAGCTTCAATATAATCAAAATGTTTTCCTTTAAATCCAATTTCCGGGTACGGAGAATAATCTGTCAGACTGTATTGTAATGTATTGTAAGTTTGACCAATATTAGAAAAAGGCATAAGTCCAAAATTATCCTTTCTGCGATGATTTTGTTTGTAGGCACTTTTTAGCGTTAATGATGTATCAGCATAAATAGTGTCATGCTCCAGAGTAATAATTCTATATTGATCAATCGTTGCTACTTTTGCTTTTTTCTTTTTCAGTGTATCATTTATACTTGAATATTTTGTATTCATATCTAAATTATTCTTAGAAGTTGTCTTTTCCTGCGAAAACATTAAGACGGGTACAATTAATAGATATAGAAAAAAGAGTATTCTCATTTGATAGCTTTATATATAATTATTTTGGCAAAATTTGTTAAGCAAAGGTAAAAGATAAAAACGTATAAATAAAAAAACACTTCAATTTATACCTATGCTTTAGCAAATAGTAAAAGAACGGATATTTTCGAAGAAAATTTTATAATATTGTGGTTGAAAATTTTAAAAAATGCTTGAAAAAAATTTCTCCGGATTTATTTTCGAAACTGGCACTGATGAAGCCGGTCGTGGCTGCTTGGCCGGTCCTGTAACCGCTGCTGCCGTAATTTTACCAACTCATTTTGAGCATGAATTTTTAAACGACAGTAAACAATTATCAGAAAAAACAAGAGCACTTTTAAAGCCACTTATTGAACAGCATGCTGTTTGTTTTGCGGTTACACACTTGCTCCCTGACGAAATTGATGAAATAAATATCCTGAATGCTTCGATGAAAGGAATGCAGGAATGCATCTTAAAATTAAAGCAGGTTCCCGAATTTATTATTGTGGATGGAAACCGTTCCCTAAATGCAAAATTAGGTTTGAAGAATAGTTTTGGAAAACAATTTTCTGCAGAAGAAATTCAACTGTTAAAATCAATTCCGAATCAAAGTATTATAAAAGGTGATGCCAAATTTTTGAGTATTGCCGCGGCTTCTGTATTAGCAAAAACCTATCGCGATGAATACATGGACATGATTCATGAAGAATTCCCAATGTACAACTGGAAGCAAAACAAAGGTTATCCCACAAAAGAACATCGTGACGCTATTCGAAAATATGGCACAACAAAATACCATCGAATGAGTTTCAGGCTTTTACCCGATCAATTGGAATTGAATTTTTTTGAAGAATAAAAAGGCTTGTCCCAATTGACACACCTTTTTGTTTGAAGCTGTATTTTTCTAAAACTGATATTTATATCCAAAATCCGGTGAAAAACCAATTTGGTCTTTTTGACTGATACTATTGGTCAACCTATTGTATTCTAAAGCAAAAATATTGGTATGATTAGTGACATTTTGCAAATCAATATAAAACTGATGAAATCTTTTTTTGACTTTACTATTGATTTTAAAGCCAAACTTCACATCTAATCTTAAATATGGATCGTATTGCTGACTAAAGGCGTTGGCATCATCTTTTATTTCGTAACCAGCCTCCATAGATGCTGCCAAATCAACCGGTGTGTAATAGCGTCCGCCTGCAGTTGTAAATTTGGTATCGATAGAAAAAACATTTTTTCTTTCTTTGCCTACTTTAAATTCTTTCCCTCCCAACACATTTAATACATATCCGTTATTAAAAGGAGAATTTCTTTCAATTCCGTCGCTGCCTTCATATTTACTTTCGAAAATTGAAGTGGTAAGCAAACAATAATAACCGTCGCTAAAAGATTTTTCAAGGGTAAATTCGATCCCTTCATTAAAGCCCTTTCCATTACTCACCAAAGAAGTTTTATCAATCGAGTAGCCATAATCTGCACCTTCAGTTAAGGAAGAGTAACTACTTGGAAACGATTCGACACCAGCTTTTGCAATGTCCTGATAATAAACCTCGATTTTCCCGCGCCATTTTTTAGCCAGTCTGATATCATATCCCAAAACAAAATGCTGGCTTTGCACCAAATCCAAATCCTTATTAGTCTGCGTTAGAACTCCATTTACATTTTCATTCAAAAACAAAATTGGCACAGGCACATTTTGATGATGAATTCCGTAACCAAAACTTACACTGTTTCGACCGTTGATAGCATAGGAAAATGCCATTCTGGGTTCGACAGCAAATTCTTTGTTAATAGAAAAATACTGTCCGTGAATACCACCGTTAAGAGTAAATTTTTCAGTCAATCGAAACTGCACCTGAGCATACGGCTGAACAATATTATAATTTGCATTTGTAGAAATAAGCTGTACTAAATCGGGATATCCATCGCCATCATTATCTTGTTGCCTGTCTCTAGAGGCTACATTCGAATCGAGTGTGTAATTTTCGAAAAGCAGTCCGGTTCTGATGGTTACTTTTTTATTGATTTTTGAATTGAATAAGGTCGAAAATGTAATTCTGTTTTCGTTATTATCATTATCCTGAAAACGCAATTTATTTTCGTCTGGCGTACCGTAATCATAATAACGATCATTTATATAAGTATTACCAGAATTTGCAAATCCTAATATTGTTTTTAAATAAGAGTTATCTCCAATATCCAAAGTGTGCTTTAAACCAACAGAAGTAAACTCAGAAGTCACATACCCATCTTCGTCTTTAGCCGCAAATGGATCATCTGCATCAATATCTTCCCCAAGAAAATCAATATTTGAAGCACCATAAATTCCAAAAATGGAAAAATTACCGATTTTATGTTTTCCGAAATCAACATTAAAACTAATATCATGATAATGGGGTTGTGCAGCTGTTCCGGCCAAACCAGTAATCCCTACAAAACCATAGCGAGCAGCAACAAGAAAAGAACCGCCGATTTTCCCTAAAGGTCCCTCGGCCATCGCTTCTACTCCTGGATATGCTCCCACACTCACCATATATTCGTAATCATCAGGATTACCTTTTCTAAATCCCAAATCAAAAACACCGCCAAGCGCGTTCCCATATTCAGCAGGAAACGCTGAAGTTAAAAAGTCTGAATTTGCCAAAAGATTTGGATTTAATGCCGAAACAGGTCCGCCGGTAGTGGCTAAAGTCGCAAAATGATTTGGATTAGGAACCGGAATTCCCTCGACACGCCATAACATTCCCGAAGGTGAGTTTCCACGAACCACAATGTCATTTCGAGTATCATCTCCTGTTGAAACTCCGGCAAAATTGGAAACCAAACGTGCCACATCACTTCTTCCTCCTGAATAACGGCTCACTTCCTCTGGACTAAATTGTTTGGTTGAAACGATTGCCATTTTATTAATTGGCTTGGATTTATTGGAACCGGAAGAAATAACTATTTCATCAAGCGTATTAAACTGCTCAATCATTGAAACTGTTATGAGCACATCTTTTCCAGAAGTTACATCTATGTCAGAAATCGAAGTGCTTTCGTAACCAATAAGCGTAATGTTAAGATTTTGTCGGCCTGTTGGGATATTTAGAATTTTAAAATTCCCCTGTTCATCTGAGACGTCCTGAATGTTTTCAGAACCAATTAATTCAATTGCAGCGCCAGAAAGAGGTTTTTCAGATTGTTTGTCAATAATTTTTCCTTTAATTATTCCTGTTTGTGAATAGGATATTAAAGAGAAGAGAATTAAGAGAATTAAAAAAAATATTTTCATTTTAATTTGTTTTAAATTTTAGAACAAAAAATAAACCCATAGAATCTCTTAAAAATTAACTTATGTTTAGATTTACTATTTAGTTAATCTGGTCTGATCCAGCTTAACTTTCTGCTTTCGCCCAAAGATGCCCGTATTTTTTTTAAAATTGTTTTCAATCTCAGAATATTTTTAATAAGCTATACTGGCATTTTGACAGCAATCAATAAATCTTGACAAATCTGTAGTTAGGCTTTACTTAAATTTGAAGGCTTTAGAAAATATGTTTCTAATATTTAAAAACTTATAATTGAAACTATCACTAAAAAACATTAGAGAAATTCTTATAAAACAAAAATATGCAATTTAAATAAATTGATAACTACTTAATAATGAGTATTTAATAAAAATAGTTTTATTCTAATAATTTCTAAATTATTTAGTGATATTTAAAAAAAATTGTCTTCTAATTTTTTTTTTGCTTTGCATTTAATTGTAAAATAAAAATCATCTTGACATTTTTAATTTTTTATGAAAATGCAAAAAGCTGAAGAAAATAATGATTAACATTATTTTCTTCAGCTTTTTGCAACTGCTATTTAAGATGATTTTCTAAACAAATTCTGCTTCAAACAAATTTGTCAGATGTTTTACAATTTTAGCTTTTACTTCTTCTTCATCGACTTTTTCTACACCAAGTTCAACTTGTAATGAAGTTACGCCTTTTCCCCGAATTCCACACGGAATAATATTATCAAAATAACCTAAATCTACGTTTACGTTCAAAGCAAATCCGTGCATAGTTACCCAGCGTGAAGCACGTACGCCAAGCGCGCAAATTTTACGTGCAAATGGAGTTCCAACATCTAGCCAAACACCAGTTTCACCTTCGCTTCGGCCACATTTTAAACCGTATTCTTCTAAAGTCAAAATAATAGACTCTTCGAGAAAACGCAAATATTTATGAATATCACTAAAGAAATTTTCTAAATCAAGAATCGGATAACCTACAATTTGTCCTGGCCCGTGATACGTAATATCACCACCACGATTAATTTTATAAAAGGTCGCTCCTTTTGCTTCGAGTTGTTTTTCGTTTAATAAAAGGTTTTCGAAATCACCACTTTTACCCAATGTATACACATGCGGATGCTCTACAAAAAGCAAATAATTTGGCGTTTCTAACGCAAGTTCTTCTCTTCTATTTTTGATTTTTAAGTCTACAATATCCTTAAAAAGTTCTTCCTGATACTCCCAGGTTTCTTTATAATCTTTACGACCTAAATCCTGAAGTTGTATTTTTTTATTCATTTTAATTATTTTTCAAACTCTACTTCAAAGTTAAGTTTGTCGGGGTTTTCCATATAATCCGTAAATGGATATTGAATGGTAATTGTTTTTCGATCTTCACTGAACAAGGCCGTTGGGTTTGAAACCTTTTTAACGCGTTTAGGAAAATGATATTTTAAAACATAATTCGAAGATGCAAAAATCATATTCGACATATCTGCCGCAGAATCATTAACTTTCTCGGTGCTTTTTTGTTTATCTATAATTGCTTTACGAGTAAATTTCTTTCCGTCGTAAGTATAATTTAGTTTGCTATTGTTGTCTCCTAAGCCTGAAAATGGTGTTGAAGGATTTGCTCCGGCTTCCATTTTTTGAAGCGTGCTCATCGACTGCAGCATATCCTGCAATTCATTTACGTTTTTGAAATCGGTTGAAATATTTAATAGAAACTGTTTTTGTTCAGCATTCATTTTTAAATTGATTACAAAATCCTCCATTTTTTTAATTTGCGCCTGAGCTTCCGGAGATAATTTTGCAATACTATCTTTCTTTTCTGCAATTAATTCTTTGAAGGTAAAAGTGGAATCGATCGCTTTTTTAGCGTCTGCTCCCATTTGGTTTCCCAATTGATCTCCAGCCATTTCCATTAGAGCCGAGCCATCCATGTCAACAGAAAATTTTCCTGTTCCGTTATCATTAACATACATGTTTTCGGTAAACGTGCAACTTGTTAATGTTGCTATTAAAAAAGAAAAACTAAGTAATTTATATAATTTCATCATGGTTAATTTTTTATCAAAGATACAAACTCTATTTCAAAATGTTTAACTGGGTATTTGTTTAATCGTTTAATTGATTTTTCTCCAAAACTATTTCTAAATCTGACATTTGAGGGTTTTGAGAAAAATCTAAAAGTTGAAATTCGACTGTAACGGTCTTTTTATCAGGACTAATAATTGCTTTTTCGTTTGAAACTGATTCTATTTTTCTGGGAAAGTGACATTTTATAGTATAGGATTGCACTATTTTATATTTAGCCAACATTTTCTTCCTATCCTCGATCATTTTTTTATCCTCATCAAATTTTTTCTGGTCTTGTATTACTAAACTTCTTTTAAAAGTAGTGCCATCAAAAGTGTATTGTATTTTAAAGGATGATTTTGAAATTGGGTAGTTTTCTTTTAAAGAATTTGCCAGAGTAAGACTCTCATAAACATTTGGTATTTCTTCTATTTTTTTAAAATCATAAGAAACGATCTGAAAATTTTCCATTTGAATTGGATCTGCTTTTATATGCATTTTAACATTGGCGTGTTCCTGAAACAATGCCTGATCAGACTTACTAAATCTGACAAAGGTTTCTTTATATTTTGTGATGTAATCCTGAAAAACAAAAATTGTATCTCTAAATTTTTCTGAATCTGAAAAGGACCTTCCAAACTGCATGTAACTGTTTTCGTCCCGAAGCTGAAAAACTTCAATGCTTCCGCTTCCGTCGGGATTGATGGTTATGGTTTCGGTAACCTGGCAGCTTGTAACTAAAAGTAAGAGTAAAAGGGCTTTTATATATTTCATTTTTTTTGAAAGGTTCTGAGGTTGTAAGTTGCTAAGATACTGAGGTTTTTTGTTTAATTTCTTATACAAATATTTTTTCAACGTTTAGTTTGTCATTCCGAGGAACGAGGAATCCCCGCAAGAAACTCTACAATCAAAATCGTCAATCTTTGTCGAGCTGCTTACGGGCTTCGACTCCGCTCAGCATGACAAAAAAACCACAGACCATTTAAACACTCAAACTAAAAAGATCTTCTGAAAACTAGAACTTCAATTCTAGCCCCGATAGAAGCGGTATCCTTTTTTGTCTCGTTTGGAGAACGAGACAAAAAAGATACAAGTGGATAGCGGGACTAAACGTGATTAAAAGACCAAAACTATTGCTTCAAAAAATCTAAAACCTGCATTCTGAAATGTACATTCTTTTCTTTATCTTTGCAGACTTAAAAAAAGAGCACAAAATGGCATTATCAGAACAAGAAATCATTAGAAGAGAAAAACTTCAAAACTTACGCAACTTAGGAATCAATCCTTATCCGGCTAATCTTTTTCCAGTAAATCATACTTCAAAGCAAGTGAAGGAGTCGTTTGAAGAAGGTAAGAAGGTAATCGTTGCGGGACGTTTAATGAGTGTTCGTGATCAGGGAAAAGCTTGTTTTGCCGAATTGCAGGATAGCGAAGGACGTTTACAACTGTACGTGAATCGCGATGTTTTGTGTGAAGGTGATGATAAAACATTATACAACACGGTATTTAAAAAATTAACTGATTTAGGTGACTTTATTGGTATTGAAGGTGAATTGTTTACGACGAAAGTTGGAGCGCAATGTATTCGTGTTGATGGATTTACTTTTTTAAGTAAAACGTTACGTCCCCTTCCTTTGCCAAAAACAGATGAAGATGGAAATATTCACGATGCTTTTAATGACGCAGAATTACGTTACAGAATGCGTTATGTAGATTTAACAGTAAATCAACACGTTAAAGATACTTTCATCAAACGTACGAAGTTGTTTACCGCTATGCGTAGTTATTTTAACGATGCTGGTTATCTTGAGGTTGAAACTCCGGTTTTACAGCCAATTCCGGGTGGTGCTGCGGCACGTCCGTTTATTACACACCATAATTCGCTTGACATTCCGCTTTATATGCGTATTGCGAACGAATTGTATTTGAAAAGATTAATTGTTGGTGGTTTTGAAGGTGTTTATGAGTTCTCTAAAAACTTTAGAAATGAAGGAATGGACAGAACGCATAATCCTGAATTTACTGCAATGGAAATATATGTAGCCTACAAAGACTACAACTGGATGATGGAATTTGCTGAGGGTTTACTTGAGCATTGTGCGATTGCCGTAAACGGAACTAGCGAAGTTACTTTTGGTGAGCATAAAATCAACTTTAAAGCGCCTTACGCCCGTGTTACCATGACGGATTCTATCAAACATTTTACTGGTTTTGATATTTCCGGAAAAAGCGAAGCCGAATTGTTTGAAGCTGCAAGAGGAATGGGAATTGATGTTGATAACACAATGGGTAAAGGAAAATTGATTGATGAGATTTTTGGAGCGAAATGTGAAGGGAATTATATTCAGCCAACTTTCATTACTGATTATCCTAAAGAAATGTCGCCTTTGTGTAAGGAACACCGCGATAATCCTGAACTTACGGAGCGTTTTGAATTGATGGTTTGCGGTAAAGAAATTGCAAATGCTTACTCAGAATTAAATGACCCGATTGATCAGCGTGAGCGTTTTGAAGACCAAATGCGTTTGGCTGAAAAAGGTGATGATGAAGCAAATGGTGTTATCGATGAAGATTTCTTAAGAGCTCTTGAATACGGTATGCCGCCTACATCTGGAATGGGAATTGGAATGGATCGTTTGATTATGTACTTAACAAACAATGCATCAATTCAGGAAGTATTGTTGTTCCCACAAATGCGTCCGGAGAAAAAACAAGCTTCGATAGAACTTTCTGATGAAGAGAAATTTATTATAGATCTATTGAAAGGAAATGAAAATAAAATGGATCTTCAGCAATTAAAAATTACTGCGAATTTAAGCGGTAAAAAATGGGATGCATCTATGAAAAACTTATCTAAACACGGTTTGACTAAAGTGGCTGTTGAAGGCGATTTTAAATTTGTGGAATTGGTGGAGTAAAATTCACTGAAATAATATTAAATTTAAAAAGGAGCTTTTATCGAAGCTCCTTTTTTATTGTTTTTGACTTTCTAAATAAATAACCAATTCATCAACATTCGTAAAAGGATTTAAATTAAAAACCTCAACACCTTCATTATTATCAATTACGGATAATCTAATTTTTTCTGCATTTGATTTAGCAGTAATTATTTTATCTTTTAGAATTGAATAATGTTTAAAATTATTTTTTTCATAACCTTCCATTCCTAAACATTTCTTTAGTTCTTTTTCTAGTTCTGCTTCTGATGCAAAAGCTTTTGTTGAATTTTTGTAATGAAACAGGAACCATAATTCAAAACAAATGCTTGAAAAAATTACTGTTATATTTTTGCTAGTTGCTAATTTGAAAGCTTCATCTCTTTTTGCTTGATTATCATGATCGAACACTACAAAAATTTCTTGAAAGCCCTCTCGCTTAGCTTTTTTTATTGCTTCTTCAACGACTCCTTTACAATCAACTTTATTACTTTGAAAAATATTTACTGCGATAGTTTTAGGCAATCCCAAATCTTCCTTTAAAGCATTGAAATAATTTTTCTCTGTTAATCCTTCACAAAGAATTAGTACTTTAGATTTAAATGTTCTTAATTTAAAACTGCTAACAGATCTTTTAGCCATAATTAAGAATTTATAAATTCAATTAATTCATGCCTAAAAGTTTCCCTTGCAATATTTGGAACTGCACCAAATCTACCTTCAATGTACCATTTTTCAAAATTTCCTTCTCCTCTAATTCCTTTAATATCCGAAACAGTATATAATTCTGTTTCTCCTTTTGAATTTTTCTCCACTAAATTGATTTGATCTCGTCGTAAATTATTTTCAGGACTCAATAGAGTTGTATCATGAGTAGCAAAAATAAATTGTGCTTCATTCTTATTAACTTCTGGATCATTGAATAAACCTAAAATATATTGAGCTATTTCGGGGTGCAAACTTCTTTCAAATTCATCAACTACTAAAACATGTCCGTCAATTAAAGCATTTAGTATTAGTGGTACAAAAGCAATAAATCTTTGTGTCCCAGAAGATTCATCTTCAAAATTAAATTCAATTTTCTCCATTTGATTATTTAAATGAAAAGTTTTAATTCGACCATCTTTTTCTTCTAGATCCACAACTTGTGTATCGATTTTCTGCACCAACGACTTAGATAAGTTTAAAATTCCTCCCCAGGCATCTACATCATCAAACATAATTCTGCTGAAGACTTCATTAAATCTATCAGAGTGTAGCTTATCCGTTGGCAAAACATATATACTTCTAAAATTTTGATAAACATCTTTCGCTACCTCAACATTCTCTAATGCGGCTTTTCCTAAAAACAATTGATTTTCGTTTGTACGCTGCTTTATACTTTCAAAAATTCCTTCATATCCATTTCCTTTTGTAATTTCTTGACGATTTCTTTCAAACACCTTAACTTTTAATCCTTTTGGAAAACTAAAAAGTGATTCTTTCAGAACCTCATTTCTAAAAACCTCTACAGAATAAGTATATAAAGTATTTTCAATTAATAAATCAATTGAAAAAAAAGATGGTTTTTTTAAAGATTCAGTACTCATTTTGAATGGATTGAATACTTCAATAAACTCATTTGGTTTATTATCTGTTGAATTTTCTACAAAAGTTTTAAAATCAAATAGAGCTTTAATAATATTACTTTTTCCACTTGCGTTTGGTCCATAAATAGCCGCAGAAGTCAATGCATAGTAATCTTTATTTTTAGTAGCCTCAGGATTTGTCTTTTTAATAACGTTGACGGGATTTTTTAAATCACTTGGCACCATCGATAATTCAACCATTTCATTGATAGATCGAAAATTGGACACTCTAAAGTTTAACAACATCACTTAGGGTTTTAATTTGTAAATATTACGCAAATATAAGCTTTATTTACATTCTTACAGTAGTAAGAAGCAATTAGTTTTATAAAGCATTAAAACGAATACTTCTCCAATTTCTTAGCATAAATATCTAAAATTACTGAAGACTGCGCCGGAATATCGCCTTTCCATTTTTCCTGAACAGAAGGATTTGAAGGATATTTTCCGTTTTTCATTTTCATAGAATGCAATGTGTTCTTGCTTTTGAAGATAAGATCTTTAAAATTTCCTGTTGAAGTTGTTGCTGCGAAAATTGGATAATCAGTTACGGTGAAAGAATTGATTACACTACCGTCGTTATTCAGAATATAACCCGAACAGCCTCCGCTTCCGCAGAAATAAGGATTGGAGAATCCCACAAAATATTCTTCTTTCTTGTCGTTGTTTAAGTCGAAAGAATCATAATAAAAGAAACGCTGGCCTTTTGTTAAAGCTGGTAAATCATTTTTTAGCAAAACTAAAAGCCGTGCTCTAATTAACTCCACTGTTTTATTATCTTTTTCAGGAACTTTACTCAAATTTGCAGTACCTCCCAACGTTTTTGATAATGTATCCTGAACAATTGTTTTGATGATATTTTTTGATGTTGAATTTTCTTTCTTCTGACAGGAAACCATCGCCAGAATTAAAAACGCAATTAAAATTTTATTTTTCATAATTTCTCTTTTTTACATTCTCAACATTTATTTCAAACCAACAACGCCGCTTTATTATCAATCTCATTTTTAGCCAATAATGATTTTATATTCTCATAAGTTACCAAAGCAATTTGTGTTAAAGCTTCGTTGGTAAAAAAAGCCTGATGCGCCGTTACCAAAACATTTGGAAAACTCATTAATCTTTGAATTGCATCGTCCTGAATGATATCGGCAGATAAATCCCTAAAAAATAATTTTTCTTCCTGTTCGTAAACGTCGATTCCTAAATAACCAATTTTTCCTTCTTTCAAACCTTCAATAACACAAGCCGTTTCAATTAATCCGCCTCGGCTCGTATTGATAATCATAACACTATCTTTCATTTCATCAATAGATTTTCCATTGATTACATGCTTGGTTTGTTCATTTAATGGACAATGCAGCGAAATAATATCACTGGACTTAAAAATGGTTTCTAATGATACAAACTCAACTCCGTCTTTTTCCATTTCTGAATTCGTCACAATATCGTAAGCCAAAACTTTACAGCCAAAACCTAAAGCGATTTTCGCGAAGGCTTTTCCGATATTCCCGGTTCCGATAATTCCGATTGTCTTTCCGAATAAATCAAAACCTAACAATCCGTTTAGGGAAAAATTTTGCTCTCTAACTCTGTTATATGCTTTGTGCGTTTTTCTATTTAAAGTCAAAATCATTGCCATGGCGTGTTCGGCGACAGCCTGAGGAGAATATGCGGGAACACGGCAAACTTTTAAATTGTACTTTTTTGCAGCCTCCAGATCGACATTATTAAAACCTGCACAGCGAAGTGCAATAATTTTCACGTTCTTTTCTGCCAATTGTTTAATGACTGCTTCGTTTACAATATCATTTACAAAAACGCATACAATTGTAGCATTTTCGATTAAAATTACCGTTTGCGGATTTAGCTGTGTTTCAAAAAAGTCCAATTCAAAACCAAACTCATTATATTTATTAAAGAAAGTTTTGTCGTAAGGCTGGGTCGAAAAAAAGGCAATTTTATTATTGGTGGCTATGTTATTTAAACTCATGATAATTCGTTCTAAGATTCCTAACTCGTTGATACCTTAAAAATACGCAATTATTTCTGTAATCTTATAGGAATACCGAAAGCTTTATTGAATTTGAATTCAATTTGTTAAATAAAATATAATTCTGCAGATTAAATTAAACCTATTGATTTTGATAAAGTCTAATCGATATAACAATTAAAAAACTTACATCATGAAAAAATTATTTATTGCAACTCTGTTATTCGTTGGAGTAGCAAGTTTTGCTCAGGACATGGATCAAAAACCATCAGGCGAGCAAAGAGAAAGAATGACACCTGAACAGCGTAATGAGAAACAGTTGAAAAAACTGACTTCAGAATTAACCTTAGATGCCAATCAACAAGCGCAGGTGAAACAATTATTAGCCGAAAGAAGTGCAAAAGCTCAAAAATTAAGAGATGCCAGACAAGCACAAAGAGATAGCGACACAAAACCAACTGCTGCTGAAAGAGAAGCTTTCAAAAAACAAATGATTGCTGAACAAGATGCTAACGATGCTAAAATGAAAGCGATCCTAAATGCAGATCAATACACAAAATGGAAAGCGATTCAAGAAGAGAACAAAGACAAAGCAAGAGAGAGAATGAAAGAATACCAAAAAGAAAACAACTAAATTTTGCATAAAAAAAGAGGCTCTTCAGCCTCTTTTTTGTTTTAAATATAATTTATGTTTTCATTAATACTTTCTGTTAAATAAAAGACAAATCTGACAATTCGATTAAACTAAATAAACTGTTTGATATCTAACTGTTATAAACCTTTTTAAAAACGAATTATGAAAAAATTATTTATCGCAGCTTTATTATTCGTTGGAATAGTGAGTTTTGCACAAGACGTCAATCAGAAACCGGCACATCATCAAAAAGAAAATTTAACTCCGGAACAACGTAATGAAAAACATTTACAGAAATTGACTTCTGAATTGAGTTTAGATAAAAAGCAACAAGAACAAGTAAAACAGCTTTTAGCAGAAAGAAGTGCCAAAGCAGCAAAATTTAAAGCATCAAGAAAAGACAGTAACACAAAACCTACTGATGCAGAAAAAGAAGCTTTCAAAAAACAAATGGAAACTGAAAAAGCAGCTACCGATGCTAAAATGAAAGCCATTTTAAACGCTGATCAATACACTAAATGGACCGCACTTAAAAAAGACCATAAAGGAAGACATGATCACAAAAGTTCACAGGAACGCAATCAGGAACATTTGCAAAAATTGACAACTGATCTAAATTTAAATGCTGATCAGCAAAAACAAGTTGCTGCACTTTTATCTGAGAGAAGTGCCAAAATGGAAACGTTTCAAAAGAACCGAAAAGATTCTAATGCAAAACTAACTGATGCCGAAAAAGCTGCCATGAAAAAACAAATGGTGGAAGATCAAAAAGCAACAGATGCAAAGATGAAATCTATTTTGAATGCTGATCAATATAAAAAATGGACTGCGATTCAAAAAGAGCATAAAGACAAAATGAAGGATCACAGAAAAGATAAAATGTAATTTGAGATCAAAAAAAAGAGGCTTTAAAAGCCTCTTTTTTGTTATTAGAATGTTTTTGAAACTTTGTCAATCGCATTAATCGTGAAATCTAAATCTTCGTAGGTTAACGCATCTGTAATAAACCACGTTTCATATGCTGATGGTGCAATATAAACACCTTCCTGAAGTAAACCGTGAAAGAATTTCTTAAACGTTTCATTATCTCCTTTCGCAGCTGTCTGAAAATCAACAACCGGATTCTCATCAAAGTGAACAGAAATCATAGATCCTACTCTATTGATGGTAAAAACAACATTATTTGCTTTTAAAGCCTTATCGATTCCTGCTTCTAAATAAGCTGTTTTTTCTTCTAAACGTGTAAAAATAGCACGGTCATTATCCAAAGATTGCAACATCGCTAATCCGGCAGCCATCGCTAACGGATTTCCAGATAATGTTCCGGCCTGATAAACTGGTCCAAGCGGTGCTAAATAATTCATGATTTCAGCACGGGCAGCAAAAGCTCCTACCGGAAGTCCTCCACCAATTACTTTTCCGAAGGTCACGATATCGGCATTGATGTTAAACAATTCCTGAACGCCACCGCGAGCCAAACGGAAACCTGTCATCACCTCATCAAAAATTAATAAGATTCCGTTTGCTGTACACAAATCTCTCAAACCTTGCAAGAAACCTTCTTGAGGCGGAATACAACCCATATTTCCGGCAACCGGTTCAATAATAATAGCTGCAATTTCGTTTTTATTGGCTTCGATTAGAGTTTTTACATTCTCTAAATCATTGTATTTTGCCAATAAAGTATCTTTTGCAGTTCCTTCTGTAACTCCCGGACTATTTGGAGAACCGAAAGTTACAGCGCCACTTCCTGCCTGAATCAAAAATGAATCGGAATGTCCGTGGTAACAACCTGCAAATTTGATGATTTTATCTCTTTTGGTAAATCCGCGGGCTAAACGAATCGCGCTCATACAAGCTTCTGTTCCTGAATTTACAAATCTAATTTTATCGATATTCGGAACCATAGAAACTGCCAAAGCTGCAATTTCAGTTTCCAATTCTGTTGGCATTCCAAATGAAGTTCCCAATTTTGCTTTTTCGATTACAGCATCAACAACTGGTTGATACGCGTGACCTAAAACCATTGGCCCCCATGAATTGATATAATCGATTAATTTATTTCCGTCTTCGTCATACAAATAAGCACCTTTGGCACTTTTTACAAAAATCGGAGTTCCTCCTACTGCTTTAAACGCTCTAACTGGTGAATTTACTCCTCCCGGAATTACTTTTTCTGCTTCAGCAAAAAGCTGGTTACTTCTTTTATAAATCATTTTTTATTTAGATTATTAGATCTTTAGACTTCTTAGATTTTTAGATTACAAACTAAGACCTCTATTTTTTATAAATTCATTAAAATATTTTTGTTCAATCTGATTTTCTTTTGAAAGCTCTTCAAATTTCAAGTCAGACATTCCTTGAGGAGAATGAAATTCCCATTTCAAACTTGGTCGATGTTTTATAAAAAAATGCTTGTCTGCAAATTCATCATGAGTATAAACTCCGCAAAAAAGTCTAATTACAAAAACAGTGACAAAAATAAAAATTCCAGTAGCGATTATCTTCTTCATAAATCATTCATAACTTATAATTCAAAACTCATAACTACTTAACCTTTAATTTCTGTCCGATTGAAAGTGCGTTATCTGAAAGATTATTTTTTTGCTTTAAGTCATCAACCAATACGTTGAATTTTTTTGAAATAGAATATAAAGTATCTCCTTTTTGAACTTCATATAAATTTGGATCAGTTGAGTTCAAATTTATCTTCGGATCCGAAGCCACATCATACGATGGTTTTCTTGTTGGAGCTGATTTATTAATTGCAACATACGTTTTTCCCGTAATCTGACAATCATATTGATGCAGATTATAACGTTCGATGTAACTTATTAATTTGTCCGGATAATTAGGATCTGTCGCGTAACCACAAGCTCTTAATCCTTTTGCCCAGGCTTTATAATCGTCTTTTTCATAAGTAAATAAAGAGGCATATCTATTTTTTCCAACTAAAAACAAAGCATGATCACGATACGATTCTGAAGCTTCCCTGTATTTTCTGAAACATTCCTGAGCCGAATCATCGTCATGACGAACACTTTCTCCTAACCAATCCTTATGGCATTTTATTCCGAAATGATTATTGGCTGAAACGGCCAAATCTCCCTTTCCTGCGCCTGATTCCAATATTCCCTGAGCCAAAATAATACTTGCAGGAATACCGTATTTCTGCATGTTTCCCATTGCAATATCTTTATACTGCAAAACATAATCGTTGATTGAACTGCTGGTAACAACTGTTTTTGAAGTAGATTGAATAACCTCAGTTGTATTATTTGTAGAAGGGTAATTTTTGCTAATCGGCTTAACCGGAGTTTGTGTTTTAGTTGCCACTGTCCGGGGCCTTTGAACTTCTGCTTGTTTTTTAGTCGTCGCGATAGCCGGTTTGCTGGATGAACAGCTTGCCAGAACTGCAACTATAAAGAACAATAGGATTTTTTTAATCATTGTTTTTGAGTATTGGTAATTTTTTCTGCTTCAATTTGATATTCATTCCATCAATTCCCTGTAATCCGCCGGTGTGAATGAGTAAAATTTTTGAATGTGCAGGAAAATAATTTTTGTTGATTAAATCTATAACGCCAAAAACCATCTTTCCCGTATAAATTGGATCTAAGGGCACTTTGTTCTCTTCAAAAAACGCATTAATAAATTCAATTAATTCTAAATTTATCTTGCCATAACCTCCAAAATGATAGTCAGAAATTAAATTCCAGTTATCTTTTTTTGCAAAAATACAAATTTCATCGCTTAAAAAGTCACCTTTTAACGCTGGAAACCCTAAAATTTTCTGATTTGGCAATGCACTATTAATTAAACCAGAAATCGTGCCACCCGTTCCTACCGCGCAACAAACATAATTAAAGACCGAATCTTCGGGAGTTAAAATCTCTTCACAGCCTTTTACAGCGAGTTCATTTGTCCCGCCTTCGGGCACTAAATAAAAGTCTCCAAATTGCTCTTTTAGCTTTTCCAAAAAGGACATTTCGCTTTTAAGACGGTATTCTTCTCTGGATATAAACTCAAATTTCATTCCGTTTTCCTGAGCAAATTTTAAGGTTGGATTTTCTTCGATTTTATCAAAAAGTTCGTCACCCCGGATAATCCCGATGGTTTTAAAACCCTGCTCTTTTCCTGCGTAAGCAACGGCCGCAATATGATTTGAAAATGCACCACCAAAAGTCAAAATTGTTTCTTTGTTTTCGGCTTTCGCCTGAAGCAAATTGTATTTCAGTTTTCTGAATTTATTTCCCGAAACAAACGGATGAATCAGATCTTCACGCTTGATTGTCAAAGAGATATTGTTCGGAAAATTGATATAAATTTCTTGGTTCAAAATCGGTTTTATTTTAAAGTCATGTATTTCAGAAATTGGAAAAATGATCGGTTTTTCAGGTAATTAATATCGCTTTCATTGGAATACGCTTCTCGTTCAAAACTGATATTTCGGTACGCCAAATCTTTGTTTTTGTATTGAATCAGCCGAATCAAATATTCCAAAAAATACCAGATAAAAAATGGCAAAATCAGCATTTCTAACTGTTGTCTTAAATGTATTTTTTCATGGTTGACAAAGGTTTCATTTGTTTTATCAAAATCATATTTTATCACCACAAACGGAAATACAGCCATTCCTCGATATCCTTTCGGAATTAAATATTTGGCAACAATCAGAAACATTGGCTGTAAAATTTATAAATTTGTAGCTATAAAAATGTTCGATTTCACTAAAATCACAATCAATTAATTATTTTTGATTTTTTGAAGAAATAAAACACGAACCCCAAAGCAGATTTATGAAAGAGCAAAGTAATGAAAATAAATTAATCGAAGGCGAAGATTTTTACTATACGCCCGAAGGTTATAAATGCTTTACTGAAAAACACCACTTAAAACGTGGCTATTGCTGTAAAAGTGGCTGCCGTCATTGTCCGTATGGGTTTGATAAAGGAACTGGTCGAATTAGGAAGTCCAATTAGATAATGTGTCAATTAGAAAATTAGATAATTTCTTAGATACTCAATTTGATAATTCAAAAATCTGAAATCAAAAATCTGAAATCAACAATCTAAACTCTAAAATTATAAATGGATATCCAATCAAGAAAATTCAGGATTAAAATCCACAAGTCTTATCACAGATCGGATATTCGTTATCCCTAGCTTTTAATTAGAAAATGTGTCAATTTGAAAATGAGATAATTATTTCAAATCGAATTTTTCATTGATAAATATTTCGCTCCGATGGAGCTTTTGTAATAGAACGATCTTTATTTTCTATAAATATGACGCCTTTCCAAGGCTAAAAAAAAACTCCGTAGGAGTGCAATATTTATAGCAGAATGTTTGTAGAACTTAATTATCACCCTTAATTTCAGCTCCAGCGGAGCGACATAATTTAAACATACAATATTACAGATTGTTAATTTTTTACATTTAGAAAAAATCTAAGAAGTCTAACAATCTAAAATCTAATAATCTAGAAAAAAAATGACTTTTCAAGAACAAATACAGCAAGGAATTCCATCTATATTACCTCCAAAAAAAGAGTACGATTTAGTAATAAATCACGCGCCAAAACGAAAAGAAATCCTTTCGGCAGAAGAAAAAAAACTGGCTTTAAAAAATGCATTACGTTATTTTGAACCTCAACATCATGCTGAATTAATTGTCGAATTTTCAGAAGAATTAGAAAAATACGGTCGTATATACATGTATCGTTTGCGTCCGGATTACAGAATGTACGCGCGGCCAATCGATGAATATCCAGGGAAATCACTGCAGGCAAAAGCGATTATGCACATGATTCAGAATAATCTGGATTATGCTGTGGCACAACATCCGCATGAATTGATTACGTATGGCGGAAACGGAGCTGTTTTTCAGAATTGGGCGCAATATTTATTGACGATGCAATATTTGTCTGAAATGACCGATGAGCAAACGTTAACGATGTATTCAGGTCATCCGATGGGATTATTCCCTTCGCATTCAGAAGCGCCGAGAGTTGTGGTTACGAACGGAATGGTGATCCCAAATTACTCTAAACCGGACGATTGGGAAAAAATGAATGCTTTAGGCGTTTCACAATACGGACAAATGACGGCGGGAAGTTATATGTACATTGGACCACAAGGAATTGTACACGGAACTACGATTACGGTCTTGAATGGTTTCAGAAAAATAAAACTAAATCCCGAAGGCAATTTATTTGTGACTTCAGGTCTTGGCGGAATGTCGGGAGCACAGCCAAAAGCAGGAAATATTGCAGGTTGTATAACAGTTTGTGCCGAAGTGAATCCGAAGATTACCAAAATCCGTCACGAACAAGGATGGATTAACGAAATCGTGACTTCGACGGATGAATTAGTAAAAAGAGTCCTTTCGGCGAAAGCCAATAAAGAAGTTGTTTCGATTGCTTATTTAGGAAATGTGGTTGATGTTTGGGAATGTTTCGACAAAGAAAACATCAAAATTGACTTAGGTTCTGATCAGACTTCGCTTCATAATCCGTGGGCTGGAGGTTATTATCCAGTTGGAATTTCATTTGAAGAAGCGAACGAAATGATGGCTAATAATCCTGAATTATTCAAAGAAAAAGTACAGGAATCTTTACGCAGACAAGCAAAAGCAATCAACAAACACACCGCAAAAGGAACTTACTTTTTTGATTACGGAAATGCTTTTTTACTTGAAGCTTCCCGCGCTGGTGCTGATGTGATGGCAGAAAACAATATCGACTTTAAATATCCGAGTTACGTTCAGGACATTATGGGACCAATGTGTTTTGACTATGGATTTGGACCTTTCAGATGGGTTTGTACTTCAGGAAAACCGGAAGATTTGCAAAAAACAGATACTATTGCAAGTCAGGTTTTAGAAGAATTAGCGAAAACTTCTCCAGATGAAATTCAGCAGCAAATGCAGGACAATATCAAATGGATTAAAGGTGCGCAGGAAAATAAATTGGTTGTGGGTTCTCAGGCCAGAATTTTGTACGCCGATGCTGAAGGTCGTATTAAAATTGCCGAAGCATTTAACCAAGCCATTGCCAAAGGCGAAATTGGTACTGTTGTTTTAGGACGCGATCACCATGATGTTTCCGGAACTGATTCTCCTTATAGAGAAACTTCAAATATCTACGATGGATCCCGTTTTACAGCTGATATGGCGATTCAAAATGTGATTGGAGACAGCTTTAGAGGCGCGACCTGGGTTTCAATTCATAATGGTGGAGGAGTTGGCTGGGGAGAGGTTATAAATGGCGGATTTGGTATGGTTCTTGATGGTTCTAAAGAGGCTTCAAAGCGTTTAGCATCAATGCTTTTTTGGGATGTTAACAACGGAATTTCAAGAAGAAGCTGGGCCCGAAACGACGAAGCTATTTTTGCCATAAAAAGAGCAATGGAAGTTCAGCCTTTGTTAAAAGTAACTTTGCCTAATATAGTTGACGAAAGTCTATTTTAGCCTAAAGTTCTCTTTTTTAAAAATGAGAACATTAAATTTTTAAACATATGAAAATATTTAAATTAATTCCGATTCTCCTACTTTTACTGCTAGCTTCATGCGACACGGTAAGTGCTTATTCTGATTTTGACAAAACTGTAGATTTTACACCTTACAAAACATACGCCTTTTTTAAGCCCGGAATTGATAAGGTCGAAATATCTGACCTGGACAAAAAAAGAATTCTTCGTGCGATTGACGATCAAATGCAGGCTAAAGGCTTTACCAAAAGTGAAACTCCTGATATACTAATAAACATTTTCACCAAGGCTAAAGAACAGGTTGATGTAAATCAATTTTATGCCGGATACGGTTATGGATGGGGCTATGGCTGGGGATGGGGCTGGAGTCCTTATATGTACGGGGGAACAACAGTTTCAAGATACACTGAAGGGACTTTGTTCATTGATTTAATTGATGCAAAAAAGAAAGAATTAATCTGGCAAGGTCAGGGTATTGGTACTTTATACCAAAACATAGATAAAAAAGATGCCCGAATTACTGAATTTGTAACCAAAATTTTAGCGCAATATCCACCGGTAGTTGAAGCTAAAAAGTAATTCTTCAGACTCTTTTTGCAAAAAACCGAAAACAGTTATTGAATTCTTTTTAAAATAATAATACATTTGTATTTCAAACAATTAAAAATGACAAACTTAAATAACATTATTATCGTTATTAACATTATTGCAATTCAGCAATAATGGCGAGGTGTTATATAAATTAAGTAAACAAAATACAATTTATTAAACCTCCCAAACCGGGAGGTTTTTTATTTATTAAAATATTTTTTGCCACAGATTGTATAGATTTTCACAGATTAAAAATCTTTTTAAATCAATTAATCTGTGGCAGTAAAAAATAAAAAAACGAAAAATCATGAATCTATTTAACGAAGTACTTTCTGCAAAAAAGCAACTCGAAAATGTAGTTGCCGCTACTCCACTGACACAAAATTTAAATCTTTCAGACGAATTTAAATCGACTATTTTATTAAAAAGAGAAGATTTACAAATTGTACGATCGTATAAAATCAGAGGGGCTTATAACAAAATTTCTTCGTTACCCGATATTGAAAAAGCGAACGGAATTGTATGCGCCAGTGCCGGAAATCATGCACAAGGCGTCGCTTACTCGTGTAATCTCTTGAAAATAAAGGGCAAAATCTATATGCCAAAAACAACTCCGAAACAAAAAGTAAAACAAGTACAATTGTTTGGAAAATCATTTGTTGAAATTGTGCTTACCGGAGATACTTTTGATGATGCTTATGCATCGGCGACTGCCGATGCGATTAAAAACCATAAAGCCTTTATTCATCCCTTTGATGACATAAAAGTTATTGCGGGTCAGGGAACTGTAGGTCTGGAAATTTTGGACAACTGTAAAGAACCTATCGATTATGTTTTTGTCCCGATTGGCGGCGGCGGACTGGCTTCGGGATTGTCCGAAGTTTTTAAACATTTAAGTCCGAATACCAAAATCATTGGCGTTGAACCAAAAGGTGCTCCTTCTATGAAAACCTCCATTGCAGAAAATAAGAATACTGTCTTAACAACGATTGACAAATTTGTTGATGGTGCGGCAGTAAAACAAGTGGGCGATAAAACTTTTGAAATCTGCCGTGATAATCTAGAAGATATTATTCTTGTTCCCGAAGGAAAAGTCTGCACCACGATTTTGCGTTTGTATAATGAAGAAGCCATGGTTGTTGAACCTGCCGGAGCCTTGACAATTGCGGCTTTAGATTTTTATAAGGATAAAATAAAAGGCAAAAACGTAGTTTGCGTCGTTAGCGGAAGTAACAACGACATTGAAAGAACGGCCGAAATAAAAGAACGCTCTCTACTTTATGAAGGTTTGATGCATTATTTTATGATTCAGTTTCCGCAGCGTCCGGGAGCGTTGAAAGAATTTGTAAATAACATTTTAGGTCCGGATGATGATATTACTTATTTTCAATTTCATAAAAAAAACAATCGCGAAGTAGGTTCTGTAGTCGTTGGTTTGGAATTAAAAAACAAAAATGACATTATGAATATTAAACTGAATATGACCAAAAATGGTTTCGAATTTCAGTATCTGAATGACAATCAGGATTTATTCACCCAATTGATAGGGTAATAAATCTTTGATAAAATGATAAAAATCAGAAAATAAGGAATCGTTAAATCGTATTTTTGTAATTCATTCTTAGCTAAAAAATCATGGCAGAACTTAAAGATATTACAGATATAGAGGACATCAAATTAATGGTTAACACTTTTTACAATAAAGTGAGGGAAGACGACCTTCTGGGGCCTATTTTCAATGGAAAATTGCAAGGTCGCTGGCCGGAGCATTTGCAGAAAATGTATGGTTTTTGGCAAACAATTTTGTTTGATGTCCGTGCATATTCAGGAACACCTTTTCCTCCACACAAACAATTACCGGTAGATAATACACATTTTGATCGTTGGGTACAACTTTTTGATACCTCAATTGATACGCTTTTTCAAGGGTCACTTACGGAAGAAGCTAAAGCGAGAGCCGCAAATATGGCTTTTATGTTTAATTATAAAATTGATTATTTCAGGAATCTGGAAAATCAATAAAATAGTTCGCCACGAATTTTACTTTAACAATTCGTGAATTCGTGGCGAAAAAGTACTTTTACTTTAGAATTTTGAAAGCAAACAACTTCACGAAAAACGCAATAAAAAACAATTTCGAACAAAAAAATTGTGATGAATAGCAAAAATTAGCGCCTTAAATTCGTAATTTTACATTCTAATCTACAACGTTTTCGAAATGAATCCATCTATAGAAACAAATCCATTATTAGAGCGATTGCCTAAACATTTGAAGCAATTCATTAAACCACAGGATTATAGCGATTATACGCCAATAAATCAGGCGGTTTGGCGTTATGTGATGCGCAAAAACGTAGATTATTTGTCGAAAGTAGCGCATCATTCGTATTTGGATGGTTTGAAGAAAACAGGAATCGAAATTGATTCTATTCCGAGTATGTACGGGATGAACCGAATTCTGACCGAAATTGGCTGGGCTGCGGTGGCAGTTGATGGTTTTATTCCACCAAATGCTTTTATGGAATTTCAGGCGTATAACGTTTTGGTTATTGCGTCGGATATCAGACAATTAGAACATATTGAATATACGCCAGCACCAGATATTATTCACGAAGGTGCAGGTCACGCTCCTATTATTGCGAATCCTGAATATGCGGAATATTTGCGTCGTTTTGGAGAAATAGGCTGTAAAGCGATTTCATCTCATAAAGATTATCAGATGTACGAAGCGATTCGTTTGCTTTCAATTTTGAAAGAAGCCGAAGATACGCCTCAGGAAAAAATTGACGAAGCTGAAAAAGCGGTTGCCGATTTGCAAAATAATATGGGCGAATTATCTGAAATGGCCCAGATTCGTAATTTGCATTGGTGGACAGTAGAATACGGTTTAATTGGAACTGTTGATGACCCTAAAATTTATGGCGCCGGATTACTATCTTCTATTGGAGAGAGTGCCTGGTGCATGACGGATAATGTGAAGAAGATCCCTTATGATATTTCGGCTGCGAATCAGAATTTTGATATTACGCAGTTACAGCCACAACTTTATGTAACACCTAATTTTTCTTATCTGAGTTTGATTCTTGAAGAGTTTGCTAATAAAATGGCATTAAGAACCGGAGGCCTTTCGGGCATTAAGAAGCTGATTCATTCGAATGCTTTAGGAACCATTGAATTAAGTACAGGTTTACAAATTTCTGGTGTTTTTACTAATGTTTTGGAAGAAGAAGGAAAACCAGTTTACATTCAGACTACTGGAAAAACTGCTTTATCATACCGTGAAAAAGAATTGGTTGGACACGGAACTTTGACGCATCCACATGGATTTGGTAGTCCGATTGGGAAATTGAAAGGCTTCAATTTAGCGATTGAAGACATGAGTCCGAAGGATTTACAGGCGTATAGTATCGTTGAAAATGAAACTGTAAAACTAGAATTTGAAGGCAATATTATTGTTGAAGGAGAAATTATTACGGGTTCCAGAAACTTACACGGAGAAATTATTTTAATCAGTTTCAGGAATTGTACTGTAACGCACGGCGAAACGATTTTGTTTCAGCCTGACTGGGGAAATTACGATATGGCGATTGGTAAAAAAGTAGTTTCTGCTTTTTCCGGTCCAGCCGATGTGAATAGTTTTGACCTGATTAATATTGTTCCGACTTCTCAAACTATAAAAGCAAAACATACTGACGAACGCGATGATTTGGAAGTTTTATATCAGACTGTTCGCTTGATAAGAGAAAATAAAGATTCGAAATCAGAGTTGAAATCTGTTTTTGAAAAAGTAAAAAATAATCATGCTAATGATTGGTTGCTTTCTGTTGAAATTGCAGAGCTTTTGAAAGATTCAGAGGAGAAACAGCTTTTACAGGAAGTGCTGGTTTATCTGGATCAATTGAAAGAAAAACGTCCTGAAGTGGCGCATTTAATTGCTGGCGGACTGGATTTGATTTTTGATAAGGAAGCGGTTTAGGGAATAGCCACGAAGGCACTAAGACACAAAGATTTTTTTATTTGGTTTGTGCAGATTTAATCTCGCAAAGGCGCGAAGTCGCAAAGTTTTTTTTAACATAGTACAGATTAACATACTGTTTGTCCTTCCTCGTTCGGAATGACATAAAATGAGAAAAAACTTTGCGACTCTGCGACTTTGCGAGATTCTTTTTTCTTTACAACTTTGAATTCAAATTCTCATTAAAATCCTTATCTGATTCGATCGTTTTGCCATCGTATTGCAGCTTCCAGCCCATTGAATTTGTTAGAATTAAAATCTTAGACAATTCGCTAATTAATCTGTTTTGAGCGTTTGTTTTTAGGGATGAATTCTCGATTTTCTTTGCCAGATTTGCTTTTACTGATTTATTGATTTTATTGTAATCATCTCCTGTGAACTGATTCATTTGGCTTTGTTCAATGTCGTAAAACTTGATGTCGGGATTGATTGTGATTTCTTCTTTCGGAATATTTAAAATTGTGATGGTTTTGTTTTTTTCGTCGATGTCGTATTTCATTTTGTGCAAATCGTAGGCAACGGTAACATTTGCATTTACAACAACTAATGCTTTCTTCTCAAAAGAAACCATATCCAAAAAATACTTTTGCTGGTTTTTATACGTAATCACCTCTGAAAAATGTCCTTCGGTCACAACCAGTTTCCCAACATTTAGAATTTGCTGCTGAATTAAATTGGTATTGTATTCAATATCCTTGTCATCGTCTTTTTTAAATTGACAGAATTTGAAAGCCAAAATTATTAGAAAAACGACCGATACTAAAACTAAAATTCTTTTGATTGTATTTTGCATTACTTTATTTTATTAGACCAATTTACTTCTTTTTATAAGAAGCATAAAAATTTTCCGCCACGAATTAACTGCAATTAAAATGTTTTTTTCACGCAGATTCCGCAGATTTAGGCAGATTTTATTATAATCTGCTTAGATCTTTTTAATCTGCGTGAAAAACTTAACCCCAACCACTAAATTATACTAAAACTTCTAAAACGGATATCCAATTGCAATATTCAAAATCAGATTATCTTTTCTCCAAGGTCCGCTTCCAAAATCGATATCTTTGATTACCCATCTTTCGCCATCAGGTAAGTATGGCTTTCTTAGCGGAAATGCTAAATCGGTTCTTAAAATAAAGAAAGAAACATCGAAACGCAATCCGACTCCGGCTCCGACTGCAATTTCTTTCATAAAATCTTTAGAAATTTCAGCTCCCGGTTTATTCGGATCTTTATTCATCAGCCAAATATTTCCGGCGTCGACAAATGCAGCACCTTTTACAATACTAAAAAGTTTTGTTCTGTATTCTGTACTGAATTCCAATTTCAAATCTCCTGACTGATCTGGAAGATAATCATTATCAGTCACAGAGTTGAAATAACTTCCCGGCCCAATTGATCTTGCCCTAAAGGCGCGGATACTGTTAGTTCCTCCTACTACAAATTGTTTTGACGTTGGCAATACGTTTGAATTTCCATAAGGAATACCAGCTCCAACAATAATTCTGCTGGCTAATTGACTTTCCCTACCGAGTTTTAAATAATGCCTGAAATCTCCTCGAAACTTTGCATATTGACTAAAAGGAACATCAAAAATACTTTTCTGGTTACCGTCTTTAACATTTGCTCCTGTCAATAAACCTGTAATATTTCCCGCCAGATCTGCTTCTCCGCTAAAATAAAACGTATTTTTTTTACGCTTTTGCATGGTATTCGTGTACGTGTAGGTATACGTTGGACCAAAAATCAATTGTTTTTCGATTATTTTTCCCAGCGCCGGATCAGCTTTAATATCATCCAAATACTCCTGTGTTACGTGATTCGGACTCACATAAGTTACATCCATTAGATTTAATTGATGCTCTTTTCGAATGTTCTCTTTCCACATATAACCAAATGATGTATTAAACGAATTCAAGGCATACAATTGTGTTCTGTTTTGAAATTCATATCGCACAGTTGCTTTTGTTCTCGGCACATATTCGCTCGAGCCTTCAACATGGAAAAACGGCACAATAAATCTTGGCCATGTTAAACTGGTTTCTGTTCCCAATTTATAGATATTCTTTCCGCTATTGGCACCCGAAAGCTGGAAATCGGCTCCGCCAAAAACGGAAACGGTGAGTAATTCAGCTCCCCGAAATAAGTTTCGGTTGTTCCAATTGACATTAATTTCGGTACCGGTATAACTCGCCGAATTGGTCTTCCCCAAAACTTCAACCCTAATAAATTTCTTAGGTAGAAGCGTTAAATAATAATACGAATCTAATGTCTTCGGCAAACTGTCTGAAACTTTAAATTCGTTCTTCACAAAACTGAAAGTTCCGAGATTTACGAACCTATTCAAAGTTAAATTGTGATCTTTTCGATTGTAAAAATCTCCTTTTTTGAAATAAATAGCGCGATCAAAAACCCTTGGTTTAAAAGTATTCGCCGTATCAATAATCGTAAAATCCTTATACTGAACTACATCTTCTTTTGTATATTTTACACTATCCTTTGAAATAGAATAGTTCGGATACACAATGATTTTATTAATCTTATATGCTGTAAGTGCTTTTGGCGGTGCATCGGCTTTGATTACCACTTTAATTTTCACTTCGTGATCGCCTTTACTGCTGTCCACCTGTGCTAAAATATAATCGGGATTAAAGTAATAATATCCTTTTTCTTTCAGTCTCGCGTCGATTCTTTCACGTTCCGCTTTTATGATATCCAGGTCATACGGCTTTCCTACCTTCAACAAACTTCTTCGGCTTGATCTTCCGATTATTCTGGACATGGGTAAAGAATCATCCGGAAAAGTTACACTTTTAATGATGTATTGTTTTTTTGGCACAACGGTATATTCTGCAGTAACTCTTCGGTTTTTGGCTGTAGAATCTGCGCTTACCCTTGTTTTGAAATAGCCCTTATTTTCTGCAAAATTTCGTAAAACTGACGCATTATAGTCTAAATCGACTTTACTGAAAAGTACTGGCGGTTCGCCAACTTTATTGCGCAGCCAATATCGAATTCCCTTTTGCTTTTTAGGTTCTCCGGCAATATTATATATCCATAATTTTGGTCGTAATCCTAAAATCTGCTGGTTTGGTTTTGGGCGAAGCAAATCTTCCAAAGCGTTTTCCAGTTCTTTTCTGTCTTGCTTTTTTATAATACTATCTTTTACGGTCACAGAACCGCCCGTATACAAGGAATCGCCTTCTGGCAGATATTTTGTATTGCTGCATCCAAAAACAAAAAATAAGGATAGCGCAATACAATATCTGATATATTCCGTTTTTATATGGCTACGTTTTTTGTTCATTTCCTTCCAATTGTTTTTTGTCTTTTTCCTTCTCTTCTTTGTCTTTGAGTTTCTTTCTTTCCTTGTGCAGTTTTTCTTCCCTAATCATTTCTTTTTCCGCTTCTGTACGATGAAAAAGTTCCCTGAATTTATTGTAACTCATCGTAATGATAAACGCTACTCCAGTTTCAATTACCTGACCTTCAACTGCTACCTGATATTCATTTTTACGATACGCGCGAACCATATAACGGCCGTCTTTTGTAAGCTGATAATCGAGTGCAACATCGCCGGCAATATTGGTACTTTGCTCATTGGCGCGTTCCTGTCCTTCAACTGCAAAACTGCTTCCAACGGTAACTTTTAATCTGTCGTCCAAAAGTTTTTTAGAAACTCCCACATTCAAATCGGTTCTGTTTTCCATGGTTCCGGTAGTGTAATCTTCCGTAGATTCCAGATCAAATTCCAATTGAACTCCCGAAATCAATTCGCCTGCAAAATCATTCAACTGCTGCGACAGAATTTTGCTCACACTTTGTCTGGCCAGTGATTCGGCACTTGTTCCGCCGCTTTCACTTGCAAACGGATTTTCGCCAATAAACCTGTTCAACAATAAAAGTGCAAAAACCTGTTTGTTTAATTCGGCTGGTTCCTGACGCAATTGTTCCAGTTTTGTTCTTGACATGTCTACCACATTTGACGAAACACCATAATTCCCTTCAGGAAGAATAATATCAAATGTGATTTCAGGTTTCAGCAATTCACCATTCATTTTTAGATGGGTCTGAAACGGAAGCTTTTGTTTGAACGTGTTTTTTTCAGTCTGACTCATATTTCCCAACTGATTCCCTAATAAATCAATTGGTGCAGTATCCACTTTATAAATTGCCGTAATATTTAAACTTGCCATTGTAGGCTCACCATTCCAGATGATATAACTTCCTTTTTGAATATCAAATTTTCTTCGGATCATGTTGAAATTCATCTCGTATGCACCAGATGAAAACTCATATTTACCTGTTAAAGTTGTTTTTCCTGACGGATCAATTCCTCCTGTAAGTTCTGCTTCACCTTTCAAATTCAAATAATCGCCGTTTCCTTTGTCGATTACCAGAGTCAGTTCTGCTTCTTTGTCTATCGAAATGTCCACATTGACGTCCATCCCAATTAATTCGGATTGATTCAGCTTTTTCTGCATTGCAGCGGTTTGTTTGAGGTATAAATTATCCTCATCTACAAACTCCACAATTCCTTCTCTGTCAGCAATTGACGGGTCGGACTGAGGTAAAACAACCGAAAATTTCGTATCGTCCTTAATTTTGATATTTCCACTAACAACAGGATTTTCAAGTGTTCCTTTGACGTTCAGTTTGGTGTCTAAAATTAAATCTCCGTAAAATAAATCGTTGTCTTTTTCCTTCGAATGAATCGCTCTAAAATCGTCAGCAACTACGGTCAGGCCAAAATCAAAATTGGCATAATCGGCTGATTTAATGGTTCCGTTTATGGTCAGTTCATTATCGTTTTCATCATGAAGAGTAAAACTATCAAACGTAATTATATCATTTTGAAGTGTAATTTTTTCATCTTTGGTTTTAAAATACGAATCGAATTTTGTCACTCTGAAACCTGTATCATTAAAATTCAATTCCCCATTTACTTTTGGTGCGCTGGCATTTCCTGTAATTTTAAAATTCCCGGACAAATATCCCGTTCCTTCTTTAATATTATCCATACTGAAACCCTGAATACTTTTAATATTAAGTTTATTCAGGTCTAAATTAAAATCCAGATTCCCATCAGCAATAGCATAAGTTCCTGTTAGGTTTACGTCGTTATCTTCTCCAGTTAATGTAACATTCGCATTCAATAAATTATTGGTTTTATTGTCGACTTTAACTGCAATATCACCAACCGGTTCTCCCTTAAAAGCGAAGTCATCAATTTTTATATCTGATGTAAAAATTGGTTTTGTCATTACATTTTCGACCAAAGCATTTCCGTTGATCAAACCTTGCATTAACAATTTGTCTTTTTTGACCATATTCATAATGGTCTCGATTTTGAAGTTTACAAAATCAACCTGCAGTGGCGCATTGTCTTGCGTTCCCTGTGATTGAATTTTAAGTTCATTTCCGGAATTCGATAAAAAGAACTTATTGACGTAAAGTCGTTTTCCTCCAAATTCAACAGTATTTTCAGGATCGATGCTCCATTTATCGTAATTCAGCACAAAGTTTTCTGCATCAATTTTAAAAATATTTTTCGAGTCTTCGGCTTTGAAATTTCCTGCAATAAAATACTGTTGTTTGTCTTTTGCATCTTTTACTTCCAATGCATAATCCAAAATATTATTTTCGACTTTTCCGGATAAACTGGTGAACGGAATTTTTAAAGAACCGCTTTCAATTGTGGCTACAGAAATGCGATATTCTAAGGCATTTTCTTTGGCTTCAATATTTATTTTTCCGTCGGCGATGGTATTATCAGCATAAACAATTCTCGGAATCGTTCCTTTAATTTCTAAAGAATCGGTAACGTTATTGTATTTTCCTTCGATTTTAAGAGGTTCTAAACCTGTTAATTTCGGAACCAATTTAAAGAGAATCGGGTCGTTGTCAACCGTCAACGTGAAAGCCAATCGCTGTTCATCAGATTCTCCATTTACTTTCGGATTTTTTAAATCTATGTATTTTGACAATGATTTTTTTACTGCCGAAACCAAAGTGGTTAATTTGTATTTTCCGTCGACTTCAGCTTTTAAAAACTGAGACGATATTTTGATATTATTTCGCTTTTCATCTGAAAAAGCGATCACACGAACGGAATCTAAAACGATTGGTTCTTTGTCCTGTAAAACCTGAATGTTAGAAAGGAATACTTTTCCGTTTAAAAAATCCGGATTACTATTGGCGATGTCGGCATCAACATTTCCGCGCAATTTCATTGGTCCGGCGTGAAGATGCAGTTTTTCCAAATCGGCTATGTCCAAATTTAATTTTAATTGAATTGCCGGATATTTATCTTTTGTATTTCCGCTTGCGACTAAATCAAAATTCAAATTCGGGTCTTTCATTCCGGATTTTACTGCGAATGAACCGTTTTCTATATTTCCTTTTAAAGCTAAATCTCTATAGGTATATTTATTAAAAACCGCTTTCTGAACTAAACCGTCAAAATTGGCCTGAGCCGTTTTCGGATCTAAACCTTTACCTTTAACTTTCGCTTTAAGCGTAATTTTTCCAATCGAATCGTTTTTGATTAATCTGCCTAAATCAAAATCTAATAAATAAACGGTTGCGTCGTATTTCTCTCTTTTTTTAACGCGTTGGTCAAATAAAGCATCTACTTTTGCATTTCCGAAACTACTATTTAAAGCCAGATTGGTTTTGAAATTCTGCACCGAACCTTTAAATTTTCCCTGTAAACTCAATTGAGAAGGCAACTGAATGTTTTTCGGAATTGTTCCCGCCGGTACAAATCCATAAATGTCTTTTGAAGTGCTCGAAAGTTTCTTAATATCTAAATCGTAATACGCTTTTTGAGCATCTGGCAATCCTTTAATTTTGCCCGAAAGGGAAACTTTTGTCGTTCCAATTCCGCTCATTTCGAATTGCGGAATAGTCAAATCTTTTACTTTTCCGCTTAAGCGTGTATTCAAATACAAAATCGCGTTTGGATTGCTTTTAAACGGATTCGTTTTTTGTAAATCAGGAGCAAATAATAAAATGTCTTTAAACCCAATTTTCGATTGATTTAAATTCGCATCCAAACTTAGATTGGCAATATCTTTTTTTAAGGCGTCAAGCGAAGGATATGCCACTTTTATTTTATTCTGAAGAAGTGTTTGCGGTGTTCTTAAATATAAATGCTCTAAAGAAGCATTTTTTGGTCCGTAAAAGAAATCGGTTTTTAAAGACTGAATCTGCAAACCGCTTTTATCATTTACGACAACTGACTTTATATTTCCTGAAATCGTGTCATTTCCATAATATAATTTCTCGGCTTTAAAATTGAATTTATCCAAATCCATATGACTGTAATCAATTCCTTTGGAAAGCGGTTTCGATTGCATATCATCAAATTTAAAAGCGATATTTTCCAGATTGACATCGGCCAATTTTACTTTCCATCCCGTTTGTTTGATGGCTGTTGTATCTAAATTCGGCGCCTGAATTTCTTTGTCTTTTGCACCTAATCGCAAGTTTCCTTTTAGATTTTTTAATTCGAAAGTATCAAAGTCCAAAAACTGATTGTTCATATCAATTTTATTGACTGACAAATCCAGATTACCCAGTTTTATACCAGAATCTAATTTAGAATCTTTATTATCGTACGCAATATCAATTTTTGATAAACTGATTTTTCCTAGTTTTAAACTGAAGTCTTTTCTTTTCGAAATTGTATCGACTGTTTTTACAGAAACCTCAGCAATTTTCTCCACAACATCCTGATTCAAAACAACTTTTAATCCGTTCAAATTAATATTCGGAATATCGAAATTCATTTTATCCAAATCGAATTCCTGGAATTTCGTGTCAAAATGCGTTAGTTTTACACGAACATCATTTTTAGAATAATCGTCTTTAAAATTGAATTTGACATTGTCAAGATTTACTTTTACGACCGATATTTCAAAAGGTTTACTATCCGGATCTTCAACTTTTGGTTCTTTCGATTCGAAAGCTTTTATAATATAATCGAAATTGAAAACGCCGTCTTTATTTCTGGAAATATTGGCCGTAGTATTTTCTAAAGAAACAGAGTTGATTTCAAGTTCGCTGCTTACCAATTTAAACAAATCGACATCAACCACTAAACGCTTTCCAGCCAATAAAGTATCTTTCTTTTGATCTTCAAAATAGAAACCTTCCAGCACTACATCTTTTGGGAATTTGATCGAAATATGCTCTAAAGCAACTTTGGTTTTAATCTTTTTATGGAGATATGTTATCGCCTTGTCTTTGGCGAAATTCTGCACCGACGGAACCTGAATTAAAATAATGAGAAGTAATAAAAGTGCAATTATAAATCCCACGCACCAAAGCAGCACACGTAGTGTTTTTTTTAGAAAATGAATTTGATCTTTATTCATACGTCAATAAAACACGATTAGATTAAAGTTGCGTTTTTATAAGGCTGTACTTCTACAGTTTACAAAATTGAAAAATTTAAACCTTAACAATTTACATAATTATGCGCAATTATTCTAAAATTTTACGGACAAATAATCGTTTTCCTACTTTTTCCGGATTTGCCACGAAGGCGCAAAGGCGCAAAGAATCGCTTGCCTAGTGTCTATTTTTTTGAATAGCCGTTGATTTTAACCAACGGAAATATAAATGGACAATATATGGCTTTCGCCAAATTATGCGCTTAGTTTCGGCTAAAGCCAAGCAAAAACACCTTTATAAACCCGTTGGTTAAAACCAACGGCTATTCAATTTATGAGTGAACTAGAATTTAACCTGAGGAAGTTTTTCGCGTAAAGAATTTATTTTCTGCTGGAGATTAGCAAGGAATTTTTGATGTTGTACTGAGTCTTGATTGAAACTTCGATGACGAAGGCTTTTTTGTATTTCTGAAACTTCCTGCATGATCGTAATGCTTTCAGAAGTCATATAATTTTCTACAAATTTCTGCCAGATAAAATCAATCGCCACCTGATTTGGATGGAGCATATCTTCGGCATAAAAACGATAATCACGAAGTTCATCCATCATAATTTCGTAAGACGGAAAGTAATTCATAGTCGAAAGTCGAAAGTCAAAAGTCGAATGCAAACCTGTGAATAAATGCGATTTACTCAATTGATTTTCTGCGAAGCCATCTTTAATGTGGCGTACGGGCGAAATCGTAAAAATGAAGTTTACATTTGGATTTAAAGTCTGAATTAAAGCGATGGTATTTTGAATGCTTTTCTGAATTACATCAACAGGCAATAATTCTTTTGCAAATTGCTTTTGAGGAACTTTATGACAATTGGCAACAATTTCATCGCTTTCCAGATTTCTGTAAATCCAGGAAGTTCCGTACGTAATGATAATGTGTGATGCTTCTTTTAATTGTTTATGAGTTTCTGAAATCGCCTTATTTAAAGTTTCGAGTAATTCCTGTCTGTCTGAGTTACTTAAATCTGAATGCACTTCAAAAGAATGCCAGCGTTCATTATGAAAGAAAATGTCTTTTTCTGTAAACTCTTTTTCGTGAACTGCTCTTTCAATTACTTTTTCAATTGAAACCGGATTGAAGATTATCCCAAACGGATTTGTTTCATTCTGAAATTTAAAATAATCAAATTTCTCTGCCATATTTTCCGCAAAACAAGAACCAAACGAAAGCACTTTCGAATTATAATCGATTGGATTATTGGATTTTAATAGTGGAATTTGGGTTCTGAATTGCATGGCTATAAGTTTTAAACAAAGTTAAAGATTACTGACGACTCTTTTGATACCTAATTTTATAATCGGTACATTAAAATTAATCAGCAATCCTAATTTCATTTTTGTGATTTTAAGATAAGTCAAAACTTGTTTTCCATGAATCTCAATAATTTGCTCAACTGATTTGATTTCTAATATTACTTTATTTTCTACTATCAAATCTGCTCGAAATCCAATATCTAAAGCTATTCCATCCCAAATGACTGGTAGTGGCTTTTGTCTTTCAATATTTAATCCTCGTTTTACTAATTCGTGATATAAAATTGCTTCATAAACTGATTCCAACAATCCTGGTCCAAGTTTTACATGTATTCTGTAGCATACATCAACTACAATAGATGAAATTTCATTTTCTGTCATTATATTTTTTTTACAAAAAAACAGAAAAAACCTACTTTATTTTATGTTTTTTGAAAGTGTTTTTTTTTAAAATTTGGAAAAGAAAAATCACGCAAAGTCGCAGAGTCGCAAAGAGTATTGTGTTTAATCTAAATAAAAACTTTGCGACTCTGCGACTTTGCGTGAAATTCATTAGAGTTAAAGTAGCACAATATACTCTGACCCATTTGCCTAAAATTTATTAAGCTTAAAATCAACGCTAAAAGATAATCAATTATATTAGGTTTTTAATAACATAAATCAACTTATCTAACTAAAACTATTGCTTACTTTTGCATCTCCCATAAATTAAAATTCACTTATGAAATTACTATATTCTTATATAATCAAACATAAAATGCTTCTGTTTTTTGCTTTGATTATGGCCTCTATAAACATTTGTTTCAGTTTATCTGATTCTATTATTACCGGTAAATTAATGCAGGATTGCGGTGTAGGATTACACAAATATGCTGGTAATCCAACTGGTTTTATAAAATCTTTATCGTTCTGGCTTGGGCTTTCACTTGGTGCCGCAATGATTTCCAGAATTACCAAAAACTTTCAGGATTATTTCACCAACGTTGTAATCCAGCGAACTGGCGCACAAATGTATACGGACGGAATCAAGAAATCACTCGATTTGCCTTTTGCCGAATTTGAAGATCAGCGAAGCGGTGAAACTTTGAGTAAACTGACTAAAGTACGTTCTGATTCTGAAAAACTAATTACACTTTCGATTTCTTTGATTTTTCAAACCGTAATCGGATTTGTATTTGTCATCGTTTATGTTGCCCGAATCGATTATCGTATTTCGATTATTTTTTTAATTACGGCTCCAATTATTGCTTTGGTAAGTTCTTATTTAGGAAAAAAGATTAAAGTTGTTTCTAAAAAAATTGTAAATCAAACTAATGCTTTGGCGGGTTCTACAACGGAAAGTTTACGAAACATTGAACTTGTAAAAAGCCTTGGATTAACCTATCAGGAAGAAAAGCGTTTAAACTTAAATACCTTTAAAATTCTACATTTGGAATTGGAGAAAATCCGTTTTATCAGAAGTTTGAGTTTTATTCAGGGAACCACAGTTCATTTTTTACGAACCTGCGTGGTTTTTACTTTGTATTATTTCTTATTCGGAAATAAAATTATTGTGGGAGATTTATTGACCATGGTATTTTTTACTTTTTTCATTTTTGGACCTTTACAGGAATTAGGAAATTTCATTATTGCTTTGAATGAAACTAAAGTTTCAATGGAGAATTTCAAAATATTATTAAGTGCACCAAAAGAGTTTCGTCCAAAAAATCCAAAACATGTTGGCGCTATTCAATCTTTGCTTTTTTCTAATGTAAGTTTCCAACATAAAACGGCTAAATTCAAAGCGGTTGAGAACATTAATTTCGACATTAAACAAGGTGAAACCGTTGCTTTTGTCGGACCATCAGGTTCTGGAAAAACGACTTTAGTGAAATTGTTAGTTGGATTATACACGCCGGCTGAAGGTCAGGTTTTATATAACGATATTGACTCTACAGAAATTGATTTATTGGATTTAAGAAAACAATTAGGTTTTGTAACTCAGGATGCTCAATTATTCTCCGGAACAATCCGTGAAAATTTATTGTTTGTAAAACCAAACGCAACTGATGAAGAGGTTTACGATGCCTTAAAAAGAGCAAGCTGCGAAAAATTATTAAAACGTGCCGAAGATGGTTTAAACACCACGATTGGTGAAGGAGGAATTAAAGTTTCGGGTGGTGAAAAACAACGTTTATCAATCGCCAGAGCTATTTTAAGAAACCCGAATTTATTGATTTTTGATGAAGCAACTTCTGCATTAGATTCTATTACGGAAGAAGAAATTAACGCAACGATCAGAAACATTTCAGACAAAAACAGAATCACGGTTTTAATTGCGCACCGCTTATCAACAGTAATGCATGCTGATAAGATATTTGTACTAGAACAAGGTAAAATCATCGAGCAAGGTAAACATGAAGAATTAATCGTTGAGAGAGGTTTGTATTACGCTATGTGGCGTCAACAGATCGGGGAACGTAAATAAAGGTTCTGAGAAGCTAAGGAACTAAGGTTCTAAGTTTTTATTAGGATAACGTACTATTTGTCATTTCGACGAAGGAGAAAAGATTGGATTCTCGTTGCGGAGTTATTTGCGAGGATTTCTCCTTCGTCGAAATGACATAAAATAAAAAAATATAAATACAAAAACCCCTTTCATCTTAAATGAAAGGGGTTTTCTTTTATTATAAAAGGTGTGAAACCTTAGAGTCTTAGTTCCTTAGCTTCTCAGAACCTTATTTAACAAAATCTACAGCCTTAGCCAAAGCCTCTGCGATTCCGTCAACATTTTTACCTCCTGCAGTTGCGAAGAAAGGTTGCCCTCCTCCTCCACCCTGGATGTATTTTCCTAATTCGCGAACAACTTGTCCGGCGTTTAAGTTTTTCTCCGCTACTAATTCTTTCGAGATATAGCACGTCAACATTGGTTTTCCTTCTTCAGCTGTTGCTAATACTAAAAATAAGTTTTTAGATGAGCTTCCTAATTCGTACGCTAAGTCTTTTGCTCCTTCCGGATTCAAATCAACTTGTTTTGCTAAGAATTGGATTCCGTTGATTTCTTGTAATTCTTTAGCTAAATCATCTTTCATATTTTTAGCCTTATCTTTTAATAAAGCCTCCAATTGCTTTTTCAGTTTAGCGTTTTCATCCTGCAATGAAATAACCGCTTTTATAGGATCTTGTGCATTTTTCAATACACCATTGATTTCTTTTAATTTATCCGCCTGACTTGCAAAATATTCTTTTACAGCATCAGCTGTAATTGCTTCGATACGGCGAATTCCAGACGCTACTGCACCTTCGCTTACAATTTTGAAATACCAGATATCAGCAGTGTTATTTACGTGAATACCTCCACATAATTCCATGCTGTCTCCAAATTTAATCGCACGAACATTATCTCCGTATTTCTCTCCAAACAATGCCATTGCACCTTCTTCAACTGCTTGTTTAAAAGGAACATTTCTTCTTTCAATCAATGGTAATTGCTCCTGAATTCTCGCATTTACGAAATCTTCAACTTGCTGCAATTCTTCGTCCGTTACTTTTGAGAAATGTGAAAAGTCAAAACGTAAGTTCTTTTGGTTTACCAAAGATCCTTTTTGCTCTACGTGCGTCCCTAAAATATGACGTAATGCCTGGTGCATTAAGTGCGTTGCAGAGTGGTTTGAAGCCGAACTTTTACGAATCGTTTTGTCTACAACAGCCCTGAACGTTTCAGATAAATTATTTGGTAAATCTTTCGCAAAATGAATGATTACGTTATTCTCTTTCTTAGTATCAAAAATATAGATTACATCTCCGTTTGAAGCTTCGAAATATCCTTTATCTCCTACTTGCCCTCCTCCTTCCGGATAAAAAGGTGTCATGTTGAATACAATTTGGAATACTTCGCCATCTTTAGCGCTTTCAACTTTACGGTAACGTGTAATTTTTACCTTCGCTTCAGTGTGGTCGTAACCAATGAATTCTTCATCTTCATCATCAATCAAAATTTGCCAGTCTCCCGCTTTCACTTTTGAAGCAGCACGAGAACGCTCTTTTTGTTTTTGTAATTCCGATTCGAAACCTGCTTCGTCTAACTGCAATCCTTTTTCTGAAAGAATCAAAGCCGTTAAGTCGATTGGGAAACCGTAAGTATCAAACAATTCAAATGCTTTTTTACCAGAAATGGTTGTTTCTGCAGAATTTGAAATGATGTTTTCCAACAAAATCAAACCTTGGTCTAATGTTCTCAAAAATGAATTTTCTTCTTCTTTAATTACGTTAGCACAAAGTGATTTTTGTGTCCTGATTTCCGGGAAAGAACCTCCCATTTGCGTGCTTAAAACTTCAACCAATTTATAAATAAATGGCTCTTTTGTATCCAGGAAAGTAAAACCGTAACGAATTGCACGACGTAGAATTCTACGAATTACATATCCTGCTCCTGTGTTAGAAGGCAACTGACCATCGGCAATAGCAAAAGCTACGGCACGAACGTGATCTGCAATAACACGAATGGCAATATTAACTTTTTCTTCCGCTTCGTTAGAAGCTTTAATTGTATATTTTGTTCCTGTAATAGATTCGATTTCTTTGATAAGCGGTGTGAAAACATCCGTATCATAGTTGGATTGTACGTTTTGTAAAACCATACACAAACGCTCAAATCCCATTCCGGTATCAACGTGCTGAGCAGGTAATTTTTCTAAAGATCCATCCGCTTTACGATTGAATTCCATGAATACATTATTCCAGATTTCAACAACGTGCGGGTGATCATTATTTACTAAATCTTTTCCTGGCGTAACTGCTTTTTCTTCAGCAGAACGAATATCAACGTGAATTTCAGAACAAGGTCCGCATGGTCCCTGATCTCCCATTTCCCAGAAATTATCCTTTTTATTTCCAAGTAAAATTCTGTCTTCCGCAATTAAAGTTTTCCAAATATCGTAAGCTTCCTGATCAAAAGGAACGTTTTCTTCTTCGCTTCCTTCAAAAACAGTTACGTACAAAATATCTTTATCAATTTTGTAAACTTCTGTCAATAATTCCCAAGCCCAATTGATTGCTTCTTTTTTGAAATAATCACCAAAAGACCAGTTTCCTAACATCTCAAACATAGTGTGGTGGTAGGTATCAATACCTACTTCCTCAAGATCGTTATGTTTTCCTGAAACACGAAGACATTTTTGCGTATCGGCTATTCTTGGACTTTTTGGAGTTCCGTTTCCTAAAAAATATTCTTTAAACTGGGCCATTCCCGAGTTGTTAAACATTAAGGTTGGATCGTCTTTAATTACAATAGGAGCTGAAGGAACAATGGTGTGTCCTTTGCTCTCGAAAAAGTCTAAAAATTGTTTACGTACGTCTTGTGATTTCATATTTTTATTAATGTGCCAATTTGATAATGTGACAATTAGATAATTTGATAATGTGGTAATTTGATAATGTGACAATTAAATAATTTCAAACTAAAAGTCATAGCTCAAAACAATAAATTACCTATTTTTTACATTATCTAATTATCTAATTGACTCAATTATCTAATTACTTTTTAACTTGAAAAAAAGAGGCGAACAACTGAAACATTTACTAAATTTGTTCGACTAACTTATTTTACAAGCTGCAAAAATAGGGTATTTTAAAATATGGCGAAAGTAAAATATTATTACGACTCAGAAAATCTGGCTTATACAAAAATTAAAACCAGAAAAAGGGCTAAAATTGGTTACGCTCTACTGTTTTTATTAGCCTCAGCGTTGTTTGGTTTTTTAGTTTTTGTTCTTTTAATCAATACTCCTTATTTCGAAACTCCGAAAGATCGCTTACAGGCACGTGAAATTGACAATTTGAAATTGCAATACGCTATTTTGAATAAAAAAATGGACGAAATTGATGATGTAACTGAAGCCCTTGAAAATAGAGACAATAATATTTACAGAGTATATTTTAATAAAACGGAAATTCCGGATTCTATTCGAAAAGCAGGATTTCATGATCCTAAAAGATATAAAGATTTAGAAGGGTATAACAATTCGCAATTGGTTTTAAATACTACAAAGCGAATTGATAAACTTTCGAAAGAACTGGCGATTCAGTCAAAATCATTGGATGAAATTTTGAAATTAGCGAGTACAAAAGGGAATTTATTATTGGCTATTCCGGCAATTCAGCCCGTTCAAAATGAGAATTTAAAACGAATAGCTTCGGGTTTTGGATATAGAATTGATCCTTTCACCAAAGTGCGAAAAATGCACAACGGGATGGATTTTACTGCCAACACAGGCTCTCCGGTTTATGCAACGGGAGATGGCGTTGTGGCAAGAGCAGATAATTCGGCTTCCGGATTTGGAAATCATGTTGTCATCAGGCATGGTTTTGGGTACGAAAGTTTGTATGCACATCTGAGCAGATACAATTGCAGGGTTGGAAAACGTGTGAAACGAGGCGATGTTATTGGATATGTAGGAAGTACAGGAAGATCTGAAGGCCCGCATTGCCACTACGAAGTTCATAAAGATGGAAAAGTCGTTAATCCGCTGAACTTTTATTACGGAAATATTTCGGCTGTAGAATATGTGGCAATTTCACAAATGGCGAATCAGGAAAATCAGTCATTAGATTAATACTTTAAAAAGTGTTATTTTTGGATTAAAATAGAAAATTACAAAACATGCATATTGAGCTTTCAAAAGATAAAAGATATTACAGCATTGGCGAAGTAGCCAAAGCTTTTAATGTCAATGCATCACTGATTCGGTTTTGGGATAGTGAATTTGATATTTTGAAACCTAAAAAGAATGCCAAAGGCAACAGAATGTTTACGCCGGAAGATATTACAAACCTGCAGTTGATCTATCATTTGGTTAAAGAAAGAGGTTTTACGTTGGAAGGTGCCAAAACACATTTGAAAGAAGGACAAAAGAAAACACTTGATAAATTCGAAATAATACGTAAATTAGAGACCATAAAAACACAATTAAACGAAATAAAGAACGAATTATAGTATATTTATTAAAAATTAGAAATAAATTTAAATCAAAACAGATATGAAAAAATGGTTAATCCCCGTAGGAATTATTGTAGTACTAATTGCTATTATTGCTTTTTGGTCAATCGGAATCAAAAATACTGGTTTGCAAAAAAATCAGGCAGTTAATAAAGAATGGGGAAATGTGAGTACGACTTACCAAAGAAGAAATGATCTTATCGGGAATTTAGTTAACACAGTAAAAGGTGCAGCAGATTTTGAAAAATCAACTTTGACTGCTGTAATCGAAGCCAGAGCAAAAGCTACTTCGGTAACCATTGATCCAAGCAACGTAACTCCTGAGCAATTGGCACAATACAACCAGGCACAAAGCGGAGTATCTTCCTCTTTATCAAGATTATTGGTTTCTGTTGAACAATATCCAACATTAAAAGCAAATGAAAATTTCCTGAAATTACAGGATGAATTGGCTAGTACAGAAAATCAAATTTTAACGGCCAGAACCCGTTTTAACGAAGCTGTACAGGATTATAATGGTTACGTTCTTGCAATTCCAAACAGCTGGTTCTTAAGCTATAAAGAAAAACCATATTTTGAAGCTGTTGCAGGTGCTGATAAGCCGGTTGAAGTAAAATTCTAAATTTAGATCTTTGGATTATTAGACTTCTTAGAATCTAAGTTTTAGTCTAAAAATCGAACATCTAACTATCTAATATCTAAAATAACTCCAATGTCACAAGTAGAAGATTTTTTATCCAAAGAAGATGAGCAAGCAATTGTTGAAGCCATTCGCGTGGCCGAAAAAAATACTTCTGGCGAAATTAGAGTACATATAGAACAAACAACTTCTAAAGTTCCTTTTGACAGGGCTTTAGAAGTTTTTTATGATTTAAAAATGAATGAAACCCAACAACAAAATGGGGTTTTATTCTATTTTGCCGTAGCGGATAAAAGTTTCGCCATTTGCGGAGATAAAGGCATAAATGATGTTGTTGCTCCAGATTTCTGGAATACTACTAAAGATATCATGACAGTTCAATTTAAATTTGGAAATTTTAAGCAAGGAATTGTTGATGGTATTTTAAGTGCCGGTGAACAATTGAAAAAACACTTTCCGTGGTCAGAAGATGACACAAACGAATTATCTAACGAAATCTCAAAAGGATAAATGATGAAAAATTCCAACAATAAAATCCCAAATTCCAACGGAATTTTTCCATTTACTTTTTTGCTTATCGCATTTTTTATCTGCAATAATATTTTTGCACAATTTACAATTCCTAAAATTCCTGAAAAACAGACTTCGGTTTATGACTATGCAAATATTTTAAGTGCCACAGAGAAAGCGCAATTAGAAGAAAAACTAATTCATTATGCTGATTCTACCACAACTCAGATTGTAGTGATTACGATTGAAAGCCTGGAAGGCGAAGATGTAAGTCAATTAGCTACGAAATGGGGGCAAACCTGGGGAATTGGAGGAACTGCAAAAGACGATAATGGTGTTATTATTCTATTGGCTAAGAACGAAAAGAAAATCGCAATCAATCCTGGTTACGGTGTAGAAGATCGTTTGACGGCGGGAATTGGCGGAACCATAATCCGAAATATTATTATTCCTGAGTTTAAGGCGGGAAGTTTTTATAACGGTCTTGATAAAGGAACTGATGCTATAATTGATGTTTTTAAAGGAAAATTCAAAGGCGAAAGAAAACAAAGCAAAGGAGGAAAAAGCTTTCCGATATTCCCTTTCATTGTAATTGTTGTAATTGTATTAATTTTACTGTCACGAAATAAAAGAGGCGGTGGAGGAAATTCCGGCAATAGTGGCGGAGGCCCAAGCCTAATGGACGTAATTCTGTTAAGTAGTCTTGGCAGAAGCGGCGGCGGAGGATTTGGCGGCTTCGGCGGAGGATCATCAGGAGGTGGTTTTGGCGGAGGCGGCGGTGGCTTCGGTGGCGGATTTGGCGGAGGCGGATTCTCAGGCGGAGGTTCTAGCGGAGGCTGGTAGAGATTTTGTTTCAGGTTTTATTTGTTTCAGGTTTCAAGTTAAATTCATAATTCACAATTTATAATTCATAATTAAATATAGATGTTATCACATAAAGCAAAATACGCCCTTAAAGCCTTACTATATTTAGCAGAACAAGACGAAAATCACATTTCTAAAACGATAGAAATTGCTGATGGTGCCAATATTCCAAAAAAGTTTTTAGAGCAAATTTTATTAGATCTAAAACGAGGCCGTTTTGTGAGCAGTAAGCAGGGAAAATTTGGCGGTTATTATCTGATAAAATCCAAAAATGAAATTACTTTGGCTGAAATTCACCGTTTATTTGATGGTGCAATTGCGCTTTTACCTTGTGCATCTTTAAACTTTTATGAGCCCTGCTCCGATTGTAAAACTGAGTCTGAATGCAGTCTGCGTCACGGTTTAATGCTAATCAGAGACAAAACTTTGAAGGCTATGGAAGGTATTACAATCGCCTCATTAGTAAAGAAATAAAAAAATATTCCCTAAACTCTATCGGTTTAATAGAATTTGTATATATTTGCCAAAAATATTTAACAAATCATTTAGAAAATTAAACCATGAAAGTACATTTTAGACCATCAGGTGTATCCAAAAATCTTTTGCAAAGAAATTTAAGAAGTCAATTCACAACCGTGAAAAACAATTCACTTATCATGTGCATGTGTTGGTAAAAAAAAATTTATTTTAAATTCTACTAATCACATATACTTAATATAAAAATGAAAAAAATATACAAAATATCACTTACAAGTATCTTTATACTATTAGCCTTTACAACATCATACGCACAAAAAATTGAAGGTGTCGTAACAACATCAGAAAAAAATCCATTAGAAGCAGTTAACATTGTAATAAAAGGAACTACTTCTAATACAACTACCGATTCAAACGGAAAATTCTCAATAGACTCAAGAGGAAAACTTCCAATCACTATTTTAGTTCAATATGTTGGCTTCAAAACTACCGAAATTGAACTTGATGCCATACCAACGACTCCATTACAAGTAACATTAAAAGAAGAAAATGAATTAATAGAAGTTGTAGTTTCTTCAAGACGTCGTATCGAAAAAGTGCAGGATGTGCCAATTGCAATTTCTGTAATAACAGGAAAACAAGCAGAACAAACGGGAGCTTTTAACGTGAACCGTATTAAAGAGCTAGTTCCGTCTGTACAGCTTTATTCTTCGAATCCTAGAAATACCGGAATTAACATTCGTAGTCTAGGTTCGCCATTCGGACTAACAAATGACGGTATCGATCCGGGTGTTGGTTTCTATGTTGATGGTGTATATTATGCTCGTCCGGCTGCTACAACACTTGATTTTATTGATGTGGAGCAAATCGAGGTTTTACGTGGACCACAGGGATCATTGTTTGGAAAAAACACAACATCAGGAGCTTTTAACATCACTACTCGTAAACCAAGTTTTACAACAGGAGCTGATTTTGAAGTAAGTTACGGAAATTATGCATTCTTACAGGCTAAAGCTTCTGTAACAGGTGCATTAGGCAAAAAAGTAGCAGGTCGTATCTCTTTTTCAGGTACACAACGTGATGGTTTAGTTGACAATATTGTTACAGGCAGAGCCACTAATACTTTAAACAATCAGGGAATTAGAGGTCAATTACTTTGGACTCCAACAGTAAATACAAATGTTATTTTAGCAGCAGATATTACCACACAGCGTCCTGACGGATATGCTCAGGTAGTGGCAGGTGTTGCTCCAACTCAAAGAGCTGCATACCGTCAGTTTGATGCAATTATTAAAGATTTGAAATATCAATTACCAAGTTTAAATGCTTTTGATCGTAAAATAGATCAGGATACTCCTTGGCGTTCAGGACAAGACATGGGAGGTGTTTCGCTTAACATTGACACCAAAATTGGTGGCGGAACACTTACATCGACAACTGCCTGGAGATTCTGGAATTGGGATCCATCAAATGACAGGGATTTTACAGGATTACAAGTATTAGCTAAATCACAAAACCCTACAAGACAAACGCAAATCACGCAAGAAGTTCGTTATGCAGGACAATTAACATCAAAAATAAGTGGTGTTGCAGGTGTATTCTTCATCGATCAAACTTCTCAAACAGATGGAACTGAAGAGTCTGGAAATGCACAATGGAGATTTGCTCAAAGTTCAACTAGTCCATTATGGAAAACTCCAGGCCTTTTTGAAGGATACGGAATCAAAACAGATGCAAACATCAGAGCATCGAGTGCGGCAGTATTTGGTCAATTAGACTGGGCTATTACAGAGCGTTTCCACGTTCTACCAGGTTTAAGATATAATTTTGATAAAAAAGACGCGCATTATGCTCGTACAACATACGGAGGTTTGCAAACAAATGATCCTGCATTAATTGCTTTGAAAAAATCAGTTTACTCAGATCAGGCATTTGATTCTAATACCGACAATACTGACTTTTCAGGTAATTTAACTTTGACTTATAAAGCATCTGACAAAATTAATGCTTACGCAACTTATGCAAAAAGCTACAAACCAGTTGGTGTGAATGTTGCGGGACTTCCAACCGATTCAAAAGGACAACCATTACTTGATCTGGCGGTTATCAAACCTGAAAAAGTAAATCATTATGAAGTTGGAGTTAAAACTTCTCCTTTCAGAAATTCAATATTCAACTTGGCCTTATTTAACACAGAAATTAAAGATTTCCAAACCAACGTTCAGGCAGCTGAATTAGGAGTAAACCGCGGTTATCTTGCCAACGCAGATAAAGTACGTGTAAGAGGTGCTGAGTTAGATGCTAGTTTTGTAGTAAATCCACATTTAACGATTAATGGAGCTGCAACTTATACCGAAGGTACTTATGTTAAGTTTACGAATGCACCGCTTCCATTAGAAGAAACTGGAGCTCCTGTAGCCTTTAAAGATGTTTCGGGAAGTGATTTACCTGGCGCATCAAGATGGGCAGGATCTTTAGGAGGTGAGCTTTCTGACAATGCCAGATTCTTTGGAAATGCAGGTAAAGTTTTCGTAGCGATTGATTCTTATGCACGTTCTGAATTCTCTTCAAGTCCTTCTGCTTCAAAATATTTAGTAGTTCCCGGATATGCGATTTTTAACGCTCGTTTAGGTTTCCGTGCTGCTGAAGGATTATCGATTCACTTCTGGGGACGTAACCTTTTAAACAAGGATTATTATGAGCAATTATTACCTGCCGGTGGAAACGCAGGACAATATGCAGCTGTATTAGGTGATCAAAGAACTTATGGAGTTACATTGAAATATTCATTATAACAAATTAATTGAATTCTAAATATCCAAAACGGGGCAAGTTTAAACTTGCCCCGTTTTTTTATAATCACAAAAAGGTACCAATTTTATACTTTCGTAAATACATTTCTGAATTTTGAATTGGGAGTTGTGAAAAATAAAAATTCCAAAATAAAAAAATTCCAAATTCCAAATTTAAAGCTTGAAATTTGGAATTTTTTAGATTGGAATTTTATAAAAAACCTATTCTTCTCTTTCCTGACGTTCTCCTCCTCCGCCTTTTCTCTTTTGCCCTTCTTTTCCAGAGAAATTTCCAATTTTATAAGCCAAAGAAAACATTACATATCTTTTAAGAACGGTATTTTCTTCATCACGAATAGAAGTTGCTGAAATGGTTCTGGTAGCGCTCTGATTCTGATTTAGAATATCGTATACTTTTACTTTTGCATAGATTTTTTTGTCGAAAAAACCGTAGGATAAACTTGTATTCCACAAAAAGAAATCTTTTTTGAAATCGCCTGAAATATTAGAATTATAAGTGTATCCAAAGTCATTTCCGAAAATTAAATTTGTCGGCCAATACGTAGTGGTTTGCAAATTAACTTTATGCAGCACATTTGAACTGGCATCTCTATTATAATTCTCGTATTTTGTTTCATTGTATGACAAACTATAAGATGGCGAAATGACAAGTACTTCTCCGTACTCATAACTCAAATATACCTTTGGTGTTACAGCCGTAGATTTTGCGTTGTACATCACCGCATTGGTAAAGCCTTTATCAAAAGAATAGGTTCCGTTTAAAGCCAAACCGTATCTAAAAACATTTGCATCTTTTTTGATTGACTGATTCCAACGGGCATCAGCCGCAACTACATAAGTCCCCGATGTATTGATATAAGAAGTTGTTCTTTTACCACTGTCATCATAAAAAGATGTCGCAAAAATATCATTATTGAAATAATCACCTCTCACATTAAAACTATATCCGGAACGAGTTCTGAAATCAAAATTTCTATAATTGAAACTCAACGTATTTTTCTCAATTGGATTTAAATTCGGGTTTCCGATAATCGTATTTAATGGATTACTTAAATTTGCAACTGGCAGTAAATAATTGGAAGCCGGCAGCGTGTTGGAGTAATCGTATTTTAAAGTCAGGTTTTTTGACCGGCTGAATCGATATCTAAATTGAGCAGTCGCAAAAGGCAAAGCATATTTCTTATTTAATTCAGTCTCTTTACCCAGATACAATGCGTAATTATCATAATCGACAATAGACGTTTTCGAATCCAGATTTATGGTGTATTTACTTTTTTGCAACGTAATTCCAACCTTCGGGCTAACTGAATTTTGTCTGGAAGTTGTATAAGTTGTTAATGATTGATTCAGATCCGTGTAGGCTTGTGTCGCAGCATCAAAATCAAAGGTTTTTTGATCTTTTACTTCATTTCGCCAATCAAAATCAGAACCAAATCGTACTCGCAATGAATCTGTAATAGGTTCTGTATATTCAATATCTGCCGAATAATAATCACTTGAATTTTCGTTTTTGGTATCCTGATCTCTCAAATCATTCGGTTTATCACCCTGATAAAAAATAGTTTCCGATTTATTCAATCCGTCCGAAATTGTATTTGTATTGTTATTATCAAAAACAAAACTCAGGTTACGCGATTTCTTTTCGAACGCCTTATTAAAATTGATGGTATTCGCAAAATTCGTATTGGTGTTTTCTCTATACGATTTGGCCGTACTTTCGTTCATGGCCTGACCGTTTTCATCATCTGAAGAAGAAGAAGAAAAAGAATCGCTATTTGATCTTGCCTGATTCAGTTTTGGAGAAACAACAAGTCTGGTAGTTGGATTAATTTTATATTCCAATTCGAAATTTGCTTTGTTCTCTGTATTTTCATTTCTGGTTTTAGCATCTGATTCCGTTAGGATATTTCCCGTTGGCAAAAAACTAAGCTGATTTGCCTTACTTTCATTTTTATTGATCGTATTCGCAAAATTATAACTTGCCGTTGCAGCTAGTTCTTTAGACCAGTCATCAGTATAATTAACACCGAACAAATTAGATTGTGTAATTCCTTTTCCGCCTCCGGTAGAACCTGTATTTCTTCCGCTGTTATTTCTTCCACCGCCCATATTATCAAACACCTCATCCTGAGCAAAACCAGTTGAATTGATATTATTTGAAGATCCTAAAACACTTATTTTTCGTTTATTATTGAAGAAATTCAGCAAAAGACTGCTTTCATAACGTTCATCAGAACCATAACCGGCGAGCATTTTTCCGAAGTACCCTTTATTTTTCTTCTCGTCAACCGTTAAGTTAATCGACGAATAATCTGAGGTAGATTCCTGTTTCGCAAGTTCCTCTTTTTTTGATTTGAAATCTGAAACCTGAACCTTTTTTACAATTTCAGCAGGCAAATTTTTTAAAAGTAACGCCCCGTCTTTATCAAAAAAGGCCTTCCCGTTAACCAAGAACTGTGTCACCTCTCGCCCATTCACTGTTACTTTTCCGTCGTTATCAACATCAACTCCGGGCAATTGTTTTAATAAAGTTTCAACATTAGAATCCGGGCGCACTTTGTACGAAGCCGCATTAAATTCTAACGTATCTTTTTTCATTGTAATGGGCGGAGCCTCCGTTTTAATTACCACATTATCCAATGCATTTACATTTTCCAGCAGGTATAATTTACCAAAATCCTTGCTCTCCGAAAGTCCTTTTTGCTCCTCAACAAAAGTCTGATATCCAATATAATTTATTTTTAATAAAACAGGTTTGTCTATTTTTTTAGTGTTGATTCTAAAAACTCCGTTTTTGTCTGTCGTAGCATATTCGATTATAGTAGAATCTTTTACTGTAGTAAAGTAAACAGTGGCAAGCTCCAAAGGCTGTTGCGTGTTAATGTCCAGGACAGTTCCTTTGATCGTAATATCATTCTGTGCACTGGCAGTGTAGCAAAAAATGAATAAAAGTAAAAATGAATAAAACTTGGTCATAAAATTGGTTGGTTAGAACTGTAAGACTGCAAAAGACTTAAAAGGTTTAGTTGTAGTTTCTACATTTATCTAAATAATTTACCAATTCCATGAAAATAAGGTTTTCAAAATTAAAACTTAGACCTAAAAACCTTTGATGGGTTATTAAGAATTATCTCTATATTTGGTTTAAATAAAGTATGACGGTTGTCTTACAGACTAGCCAAAATTGGGTGGCTTTGTGTGATTATGTCACACATATTTACGAGTTAGCGGGCATTATAAAAAAACGAACATCTAAACAGGAAAAGACTATGGTAAAATTGAATTTTGCTAAATATTTTACAACTATCTTATTCTTTTGTTGTCTTATTAATTGTTTAGGGCAAGGAATTTCCAAAGAGAAAGCGAAAGAATTCGTTCCTAAATCAACTATATCTTCAGAAACCCACATTTATGTTGGTGACTTGAATGGTGATGGAATTGAAGATGCGATTCTACGTTTCAAAGTAATAAATGAACCGTTAGAAAATGAACATTTTTATATACTTCTTGAAAAAAAAGATGGAACGATAACAATTTACAATAAAGACATCTTTTATTTTGACAATAAAGATGGGATGATTTTTGACGCAGTCACAATTTCAAAAGACAGCGACTTTACAGTTAAATATAACGGTAAAGAAAATACTGTTGGGAGCTATAGAAAAATCACATTTAAATATCATGCAGACGAATCCGGCAAACCTTTTTGGATTTTAAACTATGATGAAGAACTTTTTCAGCACAAAATTTTTGCACCTGTTCTGAAAAAACCAACAATAGTTAACAAAGCCGATATGGGAGACAATGGATATGGATATTTCGGCAATATCAAATTGAATATGTATGATGCCATGCTCCGTATGAAAATTAAGAATTACATCCCTGCTTCTACCGCTGAATGTCAGGTATATTCAGGTGATTTGAACCGCGACAATTTTGATGATATTATATTGCGATTCAAAAAAGTAAATGAGTCTGAGACGAGCGAACATTTTTACATATTCATCGGTCAAAATAACGGAACTTATAAATTTGTAGTCCAAAATGACAACATAGAATTAGACAATGTAGATGGCCATCTTTTTGATAAAATAGTAATTAAAAACGGTTACTTCTCTCTTGAATATACAGGATATGGTAATACATCTGGTACTTATGAGATAATTACATTTAAATATTCGGAGGCAGATAAAAACTGGTTACTACATCGACAGGGTTCAAAATTCGTTCACAGGTATGGAGATGGAGAATCTACTGAAAATATAAGTACTCCAAAAGATTTTGGAAAGATTTTATTTAAAGATTACAAATGAAGAAAAAATAACACCCGCTAACAGTCGTTTTGCGAGATTAGGTTTTTAGGCTGAATTTAAAGATGGTTTTGTATTTGAAAGATTTGTGTTTAACCGAAAAAAATCCCGCGTCTTTATTGTCCAACCTCGCTAAGCACCAGAACGTTGTATGCCATATTCATAAGAAGCGGTATAAATCTAAAACCAAAAAACAGATAGAATTTAATTGATGGCTGACTACGTAAAAAAAGTAATAACCGAGAATCCTAAAAGCATATCTATATGTTTCTTTATTGAACAAAACATAGTTATGGAAATAGGAAAAAAAATTAAGAAAAGTGTAAGTAACACTTTTGGAAAAATTATAACACGATTACTTCCAAATATAGCGCTTATGAACGGCTACGATTGGGAAGCCTTTCTAAATTATTATCTTCAAAAAAATCATCCCGATGTTTTGCCAAATATGGAAACGGATCCAGAAGAAGGAATGTATGTTGCTTTTTATAGTTTTAGCACAGAAAATGAAAAAAGAGCAGACAAATTAATCAATATAATAATAGAAGTAATGGAAAATGAATCTGCGCTACTAGAGAAAATAAAAACTGACGGAAAACTAATTAAGTGGAATCAAGACCTAAAATAAATACGGCACGCAACAGCTACAAAGGTTTAGGTCAATTGGCTCAACACAAACAACAAAAAACCCTTATAAATTGAACATTTATAAGGGTTTAATATATATTGACTTATTTTATTATTTCTCGCGAATATAAATATCTATCGGCACTCCTGCGAAGTCCCAGTTTTCTCTAATTTTATTTTCAAGATATCTTTTGTATGGTTCTTTAACGTATTGTGGCATGTTAGCAAAAAACACAAACTGAGGTGTTAGAGTTGGCAACTGCATACAATATTTAATTTTCACATATTTACCTTTTGTCGCTGGCGGCGGATAAGCTTCAATCACTTTCAACATATATTCGTTGAATTTTGAAGTAGCGATTCTTTGTTTTCTGTTTTCAAAAACCTGAACCGTAGCTTCTAATGCTTTCAATAAACGTTGTTTCGTTAAAGCCGAAACGAACAAAATTGGCACATCTGTAAAAGGCATTAATTCTTTTTTGATTTTCTCTTCGTAATCACGGGTTGACATGGTATCTTTTTCTACCAAATCCCATTTGTTTACCAGGATTACAACACCTTTACGGTTTTTCTCTGCCAACCAGAAAATACTCTGATCCTGACCTTCAAATCCACGGGTTGCATCGATAACCAAAATACAAATATCAGCATGCTCAATCGCACGTACAGAACGCATTACCGAGTAAAACTCTAAATCTTCCTTCACTTTAGCCTTACGACGGATTCCCGCAGTATCAACCAAGTTGAATTCGAAACCAAAACGGTCAAATTTTGTATCAATTGCATCACGCGTAGTTCCTGCAATATCAGTTACCATAAAACGTTCTTTACCAATTAATGCATTGATAAAACTTGATTTTCCAGCATTCGGGCGACCTACAACAGCAAAACGAGGTAAAACCACTTCTTCCTGAACAGGCTCCGGCTTCTCTGGAAAAGACTCAATCAAAGCATCCAATAAATCTCCAGTTCCACTTCCTGAAATACTTGCAAACGTGAAATACTCTCCTAAACCAAGGTTATAAAACTCAATTGCATCTTTCTCACGCATCGCGTTGTCAACCTTATTTACAGCCAATAAAACTGGTTTTGTCACTTTACGCAATAAGCGCGCAACAACATCATCCATTGGCGTAATACCTTCTTCTACATCAACCACAAAAATAATAACATCTGCCTCATCGATAGCAAGCTCCACTTGTTTACGAATTTCACCTTCAAATACGTCATCAGATCCGCGAACATATCCGCCGGTATCAATTACAGAAAACTCTTTTCCGTTCCACTCGCTTTTACCGTAGTTTCTATCTCTGGTCACCCCAGAAACCGAATCTACAATAGCTTCTCTTCTTTGTATCAGCCTATTAAAAAGGGTTGATTTCCCTACATTAGGTCTTCCTACTATCGCAACAATGTTATTCATTTTTTTGAATTTTTGATTTCAGATTTTAGATTTCAGATTTTTAGTTCCCTAAAAACCTAACTCCTTGTAATCCAAAATGCTTTATTTTAATTTTTTGCAAAGGTAGTTAAAAAAGTGGCTAGTTTGCTAAGTTTCTAAATACCAAAGTTTTTTATTATTTTTCCTGTTATTTCGAGGAGTTTTTTCAGGAGCTATTTCCCGCTGTCCTTCCAATCTTTTGTGCCGAACCCCGGCACAAAAGGATTTTCCCTCCCATCGGGGCTAGGAGTTCAAGGTATCAAGATTTTTTCTTTTCAAATTTCAAAAGCTGAAACAATTTAAAAGTCCAATTTCGCATTTCAAACCTGAAACTTGAAACTTGAAACCTGAATCAAATTAACGATTAAACAATTAACCGATTAAACAAAAATTACTGATTATACCCGAAACGTTTCAACATATTCGCGTTGCTTCTCCAGTTTTTATTCACCTTCACAACCAATTCAATGTGAATTTGTTTTCCGAAGAATTTCTCCAAATCAGCACGAGCATCGGTTCCTACTTTTTTAAGAGCAGCACCTTTATGTCCGATAATAATTCCTTTTTGAGTTTCGCGCTCTACCATAATGATGGAACGGATTCTGATGATTTTTTCATCTTCAAAAAACTCTTCCGTAACGATTTCAACTGCATACGGAATCTCTTTGCTGTAATTCAACAAGATTTTCTCGCGGATTGTTTCGTTTACGAAAAAACGTTCTGGTTTGTCTGTTAATTGATCTTTCGGATAATATGCCGGAGATTCTGGCAATAACGAAATAATTCTGCTGAAAACTTCCGGAACATTAAAATTCTGTAGTGCCGAGATTGGGAAAATTTCAGCATTTGGCACTTTTGCTGTCCAAAATGCTACTTGCTCTTCTAATTGTTCCTGATTTGAGTTGTCGATTTTATTCAACAATAGCAAAACCGGAATTTTAGCATGTATTATTTTATTAAAGAAAGCTTCGTCTTTTAAATCCTGCTCCCCTATTTCGACCATGTAAACTAAAATATCAGCATCTTCAAAAGCCGATTTTACGAAGTTCATCATCGACTCCTGCATTTCATAAGCCGGTTTGATGATTCCTGGGGTATCCGATAATATAAGTTGAAAATCTTCGCCATTCACGATTCCAAGAATACGATGACGTGTTGTTTGTGCTTTTGATGTAATGATTGATAATCTTTCTCCAACAAAGGCGTTCATCAACGTTGATTTTCCAACGTTTGGATTCCCGATGATGTTTACAAAACCTGCTTTATGTGACATTTGTGTACTATTTATTTTGCAAAGGTAGTCATATCAACTCAATACAGAAAATAAAACATTTTTTAATGTTTTCGTTGGATTTCTCAAAAAACGGCGTATCTTTGCACCCGAAACATCGCGGGATAGAGCAGTAGGCAGCTCGTCGGGCTCATAACCCGAAGGTCACAGGTTCGAGTCCTGTTCCCGCTACTAAGACAAAAGCTTCAGAGAAATCTGGAGCTTTTTTTGTTTTCTAAATGAAACCATTCTCCAAAAACTTTTTCTTTTCCTTAGTTGAATATCTGGTAATCCTTTATCCTTTTAGTTAATCATTTCTTAATCCGTTAAGAAAATCATTTGCATTACTCTAAATTCGTTCAGCTAATTCGTATGAAATAAGCTATATTTTACAATACCCAAAAACAAAATCTTAAAAGAACCTTTTATTTTAAAAAATTGATTTATACCACACTTTTAAATATTGCAATTTTTCAGGGAATCGTTTTAGGCTTAGTCATTTTAAAGTCTTCAATTTTCAATAGTAAATCAAATAAATATTTAGCCTATTTGCTATTTACCTTTTCAATTATCTTATTAAATCATGTTTTTGAGGTTGAAAAAGCAGCGACTTTCTATCCTATTTTACACTTTATTGAACACATCGAGTGGACATTTCTAATACCTGCTTTCATCTTCCTGTTTATTATCAACCGGATTGATGATCCCCAAAAAAGCAAACAAAAACAGTATTGGTGTTTTATTCCATTTATCTATTCCGCTGTACTTTGCATTTTGCAAGATCTTGATCATGTTGCAGGGCTTTACAGCATTCCTGATTCATACAACAGTCTTCTTAATATTCTTGGGCTGATTCATCTCGCATTAGCAGTTACATTTCTTCCAATCCTTCCAATTTACTCTTATTTTAAGGTAAGACATATAAAAAATTCTGAGGAAAAGAAATGGATAATTACCTTATTAACAATTATTTTTTCATTGCTATTTGCTTTTCTAATTACTGCTCTAGCTGGCTTATTTCTTCAATTTGACATTTCTCCTACTATGAATGTTCTGGCTTTATCTGCAACATTCATAATTCATTGGACAGCTTATGTAGGCATTTACAAATATAAACTAGCTAAAAACAAAGATGCTGTCTACAATTTTCTAAACAGCGATTTGACGATTTCATCTAGCGATTTGCATATTACAGAAGACAGCGGACAAGATCAATATAGAGAATCCATAACTGCCGATAATCTTTATTTTCAAAAACTAGAACTTCTTTGCAAAGAGCACCACATTTATACTGACAGTACATTAAACAGAGAAAAAGTAGCAGAACAGCTAGGCATAAGCGCAGGTTATGTTTCTCAAATTGTGAACACACTAACTGGAGATAACTTTGCCAATTACATCAATAACCATCGAATTGAAGCTGTCAAGGAAATGATTTCAAATTCTGAATATGAAAATTATAATTTGCTGACAATAGGGTTGGAATCTGGGTTCACTTCAAAAACAACTTTTTACAAAGCCTTTAAAAAAGCAACAGGCCAAACACCAAATGAATATAAAAACGCCAACAAATAAGTACCGATTTATACAATTTTAAGGTTTTGAAACCTTTTGTATTTTTTCTTATTCGAATTTTGGCTTCAAATAATTCAAATCAACTCTTATGAAAAAAATTTTATTACTAGCTGTTTTTACAGTTTTAGGATTTGTGAATGTAAATGCCCAAGAAATTAAATTTGGCGCTAAAGGAGGTTTAAATTTTGCATCCGTTAGTGGAGATACAAAAGGTACTGATGTTGTAACTGCATTTAATTTTGGTGTTATGTCAGAAATTCCAATTTCTGAAAAATTTTCTTTCCAACCCGAAGTAATGTATTCTGGTCAGGGCTATAGTTTTAATGATAATACAGTTGCCTTAAGTTACCTGAACGTTCCTTTAATGGCAAAATATTATTTAATAAAAGGATTGAGTGTTGAAGCGGGACCGCAAATAGGTTTTTTGCTTTCTGCTAAAAATGAAAAGATAAATGTAAAAGATTCATTTAAGACTGTTGATTTTGGGGTTAATTTTGGTGTAGGTTATAAACTTGACAACGGACTTAATTTTGGTGCAAGATATAACCTGGGATTAACTGATATTAATAATGTAGAGAATTCTTCAAGTAAAGTTAAAAACGGAGTATTTCAGGTATCTGTTGGATATTTCTTTTTCTAAAACTTAATAATTCTATAAAAACATTTTACAAGCTGCATCATAAGTGTATTAACTCACCATTTCTTAGAAATCTAAAAATTTTGAATTAATCATTTGCCCTTTCAATATTTTTAAATCATCCACAAAATGGTTCTAGAATTGCCCCGTTAGGGCTACTAAGAGACAAAGCTTCAGAGAAATCTGGAGCTTTTTTTATTTTAAATTCTAACAGCTCGTCGTGTTCATATCCGCGTCGCGGACACGGGTGCAAGTCTTCGTCGCGGCGAACTACTAAGACAAAGCTTCAGAGAAATCCGGAGCTTTTATCATTTTAACCCTCTTTCAACATCTTGTTGCGTTCATCAGCTGCGGAGAGAACTATAGAAATAAATAAGTCGTAAAAGTAATTTCAATCGAAATCTCTTCTATTTTTGCCAAATGTTAGAAATTCTTTACCAGGACGAATATATTATCGCAATTAATAAACCTAGTGGATTGTTGGTTCACAAATCATTTTATGCACGCGATGCAAAAGTTTATGCTATTCAGGAATTGAGGAATCAAATAGGGCAACACGTTTATCCTATTCATCGTTTAGACCGCAAAACATCTGGTGTCTTGTTATTTGCGTTGGATAAAGAGGTTCTAAAAATTATGAATGATCGTTTTGCCACACGCGAAGTCGAGAAAAAATATTTAGCCATTTTACGTGGTTGGTCACCCCAGGAACTTACGATTGATTATGATTTAATCAATGATGATGATATTAAACAAAATGCAATAACCTACTTTCATCGTTTGCAAAATGCCGAAGTTGCCTTAGAATTTAATAATAAACCAACATCCCGATATTGTTTGGTAGAAGCGATTCCTGAAACTGGACGTATGCATCAATTACGAAAACATTTCAAACATATTTTTCATCCCATTTTAGGAAGCCGTCCACATGGTTGTAACAAACAAAATAAATTGTGGCTGGAGAATTATAACCTGAAAGGAATGATGCTTCATGCACATCAATTAATTTTTAATCATCCAATAAAAAATGAACAACTAATCCTGAATGCAAAGATTAATGAAGAGTTTAGCAAAGTTGGTACGATTCTTAATCTAGATTTGAGTAAGTACAAATAGGACAATAATTTTCGCTATAAATATCAACAAATACTGCTCTAAGTGTGTAGTTCAAAATCTCCTAATTTATAAATTTAATTACCTGTTTTTTCAACTTCTTTATATCATCCACAAAATGATTCGAAAATTGTCCGGCGGTTAGGGCTACTCAATCTAAATCATTTTATACCTTATTTCTTTATATTTTGAACGGCCGACTGGCAATAATTCGCCATTTTTAAGTAATATATTGTATTTCCCCCCTGCTTCGACAACGAATTTATCGGCTTCATGCCAGCACAGAATATACGATTTATGGATTCTTTGGAATGTTGACGGAAGCAGTTTTTCTAATGATTCCAAAGTTTTATCATGCAACTCAATATGTCCGTCTGATAAATACAGTTCTGTATAAATTCCTGCGCCTTTAATATATCGTATATCTTTAATCGGAATGAGTTTGATTGTTTTTGCTTTTTTTACAGCTAAAAACTGCATATCACCATTGGCTTGTTTTTCCGGAGAAGTAAAACGTGTAAATGCTTGGGAAAGCCTGTTTTCATCAAATGGTTTTGGCACAAAATCTAATACTCCATAATTAAAAGCTGTGATGGCTTTATCTGTATAAGCAGAAATAATAATGGTTTGAAAAGATCTCGCTACAACAGTTTTAAGAATATCAAATCCGTCTTCCCCATTTAAATTTAGATCAAGCAACAACAAATCAATCGAATGCTCTTCGATTGTAGTTAAACCATTTTCAACTGAATCGCAAAGCAGAATTTGCACTTCTTTATCAAAAAAATCACGGGTCATTCTTTCTATTCTTTTGGCAATTCTCGCCTCGTCTTCAATAATTAGAATCTTCATTTTTTATCAAAAATTTTAATTGTTGTCAGCCAGCCTTCTTCCACAGCAAAAGAATCAAATTGCCAGTTGTCGCCGTAACTTTCACTCAATCTGGCTTTGATATACTTAAAACCAGTACCGCCGCTTTTGTCTTTTCTTGTTGTTCGGTTTTTAGCTATGGTTAACAGCGCATATTCTTTATAGTTCTTTTCTTTAGTAAAACTCAAACGAAAAAGGATACAGCCTTGTTTTGGAGGCTGACTGTGTGTTATTCCGTTTTCGACAATCGTATGAATAATTGCCGGAGGAATTTTTTCATTTTCATCGATATCCTTTTCCTCCCACTCATAACAAATTTCTTTCCGAAAGGACATTACCTGCAAATGCTTTTGGCATAATTCAATCTCTTCCCTAATGGGAATAATTGTTTCTTCGGCAATAGAATTCATAATATCAAATTCGTCTGCCAGCGCACGAATAAACACGACGCCCTGCTGTGGAGATTCTTCGACCCAATCTATTAATGAAGTTAATGTATTTCGAAGAAAATGTGGCTGAATATTTTTCTTAATAAGTTCTAACTGCAATCTTGAAGAAAGCAATAGCGATGCATTATGCGCTTCTTCGATCGCTTTGGCCCTAATGGTATGAAGATAAAGCATAGACAACACGATGATCGTAAAAGCGATAAACAATCCAAAATCATAAAACACAAAATAATTTACCACCACGCTCACGAGTAAACCAAAGACAACAATTAGACCGCCCTTTATTTTTCGGACTGCTGCATTGGCAGCAATAATAAAGGAAACAAGACACATCACATAACTAAAATAGATGGCGGTTATATCATAATGACCGTAATAAATACTGTAGATAGCTATAAGACTGACAAACAAAAGAAATAAAAACAATCGCTTTTTTTTGAAGTCAAATTGCAGCATGAAATACCATGGCACCAGCATCGATATAAAAAAGGTTAGCCAGCCAATGATTTTTAAGCGGGTATAATACTGAGTATACGGTATATCTATATAAAATTTGACGTATTCTATTATTAATAAGCAGAAGAAAAGCAAACAAATTATTCCAAAAAGCAAAACTGTGGCTTCTTTACGAGTACTGTTTATATATAAAAAAAAATAATAAATAGCAGCAATAAGAAAAGCGCCAGCCATAAGATTCATGAAAGACATCACAACAAGCGGTGAGCGATGCAATCTTAAATAGCTTTCAAGTTTAACATTAATTCCCCGACGTGCCTCCCGGCATTGCGATTGTGTTCCGATAACCGTTATAATGTGCTTGCCAATAGAAGCTAAATTTTCCGGAATTTGATAATAAGTCATTTCTGTTCCTGGTACTTCGGCCTGGTCTGATTGTGCCATTTTACCATTGCTTCCGACTAAAATGCCATCCCAGTAAACATCAAAAGCACCAAAACTGTTCACTTGCAAACCTAATGTTCCAGCATTTTTTTCGCGCTTAAGCAGCGCTACAGGAATATGAACTTTAAATATGGAATCTTCATGTTTTCCCAGATAATCTTGCGCATAATCAATGTCAGTATTGTAGGTGACATCCGATTTCACATAATCAGTATACTGTTCACAAGACGTAAACAAAAGAAGTAAAAAAGCGATAAAAAAGGTAAGACGATACATGAGATAAAGATATAATAAATATCGAATAGAGAAATGCATTTCAAAAGCTCATGGAGCCGTTTGCATGTTTTAAAAGGCGGCATTTTATTTTATAAGCTAATCTTGTACCGTAAAAAAAAGCAACCATGAAAACCATAATAACTAGTATTTTAATTTTATTTTTTCATCTTTTTGGCCATGCACAACAAACTACGCTTTCCGGAAAAGTAGTAGACAAGTCAACCAAAGAAACACTACCGTATGTAACAGTTTCTGTAAAAGACAACAACTTAAAAACAATAATAATTGGCGTTACGGACGATCAGGGTGTTTTTACTTTAGAAGGATTACCAGTTGGGAAAATGACTGTCTTTTTTAGCTTTGTAGGCTATCAAAATTACGCACAGCCATTAGAAATTATTTCGGTTAAATCCAAGATAGAATTGGGAATTATTGGTTTATCTACAGATGCTGTCCAATTAAACGCCGTAGAAATTAGCGGACAAAAACCAAACATCAGCTTAAAGCTGGATAAAAAAGTTTTTGAAGTTGGCAAAGATGTACTTTCGCAAAATGGTTCTGCAAATGATGTATTAAATGGCGTTCCGTCTGTTGCGGTCAGCCCAACGGGATCGGTAAGTCTACGTGGCAACAGCAGTGTTTTGGTATTGATTAATGGCCGTCAGTCGGGTTTAACCCAAAATAACGCGCTTGATCAAATCGCAGCTGATCAAATTGAAAGAATAGAAGTAATTGCGAATCCTTCATCAAGATATGATGCTTCGGGTTCGGCAGGAATTATCAATATTATTTTGAAAAAAAACAAAAAAAGCGGTTTTAGCGGTCAGGTACGACTGGTTGCCGGTTCCCCAAATGACAGTCGCCTTAATCCGAGCATCAATTATAAATCGGATAAGATCAATATATTTTCTAATTTCAGCATCCGCTCTTCTGATTATGTTGGATTGTATACTACCAATCAAGCTACTGTGAATAACGGCACAACAAGCTACTTAGACCATGTACAAAACGAAGATCGCCACGATGATGGCAAATTAATTTACATTGGCGCCGATTATTTTATTGATGAGCATCGCACCATTACAGCCGCTTTTCTAAAAAATGCCACAGAAGACAATGACAAAACTCATTTATTGTATGATTACAGTAATGCTGCTGCTACAAAAGACAGTATTTTGACAAGAGAAGGTAAATCATTAGAAAAAAGAGATTACAATCAATTCGAGTTTAATTATACGCAAACATTTAAACAACCGGTCAAAAAATGGACGATCGATGTTCAGTATGACTGGTGGAACAGTGATAAAGACTGGAACATTTCTACACAGCGTTTGTATCCAACTGTAGTGACATATCCCGGCATTAGAACGAACTCAATTGGAAACAGTAAAGATTTGCTGGTTCAAAGTGATTTTACACAGCCCATTGATAGTCTTTCTGTATTTGAATTTGGCGTTAAAACAGAAATTCGTAAAGTATCCAGTAATTTTCTAGCCGAACAGCAAGAAGAAAGTGATTGGAATATCTATCAAAATATTGATAACGACATGAATTACAACGAAACCATTGCCAGCGCTTATACACAATACAGCAATAAAATTTCAAGATTTAATTATATGCTGGGTTTGCGTAATGAGTTTACCAAAATTGCTATTACAGATATAAAAAACACTTATAATGATGACAAAAAATATAACAGACTGTTTCCTACAGTAAATTTAAGTTATAAGTTTAAAGCTTCGACTTTACAGTTAAATTACAGCAAGCGTATAAATCGTCCGCCTTTGTATGCCTTATACCCTTTTAATGAACTGACCGATATAAATTCTCAATATGTTGGGAATCCAGATCTTAATCCATCGTTTACAGATGTTTTTGAATTGGCATTTCTTAAAACATGGAAAACTTTCACACTGAATCCTTCTGTTTATTACCAATGGGAAAGTGGGTATATTCAGGATTTTACCTATCGTGAAAATGATATATTTTATACAACGCCTATTAATATTCAGCATGAAATACGAAGCGGCGTAGAAATCTCGACATTATACAATCCCCTAAAATGGCTGCAGGTCAATATGGAAATGAATTTTTATCATTTTAATCAAAAAGGAAGTTATCAGCAGGAAGATCTTGACTACGAAGGGCAAACTTATACAGGACGTTTGAGTACACAGATTAAATTGCCTGCAAAATTAAGTTTTCAGGGCCGCTATAACTTTCGCGGTGAACAACAAAATGCGCAAACAAAAAACGCTGCATTACAGTCTCTTGATTTTGGTTTGAGTAAAACTTTATTAAAAGACAAAGCCACACTCGTGTTTGATGTGAGCAATGCTTTTAACTTACGTCAAAATAAAAGCACGACAACCGGAACAGATTATTATGTTACTGAAAACAGTATTCCTAATACTGCCCGTTACCGTCTTAGTTTTGTTTACCGCTTTAACTTAACGGATCCTAAAGCAATTAGACAGGCGAATAATGCAAATCGTAATTAATATATTCCTTTCTTGTATAATTCTCTTTATAAGTAAAAGTCAGGATCTTTTAATCATAACTACAATTTCACAAAAAACACAAAAAAGTTATGCAAAGTCAGCGACATTTGCACAGCTTTTTCAAAAGAAACGCTCCGAAAAAACAGGAATAATTTCTTTCAAAATGAAAATTTTTCAATTTTATTGAAAGGTATACTTTAAAAAGTTCAGGAAAAAAGACTTCTGGATTCTTTTTTTTCATTCAAAACAACAAGCTATCAATCAAACAAATACAAATTACTTAACCCACTTTATTTGCGATTGATTATTTCTAAACAAGAAACCCTCTGAATAACTAAAAAACAATTTCTTAAAAAAAATTTTGTGTATTTTAAAATTATTTGCATTTTTGCACCCGCATTAGAAAAGCAGGCCCGTTCGTCTATCGGTTAGGACGCATGGTTTTCATCCATGTAAGAGCGGTTCGATTCCGCTACGGGCTACCAAGACGAAAGCTTCAGAGAAATCTGGAGCTTTTTTTATGCATAAAACTTAGTTTTTTAGTTCCGAAGAATGTGGAATCTCGGCAAGAATTTTAAGCTAATAAATCAAACAATTCTTTTTAAGATTAAAAGTAAAAGTCAGTGCACTTTTTATTATCACCCATTAGTCAGTAAATTATTTCCTCTTGCTGCTCTCTTTCAATACGTTAGACATTTTAATCCCATTTTAGAAACTCTGAACCTCTTCCTTAATAATTTAATAACATGTTTTCGGATCATGCACAAAAGTTGGGGATTAGGCAAAAAGATTCGATAATCTAAATAAGAAGAAGTCTATGTTTCTCACTCCTCTAAATTGGCTTCTAAA
>NZ_JAVDXR010000014.1:0-96038 GCF_031458035.1 Flavobacterium aquidurense
ACCGCTACAGTTGCTGTACCATTTGCACCGCCATTACAGCTTGCATTAGTTTGACTCGGAGTCACGCTTAACGCAGCTGGCTGAGTAATGGTAAAGCTTTGCGTTGTTTGACAAAGATTAGCGTCTGTAATTGTTACCGTGTAAGTTCCCGCTGCAAGACCGGAAGCCGTTGCTGCAGTTCCGCCAGAAGGTGACCATGAGTATGTATATGCTCCGGTTCCGCCTGTTACCGCTACAGTTGCTGTACCATTTGCACCGCCATTACAGCTTGCATTAGTTTGACTCGGAGTCACGCTTAACGCAGCTGGCTGAGTAATGGTAAAGCTTTGCGTTGTTTGACAAAGATTAGCGTCTGTAATTGTTACCGTGTAAGTTCCCGCTGCAAGACCGGAAGCCGTTGCTGCAGTTCCGCCAGAAGGTGACCATGAGTATGTATATGCTCCGGTTCCGCCTGTTACCGCTACAGTTGCTGTACCATTTGCACCGCCATTACAGCTTGCATTAGTTTGACTCGGAGTCACGCTTAACGCAGCTGGCTGAGTAATGGTAAAGCTTTGCGTTGTTTGACAAAGATTTGCGTCTTTAATTGTTACCGTGTAAGTTCCCGCTGCAAGACCGGAAGCCGTTGCTGCAGTTCCTCCTGTTGGTGCCCATAAGTAAGTATATGCTCCGGTTCCGCCAGTAACATTAACAGTTGCAGAACCATTGGTTCCTGCGTTACAAAGTACATTAGTTTGAGCACCCGGTGTTGCAGTCAGCACATTTGGCTGAGTAATCTCAATTGTTAGTTTTCCAGAACAGCCATTAGCATCTGTAGCAGTTACTTCATAACTTCCAGAACTTAGCGCTGTTAGGGTTGTTACATTACCCGCAAATGCATCTACACCTTTTTTCCATGAATATGTGTAAGGTGCTACTCCGCCAGTTGCAGCATTTATTGTTATTGATCCAGTTGCTCCACCATTACATAAAACATTTACATGTGAAGCAATTACTTCAGTTATTACAACTGTACTTTTAGTTACAATAACCTGTTTGATATCAAAACATCCTGATGGAGTTGTTCCTTTAATATAATACGTTCCGGGAACTGCTGCCTCTGGATTTGCAAGTGAAGCTGTTGCTCCGGCATCTGTCCAGTACGTATATGTTAAGCCCGAAGTACTTCCTGCAGTAATTGCTGATGCACGAAGATCAAGAGTAGTTGCCGGTGCACAAATTGGTGCTGGTGTTGTAATAACTACAGTTGGTTTGGCAGTTACATTGACTACAATTGGTGTCTTAGGTCCAATACACGAATTTGTTTTTCCTTCAGCAACATAGTAAGTAAATTGTCCTGCCACATCTGTTGGGGGAGTAAAACTTGATTGTGCCGAAGATGTATTTGTTGGATAATAGTAAAGTGTATATTCTGGTTTTGTTGGTGTTGCCGTTAATGGAACAGCAACATCTCCAATACAATAATTTAGAGGTGTTATTACAGTTGGTTTTGTAGTAATATTTTCGATTGTAATTGTAAATTGGAAATAACAACCACTTGATGCTCCCGGAGGAATCGCATAATATGTATTAGTTCCGGCTGTTGCAGGAAACGGGTTGTTAATCGTATATTGTGTTGTTCCTGACACTACTGGATATGCATTGTAAAATGTTGATCCTGTAGGGAATGAACCTATTACATCTGTGATAGGAATTGTTGTTCCCGCACTACAAAAAGTGAATGCAATTATAGAAGGTGTTGCCTGACAATTTGCATTGATATAAGCAGCTGCATTTATAGTAGTTTCTAAAGGAGCCGAAATTGCGACTCCACTACAACTGCCACTGGTAGTATAGCCTAAAATAAATGGTTTATTACTAACACTTACGGTTGAAGTTACGCCGGTACCACTCATTAAACCATTGACCTGAATGATATTACTACAGTTTGAGTTTTTCAGTAACGCACAATTTTCAGTCGCTTTAAGTTTAAATGTTAATTCCGCTAATACTGTATTTGGATCAGAAGGAAGTGCTAATGTACCATAATCCCAAACGATAGAACCATTCGCACCAACTGTTGGTTCATAGGTTAAATTATTCGGAAGAGGTGCAGGATAGCCAGGAGTTATGGTTTTAATCAAACTGTTGGGCACAAAAGTGGCATTGTACGGAATTGGTATTACAATTTTAGTGTTTTGTATCGCTTCAGTTCCTCTGTTTTTTAATTGTAATTTATAACCTAATTCCTGACCAGGTAAAACCGTATAAGGAGCAGCTCCTGCCGGAGCATTATTAATAGTTGTTGCGGTTAAAGTCGCTTCCATTTCAGGAACATAGGCATCTACGGCCATTGCAATTGCAAAAATGGTATAAGTATCAGTGTCAGATCCGTATTTAAAGGTAGTGGAGGTTTGACCGTTGCCAATAATGTCTTTTGCAGCATTAGGTAAATCAAACATACTGATGTCAATACCAGAATTATTCACTAAAAGGGGGTTTCTGGCATTTCCCCCTGTTTGAATAGATGAATTAAAGAAATTATCCGTAGTATTTCCGGTACGGCTTAAAGTTAAATAATTAGCCGAATTTAATTTTTGAATTTGAAAATAATCACCATCATAATTCACATCACCTTCACCTGCCATTATTCCTAGTTTTATTCCAACAGCTCCTGTGGCTACACTGTTAAAACCTGAAACCGGAATCGTATAACTTAGAGTTTGACTTTCTCTCACATAAGCATGTCCATCAAAAATGGTAATATCTCTGTTTTTCATACTGGAATTTTCATAAACAACAATCAAAGCCCATCCTGCATATTTTCCAATATCTCCACCGTCGTTACCTTGTGTTGCAGCGATATCTGCTGCAAAATATTCTCCAGTACCATGATCTTGAACATACTTTGTTACCTCTGCATATGCTGTAAACATATTTCCATTTGTATTGGTTGGAAAGTAAATGTCAGTTGCGGTAAAGCTATCATAACCAGAAGCTGAAGGTCCTTTAAACGAAATTTTTCTTTTATCTAAAGTTTTAGTCAATGTTCCGTTTGTTGCCGAAAAAGTGTTAGGACTGTTATTCGCATTAGAAACTCTACCAGTCCAATACAAACCTGCAAATACAACTTTAGAACAGCCTACATTTGTACCGCTGTCAGTTGGTAAAACCAGTGTTGATGATGACGAGTTCAATGTAGTGTTATCTCCGTCAATATCAACATACTTCATTTGGTTGTTACCATTGGTTGTAGTAGGATTATAATTCAGCAAAGTCAAATTGGTATTCCCCATCATAGTAAAGTTTCCTTTTATATGATATGTTTTTGTCGTAGGAGAAAAAGAGGAAGTTCTTTCTTTAAAAGGAACGATAACTTGTGCGTTTGCAGTAAAAGCACTTCCTAATAACATCAAAAATAAATAACAAATTGCTAAATATTGATAGTATAATTTTTTCATAATGATCGCTTTTAAATTATCCGCCTATTGAAATTTTATAAATAATAACATACTTTGCACTGTCATTTTTAATCAAGTTTTGAATGACAGTTTCACTAGTTTGAACTTCTGATATAATGAAGATGTATTTCAATTTTGCAAAACCTGAAAATGAAGTCAGATTTATGCTTTTATATAAATCTGAAGTGTTTTCTATTTTGATCGTTGCAATTTCGATATCATTAGTTGCTATTGATGCTGAGCCAATTGAGGCTATAGAACTGATATCAGTATATAATGCCGTTGGATTATCTCCGTATACTTTTGCTGAGCCTTCATCTGAATAATAATAAACAGCAGATTGTAAGTCATACAAAAGATGGTTGAGGTGAGCAATATCAGAATCCTGACCAGAAGTTAGATAAGAGTCGATATTTTTAGTCTGAGCAAATGAAGATGCTGTAAAAAAACAAAGCAGTATAGGAAAAATGTTTTTCTGGAAGATATTTTTTTTGAAGGAAAAAATAAACTTACAATTGCTTACAAATTTTACTGCTTTTACAAGAGTAGTTTTAGTTCTCATAACTTAGGATTTTGTTTAGGGTATTTGGTAAATTTTAACAGAATCAAAGTTATATAGTCTCTTTTATAATGGTTTTTTTTGTCTGCAACTAACCTAAAAACTCGTTGAAATGACTTTTTTTTGTTAAATAATGATAAAAAAAACAATTTTTTGACACAATTCTAACAAATAAATCACCTTAAAATTTTTGTTTTTTTGCTTAAAAATGCAAATTTTAAAACATTATAAATGATTAATAATCAGTCATTTAGTTAATTTTTTAGTAATACATAAAATATCGACTAAGTGATCGTTTTAACAGATGAAGTACACTTTTTGCAAAAAATCCCGAATTTGATTTTCTTGGAAATGTTAATTTTTTGCTTTATTTTTTCTTGTTAAAATTTTAAGAATAATGTTAACAAAATAAAAAAATGAGAACTATTTAAATTTCTTTTGTAAATTAGAACTTAAATAATGTAAAACTTCTTTTTTTGATGTTTCTAAATACTTCAGCCTATGAAAAATTTAATCTTAATACGTCATGCTAAATCAAGTTGGGAAGCACCTTTAAAAGACTTTGACAGACCGTTAATGAAAAGAGGAATTTTAGACGCGCATGATGTATCAGCAAACATTTCAAAATTTCTCCCTAAAACCTATATAATTTGGAGTAGTAGTGCGGCCCGTGCCTCAGAAACGGCCCTCATTTTTGCCCAAAACATTTCATACCCCATCGAAAGTATTATTTTTAAGGACGACCTTTATACTTTTGATGATAAACAGCTCGAAAACGTTATTAAATCATGTGATAATAGTTTAGAAAGCGTTATTCTTTTCGGACATAACGAGGCTATTACAAATTTTGTTAATAAATTTGGGGATGTATTTATCGAAAACGTCCCGACTTCAGGTTTTGTATCACTTCAATTTGATACTGAAAGCTGGGATCAGCTAAATAAAGGTAAAACTCATAAAACAATTTTCCCCAAAGATTTAAAATAAATAAAGTGTACGAACAGAAATATATCGATAGAGAAAAAAGTTGGTTGGCGTTTAATGCAAGAGTGCTTCAGGAAGCCGCAGATAACACAGTCCCACTTTTAGACAGATTGCGTTTTGTTGGAATTTTTTCAAACAATTTAGATGAATTTTTTAGAGTTCGCTATGCCGCAATCAGAAGATTAAGCCTTTCAGGAATTTCTGGCGAAAAATATTTAGGAGGTGTTTCTGCACATCAATTAGTAAAAGATATTACCGAAATCGTGATTCAGCAACAATCTGAAAGTCTTCGTATTTTAGGTAATATTGAAGCTGAACTTGAAGCTGAAAACATATTCATCATAAACGAAACCCAGATTACAGAACATCAGCAAAAGTTTTTAAAAGACTTTTTTGCTCAAAGGCTAAGCCCCGAACTTGTTACTATTATCCTGAATGATTTAGCCGAATTTCCTATCCTGAAAGATACTTTAGGATATTTGGCCGTTCGTTTAGAAATGAATAAGGATGACGAAATACGTTATGCGGTTATCGAAATTCCGAAGACAATTAACAGGTTTGTAGTTTTGCCGTCTAACGATGATAAACAATATGTAATCCTGATTGATGATGTTATTCGTCATAATCTGAAAAATATATTTAACATTTTCGACTATAAGAGTGTAAGCGCCCACATGATCAAAATTACCCGTGATGCACAGTTGGATATTGATAGTGATTTGAGTAAAAGTATGCTCGAGAAAATTGCTACTTCAGTAAAAGACCGTCGAATAGGGGAGCCTGTTCGTTTTATTTATGATAATTTAATCGAAGAAGATACATTACGTTTCTTTCTTGATAAAATGAAAATCGTAGAAACAGACAGTATTATTCCGGGAGGAAGATACCATAATCGTCGCGATTACATGAATTTTCCGAATTTAGGAAGATACGATTTGCTCTATAAACCAAATGAACCATTGCCAATTCCAGGATTAAGTTTAGGCGGAAGTATTTTGGAGAAAATCAATAAAAAAGATTATTTATTACATGCTCCATACCAGTCATTTTCATATCTGACAAAATTTTTACGTGAAGCTGCTTTAGATCCGAAAGTTACAAGTATTAAAATCACTTTGTATCGCTTAGCCAAGAATTCGCAAATCATCAGTTCGCTGATTAATGCCGCAAAAAATGGTAAAAAAGTGACGGTACAAATCGAACTTCAGGCGCGTTTTGATGAGGCAACGAATATCTCGTACGCAGAGCAAATGCAGACAGAAGGAATAGAACTTATCTTCGGAATCAAAGGCTTGAAAGTACACAGTAAAATATGTGTGATCGAAAGAGTTGAAGACGGAAAAACACGTCGTTATGGTTTTATTTCAACAGGAAATTTCAACGAAGCAACGGCAAAAATTTATACTGATGTCACATTGTTTACTTGCAATCAGGGAATTCTGAAAGACATTTCTAAAATATTCGAGTTTTTCGATATCAATTATAGAGTACATAGATATAAGCATTTAATCGTATCGCCACATTATACAAGAACCAAATTTGTAAAGCTGATTGATCGTGAGATTTTACATGCTCTTGCTGGTAGAAAAACTCATATTAAATTGAAAATGAATAGTTTGTCTGATTTTAAAATGATTGATAAATTATATGAAGCCAGTAATGCCGGAGTAAAAATTCAGTTGCAGGTAAGAGGAATTTGTTCTCTGATTCCGGGAATTCCGGGCATGAGCGAAAACATTGAAGCCATCAGTATCGTTGATAATTACCTGGAACATTCAAGAGTTTATATTTTTGGAAACGCCGGTTTGACCGAAGTGTATATTTCATCAGCCGATTTTATGACCAGAAATCTTGATGGAAGAGTTGAGGTAACCTGTCCGATTTATGATCTTGAAATTAAAAAAGAACTTATAGATAATTTTAATATTGCATGGAAAGGGAATGTTAAAGTGAGATATCATTCCTATAAATTAGATAATAAGTACAAACCACGAAATCATCATGCCCCTTTTAGAGCTCAAATTGAAACTTACAAGTATTATCAGAACAAAATTGCGGTATTAGAAGAGATTCCGCAAAAAATAAATTAAAAACCAAAACCAATTTCAAATCATAAGTGAGCATGATTAAAATAAGAAAATTTGCAGCAATAGATATCGGATCGAATGCCATGAGGCTGCTGATATCGAATGTTGTAGAACAAGAAGGTAAAGAACCCCAATTTAATAAAAGTTCCCTTGTTCGTGTGCCAATTCGTTTGGGGCAGGACGCCTTTACTGTAGGTGAAATTTCAGAAGAAAATACAGATCGAATGGTTGATGCCATGAAAGCATTCAACCTTTTGATGAAAGTACATAAAGTAGAACGTTATATGGCGTTCGCAACTTCGGCAATGCGCGAGGCTTATAATGCTAAAGAAGTTGTCGCTCTAATTAAGAAAAAAGCAGATATTAAAATCGAAATTATTGATGGTAAAAAAGAAGCAGCTATTATTGCTTCTACCGATTTGCATCATTTATTAAAAACTGATGAAACCTATTTATTCGTAGATGTAGGGGGTGGAAGTACTGAATTTACGCTTTTCGCTGACGGAAAAATGATTAATTCAAGATCTTTCAAAGCCGGAACAGTTCGTTTATTAAATGGTATGGTTTGCGATGTGGTTTGGGATGAAATCGAAAAATGGATTAAAACCAATACCGCAGATTATGATGAAGTTACCCTAATTGGTTCTGGAGGAAACATCAATAAATTGTTTAAAATGTCTGGAAAACAACAGGAAAAACCGCTTTCATACATTTACATCAATTCACAATACGCCTTTTTAAATTCATTGACGTACGAACAAAGAATTGCCGAATTAGGGCTAAACTCCGACCGTGCCGATGTAATTATACACGCAACCCGAATTTATCTGAATGCCATGAAATGGAGTGGAGCACGTCAGATTTATGTTCCTAAAATCGGACTTTCAGACGGTATCGTAAAAGCAATGTATTACGGCAAAATTTAATAGAAAAGATTAGCCACAGATTCCGCAGATTAAAAAGATTAAAGAAATCTGTGAAAATCTTTTTAATCTGTGGCAAAAAAAATCTCAGCCAACAATAATTATAAAAAACATGAATAAAACCAGACTCGAAGCTTTTAGTGATGGCGTTTTAGCGATCATAATTACGATTATGATTTTAGAAATTAAAGTGCCGCACGGCGATGAGTTCGCCGATTTAAAACCGCTTATTTCGAAGTTTCTGAGTTATATTCTGAGTTTTATTTATGTTGGAATCTATTGGAACAATCATCATTATTTAATCCACAGTCTAACCAAAATGAACGGAAAAATTCTATGGGCAAATTTACATCTGCTTTTTTGGTTGTCTTTAATCCCGGTCGCAACAGGCTGGATGGGCGAACATAATTTTGCAAAAGCTTCTTTGACATTATATGGCGTTGTATTGTTATTTTGCTCCCTGTCTTATTTTATTTTGCAAAGGGTTATAATTCGTAGTGAAGGAGAAAATTCAACATTAGCCAAAGTGATCGGTAAAGATTTAAAAGGACACGGATCTTCTATTTTATATGTCGTCGGCATCGTTGCGTCATTTTATAATGAATGGATTTCAGGTGCGGCGTATTTTACAGTAGCAATGTTATGGCTGATTCCCGATAAAAGAATTGAGAAGGTTTTCACTTCAAAAGATTAAGCTTTATATAATCTAAGGGTAAGTTAACTATGCAAATCCAATCCAAAAGTTGAACGCAAGAGTTCAATATTTGGGTTGATTTCCAGTAAGCGATTATAACGATCCTGATCGTTGAAACTTCTTTTTGTTTCGACAGCCTCATTTACAACTACTTCAATTGTAATATCGTGATTGTGTAAATGTCCTTTTAAATGTCCTAAAAGCCCGTGAATCTGACTTTCGAAATCTAATTTAGAACCCTCATTTGGTAATTCAAGTGTGATTACGGTTCCGTTTAAAGTTGGATCGTTAATCAGTAAAAGCGATTCCATGATTTTTAAACCTTTATCCCCCAAACGCTGTGCATATTTATTCCATTGCACTAACATTTCGGTTTCGGTAAATTCTTCCGTAGGCAAAACAGAGGAAGGTTTTACATAAGATTTACTCTTTTCTTCCATTTCCCTTTTCGCACGAATACTCGCGAGCGAAAATGCAGAAACCTTCTTAGGCTGATCTTCAGTTGAAGGGTTTACAGGAGCTTCAGTAGTTTTTTGAGTTTCAGCAGAATTTGGTGAGTTTTCAATCTTCGGCGTTACATTTTCAGTTCCAACAGAACTTTCGATATTTGACTTTGGACTTTGGACTTCAGTACTTTGGACTTTTGACTTTGGACTTTCGACTATTGAGTAACCTCCGTTTTTAAAATAAGTAGGCGGAATTATGAATTGCTCAACTTTTTTTTTTCTCCATCAAAGTTGATAGAGGCTAATTGCATCAAACATAATTCGACTAAAAGACGTTGATTCTGACTCAATTTGTATTTTAAATCGCAGTCGTTCGCAATATCTATTCCTTTAAGTAAGAAATCCTGGGAACATTTTTGTGCTTGTACACCGTACATTTGTTGTGCCTGTTCCCCAACTTCAAGTAAACTCAAAGTTGCCGGCGTTTTGCTCACTAATAAATCTCTGAAATGCGAAGCCAGACCCGCAATAAAATGGTGTCCGTCGAAACCTTTTGCAAGAATTTCGTTGTAAGCAATTAATAGATCCGGGATCTTATTTTCTAAAAGTAAATCGGTAATGCTGATGTAAGTTTCGTAATCTAAAACGTTTAGGTTCTCCGTTACAGCCTGGCGTGTTAAGTTAGTTCCGCAATACGAAACCACACGGTCAAAAATCGATAAAGCATCACGCATTGCACCATCAGCTTTTTGAGCGATAATGTGCAAAGCATCGTCTTCAAAATTGATTCCCTGACTTGCCGCAACTTCAGCCAAATGTTCTTTAGCATCTTTTACGGTAATTCTCTTGAAATCAAAAATCTGACAACGGGATAAAATCGTTGGAATAATTTTGTGTTTCTCTGTTGTTGCTAAAATAAAAATAGCATGTTTTGGCGGTTCTTCCAATGTTTTCAAAAAAGCATTAAAAGCTGCCGAAGACAACATATGAACCTCGTCAATAATATACACTTTGTATTGTCCGGTTTGTGGCGGGATTCGAACCTGATCAATCAGGCTACGAATGTCATCAACCGAGTTGTTTGAAGCCGCATCTAACTCAAAAACGTTAAACGCAAAATCTTCATTTGGATCGTCATATCCTGGCTGGTTTATTTTACGGGCCAAGATACGCGCGCAGGTTGTTTTTCCAACTCCACGTGGTCCTGTAAATAAAAGGGCAGAAGCAAGGTGATTGCTTTCTATGGCATTCAGCAAAGTGTTTGTAATGGCTTTCTGACCTACAACATCCTTAAAGGTTTGCGGGCGATATTTACGAGCCGATACTACAAATTGTTCCATATTCTGATTTTATTCGATAGCAAATATAGAGTATAATTTAATGATTTAAAAATTTAAAAATTGAAAGATTTAACTGTTTTGAATATGAGGAAGTAAGCTCTTATTCTTTAAAGGTTACATCAAAAAATAACAATATTACTCTTGTCAAATGGATTTCAAATTACTTAGAAGCATCTTTTTTTTCTTTAAAATTATTTTTTCTGAGATTCATTCCATAAGTATAATTAGTTGAAAGAATTACATCGTTGCAGTCAAAATGTTTTATTATGCCATTTTCTTGTAAGGCTACGACCCAACAAGTATTTTGATGCATTCCGTAATCGATAAGAAAAATAGCCTGACCAGTTCCTAACGGTGTTTCAACTAATATCGAAGGTTTTAATTGATGTATCATAATTTCTGTTTTTTTTTGTAAAAATACATTTGCTTAGAAATAAGATAGTTATATGATTATTAAAATGGTTTACAGAATTTAAGGAAGACATCGACGTAAATAATTATTTATGGTATTTATAGAATGTAAATAAGGAAACTGAATAAAAATGTACTATTTTTAATCCGAGCAAGACTGACTTTTCCTTTGTAAATTAACTAATGAAAAGGTAAGTGACAGCAATTTTAAATAATTAAAATATAAATGAAAAACATAATCGTAATAACTATAATCTTTCTTTTTCAAAATCTAAACATTTTCGCTCAAGATCAATCAGAAATAAATCAAAAATGGACTGCATTAAAAGAGCAATTTAAAGTTAAAACTGAAATAGTTTTAGAATTTAAGTCTAAAGTTCAAAAGTCAAAGAAAATAGATAAGTCAGAATTAGAGCAAACTTTAATTTACGCTAATGAATTAAAAAAGATATGCGAGAATGAAGTATTAAATAAAGAGGAAGTTACTAAAGTAAAACAAACTAATGATTCATTGAATATTCATTTAGTGAGAATTTTAGTTAGTTTGGAATCTGATATTAAACTCAAAAGTGAAAAATCAATAATTTTTCTATATGATCGTTTAACAGAAATAGAAAATCAAATTCTTGTAACGGTTAAAAAGTATAATGAAGTGTGCATAAAACAAAATAGAAAAGAATTGATATTTTTAAGTCATGGTGAAGATCGATCGCCTTCAGTTGAATTTTGATATTTTTCCTTTCTTAAATTTGATTCTAAAAACTAATTATCAGAAACATGCGGCAATATAATTTCAGTAATAATATTTTAAATTTAAAAGTTAAAAAATCTCCATTGGCAGTTAGAATTGTAATGTTCTTTTTTGCGTTTGCTTTTTTTGTTTTTCCAGTGATGGGAACTATTATTGGTGTACTAACTGGAAACGGATTACATTTTGGTTATTTTATTGGAATAGGGGTTTTTTCTCTAATGGGGTTTTATCTTCTTAGGCTTTCTTTATGGAATACTTACGGTGAAGAAACGATTGAAGTATTAGAAAATAAAATTATTTACGAAGCTAGTTATGGCTGGTTTAAAGATGGGAAAAAAGAAATCCCGATAACAGTTCCATTCTATTCGTTTAAGCCTATGGGTTATGAAGAAGATAATGAAGGCGTTTTAGTTATTTTTTCTGATGAATCTCAAATAGAATCGGTTGTAAAAATGCCAATGACTGAGTTGGAAGAGTTGTTGTTTATTTTAGAACCTATCAGAATTAGAACCTAAAAATAAATTAAATAAATGAAAACTCCGAACCCAATCATAACCGTCAACGAAACCGAAGGTCATAAACTTAATATTGCCGGAGGAAATTACCGAATCATTATCTCAGGAAAACAACCGATGGAGAATATGCTGTAATCGAAATGTCGGTTCCTCCGGGAGCTGGTCCAAATCCGCATGCTCATGCAGATTTTACAGAAACATTTTTTGTTTTGGAAGGCGAGGTTTCTTTTAAATCGCAATTAGGAAGTTATGTGGCGAAAAAAGGGTCTTTCGTCAATATCCCAAAAGGCGGAATTGTTCACGGTTTTAAAAACCTGAGTGATCATCCTGCTAAACTTTTATGCACGGTGACACCTGCGGGATTGGATGATTTGTTTGAAGAAATGGCTGAATTTATGGAGACAGCTTTATCAAATAAAGAAAGCGAAATGAAGGAGAAAATAATGGCAATTTTTGAGAAATATGGACAGCAAATGTTTCCGCCGGATTACTTGGATTAGTTTTAACCACATTTATATTTCATGTCTCACATTTTACTAAATACAAAAAACTGGAAATAATATAAATTTGATAATATTAATGTGTAAAATATTGATTTTTAATTTGTTAACTTTAAAAGATTAATAAACTAAAAAAAATATCATTATGAAAATCAAATCTATTTTATTGGGAATGAGTCTCGCTCTTTCCTTAGTTGCCTGCGCACCAAAGGATGCGGATATTCAAAAAGAAATTAGTGAAAAATTAAGCGATACTCCAAGTGTTAAGGTAACTGTGCATGAAGGTGTTGCTACGATTGTAGGAACCTGCGATGATGATGCTTTTAAACAAAATATTGAGCGTTCGGTGAAAGCAGTTAAAGGCGTGAAGTCTGTAGTGAATAATTGCCAGATTCCGGTTCCGAATGTAGAAACTCCTGCAGCGGCTGTCGTAATTAATTCGGATGCCGATTTAGATAAATCAGTAGGTAAAGTTGTAAAAGCTTATGATGGCGTTAGTGCTACTGTTGTCGGTGGTGTGGTAACGCTTTCGGGAGAAATTAAAAGAAGTCAGTTGGCTCCTCTTATCCAAAGTGTTCAGGAATTGAAACCTAAAAAAGTAGAAAACAAATTAACTATTAAATAATGCGTTATGAGTTTACAGGAAAAATATAAAGAGTTAACAGATTTGGCTTCTACTTTGGGTATAGCAGATTTGCAAGTAAGAGAGCAGGATAATGTTTTGTATATTGACGGAACAGCAAAATCGGCAGATGACAAAGAGAAACTTTGGGACAGCTACGGAACTTTAGATCCCGATTACAGATCGGCTGATGTAGTGATGAATATTGCAGTTGCGGAAGGAACAACTACAGAATACACCGTGAAAAGTGGAGATTCTTTATCAAGAATTGGGCAGGCGCACGGTGTTTCGTGGCAAGATATTTTTGAAGCCAATAAAGACATTATTAAAAATCCGGACCTGATTCAGCCAGGTTGGAAATTGAAGATACCAACGGCGTAATTTTAATTGCGTGTTGTTTTGAAAGTCTGTCATTTTTATGATAGACTTTTTTGTTTTTATTTAACCGCAAAGAGCGCAAAGTTTTTATTCTCATTTTATGTCATTGCGAGGAACGAAGCAACCGCACTACGATAATCAAAGTTGTTCAGCAAATGTGATTGCTTCGTTCCTCGCAAAGACAAGATTGTGGTTAAAACAAATTTTTCTGATGAAACCAAGTGGCCTAGCCCTGATAGTCCCGAATTCTCGGGAGGTGTCCTTTTTCTTGCTTCTTTAGCAAGGAAAAAATACAAGCAGATAGCAGGATTAGCTCCTGAAAAATCACCTGCCCTTTATGCTCAAAGCAAATAAAAATTTTTCAGTTTCCTGATCGGAGTCGGCGGAGAAGCCTGCTACATAAACGCCCTTTTTGCCCGAATTCGATTTAATTCCGTATACAACTGCCTCATCGCCTGGGTCTGATTCCCCTTCGTATCGATACACATGAACAATTTCAAACTTTTCAGGATTTTTTTTAATCATGTCTGCATTTCGATTAAAATCACATGTAAATCCTTTTTCATTCAATTGATCTAAAGCCTTTGAGACAGTTGCGTAATGATACATTTTAGTCATAGTAAATGAATTTTAAAATTATGGATTTTAAAGGTAACTAATTTAAAATTAAATTGTTATGAAAATATGCCAAAAATCTAAAATTTAAAATCATTATTCTTAGTGGAGAAATCGCTACTTTTGCGCCGCAGACCGCCTTATCGTCGTCCCGATTTATCGGGAGGGAGGAAAGTCCGGACACCACAGAGAAGCATAGCGGGTAACACCCGTCGGCGTTAGCAATAGCGCAAGGACAAGTGCAACAGAAAGTATGTACAGGTAATGCTGTAGTGAAACCAGGTAAACTCTATGCGGTGAAATACCAAGTATATCAGCATTTAAGGGCTTCTCGTCCGTTGTTGAAGGGTAGGTAGCTTGAGTTCCGAAGCAATTCGGAATCTAGATAAATGATAAGGCCCTGATTTATCAGGGACAGAATCCGGCTTATAGGTCTGCATTTTTTATATATTTGTGAAACTCTCTAACTAAATTTCATGAATATAACTGCTCCAAATCCTGCTAAATCTCCAAAGAAAAGTACTTTTCACGCTATTATTACCAATCTTACTTTTTGGGTTTTAATTGCCATTATTGCTGGTGTTTTACTAGGACATTTTTCTCCTGAAAATGGTGTGAAAATGGAAATTGTCGGCAAGACATTTGTTGATATTATCAAGTTATTTATTGGCCCGATTATATTTCTAACTATCGTTTTGGGAATTTCCGGAATGGGAAACCTGAAAAAAGTAGGTCGAATTGGCGTGAAAGCTTTGGTTTATTTTGAAGTAGTTTCGACCATTTCGCTGGCGATTGGCGTGAGCGTTGCGTATTTCTTTCAACCCGGAAAAATTGACAAATCGGGTTTGGCTTTGCAGGATGCGAGTAAATATACCAATCCTGCAGCGGAGAACTTTTCGTGGCTCCAGTTTTTCCTTTCTAATTTCACTTTGCAGGTTTTACTGGCAGCAATTGTGTGTGGAATTGCATTGAATTTTTACAAAAAAAGAGAACAGACCATTCTGGTTCTAGAACGTTTTTCGAAAGTGGTTTTTACCGGATTGAAATATGTGATGTATCTCGCACCGATTGGTGCTTTTGGAGGAATGGCATATACAATTGGTAAATTCGGATTACAGACTTTGATTCCGCTTGGAAAATTGATGCTTTGCGTTTATTTAACGATGGGGTTGTTTGTGTTTTTTGTATTGGGAAGTATTCTGAGATATTATAAAATCAATATTCTTTCGATTCTAAAATACATCAAAGAAGAACTTTTATTGGTTCTTGGAACATCGTCTTCTGAAGCTGCTTTGCCAAGTATTATGGTAAAATTGGAACAAATGGGATGTAGTAAATCGGTAGTCGGTTTGGTGATTCCGACAGGTTATTCTTTTAATTTGGACGGAACTTCGATTTATTTGTCGATGTCGGTGATATTTTTGGCTCAGCTGTATGATGTTCATTTGAGTTTTGCTGAGATTCTGAGTGTAATCGGGATTTTGATGATTACTTCAAAAGGTGCAGCGGGCGTGACCGGAAGCGGCTTTATTGTTCTGGCTTCGACTTTGACGGCGATTCATAAAATTCCGGTTGAAGGACTGGCCTTTTTATTGGGCGTTGATAAATTTATGAGTGAGGCAAGAGCGATTACAAACATAATTGGAAATACTGTAGCAACGATTATAATTTCGAAAACCGAGCGTGATTTTACGGAACTGAATTTGGATCCTGTTGTGGAGGAGTAGCTTGCGTGATGGTACGCGGATGACACGGATTCGCTATCGCGAAAGCACTGATTTACACGGATTTTTTCTCGGGGTTGTCATTTCGACGCAGGAGAAATCACAAACGAAACTCGACAAAGATTTGAACTATCAAGACGTAGCTCCTTGTGTGATTTACTTCGTCTGTTCGCTATCGCTCGAGTCTCCTGCGTCGAAATGACAAGTTTATGTTTAGAACATCTAAAAATTAGTGCCAATTAGTGAAATTCGTGGCAAAAAAAATATTATTATGAAGAGAATAGGAATTTTAGGGTTAGGTGGTGTTGGAGGATATTTCGGTGGACTTTTGGCGAAAGCTTATTATAAATCAGAGGAAGTTGAAGTTATCTTTATAGCCCGTGGAGAAACCCAAAAAGCAATCGCTGACAGCGGATTGAAAATTGTTACGGACGAATCTGAAATGAATGTTTTTCCAAAATTGGTTTCGAATGATCCCGACGAAATTGGAGTTTTAGATTATTTGATTTGTGCGACCAAAACGTATGATATTGAAGAAAGTTTACTTTCGCTACAAAAATGTATTTCGCCAAAAACGGTAATTCTTCCTTTATACAATGGTGTTGATGCTCCGGAAAGAATTCAGAAAATATTTCCTGAAAATGATATTCTGCGAGGTTGTGTATATATTGTTTCGATGATTATTTCGCCAGGAACAATTCGGAAAATGGGTTTTTATGAAAAGCTGTTTTTTGGTACGAAAACAACTTCGGTTGACAAACTACAAGACTTGCAAAACATTTTGCAAAAAGCTAAGATTGAAAGTTATATAGTAGAAAATATTGAAGAAACAGTTTGGGAAAAATTCATTTTTATTTCTGCGTTGGCTTCAGCAACTTCCTATCTGAATCAGAATATTGGGGAAATCTTAAAGAAAAAGAAATCATTGGAGGTTTATTTGGCGCTGCTTCAAGAAATTGAAGCTGTTGCAAAAGCAAAAGGTCTGCATTTGCCAGAAGATATTGTAGCGCAAACCATTGTAAAATTAGAAAAATCGCCAAAAGAAGCAACTTCGTCCATGCACAGGGATTTGCTGGCCAATAGAAAAACAGAAGTAACTTCGTTGACCCAATTTGTAGTCAACGAAGGTTTAAAATATGGTGTTGCAACTCCTCTTTATGAAAAGATCGCAAATGCATTATTGTAAAATTACAACCGTTTACGATTCGTCTTTTGTAGTACGTACTAAACTAATTCCGGATGTAAAGAAAACGATTCCAAGTATTCCGTAAATAATAAGCGATTTAATATCTCGCTCTCCTCCTGAAGTATCAGCAAAAATAACCGCTGTATAAATAAGACCTACAATTCCAAGAATGGTAAGTATTCCTCCAAATAATCTTTTTAGGTTCATGATTTTGATTTTTAATGTTTATCAAATTTACTTTCTTAAAACTTTACAGGTGTTATACAATTACTTAGAGAAATTATATGATTTGCAGTCGAAAGTGTTTTTTATTTGGTAAATCTCATTGACCTTAATTAAACAGGCCTTATGTGTTGTGCTGTAAGAAAATATTTCATTTTTTAATTTGATTGTATGGTTTAAATGCTATTTTTGTCGTAACCATTTAAAAACCAACAATGAAAAAAAATTACCTATTCGTTATTTTATTTGCCTTTTTAATTAATGCATCTTATGGACAGGATGAAGCAGTAACAGCTGTTCAAAAAAATCAGTTTAAAGTTAATATGTTTTTACCAGGCTTTGTTTGGGAACATGGTTTTGATGCTAAAAACACTTTGTATTCTGAAGCCAGCTTAGGTTTAGGATTTTCAACGAATTCTGACGATTCAAATTTTGCTTTTTACCCACAAATCGTTGAACAATTTCGTCATTATTACAATCTAGAGAAAAGAGCTGCAAAAGGAAAGAGAACTGCTTTTAATTCTGGAAATTATCTTGGCTTACTTGCCGCTTATAATTTTGAATCTATTTCGACAAACGACGATTATAGAGAATCGGTTCCATCGTTTACAGTGGGAGCACTTTGGGGATTACAGCGTACTTACAAAAGAAAGTTTAATTTGGAGTTTAGTGCAGGTCCGGGAGTGAATTTTGATAAATATGATACTGAATTTGTGCCAATTATCAACTTTAGTATAGGCTGGGTAATTGGAAATTAATTTTCATTTATAAAAATAGGAAAGCCTTGATTTATCAAGGCTTTCCTATTTTAAATTCTAACCCAATATTACGAATACTTTCAATACTGATTTTCGGATCTGAATTAAAGTATTTTCGAAGCCTGCTGATAAAAACATCCATACTTCGGCCTGAGAAATAATCGTCTTTTTTCCAGACAGACATTAAAATTTGGTCTCTCTTTAATAACTGGTTATGGTTTAGATACAAATACTCAATAAGAGAAGCTTCCATTTCTGTGAGCTGTTGGACGTGATTTTTATTATTGAGGGTTAGTCTCTCATTATCAAAAATATAAGAACCAATTTCAATTATATTATTTCCTTCGAGAGTTCTCTTTTGTTCGATTCTTTTCAGAATATTCTGCAAACGCAAAATCAATTCGTCAACTTCAAAAGGTTTTATGATATAGTCGTCTGCACCTAATTTTAAGCCAATGATTTTGTCTTCTTTTAACTTTCTTGCGGTTAGAAAAATAAATGGAATTTCAGGATTGATTGTGATTATTTTTTCGGCCAATGAAAACCCGTCCATTTTGGGCATCATTACATCAAAAATACAAATATCAAAAGTTTGGTTTTTAAAGTAGTCTAGAGCTATTTCTCCATTTTCTGCCCAAATTACTTCAAATTGATGCAGTTCTAAATATTGTTTTAAAATGGCTGCAAAATCAAAATCGTCTTCAGCTAAAAGTAATTTTTTCAAAATAAGGTAATTAAACTTTTAATAAAATAGTAAACTGAGTTCCTTTTCCTAAATCACTCACAACGTTAACAGAGCCCTGATGCGCTTTTACAATTTGGTCAACATAATAAAGACCTAAACCTAAGCCTTTTGTATTGTGTAGGTTTCCTTGTTGTACGCGATAAAACTTGTCAAAAAGAAGTGATTGCTTGTTTTTTTCAATTCCGATTCCGTCATCTTCAATACTGATAGAAAACTGATTTTCAATAATTCTGGTTTTTATTGTAATCGTTGATGAACCATATTTAACAGCATTTTCCAAAACATTTAAAAAAGCGGTTGTCAGATGGAATTTATCTAAAATTAGAATTGTTTTCTGAGTTTGAAAATCGGTTTTAAGATTAATTTTTGGAAACGTAATTTTAAAATCATTTACAATGGAAAGCAGAAAATCTTCGGTTTCTATTTTTTCCTTCTGTAATTCGATTTCGTTTTCCGCCAGTGAATTCGCCATAACCTGATCGATTAAACTTTGCAAACGATTGTTCTGACGTGAAATAGTATTGACAATTGCGTTGAAATTTTCATCGTTTTCACGAATGTTTTTTTGCTCCAGAATTTTGGTCGAAATTCCTAAAGTTGCTAAAGGTGTTTTAAGTTCGTGTGTAATATTATTGATAAAATCAGTTTTGACATCACTCACTTTTTTCTGTTTGATTAAAGCTTTGATTGCAATTACAAAAAGTGTTATTAGTGTTAAAATCGAAAGAAGCGAAAGTATCAGGATAAAAGTCATTCTTCTTAAAATAATCATCTCCCAATCGATAACAGAAATGTACATGGAATCTTCTGTTAATAAATTATAATCCTGATTTTCAAATGTTCCGTTGGTTGTTCCAACATAACTCCGAACTAAAAAAGCATGATTTAAAGAGGCTAAATTACCATATAATTTGTTTTGAATAAAAGGCTTTTCGGAGAAAATAGTATCTGCTTTTTTTGTGTTTCGGTACAGAATAAATTTATTCAATACAATTGCAAAATCAATTTTAAGATCAGGCAATTCTCTTTCAAACTTACGTTGGATTTTTTGTGTCAGCACATCCTGAAATTCAGGCCCTAAAATGCTGTTTTTAAAATTTAGTTTAGTCGTTTTTTGCTGAATATATTTCTCTGATAAATCTTTATAAAGTGCTTCTTTTTTAGCAACAAGTATAGAATCAATATCGCTGTAATTATTTGTAATCTGTGCAATTTCATTTTTGATCTCAGTATGAAACTGCGCCACTTTATAGTCGTAAGTGGTTTTTACTAAATAGCATTGCACTGTCGATAACACGATTAGCGCGACAACTGAAAATGCTATTAATAAATTGATTCTTTGTTTCATTGTTTTATTAGCCCGTGGATGAAACGGATTATTTTATTTTTCACGCAGATTTAAAAATGATGTTAGCAGATTAAAATTGATCTTTTTAAATCTGCTTCAATCTGCATAATCTGCGTGAAATTAACGCACGCTGACCACTAAAATCTGTGGGCAAATTTTCTCATCCCAAAAATAAAGCTTTTATGATACAATTTGAGCATTAACACCGCATTAACCTTCAATTAACTTTCAGTAGCTCTTTTTAGAAGCATTTTTGCAGCATCTCAAACCAAAATCTTTTAAAATGAATATTTATTTGCCTCTAAAACTCTTTATAATCCTATTGATCTTTTGCTTTTCTTTATTAGGAACCGCCCAGAGTAAAACACCAAAAGACAGTATTTCAAATGACCTGAATGAAGTTATTATCACCCAAAATAAAAAAGCATTTTCGAATCAGAATGGAAATATAAAATTGGATGTTGCCAATTCGATTTACAATGCAATTCCGAATACTTTAGACTTGTTGGCTAAATTGCCGACTGTCCAAATTAGTGCCGATCGTGAAAGTATTTCAGTGGTTGGAAAAGGGAATCCGCTGATTTATATTGATAATCAAAAAGTTGGGATGAACGATTTAAATGTTTTGGCTGTCGCCGATATTAAAACAATTGAAATCATCCAGAATCCATCTGCGAAGTATGAAGCTGAAGGCCGTGCCGTGATTTTGATTACACGAAAATTAAGTAAAAAAGACAGTTTCAGAACGGAGATTTCAGAAGTAGCTTCTTTTAAAAAAGACTATAATAACTACCTCGGATTTAATTCCAGTTTCAAAAAAAATAAAATTGAATGGAAAGCTAATTTCAATTATAATCAGTTGCAGCCATGGGAAAGTCACACCATTGCTTATGAGATTCCGCTGGCAAATATTACTTCAAATTATGATGTGGAGGCTTTCACGAAAAGAGCCCAGTTTATTTTTGGTGGTGGTCTATTTTACAAAATAAATGACGAGGATTCTTTTTCATTTAATATAAATAGTAAACTGCAGAAGGACACTTTTCCTATCAATACAATAACACAAAATAAAAACCAGGAGGTTGTAAATAATGTGGTGACGTATAGCGATAATGATGGTGATAAGAACTTTGTGAATTCTTTTTTTAATTATAATAAGAAGATAAAATCGATAGATACACAGCTATTTACTGGTTTGCAATATTCTAATTTTGATCAGACTTCCTGGAGTCAGGTTCAGAATAATTTTAATGATACACAATTTGAATTGGCTCAGATTCGTGATCAGAAGTTTAAAGTCAATGTTTTTTCCGGCAGAATTGACATGGAGAAAAAGCTTAAAAATGAAATTAAATTTGAGATAGGTGGATTGTATTCAGCCGCAGATTCAAAATCTGATTTTGATATTTTTTATTATGAAACCAATACAAATGAAATAAGTCATTATGATTTTAAAGAGGAAAATTTAGCCGGATACAGTCAAATTTCAGGGAAAATTAAGCAGATTGATTTCTCTGTTGGAGTTCGGGTTGAAAACACGAATGTAAACGGAAAGTTTAAAACGGATTTGTTACCGTTGATAGATAAAAATTACACTAACTTTTTTCCAAAAGCACAGTTTACATTTCCTATTGACAGCACAAAAAGTATTAGTGTAAATTATGCTAAAAGTATTTTGAGACCTAATTATTCTTCATTAAGCCAGGGTGCAACGTATATAAATCCTTATTTTTTGTACGCTCGAAATATCAATTTAGACCCGACTTTTACTAACGAAATTGCATCGACTTTTCAATATCACGACAAATCGGTCAAGCTGAGTTATTATCAGAATAAAAATCCGGTTTACAGTAGTTTTATTTATGATGAAGATGATAACATAATGACTTTCAAAGAAGTAAATTTAGATAAGGAATCAGGTATAAGTCTTGACTTTGAACTTCCATTCAATTATAAATTCTGGACAACGACCAATTCTGTTATTTTTATTTTAGAGAAAATTGAAGATTCATCTGCGGTTTTTTTGTCTTCAACACCATACCTCTATTATTATTCAAACAACGAATTCAAATTCCCAAAAGATTATACTTTTGTAGTTGGCTGGTGGGGTGCTACCAAGCAAAACAAGGGTGTTTTTGAAAGAAGTGCCAATTTTATAATGGATATGTCAGTTTCGAAAAAGATCAGGAATTGGAACATTACATTGAACTGCAATGATATCTTTAGGAATACAATCTATAAAGAACAATTTACGATCAATGGCGTCAATTCAAAATCAAGGTATTTGGTTGATGCGCACGAAATTTCGATTGGAATTCGATACTCTTTTGGAAAAATTAAAGAAACGGAATTCAAAGAGAAAAACATCGATGAAAATTCAAATAGAATTAGATAAAAGAAAATGCCCTTGAATTTCAAGGGCATTTTTATGCTTTAAAGGAAATTAACCTTCGTCTTCTTCTGTAACTTTTTTTAGTGAAGTATCGGGTAATTCTTCATCGTCATCGGTTGAATTTAATTCGAAGAAACTAAAAAACGAACCACCATAACTTTTCTGGAAAGAGAAATTACTCAAATGCTCCATTTTGGTATATTTGGAATGTTCGATAATCATCATGCCATCTTCGTGCAATAAATCTCGTTCAAATACTGTCAGGACTATTTTTTCAAATGCCGCCTGATCTAATCCATAAGGCGGATCTGCAAAAATAATGTCGTATGAAGTTTTGCAGTTTTCTAAAAATTTATAAACATCACTTTTAGTCGCGGCGATATCAAAATCATATTCTGATGAAACTTGTTTGATGAATTTTACGCATCCAAAATCACCATCAACAGAGGTAATTGGCGCGCTTCCGCGTGAAGCGAATTCGAAACTGATATTTCCTGTTCCCGAAAATAAGTCCAAAACCTTTAAGCTGTCAAAACTAAAATGATTGTTCAAAACATTAAACAATGCTTCTTTACTCATGTCGGTCGTTGGTCTTACAGGAAGGTTCTTTGGTGGAAAAATGCGGCGTCCTTTGTATTTTCCTGAAATGATTCTCATGATTGAAATAAGATATAATGTTTTTGATTTTGTGCTGCTGAAAAGTTATTTTTCTCTTGTAATGTGCTCACATCTAGGAAGGAAACATTACGAATATATTTATACGCAATGGCATAAAAAGGATCGTTTTTTTCTATAGTGCCCAACAATTCAAGCGGAAAACTCTCAGGGTTTAAACTCAACTGTTCGGCAGTAAAAAGTAAGTAGTAAATGAAATCTTCCGGAGTCTGATATTCAAAAGAATTGAATAATAATAACTTCTGATTTTGAACTACGATAATTTCAAAGTTTCCCGGATTGAAATTGACAACCATTTTTTTATCGTCGTTATTTCTTGAAGCTTCAAGGATTTTCTCCACTAAAATACTGTTAACATGCTTGTAATCAAAAGATCCCACATTATCAATGAGGAAATTATTGATGTTTACATACGGAATATAAACAGCATTCATGTCGTAATTTGAAATTTTGTCGAACGTAAAAAAATCAGTTTCAAAAACTTTGGTATTGTATTGCAAATAACTTCCCAGATAATTTTCGTCAAAAAGAGCGGTTGGTACAAATGTCGAAAGATTATTATTGTGAATAACCATAATTTCGTCATAAGTATCTTTTAATTCAGGAAATTTTTTAAAAGCATCACTAAATGATTCTTCTATTTTGATTGCTTTTTGAGTAGTGTCAAACTGAACTTCATTAAACGAAGTAATAGTATTATTTAAGGTATCAAAACAACAAAAAGAAAATCCGGTCAGGGAAACCTGAATAGAAAGCTTTTTATAATTTTTTGAAGTGATGTTAGTATTTTGCAATGACATATTGATTTACAATTCGTTACCTGTTTTACAAGAAAGAATTTAAGGCGATTACAAACTTACAAATTTAAAAGCAAGAATAATAATTGCAATTTCAAAAAACAATTTCAAATAAATTTTAAGGTAACGTTAAATTTATTTTCACCACATAAGTGATATAAGTTCAACTAAGTAGAAACGCATAGCAACGAGCATAATTAAAAGGAATTTAAGTATGCGTAAATGCAGAAATTAAATGATCTTATATAACTTATATGGTGGAAAATATTGATTTTTGAAATTGAAATTGCCGTTTAAAAAACCGTACTTTGTAGTTCAAATTTACCCTATGAATTCAGCCTTGTTTTACAGCCTTTTACAGAAAAAATTTCCTTTTGCACCAACAATGAAACAGGATATATTTTTTCAAAAGATCGCTATTTTCTTAACCGATACCCATAACGATACGATTTTTGTGCTGAAAGGATATGCCGGAACAGGAAAAACAACTGTGATTTCGACTATTGTAAATAATCTCGGAGATATCAATAAAAAGTTTGTTTTGCTGGCACCAACCGGACGTGCGGCAAAAGTAATTGCGAATTATTCGAATACGCCGGCGTTTACAATCCATAAAAAAATATATTTCCCTAAAAAATCTTCCGGCGGTGGTGTGGCTTTTACAAAACAGGTCAACAAACATAAAAATACCATTTTTATCGTCGATGAGGCCTCGATGATTTCAGACAGTAATTCCGATTCGAAATTGTACGATAACGGATCGCTTCTTGACGATTTGATTCAGTATGTTTATTCCGGAACCAATTGTAAAATGATTCTTTTGGGAGATACGGCGCAGTTGCCTCCGGTGAATTTAGATATTAGTCCGGCGCTTGATACGCATACTTTGGGTGCACATTATGATAAAGAAATTGAGCATATTGAATTAGACGAAGTAATGCGTCAGGAAGAAAATTCAGGAATTCTATACAATGCTACAGAATTACGTGAATTGCTAAAAGACAGTTTTATAACGGAGTTTAAATTCAATGTAAAAAAGTTCAAAGATATTGTTCGATTAACTGATGGTTATGATATTCAGGACGCAATAAACACCGCGTACAGCAATTATAGCATTGAAGACACGGCATTTATTGTCCGTTCGAATAAAAGAGCGAATCAGTACAATGAACAAATTAGAACCCGAATTTTATTCAAAGAAAGTGAACTTTCGGTAGGCGATTTTTTAATGGTGGTAAAAAATAATTATTTCTGGCTGAAAGAAACCGATGAAGCCGGATTTATTGCCAACGGAGATATTATTGAAGTTTTGGAAATGTTCGGAATCAAAGAATTATACGGATTTACTTTTGCAAAAGTAAAAATCAGAATGGTCGATTATCCGAATCAGAAACCATTTGAAACGGTTTTGCTTTTGGATACCATAAAAAGTGAATCTCCGTCGCTAACTTACGAAGAATCAAATCGTTTGTATGAGGAAGTGATGAAAGATTATGAAGATGAAAGTACGAAATACAAAAAGTTTCAAAAAGTAAAAGAAAATGAATATTTCAATGGCTTGCAGGTAAAATTCTCATACGCTATAACCTGTCATAAATCGCAAGGAGGGCAGTGGGATACGGTTTTTATAGAACAGCCGTATTTACCAAACGGAATCGATCGCGATTACATACGATGGCTTTACACGGCTATGACGCGTGCTAAAAATAAGTTATATTTGATAGGATTTAAAGACGAGAGTTTTATAGAGTAAATTTTTCCGCCACGAATTCACGAATTTTATTTGATTAATTCGTGAATTCGTGGCGAAAAAAAACTTAAGCAAAATGACAACACTAAACGACTTACATTCGATTTCATCAACGTTTTCGAATACAGATAAAATGCCGGTTTTGTTTTTAGGACACGGAAGTCCGATGAACGCTATTGAAGAAAATCAGTTTGTAGCTGGCTTTCGTAATCTGGCTAAAACATTACCGCAGCCAAATGCTATTTTGTGTATTTCAGCGCATTGGTTTACTAACGGAACCAAAGTAACTGCGATGCAAATGCCAAGAACAATTCATGATTTTGGAGGTTTTCCGCAAGCACTTTTTGATGTACAATATCCTGCAAAAGGAAGTCCCGAACTGGCAGCAGAAACTAAGAAAATATTAGAACCAGTTCAAGTTGATTTAGACGAACATTGGGGATTAGACCACGGCGCTTGGAGCGTTATCAAACATTTATATCCAGAGGCGAATGTTCCGGTAATTCAGTTGAGTATTGATTATACCAAATCAGGACAATATCATTTTGAATTGGCTCAGAAATTACAATCTCTACGTCATAAAGGGGTTCTGATTATCGGAAGCGGAAACATTGTTCATAATCTTCGTTTGGTTGATTTTAGAAATTTTGATAAAGACAATTATGGTTTCGATTGGGCAATTGAAGCTAGAGAAACGATTAATAATTATTTGTTAGATGAAAATTTTCAGCCTTTAATAGATTTCGAAAAAATGAACAAGGCGGTTCAGATTGCCATTCCAACCCCAGATCATTATTTGCCTTTATTGTATACTTTAGGTTTAAAAGAAAAATCAGAAGAATTGAGTTTGTTTAATGATAAATTGTTGGCAGGTTCGTTAAGTATGACATCGGTAAAAATTATGTAAAAATAACTTCGTGAATCTCTGTGAAATCTTCGTGTAACTTCGTGTTATAACTTTTCCGCAGAGATTCGCAAAGATTTCACAGAGACTCACAAAGAATAAAAAATTTAAAAGTAACTATAACTATGAGGATGAGATTGCTTCGTTCCTCGCAATGACATAAAAATGAAAATAATAGCTGTAATTCCGGCGCGATATGCATCAACACGTTTTCCTGCAAAACTGATGCAGGATTTGGGAGGTAAAACTGTAATTTTAAGAACTTACGAAGCCTCTGTGGCAACAAAATTATTCGATGATGTATTTGTCGTAACCGACTCAGATTTGATTTTTAATGAAATCGTTTCAAATGGCGGAAAAGCCATAATGAGTATCAAAGAACACGAATCAGGCAGTGACCGAATTGCGGAGGCTATATTCAGTTTGGATGTCGATATTGTAGTTAATGTTCAGGGCGATGAACCTTTTACGGAAGCTGGGCCGCTTGAGCAGGTTTTATCAGTATTTAAAAACGATGAAGATCACAAGATTGATTTGGCTTCGCTAATGCGTGAAATAACAAATGAGGATGAAATCAACAATCCGAATAATGTAAAAGTAGTGGTTGATCAGTCACAGTTTGCGTTGTATTTTTCACGTTCCGTGATTCCATATCCGAGAGATAAGGATGCTGGTGTTCGTTATTTTCAGCACATCGGAATTTATGCTTTCAGAAAACAGGCGTTATTAGATTTTTACAGTCTGCCAATGAAATCTTTAGAGGCTTCTGAAAAGTTAGAACAACTACGTTATTTAGAATTCGGAAAACGTATTAAAATGGTCGAAACTACTCACGTTGGAATCGGAATTGATACGGCTGAAGATTTGGAAAAGGCGAGGGCTATTTTGGGTTCGAAATAGTTTCTTTGAGGTGAAAAATGGCACACGGATGACACTGATTCGCTATCGCGAAAACACTGATAAAAACGGATTTTAGTCATTGCGAGGAACGAAGCAATCTCATTCAGAGAGCTACGAACTGTATCGTTTAAGCAAGTGAGATTGCTTCGTTCCTCGCAATGACACAGATTATGAAAAACAAAAAAGCTCCAAATATTGGAGCTTTTTTGTTATCTGAAAAAATCTAAAATCTAAAATCTAAAATCTAAAATCTAAAATCTAAAATCTAAAATCTAAAATCTAAAATCTAAAATCTAAAATTAGTATAAATTAGGAAACTTAGAAGGATTAACTTCGTGCATCATGCTGTAAACCTTTTCGAAAATATCTTCAGCAGAAGGTTTCGAGAAGTAGTCGCCATCAGTTCCGTATGCAGGTCTGTGGGCTTTTGCAGCAAGTGTTTGCGGTTTGCTGTCTAAATATTTATAAGCATCCTGTTCTTCAATTATTTGCTGTAAAATATAAGCTGAAGCGCCACCTGGTACATCTTCGTCAATAACTAAAAGACGGTTTGTTTTGGCAATACTTTTTACAATCTCTTTATTGATGTCAAACGGAAGTAAAGACTGAACGTCGATTACTTCGCAGTCAATTCCTAGATCTAATAATTCAGTGGCAGCTTGTTCTACTAATCTCAAAGTTGAACCATAAGAAACCAAAGTGATATCTGAACCTTCTTTTAATGTTTCAATAACTCCAATTGGCGTTTTGAATTCACCAAAATTCAAAGGTGTTTTTTCTTTTAAACGGTATCCATTCAAACATTCGATAACCAAAGCAGGTTCATCAGTCTCTAAAAGTGCGTTATAAAAACCAGCAGCTTGCGTCATGTTTCTTGGGACTAAAACGTGGATTCCACGAACAGCGTTGATAATCATTCCCATTGGAGAACCAGAATGCCAGATACCTTCTAAACGGTGTCCGCGGGTTCTGATGATTAATGGTGCTTTTTGTTTTCCAACAGTTCTGTATTGCAATGTCGCCAAATCATCACTCATGATTTGAATCGCATATAAAAGGTAATCTAAATACTGAATTTCAGCAATTGGACGTAAACCTCTCAAAGCCATTCCAATTCCCTGACCAACGATAGTCGCTTCACGAATTCCGACATCAGCAACACGAAGTTCTCCGTATTTTTCCTGCATGCCTTCTAAACCTTGGTTTACGTCACCAATATTTCCTACGTCTTCACCAAAAATTAGTGTTTCAGGATATTTGGTAAATAAAGCATCAAAGTTATCACGCAAAATCATACGTCCATCTGAATCCGGTTTTGCATTATCTGCATATACAGGAAGTACTTCTTTTACTGAATAAACATTCAAATCTGAATCAGAATGCAAATTACTGCTGAATCTTGGTTGTGTTTTTGAAATGTAATCCGTAATCCAGTTCGATAATAAAATCTTACTGTTTGGTACTTCAACAAAACGTAATATTTTGCGTGCGATCACCAACATCTCCTTTTTCAAAGGCGATTTGATAGCACTTAATTCAGAGATATATTTTTTGATTCTTTCTTTATGATTGATGCTTGCCTCAGCAATTTGCTCCAATAAAGCCAGAAGGTTTTTTTGATCTTCAATAATTGGATTGATGAAAGAATTCCAAGCCTCTTTTTTAGCTTCAAGAACTTCTTTTTTCAATTCGAATTCAATTTCAGAAAGTTCTTCAGGTGATGCAATATTAATTGCAATCATCCATAAACGCATCTGACGAATACAGTCAAAATCTCTTTCCCAAGCCAATCTCTCACCATTTTTGTAACGTTCGTGAGAACCTGAGGTCGAGTGTCCTTGTGGCTGCGTCAACTCATTTACGTGAATTAAAACCGGAACATGCTCTTCACGTGCGATTGCTGCTGCTCGTTCGTAAGTCGAAACCAATTCAGCATAATCCCAGCCTTTTACTCTAAAAATTTCGTAGCCTTTAGAATCCTCATCGCGTTGGTATCCTTTCAGAATTTCAGAGATGTTTTCTTTTGTAGTCTGATGTTTTGCGTGAACCGAAATTCCGTATTCATCATCCCAAACACTCATTACCATCGGAACTTGTAGAACTCCGGCAGCATTGATGGTTTCAAAGAATAATCCTTCTGAAGTACTTGCATTTCCAATTGTACCCCAAGCCACTTCGTTTCCGTTTACAGAGAATTTGTCTTTGATTGTGATGCCATCGACATTTCTGTAAATTTTTGAAGCCTGAGCCAATCCCAATAATCTTGGCATTTGACCGGCTGTAGGTGATATATCTGCGCTTGAATTTTTTTGTTTTGTTAAGTCTTTCCAGGAACCGTCTTCGTTTAAACTGTGCGTTACAAAGTGTCCGCCCATTTGTCTTCCGGCAGACATTGGATCAAAATCTAAATCGGTATGACCATATAAACCGGCGAAAAATTGTTTTGGAGTAAGTTCACCAATCGCCATCATAAAAGTCTGATCGCGGTAGTATCCTGAACGGAAATCGCCATTTTTAAAAGCTTTCGCCATGGCAAGCTGCGGCACTTCTTTTCCATCACCAAATATTCCAAATTTGGCTTTTCCTGTCAATACTTCTTTACGTCCTAAAAGGCTACATTCACGGCTGGTTACTGCGATTCTGTAGTCGTTTAATACTTCTGTTTTAAAATCTTCAAAAGTTAACGTGGTATTGTTTTTTTCTTTAATCATAATCTGGAATAGTCATGTTTAGACTGCGAAATTACTTAAAAACAATCAATAATCATAATTCTTTAAAATAAATATAATTTAATTATTTGCATGTAAAATCAAAAAACCACGTATTTTATTTATGTTATTTTTAATAAAAAGTATAATTTAATAAAAAATACGCATCTTTTTGATTAAAATTTATTCGATTAAAGCCATTTTCGAGTAAAAAGATTGACTAATGTTTTAGGAGACAATGTTATAACAAATCTTATTTTTTCGTTATATTTTGTTTGCGTAATCTCCCAGCCATTATTAGAATACACAGGAAAGTAAAGTTCGAAATAGTCAGGAACCAAATTTAACCTGACACCGCTATCATAAACAAAATCTGCACTTAGATGTTTACTCTTCATAAAACCAATATCCCCATAAAGTTCAATCCAGTTCCAAACAGCATAACTCGCATTTAAAGTTGTCATCCATTGATTGGCGTATGAAGGCTCGATTTTCGATTTAAAAGCTCCTTCGGCCATAATAAATTGCTGACTGAAAAAACCGGTGCTTTCAGACCTTCCATAAAAATTATAATCAAACATATAATCTGTTGGGCGATCCAAACCAAAGCTGAAATAATCTGAATTTGTCGTATTATAAAGGAAAGTTCCGGCGTACAATCTCAAATTTAATTTATGATTGTTTTCAAAGAGTCTTCTGTATTCAACTTCTCCTGATAATTTTCCAAAATCTCCCGAAAATTGAACATCGGTCATAAAACTGAAATAATTGATTAATTCGTTTTTTGAATTCGAATATCGGGCATTAAAAATAGAGTAATTAGGTTGTGAATTATCTGTAATGTATTCGCTCGCTTCACGATTTACAATGACCTGACGAAGTAAAAAAAGCTGTTTCCTGTTATCCCTGAAATCTTCTTCGCGAATTCTAAATTGAACCATCGGATTTAATTTCAGATAAGCAGCATCTGGCGCATAATGAAAATAATTCTGGCTAATCGAATATCGTATGCTATACAGCGTACTATTTCTATAATATTGATTCCAGACAAAAGCCGAAGAACCAGATAATGTTCCGGCCTTAATGGAGTACGCTGGATTAATATCAAAAGTAAAAGGTTTGTCCAGTATTGTTTTGTTATGAAAACGAATTCCGGGCGTTATACCATCATAATAGTTATAGTAAAGTGTTGGAATGTACAAAATCTGGTTGTAATAAGGATCTTCCAGATCTTTAGCAAAATTAAATTTAATCGGACGATTGGTAATCACAACACTTTTTAACGATTTCCAGTTATTTCGCTGGTTGAATTCCGGAACTTCATTGTCGTAATTCAATACTATTTTGTCAGCATTTTTTCGTGGGAAATCATAAATAGAATCATTGTTTTTAGGTTCAATCCATGTTTTAAAAACCACTTCATTTTTTTTGATTCCGTAAACCGGAATTGGCGCAAATACTCCAGTCTTATTTTTTATAGAAAACTGAACGCTGTCTTTTGTTCTCGAAACATTTGTGAATTTATAATCGATAATATCACGCGATTCGATAATCGTTCTAAAAAACCAATCAATTTTTTTTGGACTGTTTTCCGTCAGGATTTTTTCAAAATCATATCGGTTTGTTTGTTCGGTTTTGTTCAGTTTGTAAAATTTCTGAATACTTTCCGGAACGATATTATGATCCAGATAATCATCTAAATAATTCAAACTTAAACCTGCGCGATACTTACTGGCAATTTGCTCGTTAAATTTTATTAGAGTGTTTTTTGGGTCACCAAGTGGCTGATCCAGATTTTTTCGCGCCATTAGCATATAATAATAGCTATATTGCTCGTTAAAAGTCAGGTTCGTAATGTTATAACTTTTAAAGAGTTTCATGTCTGAAAGTTTGCCCAGCATTTTCTGATCCAGATGATTTTCATCCATGAATTTCATCATCGCATAAATCTGAATTCCATCATAAATCCAATTGTCTTTTCGAGGATCCAATTGTAAACTATTTTTTAGATAATTGTTCAGATAGGTTTTTAAGAAGGTAATTTCGAATACAAATTCATCCGAAAACGGACTAATAAAAGAAGGTAACTGATTCAGTCCATAAAAGGGATTATGATCATAGTCCACTTGAGAAACCGTGATTTTTTCATGCGGATATTTCCCAATAAATTCATTCGCAAAACCCGCAACTTTATTGATGATTATGGCGCGCTGAATTTTATTTAATTTTTTAGTTTTTAAATCCGAAAGTACTTCCAAATCTCCATTTCTATAACTTTTGAAGCTATTTTGCTTTTCAATAAATAAGTTAAAATCGGTTCGGTTATTTCCTGAAAACAGGTAAGTGCCATAAGCTGTATTTGAACCATCTTTTGAAATCGAGTTCAAATCGGTAGTAATCGAGTAATTGTTCGGAATTTTAATTTCAATTTCATAATTAGTACTCGCATTAGCAATATCATCAAGATTGAAATTATTGTTTTTTACGAAATCATGATTTTCAAATCGGGCAGGAGACAGAAACCAGTTTTTTAAGTTCATTCCGCCATTTTGATCATAACCGTAACGCGTAAATTTGGCACTCGGAATCTTAGAAATATAAGTTAAGTGCAAATCGATTTTTTCACCCGGAAGAAGTTTATGACTCAGTTTCACAACAATATAATCCGGATTTTTATCCGTTCTTTCCCATTCCAAAGCCAAATTATCCGAATCAGTCAGATTCAAAATTGTAGTATTTCCTCTTTCTTCAGGTTTGGCAACATGAAAACCTCTGTAAAATTCATCCGAAAAACGTTTTGCCAAAGGAGTATTTTTATCAGAAAAAGCATTGTTCCAATCATTCAGAACAATTGTAGTTAATGAATCATTTGAAGTATTGAAAAATGTAATATCCTGCCTTACGTTCAGTGTTTTGAGTTCAAGATTAACCGCCACATCCATCTTAGACTGATGTTGTGCGTATTGTTTTATCGAGCTGAATAAAACGAAAATGAAGAATATGATTTTATAAAATGATTTCAAGGATTTCTAAGAAAAATTAGATGTATAGCTTAAGTTACGAACTCAAAGTCATTTTGGTTTTTTGTAAAAATAACATAAAAAAAGCTGTTTAAAAAAACAGCTTTTAATTTTTACAAAAGTTATAGAAATTTAACCATGTAAGCGCTATGAGTTTAATTAATCTTTGCTTAAACTTAGAGGATTTAGATGTTTAAAATATATTAGAAATTCGGACTCAAATCGTATTTCTTGTAGAATTTATCCAGAACGTCAACAACTTCATCTTCAGTGTCTACGACTTTAAATAAGTTTAAATCGTCCGGACTTACAGTTTTCATTTTCTCTACTAAAACCGTTTTTACCCATTCAATTAACCCTGACCAAAACTCAACACCTACCAAAATAATCGGAAATTTTCCAATTTTCTTGGTTTGGATTAAAGTAATCGCTTCAAACATTTCGTCCAAAGTTCCAAAACCTCCAGGCATTACTACAAATCCCTGAGAATATTTTACAAACATTACTTTTCTCACGAAGAAATAGTCGAAATTCAGGTTTTTATCGTGATCAATATAAGGGTTAAAGTGTTGTTCAAAAGGCAATTCGATATTCAATCCAACCGAAGTTCCGCCACCTAAATGTGCCCCTTTATTTCCAGCTTCCATAATTCCGGGACCACCGCCCGTAATCACACCGTAACCGGCTTTACTAATTTTATAAGCAATTTTTTCGGCCAATAAATAGTACTTATCCTCTGGTTTTGTTCGCGCCGATCCAAAAATAGACACACACGGACCAATACGCCCCATGCTTTCGTAACCGTTTACAAACTCAGCCATGATTTTAAAAATCGCCCAGCTGTCATTCGTTCTAATTTCATTCCACGTTTTCTGTTTTAAACGATCCTGAATTATTTTATCCTCATCGTTATCAAAATCTTCTAATCTCATTTTTGGTATATTATAAATTATTTTTTTTAGAAGCAGTTTCCTGCTGTCCTCTATATCTTTTATGGTGAACCCCACCATAAAAGGATGCCGTTCCCATCAGGGCTAGGGCACTCGTTTTCGATTAAACAATTTGTTCAATCGAAACATCTTTCTTTCAAAGTTTAAAATTTTAAAAAAGAGCGGATGCTAAATTAACACTTTTTCGTAGAATTGTTACAAAAAAGGGGTTTTATAATTTAAATCCAGCATTGTAAAATAGGGAATTTTGATTTTTTAATTGATTATCAATGTATTGAAAGTGTATTAACTTAAAATGTAAAATAATTGAAAAGCTTAAAATTAAGGTTGAGATTATTATTTTGCTGTTATTAATTTAAATTTTCAATTGTCAATGTTCTGAAAATATCGCAATAAGTGTTTTTTAGTTTATTGTTTCTCATTCCCGGACTTAACACCTGATCAAATGATGCAATCACACGGTCAATTTCGTTTTTTATAACAATATTTGGAGCTATTGAATTTACATGAACAATTTTTCCTGCTTCATCAATCGTGAAACGCGGTCTAAAAATAATATCCCCGCGCAATTCTTGCTTGTTAATGGTTTTAAGAGAAACGTTCTTTAAAATATGTTCATATAGTTTGTCATAAAAACATTTATTCAGTTCCCAATTTGCCTGAAGATTTTCGCACCCTTTTATAATTGGTAATTGGTCAACAACTGCAAATGTGCTAGCTTTAATTATGATGTCTTTATTCTCCTTAGCAAACAGCTGAACACTGATTTTTCCGTGTTTATCACTTTCTGTCAACGCTAGTTTTTCTAAAGGATATTTCTGGAAAATTTCAACAACTTTTCTGTTAAGCTCTTTATTTCCAGTATTTATATGGAAATTACTAGCCTTGTTTGATTTGCTTATTTCAAAAGTTAATCGAATGGTATAATTGTATTTACTGCTTGAAATGTTTTTATATAAATACGAAGATTTGATTGTAGAAAAATCAATCTTTTTAAGAAGTTCTGATTCTAGGTATATCTTAAAATAATTAGCTAAGTCGCTATTTTCACTGGGTTGCGCCAAAGCTTGAAATGTATTGTTTTCATTTACATATTCCGTTTCAGCTTCTTGTTTAGTGAAATAAGGATTATCAGACTCTGTTTCTTGTATGTCTTTTATTCTTTCACGAACAACTTTATTAAGGCTGTCTTTCTTTGTTTGAGAATAATTGGTAAATGGAAATAATAATATTGTAAAGAATAATAAAATTGACTTCATCTTTTATATTTTTAAAACTAAAATATAAAATAATTAGTATTAAAATTTAACAATAACAGGAATCTTTGTCAAAAGTTTCAACTTTGACAAAGATGGTTTTATTCTAACTCTTTTTTCAAAAATTTAGCCGTATAACTTTTTTTATTTTGTGCCACTTCTTCCGGAGTACCTTTTGCAATTAACTGTCCACCGCCTTTTCCACCTTCAGGACCAATATCAATAATATAATCGGCAAGTTTAATAACGTCCATATTATGTTCAATAACCAGGATTGTATTTCCTTTATCAACCAATTTGTTGATTACATCCATTAAAACACGAATGTCTTCAAAATGCAGTCCTGTTGTAGGTTCGTCCAGAATATAAAAAGTATTTCCAGTATCTTTTTTAGACAATTCTCCAGCTAGTTTTATACGTTGCGCTTCACCACCAGAAAGCGTCGTACTTTGTTGACCAAGTGTAATATAGCCTAAACCAACATCCTGAATCGTTTTTACTTTTCTATAAATCTTCGGAATATTTTCAAAAAACGGAACCGCTTCATCAACTGTCATATTCAAAACATCCGAAATAGATTTTCCTTTGTATCGAATTTCTAATGTTTCTCTGTTAAAACGTTTCCCCTGGCAAGTTTCACATTCAACATACACATCTGGTAAAAAGTTCATTTCAATCGTTCTTACACCAGAACCTTCACAGGTTTCACATCGACCGCCTTTTACATTAAAGCTAAAACGTCCAGCTTTATAGCCACGAATCATACTTTCAGAAGTCATTGTAAACAAGTTTCTGATTTCAGTAAAAACCTCCGTATAAGTTGCCGGATTCGAACGTGGTGTTCTTCCAATCGGACTTTGGTCTATGTCAATTACTTTGTCAATATGTTCTAAACCTTCTATTTTTTTATAAGGTTGTGGTTTTTTCACGCCATTAAAATAATAAGCATTCAAAATAGGGTAGAGCGTTTCATTTATCAAAGTTGATTTTCCGCTTCCTGAAACTCCCGTAACACAAATTAATTGTCCTAAAGGCAATTCAATAGAAACATTTTTAAGATTGTTACCGGTTGCTCCTGTTAGTTTTAAAAACTTTCCATTTCCTTTACGACGCTCTTTTGGAATCTCAAGTTTCATTGTACCATTCAAATATTGAGCGGTAATCGTATTCGATTTTAAAGTTTCCGCCGGAGTTCCAATACTGATTATTTCTCCACCATATTTCCCTGCTTTCGGACCAATATCAATTACATAATCAGCAGTTTCGATCATGTCTTTATCATGCTCTACAACAATAACAGAGTTTCCAATATCACGCAATTGCTCCAAAGATTTAATCAGTTTTTCGTTGTCTCTTTGGTGTAAACCAATACTTGGCTCATCCAAAATATACAAAACACCAACTAATTGGGAACCAATTTGAGTCGCCAATCGAATACGTTGTGCCTCGCCACCTGAAAGTGATTTTGAACTTCGGCTTAAAGCCAAATAATTCAAACCAACATTCATCAAAAAATTCAAGCGGTCTTTGATTTCTTTAACAACTTCAGAAGCAATCAAAAGTTGTTTGTCTGATAAATGAGAATTTAAATCCTGAAACCAGGCTGTCAAATCAGAAATATCCATATCACACAATTCGGTGATGTTTTTTCCATTTACTCTAAAAAACTGTGCTTCTTTTTTTAAACGGGAACCATCACAAACTGGACAATTTACTTCGTCCATGAAATCTTTTGCCCAACGTTTTATAGTTGTCGAAGAAGTTTCGTCAAATTGATTTTTGATGAAATGCGAAATCCCTTCAAAATCGATTTTATAATCTCGCGTAACACCCAAATCTTTTGAGTTTACGGTGAATTTATCTTTTCCGCCATGAAGAATCATCTCCATTGCATCTGCTGGAATTTTTTCAATCGGATCCGTGATTTTAAATCCGAATTTCTCTCCGATAACTTCCAGTTGTTTAAAAATCCACGACGATTTATATTCGCCAAGCGGAGCAAAACCGCCACTTTTAATCGATAATTTCGGATTTGGAATAATCTTTTTGATATTGATTTCATGAACTGTTCCCAATCCATTACAATGCGGACAAGCCCCTTTTGGAGAGTTGAAAGAAAATAAATTTGGCTCCGGATTCTGATAAGAAATTCCGGTTGTCGGACACATTAAATTTCTACTGAAATAACGCACTTCATTTGTGTCCTGATCTAAAATCATCAACACGTTTTCACCATGATGCATGGCTGTGTTAATACTTTCAGCTAATCGTTTTTGATTGTCTTCAGTATTTTCAATCAACATTCTGTCGACAACAATTTCGATATCATGCGTTTTATAACGATCCAGTTTCATTCCTGAAACCAAATCCTGAACTTCACCATTTACGCGAACTTTAAGAAAACCCTGTTTGGTGATTTGCTGAAATAACTCAGCATAATGTCCTTTTCTTGCTCTAATAATTGGAGCCAAAATATTAATTCGTTTTCCGTTAAAATCCTGCATGATCAAATCTTTAATTTGCTCATCAGAATAAGAAACCATTTTTTCACCCGTGTTGTAACTGTAAGCATCAGCACCACGAGCGTATAGAAGTCTTAAAAAATCATATATTTCAGTAATAGTTCCAACCGTTGAACGCGGACTTTTACTGGTTGTTTTTTGTTCAATAGCGATAACTGGCGAAAGTCCGTCAATTTTATCTACGTCCGGACGCTCCAGACCACCAAGAAACTGTCTGGCGTAAGCCGAAAAAGTTTCCACATAACGACGCTGTCCTTCGGCGTAAATCGTATCAAATGCCAAAGATGATTTTCCCGACCCTGATAAACCAGTAATTACAACCAGTTTTTCACGCGGAATTGAAATGTCGATATTTTTTAGATTATGAACTCTTGCACCAAGAACTTCAATAGTATTGTCTTTTTCTAACATAATTTTGAGCAAAACGCAAAGTTACCACTTTGATTTATTCTTTTTATACTAGAGTGTAAAACTTTATGTTACAATTAGTAACAAAAAACGCTAACCTGAGTTAGCGTTTTCTTTTTCTGGTTGCCATGTATTCTTCAATGGCTTCTTTGGTGGTGTACCAATTTCGGCCCTCTTTATAGGCATCTATTTTGCCGGTTCTGGCCAGCAAACTAATGTACTCATGACCATAAGGAGTTTCAGGCTCACTTACAATATTTTGTATCGATTGAAAATCGTAATTACTCCCTGGCATGGCGCTTAAATAAATATTCAGCGTACGCTCCAAAGCCTGACACATCAAAAGCGTTAGTTTTTGATAATTTCCATTATTCGCCTGATTGAGTGCCTCGTAATATTTTTTTCGATCATTCTTTAAGATAATCGCAGGAGGAAAACCGCATCGCATTAATAACAGATTCATGCTCAAACGAACAGTTCGCCCATTTCCATCAAAGAAAGGATGAATCCAGACTAGTTTATGATGATAAATCGTTGCCAGTTCAATATCATTTAAACCTAACGGATTTGTATTTATAAAATCAATTAATTCGTCAAGATAATCGGAGACTTTATTCGCATTTGGAGGCATAAAATTGGCCCCAGAAATTCGAACACCGCCATTTCGTAATCGTCCTGCAAAATCATCTTCAATAGATCGCAAAACCAATCCGTGAATAGAAAGAATATCAATACTACGTAGCTTGTAATTGTAATTTACAATCGAATATAAATAGTCAATAGCTTTGTCGTGGTTGTGGGTTTCAAAATGTTCCCGAAGCGATTTTCCCTTAATGGTAATTCCTTCCTGAATAACCATTTGTGTTTCCCGCAAACTCATGGTATTTCCTTCGATACTATTCGAATTGTAGGTCCATTCTAAGGATAAACTTTCGCGAATTTTATGCAAAGCGATATTAGGCAATGGTCTGCTGTTTTGCAAATCAAGCCTTTTTTGGTACAATCGATCGAATGTTGATTGAAATTCGGTTCTATATGTTAGGTCTATATTCCACATTGGAATACAAAGATACACTTAATATCGGATATTGTAAAACTTTAACCTATCCGATATTAAGAATTATTCAATCGTCATAGAACGAAGTTTCATTCTGTAAGCTTCGAGTGCTATAGATTTGGAAATGAAGCCGTAATACTTGTTATTTCGTATAACCGGAAGAAAAGCCGATTTAGATTTTTCGAATTTGCTCATCACGATTTCCATGCTGTCAAGAGAAGATATTGTAGCTGGCGGCGTTTTCATGACGTCTTTAATCAAAGTATATTTTACGCGATAGGGGTTAAAAATTATTTCACGAATATCATTAAAATGTACAACACCTACCAAATCTTTTTCATGACTAACTACAGCAAAAACAACTTGATTAGAATGCGAAATAAGATCAACTAATTTGCTTAAATTTTCATCAGGATGAACAGTCAGATAGTCGCATTGAATGATGGTGTCAATATCCAGGGTAGAAAGGATATTAGTGTCTTTATTGCTTGTAAAAGCGTGACCTTTTTTGGCTAAGCCTTTTACATCCAGTGAATATTTCTCAAAACGTTTTGAAATTGCAAAACTTATCGATGATACAATCATAAGAGGAATCATTAATCCGTAACCTCCTGTTATTTCTGCAATTAAGAATATTGCGGTCAACGGCGCATGGAATAATCCGCTCAAAATTCCGGCCATCCCAACCATGGTAAAATTGCTGATTGGCAATTTTGACAAACCAATCATAGTGATAAACTTGGAGAAAAAGAAGCCTAAATATGATCCCAAAAATAATGATGGAGCAAAATTTCCTCCATTTCCACCACTTCCAATCGTTAGTCCCGATGCAAATACTTTTACCATCATCGTACATCCAACAAAAAGTAGTAATACCCATTGATTATCTCTAAAATCCCCAAATAAGGTATTGTCTAGTATTTTGCCCGGATCGCTTTCAGACAGCGTTTTGATACTTTCATAACCCTCACCAAAAAGCGTTGGGAAAACAAAAATAAGTAAGGCCAATAATGAAGATCCGATTAATGCTTTTTTATAATCGCCAATTTTCATTTTTGCAAAATAATGTTCTACTCTTTGAAAATTTCGGGCATAATACACGGCTATAAAACCGGTTAAAACTCCAAGGATAATATAAAATGGAATATTATGATAATTAAAAACTTCTTGTTTTTTAAAAGACAATAATATAGTTTCATCCAAAAGAATGGCAGAAACTAAAGCTCCGGTCGCAGCCGAAATCATAATAGGAGTGAAGGCCGAAATACTGACATCAACCAGCAAAACTTCAATGGCAAATAAAACTCCAGCGATTGGCGCGTTAAATGCAGCCGAAATTCCCGCAGCAACTCCACAGCCAATTAAGAGCGTTCTATCTTTATAAGGTAATTTATAATTTTGGGCAAAGTTAGATCCAAAGGCTGCTCCGGTTACTACGATCGGACTTTCAAGACCTGCTGAACCTCCTAAACCAACCGTTAACGAACTCGTTATAATTTGCGCATACATTTGCTTTCGCGGAATAATACTTGCTTTTTTTGCTACGGTATATAATATTTGAGAAGTACCTTTTTCAATAGTTCCATTCAGTACCCTTTTTACAACAAAAACGGTCAGTACAATACCAATAATAGGTAAGATACTGTTGATAAAACTCAACTTTAATATTCCGTTAATATAGGTAGCAAAAGAGAATACGCTGTGCGCGAAAGTTTTTAGCAGAATTACTGCCAATGCGCAAGAGATACCAATTAAAACACTTGATAAAAAAATAAATTGCTTTGGTGTCATTAAGGATTGTCCCAGAGCAATGATGTTTTCTAGTTTTCTGAAATATTTTTTTAGCATTCTGTTTGTAAAAGTTAGGGGGAATATTGCAAATTTAGCTTATAACATTTAAAATTGTATGATTTTTACCGAAAATCTATTTCATTTAAAAACCAACCGCTTTATCATCACCTCTAAAATCGGCACCACCTTCAAGAGTTTTGTTTGGCAAGATCAAAATTGCGTCAACCTTACCAATTATTGGAGTTGGTTTTTCGTTGATTAAATACCCTTTTGCTTTAAGTTTATCAATTGTAGTGTTGTCAAAAGTGCTTGGCTCGAAAGTAATTAGGTCTGGCAGCCATTGATGATGAAATCTCGGTGCATTTACAGCTTCCTGCATGCTGAGTTTATACTCGTAAACATTTAAAATAGTCTGTAATACGGATGTGATAATAGTTGATCCACCAGGAGTTCCGACAACCATAAAAAGTTTTCCGTTTTTCTCTACAATTGTTGGTGTCATTGAACTCAGCATTCGTTTTTGTGGCGCAATGCTGTTGGCTTCATTACCCACTAATCCAAACATATTTGGAGATCCCGGTTTAGCACTAAAATCATCCATTTCATTGTTCAAAAAGAAACCCAATTCATCGCAATAATATTTTGAACCATAACCATCATTTAAAGTTGTTGTGGCTGCGATTGCGTTACCAAATTTATCAACAATAGAGTAGTGAGTAGTTTCTGTGCTTTCGTTATACGTTACTTTTCCTTCTTTTATTTCTGATGATAAACTGGCTTTATCAACATTAAAAGTTGACATTCTTTCTTTTAAATAATTATCAGAAAGTAATGCGTTTACCGGAATTTTTACAAAATCAGGATCTCCTAAAAACTGACTTCTGTCGGCGTAAGCTCTTCTTTCTGCTTCTACAATTACCTGAATGGCTTCGGGGGAATTATGACCCATTTTTGCTAAATCATAAGGAGCAATCATTTTTAAGATTTGTGCCAGACAGATTCCGCCGCTGCTTGGTGGCGACATTGAAGTAATTTTTAAATCTTTATAGGTAAATTGAAGTGGTTTTCTCCATTTTGCTTCGTATTTGGATAAATCTTCCAACGTAATAATTCCGCCTTTTTTCTGAAGATAATCGACTAAAATTTTAGCCGTTTCTCCTTTATAAAATTCATTCTTTCCATTCTTCGAAATTCGTTTTAAAGTATTAGCAAGAGCAGGATATTTAATAGTATCTTTTTCTTTGAAATTTGTAGCCAAAAGTGTCGTCGGTCCGTTTATTTTTATGATCGATTCACGGTAGCTGTTCATACTTTTTTCCTGTTTTTGGGTTACAACAACGCCTCTTTCAGCCAGAGCAATTACAGGTTTTAAAATTTCGGACATTGGCATTGAACCAAATTTTTTGTGCACGGCAAAAACTCCGGCAATCGTTCCGGGAACACCAATTGCCAATGCTGTTTCGGTACTTTTTCCTTTAATGACATTACCATCCTTATCTAAAAACATATCTTTTGAAGCCGCTAAAGGCGCTTTTTCACGATAATCTAAAGAACCAACTTCGCCATTTGCTTTTCGATATACCATAAATCCACCGCCGCCGATATTTCCTGCAAACGGAAAAGCAACTGCCAAAGCTAATTCGGTACCAACCATTGCATCAAAAGCATTTCCGCCTTTTTTCATAATGTCGGCGCCTATTTTAGAAGCTTCTTCTCTTGCCGAAACGACCATAGCTTGGGAAGTTATTAATCCGGTGGGATTTGCGGTTTGTTGGGCAAAAGTAAAAACAGAAACGAAGGAGAATAATAATGTAATTTTTTTCATAACGGGAAAAATATGAGTTTTATAGAATCAATTAGATTTTATATGGATAGTAATTTTTGTTTGGCTTGTTTTTGGATATCTTCAAAAAAAGTGGTGAATTCCTGCTCAAATTCGGCATAATATTCTTTTAATTCTTCGCTGGCAAATTGCATTTTGGATATATTTTTCGACCTTCGATCCATTTGGGTCAAAATTTGATGGATTCCTTCGACGGTCCTATAACTCAAAAGCCAGTTTCTTTCGATCATATATGGCATTAAATCTTGTGTTTTTTCAGTCAGAATAGCATAATTTTTATGGAGCGAACTGTAAAATCTATCGATGAAATCTTCCAGTTTTTCATCAGAATATTTGCTCCAGTTTTTAGCTAAAAAATGATCGTAAACAATGTCTACAATGACGCCGGCATAATGGTGGTATTTTTCATGTAATCGCTTGGTACTTTGTCTGAAAACATCATGAGAATCAGTATAGGTATCAATAAATCGATGTAAAATAATTCCTTTTTGAACATCTTGCGGAAAATGCTCAAATTGTTTCCCCCGAATTCCATCAGCCATAAAATTGCCAATCTTGATAAAATCATTATCACCTGAAAGATATATATGGGCAAGGAAGTTCATGTTTTTTGAGGTGCTAAGATTTTAAGGTGCTATCCCGAAGCTTCGGGACTAAGTTTTCTTTTTTAAAGTTGCTACCAAGAAGCTTCGGGACTAAGAAACTTGGTTGTTTTAGTAAAAGTATGAAATCTTTTTTAAATCGCTTTTATAATAAGACTTCACAATATAAACTTCACAATTTAGTTTTTTTATAAAATCTTAGAACCTTAATATCTCAGCACCTTTGAACCTTTTAAAAAAATCTTAGCCCCTTAGCCCCTTAAAATCTTAGTAACTTAAAAAAAAATCTATATTTGCAGTGAAAATAACCATAACTCACAAAGATGACTTTAATAAAATCGATTTCCGGAATTCGCGGAACTATAGGAGGAAAAGTTGGTGATAACCTGACTCCGGTTGATGCTGTAAAATTCGCATCGGCTTACGGAACTTTTTTAAAAAATAATACTTCAAAAGAAAAATTAACAGTAGTGATTGGTCGTGATGCCAGGATTTCCGGACCGATGATTCATAATCTGGTTGTAAATACTTTAATAGGGTTAGGAATTGATGTAATTGATCTTGGACTTTCGACGACGCCAACTGTTGAAGTTGCGGTACCTCTTGAAAAAGCGGATGGTGGAATTATTTTAACAGCATCTCACAATCCAAAACAATGGAATGCTTTAAAATTACTGAATGAAAAAGGGGAGTTTTTAAGTGGTGCTGAAGGTGCAAAGATTTTAGAAATTGCCGAGGCTGAAGCTTTCGATTTCTCGGATGTTGATAGTTTAGGTGAAATCACTGTGAATGATGCTTACATGGATATTCATATTGATGAAGTTTTAAACTTGCCATTAGTAGATGTTGAGGCTGTAAAAGCGGCCAAATTTAAAGTGGTTGTCGATGGCGTTAATTCTTCTGGTGGAATAATTATCCCGAAATTATTAGAATTAATGGGGGTCGAAGTAGTGAAATTATATTGCGAACCAAACGGACATTTTCCTCATAATCCGGAGCCATTAAAAGAACATCTGACTGATATTTCGGAATTGGTTGTGAAAGAAAAAGCCGATTTAGGAGTAGTTGTAGATCCTGATGTAGATCGTTTGGCTTTTATCAGCGAAGACGGAGAAATGTTTGGAGAAGAATATACATTAGTGGCTTGTGCTGATTATGTTTTGAGTAAAACTCCTGGAAATACTGTTTCAAATATGTCGTCCTCTCGTGCATTACGTGATGTAACAGTTGCGCAAAACGGAAGTTATGAGGCGAGCGCAGTAGGTGAGGTGAATGTTGTGGAGTTAATGAAAAAAAACAACGCCATTATTGGCGGAGAAGGTAACGGTGGAATTATTTATCCTGAGTTGCATTACGGAAGAGATAGTTTGGTTGGAGTAGCCTTATTTTTAACGCATTTAGCGAACAAAAAAATGCTGGTTTCAGCTTTACGTGCTTCTTATCCTGAATATTATATGAGCAAAAATAAAATCGAATTGACTCCTCAAATTGATGTTGATGCAATTTTAGTTGCAATGACTGAAAAATACAAAAACGAAGATATCACAACAATTGATGGTGTGAAAATTGATTTTGCTACTGAATGGGTACATTTAAGAAAATCAAACACAGAACCAATTATTCGTATTTATACAGAAGCTCCTTCTCAGGAAAAAGCGGATGTTCTGGCACTTCGTATTATAGATGAAATAAAGGTAATTGCCGGAATTTAATTTCATCATTTTCATTTAAAAAAAAATACCTCTTTCTTATTTTGAAAGAGGTATTTTTTTATCAATTAGTTCTGAACACGATGTTTCCATCTTTTGTGCGTCCATAAATAATATTCCGGAGCTTCATAGATTTGTTTTTCGACCTCTCTCAAATATTTTTCTGTGATTTCAAAGTTTTCGTATTCCTTCGGGTTATCAGCAATCGGAACAATTGAAGCTTCATAATAGCCTCGACCGACTTTTTTTACTTTAATAAAAATAACACTCAGGTCATATTTCTTTGCAAGCATTTCTGCTCCTGTGTGTACCGGAACTTCGATTCCCATGAATTTCATAGAATGAAAAATTCTGTCCAGTTTTGGAGATTGATCGCTGGCAAGACCATAAAGACTTAAAATTCCGTCGCGTTGGTTTTGGGCCATTAACGGAATTGCTTTTTTAGTTTCTACCAATTCAGCATCATATTTACCTCTAATTTTTCGAACCAGTTTATCAAAATAAGGATTCGCAATTTTTTTGTAAACACCAACGCCGTTAAAAATCATTCTTTTATTCAGTGTCAAAAGCCATTCCCAGCTTGCATAATGCGAAGCTACTAGAACAACACTTTTACCTTTTCTTTCATATTCATGAAAAAGATCCATGTTAGTAATAACAAATCTTTTTTCCATTTCTTCAGGAGAAATGCTCATCGTTTTGATCATTTCCAGAAACATATCGCACATATGCTGATAAAATTTCCTTTCGATTTCTCTTCGTTCTTTCTCACTTAAATGTGGTAAAGTAAGCGCGAGGTTTTCACGAACTACTTTTCGACGATATCCAATTACGTGATATACAATAAAGTAAATACAATCTGATAAGAAGTAGAATATTGGGAATGGAAGTATAGAAATAAGCCAGAGAAAAGGGTAGGCCAATATATAAACGAGAAATTGCATGTATATTTTTTTTACAAAGATAAAGCAAAAATGGATAACCATTGATGTTTTGGTTTGGGGTGAACTTATGTTTGAGAATTACTATATTTACCATTCACATTAAACATTATTTATGAATACCGTAAATACCATTTTGGTTGGGATTATAGTTGCCAATGTTTTGATTAGTTACAAAGGCTTTAACGATCTTGCTTTTTTTAGAAAATATGAATTTCACGTTGGAAGTATTCGCTCCGGCGAGCAAATCAGAATGCTTTCTTCTGGTTTTTTACATGCCGATTTTATGCACTTGGCATTTAATATGCTAACGCTTTGGTTTTTTGCACCTGTGGTTATACAATGGCTTGGTTCTATTTCATTTGCCTTGATTTATTTTGGAAGTTTGATTTTTGGAAGTTTACTCACTATGCTTTTTCATAAAAATGATTATAGTTATCGTGCCGTTGGTGCTTCGGGAGCTGTAACGGGAGTTTTATATTCTGCAATTTTGCTTCAGCCTGATATGATGTTGGGAATTTTTGGTGTTATTCCGATGCCGGCTTATCTTTTCGGAATTTTATATTTATTGTATTCGATTTACGGAATGAAAGCGAAAAATGATAATATTGGTCACGTAGCTCATTTTGGTGGCGCTATAGGCGGTTATTTGATTACATTGGTAAAAGAACCTTCGTTAATTTTGGATCACAGCTCAATGGTTATCTTGTTGGCAATACCGATTGTGATACTTTTTGTTATGGCTAAATTGGGGAAATTGTAATGATGGCACAACTTTTGAAATAACGTTATCAAATAATTTAAATATCACAATAATGAAAAAAGTAGTATTATTTTTAACAATCATGTTTATGACTATGTCTTACGGCCAAGAAACCAAACAAATTCCTCAAATCAATGTAAATGGAGAAGGAAAAGTAAAGATAGCTCCAGATCAGGTTTCTATTTCGGCTACCGTTGAAACAAAAGGAAATAATGCTAAAGACGTCAAAAAGCAAAATGACGAAAAAATGGATGCGGTTTTAAAATTCATTAAAAAAATGAATATTCCAACTGCAGATTACAGAACGAAACAAGTTGCATTAAATCCGCAATATGACTACGAAAAGAAGAAAACAAGTTATAATGCTGTTCAGACTGTAGAAATTTTATTGAAAGATTTATCTAAGTATGATGAAATAATGGAAGGTTTGGTACAACAAGGAATCAATCGTTTAGACAAAGTTTCTTTTGAATCATCTAAATTGGCCCAGTATCAATCTGATGCAAGAAAAATTGCGATGAAAGATGCTAAAGCAAAAGCCGAAGATTATGTTTCAGTTTTAGGACAAAAAGTTGGTAAAGCATTTGTTATCTCTGATAACTCACAAATTTACCACCCACAGCCAATGTACGCTATGAAATCAATGGCGATGGATAATGCTGAAGGGGCTTCAAACGAAACATTAGCAATTGGAGAAATCGAAATTACTGCGAATGTAAGTGTGAGTTTTATTTTAGACTAAGAAAGGCTATAAATTCCAAATATAATAAATTCCAAATTCCAACTTAAAAATTGGGATTTGGAATTTTTCTTTTTAAGGCTATTGCTGGTATTTCATAAAAATATTCCTTAAAAAATTATGAGGGTTTTGATTGAGGAGAAAAACGATATTGTAATGGCGATATTTTCATGTGCTTTTTGAAGAGACGGGAAAAATAATAAGGATCGTCATATCCCAAATCAGCGGCAATATTTTTTATTTTAACCTCCGAAGTGATCAATAATAAACAGGCGTGTTGAAGTTTTAAATGTATAAAATAGTCCAATGGTGACATGCTAGTCGCTTTTCTGAAAAGTAATGAGAAATGAGAAGTCGATAAATCATTCATTACGGCCAAATCTTCCAAAGTAATTTTTGCGGCTAATTTAGTTTTCATATAAGCAATCGTCTTGATTATTAGATCTTCTTCGTCCTTCTTTTTTTCATTGACATTTTTCTCTGGAAATAAAAAGGAAGAAACAAAATGGTATAAGCATAAATTTGCTTTACTAATATTTTCTTTACCATATCCCATTTCCAGATTTTTATACATCGAATCCCAAAGTTCTATTCCTTTTTCGTTTAAAGAAATTTGTCGAGGTCCATCAAATAGGCCAATATCGAAACTCTTGTTGAAAGTATTAATAGTAGTGCCACTAAAATGAATCCAATATATTGTCCATGCATCATTTTCATCAGATCCATAACTGATTTGTTCTTGTGTTGCCGGAATGATAAAAAATTGGTTCGGTCGAACTTCGTAACGTCTGTCTTTAACGGTATACCATCCTTTTCCGCGCAAACAATATATTATAATATTATCCGGACACCCATTTTTATGCTCCCTGTAATGATAAGTTGCTTTAGGAAAATAACCAATATGTGTTATGTACAAATGGCTTAATACCGGATTCTCTTTTATAGCTTTTTTCCAAATGTCATCAGGCAACGATATTAATTTTTCGCCCCGAAATCCGTCCCGTTGTTTAAATGTCTTCATGTTAATTTTTAGATATAAAAAAGCATTTAAAACTAAATTACAATAAAAAAGCAAGAAAAAATAATAATATAGTGAATCATAATAATAAGATAGTCCATTTATTTTAAGAAGTGAATAAAATAGATTTGTTTTTATTTAACAAATGTTTAATGTTGTTGAATTTGGAGAAAAAGAAGATTTTAATTCATATTTGTTGAATTTTATAAGAATTATTTTATGTTTGAAATTGCAAAATACACGTTATTAGATTGTTGTGAAAAAAAATCTGTTAGATGTTTTTACAAAATAGCTGTTAATTAAAGAATGTGATTATTTAGAACTAATCTAAAAGTTAAACATTTTTAACAATAATAGCTAATTCTCTTATAAAAAAATGCTTTTTGATTTTTTTTTGCGTCCCAAATTTGATTTTATTGCGCTTTCAAGAATTACCTATACGCCTACAATTTAGCCCCAGTCTATTCAATAGTTAAATTGCACAAACCATCAGATAATGGATTTATTCATTGCAACAACATTTGCTAATGTGTTTCCATGTCTGGCATATCTAATTAACCAAATAATCAACCTACACTAATCTATGGCAAAAAGACTACCCAAACTACCACCTTTACTGCAAAGTAAAATTTACAAAACCGGACAAACAAGAAGTGCGAATGATGATGTAATTTTTCAGAACAGAGCCAATAGAAACGGTACTGTTTTGATACCTTTTGAATCTATTCACTTATTTGATATTTCTGTATTCACTTCTGACAGATTTGAAAGCGGGTTTATTGTTGTCCTTAGTCCTGAAGAGTATTATACAAATCCTGAGGCATTAAACATAATGAAGGCCAGAAAGTTAAAACTTGGCGTTAATGCCATTTTATCTTATGAAACAAGGGCGCAATGGAATGAATTTAATCCTTATAAAAATAAGTTAACCGTAGCTGAAAAGCGAACAACTCCTATAGATGGGCACTTTGTTGCAAGGATATTATCGTCAACCTCAAAAGACGAAGAGAAAATTATTCTTGGTTTTAATACCAGTAGCTGCAAAGGCGCCGGAATCAGAGTGGCGGAATACGCTTCTCTTTTAACGATAAAATCCTGTCACTTACAATTAGAATATTTATACTGGCTCTGTTATGATTCTAAGGAAGTGGCACTTAGTGCAGGTATGACAGAAAGTGAGATCGAAAATAGAATCGCAGCTATAACTACAGCTTGTAATAATCAAAAATTAGCTAATAATGAACGGCTTTACAAGACTCGAATTATTGATAATGTTCAAAACACGATTTGTCCTCTTTGTTTAAAAAAGTTAAGTGCAGAGGCTTTTCTGCTTAACTTCTTTGATTCTTCTGAAAAATCTTCTGAAAAATCAGATAGCGATAAAGATATTAGCCCGATTAACCTTTTTTATATTAATCAGCTAAAAACAGGAGAATTTAATCATTCTCCTTATAATTTGGCTTGGGGGCATCAAAACTGCAACATGATTTGTAAAGAAACCGGAGTAATTGAAACTATTAAATGGATGAAAGAAGTAGTGGTAAATACCATTATTTTCAACAAGGACGCATCTAATTAAGGTTAAAAATTAAATCAACTATTTAGAAAAAGCTATTTGCATTAAGCTGGTTTGTCTATAGGTTTAAATTACTGATTAGAGGGCTTTCTGTATCTGGATCATAAGTCGCTTTCTACATTAATTATTCAAGGTTATTAAATTTAAAACCCGAATAGCGACTTTAAAAAAGCGGTCTTTTGATTTATTCTAAAGGAATATCAAAAAAAAATAAACTTCAAAAAGAAAAAATATGTTTAGCGGGTTAAGAAAAAAATATATAGAAAATTATAGTGGTTTTCCAAAAGAGATCTGGATTTTGGCATTAATAACCTTTATAAACAGAACAGGTACTATGGTTATTCCGTTTCTCTCCAAATATATGCGAGAGAATCTGCATTTTGAATATAATCAGATAGGCTGGGTTATGGTTTGTTTTGGTGTTGGATCTTTTATAGGTACATGGCTAAGTGGTGTGCTATCTGATAAAATTGGATTCTACAAAGTGATGATAGGGAGTCTTTTAGGAAGTGGAGGTATCTTCTTTATGTTACAGTATACGGCATCATTTGAAGGTTTTTGTATTTCAATTCTTTTATTAACAACTATTGCTGATATGTTCAGGCCGGCGATGTTGGTATCTTTAAATACATATACCCGAAAAGAAAACAAAACCAGAGCGCTGGCTTTGGTAAGGGCAGCAACAAGCCTGGGCTTTTTATTTGGTCCTCCTTTAGGCGGTCTTATTATTGTACTAATAGGGTATAAATATCTTTTTTATGTCGATTCGGCAACATGTATTCTGGCGGTTTTAGTTTTTGTTCTTTTAGTCAAAGAAAGAAAACTACCATTTAAACTCAAAAAACACAATATAGGAGTAGATAAGTATGCGATATTAAAAGATAGAACTTTTTTAATGCACATGTTCATTTCGCTGATAACAGGGATTATGTATTTCCAGGTATTTACCACTTTGACGCTGTATCACAGAGAGCAATTTAATTTATCAGAGGTAAACAGCGGCTTACTATTAAGTTTCAGCGGTATATTAACATTACTGTTTGAATTGCCTATTGTCAATTACGTAGAAAAAAACAGAATCAATAAGCTGAATGTCATTATGCTCGGTTTATCATTTATGGTTCTTAGTTATATTCTTCTGTTATTGAATGACAAATGGTACGGAATATTGTATGTAATGATGTTTTTCATGACTCTTGGGGTAATGTTAACTTTTCCTTTTGCAAACTCATTTGCCATGACCAGATCGCATAACAATCAAGAGGGCAGATATATGTCTGTTTTTACCATGAGTTTCAGTCTTGCGCATGTGTTAAGTGCAAAGACAGGTATGGAAATCGTAGAATATGCAAGTTATAAGGCAGATTTCATATTTATGAGTTTAATTGGTTTATTAGCTATTTCGCTTTGTTATTGGTTGGTAAAAATAGTTGAAAAAGAAACAATAGAAACTAAAATGAAAATAGTGCAATCTATTTTTGTTGATAAAAGCAAGAAATGATAAGCTGTTTTATACGAAAATTAGCTGCTCCTATTATTAAAAAATCACCTTTATGATGAAAAAATATATTGCATTAAAAGCCATAGTTGTTTTTATTTTTTTAATTCCTTCGGGTTTAATTGCACAAGAACTCTATGCCGGAATTGAAGTAGGAAGTAAGGGCGTTAAAATGTCAGTGATAAATGTCCAAAATATAAAAAAAGGAAAATACGAAGTAGTTGATTTTTGGACAGAAAATATTGCTATTGCGAAAGGGATATCTATTGATGGAAATTTAGCCGCAAATGATATTGATACTGCCTTTGATGTTGTAGTGAAAAATTACACCAAACTGCGTAAGGAATTCAAAATTGAAGAAAAGAAAATCTTTATAGTGGTATCTTCGGGGGTAGGAATGGCTAAAAATGTAGATGTATTACTCCAGAAATTATATGTTTTTACTAATGTGAATGTCGCAATAATTACTTCTGATACAGAGGCAAAATTATTATTAAAAGGATGTATTCCGCCAAAAGAGTATACTGATTCTTTGATTCTTGATATTGGCGGAGGAAATACAAAGGGCGGGTATGTGGAGAAATTCAGTGAAGATGATATTTTGGTTTTTTACCCAGTAACATTAGATTTAGGTACAGTAACTTTTACAGAGAAAATAAACAAAAAAGCAAAAACGAATTCCATTGAAGAATTTAATGAATTATTAATCAATGCATTACCTGAATTAAGAGAGCAGACAGATCGTTTGTATCAGCAAAGTCCGAAAATTTTTAACAAAGACAATATCTACATGTCCGGAGGTGCAGTTTGGGCATTCTATACGCTTTATAAAGGAAATGCTGCAATAGAAAATTTTAGTCCATTTGAAATTAAGGATGTTGAAGCTTACAATACCTTATTAAAAACGGATTATGCAAAATTTGAAACGTTAGCATCGCAAAACAAGGATGCTGAGAAAGTTTTAAAAACCTATTCTCAAAAATACTTAATTGCAGCAAATTCAATATTGCTAACTTTATTAGAGCAAATGCCTGATGCAAAATCTAAAAAGATCTATTTCACGAAACAGGGGCAGATGGCATGGTTGCTTTCTTATATTGCTGATTCTGCCAAAAGAGCAAAAAACATTCAGTAAAATTAAAGTATTTTTCAAATAATACCTTGTGTTGAATTGATTGAAAATAAGCGATTTAAAGCGTTGTAAATAATGATTCAGGCGTTAGTATAAATGATCAACGGATCTTAAATAAATGAGGTAATAAAAGAAACCAGTAATCTACAGATTACTGGTTTCTTTTTTCTTTTTTCTTTTTTCTTTTTTGAAATATTAACTTCTTTTAATTCTAAAATCAGGTTTCTTTTTCATGGATGTACTGGCAAATAATTCGTCATTTTTGAGTTTAATATATTCTATTCCGAATGGTTTTTCCTGATACCAGTTACTGATAAAAGAATTGTAGTAGGTATTTTGAGTTGTTCCAATGACCTTTGTGTCATTAATAAGCAGATCTTTTAAAACTATTTGCTCTAAATATTCATTAGAAATTGTAACTGTATCTGAAAATACAATGAGGTGGCTAAATCCTGATATTACTGAATTGGTTAATGTTAAAAAGGTGTTTTCACGAATTAATATTGCTTCGTATTTAAGTCCTTGAATTTCAGTTCCAATATCTTCAGTATGCATCATGGTAAAATTTGAAGCATTTACCCTGGTCATTTCTTTTTTACTGTCTAAAACCTCTCCTTTTCTTGTATCAACAGTTTCCATTTCAAAACATCGCGATCCGTAGCTATCCGATATGAACGGACTTCTAATCGCGATACTGTTAGAAATATTGCATTGAACTCCCTGCGTAAAATCAAAGTCATCATCGGCTGATCTTAACGAAACCAAATTGTTGGTGTTGATATATCCACCGTAGAACTGGAAGGAATCCTCATCAGAAGAAGTTACCTGAATATATTCTAATTTGGTTTTTCTCCCAACTCCGGCTAATGATAACCCATTAATAGGTTTATTGGCACTAGTTTTTTTTCCTGAAAATTCAATTCGAACATATTTTAAAATACCCGAGTCACTGTCTTTGTTATTTCCGCCATAGAGTGCTTTTTGTGGGTCAAGATCAAAATCTAAAGAACCAATTCCTCCGGTTTTGTTTATTGGAGCATCTCCTAAAATGATAATACCTCCCCAATCACCAGGTTTTCTATCGCCTGAAGCTTTGTTAGAGGTAAAAACGATAGGGTCAGTTTCGGTACCTTCGGCAATAATTTTGGCACCTTTGGTAATTATTAATGAGGTTAAAGTCTCGGTATCACATCTTATTAGTGTGCCTGACTGAATTGTCAAAGTTACATTTGGAGCCACATAAACGTTACCGACCAATACATAAACATTTTCTTTTTTTAAGGTCATGTTTGATGTAATGACTCCATTGATTATCATGGAGGCTTCATTATAGTTGGTAGTTTTAGGATTAAAATTTGTCCACATATTCAACCAATTGACATCACCATTGATACCTTTAGTATTCTGTGCATTAATAAGTAACGTGAAAGTAAAAAATACAAGTAACAGTAATTTCTTTTTCATAACTTCTTTTTTTTAAAATTTATTTTAAAAAAAAGGCCAACCATTAAAAGTCAGCCGTTTTACCAATTCTAAATCCATTATAATTTAGAAGCAATTTCTTTTTTATATTTGTTAAGGATGGATTTCGTCATTCCTAAGTTTGCCTTAGTTGAGTCAACCGCAAGGTAAATCATATACAAATTATTATCAGAAATATCAATGATGTGAATTTGAGATGACAGCGTAATCATAATATCTGAAACAACCTGATTCTTTAATCCTAAAGCACTAATCGCATTCATTTTTGCTTTTACAACTTCAAGGTTGAAAGCAGATGCTAATTCAGGATCAAAATCTGCAACTACAGATTGTGAAAAGTATGACATTCCGCTTTGAATTTCTGCAACTGAAACAGCGATGAAACCTGGTACATTTTTTTCTAAATCGTCTCCGAATTGTTTTAAAAAGTCTGACATAATTGTGGGGTGTTAAATTGTTAGTTAATTTGTTTTTTCAACTTCATTGTTGACATTGCAAATATATTTTTAAAAACATTTTGAATTCTTTTCAGTTTAAATTGATTTTCTGATTTTTTTGTATTTTTTTTTGAATTTTATCTTTTTTTTATCAAAGTTTTTCTAAAAATATTGATAATGAGGTATTTGCGTATTGTGATTTTATAACCATTTGGTGGTTGTTTTTTTGTAAAATTCAAATCGCTTACTTTTTGACTTTAAGTATCTGTTTGTTAGTGTTTTATGTATTATTTTGTTTTGCCATCAGATGGTGTTATAATTATAAAACTTATTGATTTTTATTGTTTAATAAATTGATATTGTGGTTGTTGTGTTTTGTTTTTTGTTTTTTTACCCTTTTAAAGGTTTTGTTTTGATAGGAAAAAGCCTTTCTATACTACGAAAGTGTTCTATAAAAAGGTAAAAATGGTCTAGCTCAGTATAATTATATAATGATAACTATAAAATTGAGGTTTAATTTTAGAAAAATAAATGTCATATAATAGAGAAATCACATGTGAAGGTTTATACCTTATTTCAATTTTGGAGAGTGGTGGGAAAACTTTCCGATGTAAGTGGAGGAGAAAAAAGTTTTATTTGTTGAACATTTTTTATGGTTGAATAAACGGATATAAACGCTGTAACTAACTACTATTTAAATAATTTTGTAATTCATAAAATAACTAGTTTCTTAATAAATAAACTATGAGCAATACATTTTCTGCCAGTAACCAAATTGGTACAGTATTTACTTTCTCTGAGCTTGTGGGTAGTGATTTCAGGGGAGAAATGAATGCGCTATGCTGGCAAAGAAATTTGGATGGCGATTTTAACGAGATCGTAGCCAAGCTACGTATAAAAGAAAATATAACAGAAGTTTATCCTGAAGATCTAATCGCACTCCGATTAAGCGAAGAGGGGAATAGAGCACGGGAAATAATCTTAAATGATTTACAATTATTAGCTGATTTTGGAGCTTCCCCCTCTCTCAATTTACTGAAATGTTATGAGCGTGATGATGAATTTGATTTCATATCGACTGATGTGTATTCGTTTCATGTGGATCGTTCTCCTATTGCAACAGATACTTATTTATGCACATATTATGGAGCAGCAAGTGATATAGTTTCTAATACGCAGGCGGAGCAAAAAGTTCTAATTCCAGAAATCCGGTCAAAGCTAAAAGAACTGCATAATGGACCATCGGAAGAATTCGAAAATTTTTTGAAGGAGAATTACTTTGATTTACATTATCAGGTTCATGAGGATGTCGAACCTATTAATTTGGGGTTGGGACATCTGTGGCGCCTTGCCGTGGACCATCCAAAACAGCAAGTCCTGCCTTGTATTCATAGGGCACCAGTAGAAAATGAAGGCGAATATCGCTTGTTATTGATTTGCTAAAGAGCATTGTTGAAGCTGGAATTTACGCTTAAACTATAGTGGAGTCTCTGATTTGGAAACAAAAAAATAGTAGGTTGTGCTGGGGATTGGAAACGATTTATTTGAAAATTTTAGATAATGTTATTATTGAATTGTTTTAATATTTTGCATATTAATTACTAGATTTGATATAACATTTTGACAGGTAATTAATTATGATATAAAATACATTATATTTGTATGATTTTATTGAATAATTATAGTTAAATTTGAGTATAACATTTAAAAAAAAATTATCATGAGAAAAATCGCTCTATCAGTTTTTGGAATATTGTGTTTTACAACTGCTTTTGGACAAGCCAGAAAAGAATTAAACTTTGGTCTTGTCGGTATTAATTATGAGATACCTGTTCATAAGGACATTACTATTGCTCCAGGTGTTGGAACCAGCCTAGATCTTGATTGGCTGAATGTAGGAGTAAAGGCAAATTATTATTTTGATCATGTATTTGGTATTACCAATGATGCATGGGATGTGTATGCAGGCCCTAATGTTGGATATACTTTTGATATGAGAGATGATAATGACAATAATGGTAATGATGAAAGTGATATCAATTTTGGCCTTCAAGTTGGAGGACGCTGGTTTTGGAACGAAAAATGGGGTGTTTATGTAGAACTTGCCGGTGGTAACGTTTCTGGATTCTCTCCTGGAATTGGATTGACAATGAAATTGTAATAATTAAAGCTTTTATAAATTGGAGTTTTAAAAATTTAGATTTTACCAATACAAAAAGTCCTGATGAAAATCAGGACTTTTTTTGTGAAGATTTGAAGCTTGCGTTTGAAACTATTGCGGCTAATGTTTCGTCTTATTTTTTTTCTAACACATGGATGACTTTATTCTTGGTATCCCATATTGTAATATACTGTGATAAAAAAGAATGGTCAAGAGTGAGTGTATTTTTTTCAGTTATTCCCAAGGGCTTATGGGCGGGGCTAGAATCTTCTTTTTCGATACCATAAAGATTTACGGTTAAACGTTTATCGATTTTGATATTATACCAATTGTAGAGTGTGCTGGGTTCGTCGTAAAAATTTTCAATATCTCCTTCATTTTTCAACTTTTCAAAATACGAATCCTCTATAGTAAAACTACCTTTTCCTCCGGCTGTGTCAAATGTCAATAAAAGATCCACTCCTTTATATTGTATTTTGACCATTGGGTGATTGTCTAGTTTTCGTGTAAAATAAGGCAGCGAGGTAATGTAATTTTTATGATTTTTAATGTCATTCCAATTTTCACTATCTTCTTTTTGCTTATAAAAAGTGAGTTCGTTTCTTAGGTAATCTATTTTAATGTCGTAGCCTTTAAAATAATCAAAACCAATCTGACCAATAACGCTGGCTGAAATAGGCTCCAGAAAATCAAAATTATTACCTCTTATATTTTTTAGGGATTTATATTCATTAGTTCCAACTTTGATTTGATCAATTAACGGATATTCGAGTACTTCATATTTTTGTCCGCTCGCCACAAATCCGGAACCTACTGTTTTGGATTCAACTCCAGTCATTTTTTTAGAGTGGAGGGAGAAAGCTTTGCTATTTCCTGTATCAAACATCCAACGACCTTTTACGCCATTGATTTCGCCATCAATAAAAGGCCAATCGTTAATAAGGTCCACCGGAATTTTTACTACATCTCCTTCTAAATAAATGCTTTTATTTTCTTGAGCATAAACATTCAAAGAGGCAGTGACAACGAGGATAAACAAGAATTTTAGTAGTTTCATTATGATTATATTTAAAATAGGTTTTTAGTTTTTGCCTTCTACAATTTGAATTAGTTCTATCTGTGCTTTTGCCAGTTTTGTATTTTCAGTGTAGGTTCAAAATGTCCAGAAGAAATCTGTCGTTCAAGTTCTCTATGATATATAAATGTCATTTTCTAGCACTGTTAATTTGTTTTAAATGAGGGTTGTAATTCTGTTTTTATCAAAAATAAGTAATACTTTTTGATAAAAACAGAAATTAACAACTGCTAATGTCAAATTCGTTGTATTTAATGCCGTTCAAAGTTGTTTTTGATTTATAATTGCTTGATCATTAGTAGATTTTTGTTGAATAAAAATCGTTTTTAAATTTGTTTATGCTTATTTTTGATAGTTAAATTTTTACAATTATTATTTGCCTCTATCCAAATTTAATTTCAAATGAAAAGAACCTTCTTTCTCTCTGCATTTTTATTTTGTACTTTATATGTTTTTTCATTTTCAAATAATGAAAAACCTTGGCACTTCAAAAAGGTAATAATTACCCCAATACTACTTAGCAGTTTGGATACGGTTAAAAAGGCTGATACCGTCAAAAAGAAAGAAAAAAAAGTTGCCTTTATGCCTATGCCGACATTGACTTACGATCGTTCACAAGGAGCAGGAGTTGGGGTGATAGCTATGGCGCTTTTTAAAGCCGACAATTCAAAAAAAGTTCCTCTTTCAAGAATTATGGGGGTTGGCAATTATGCCACGAATGATTCTTACTATCTTATGTTCGGGACACGCCTTTATCTTAAGGAAGATTACTGGAGAATAACTGCGGCAGCCGGATATATAAACTATAATTTTCAGGCGTTTATGGATTTTGAAAACGGGGACATGGGAGGCGCAACAGGAGTTTATGAAACCCCTTATACAACAAAGGGAGCTTTATATGTATTTGCGTTACAGAGAAGGATTTTCGAAAATTTTTATTTAGGAGTCGGCGGATTTATGATGAGGTCGGATGTAACTATCAAACTTCCGGATAATACCGAAGTGGTGGATCCTAACGACACCAATTCGTTATCTATCCCCATTAGTTATGATACCCGAAATAGTGTCTATAATCCGAGTTCTGGTCTTTTTATAGATGCCAGATTTTCTACAGTACCCTCCTGGTTAGATAATGATAATGATTTCATTAAAACAATGTTATATGTAAATTATTATAAAGGAATAAGTGATCACAAAATTTTGGCCAGCCGATTTGCAATGAAAGCCAACTTTGGAGATGTTCCTTTTGCATCCCAGGATTATATTGGTCAAACAGATTTAAGAGGGTATACCCAAGGGGAATATCGAGGAAATCAAACTTATACTGCCCAAACTGAATTTCGAAATAATTTTTATAAAAAATGGGGATATGTTGGGTTTGTCGGACTTGGAATTGCCTATAGAAAATCTGAGGAGGGAGCAGCAGCAGGGGATTGGTATAATTCTGGAGCTTCCTGGAGCAAACCATTACCAAGTATAGGGGCTGGTGCTCGTTATCAGGTAATCGAAAAGGCCGGTCAAAAAGTAAATGCAGGAATTGATGTTGCCGTTGGCCGTGGGGATTGGGGGTTTTATTTTAGACTGACTGAGGCTTTTTAAAATGGTGTATCACATATCTAAAACTACGGAAAAATCTTTCAATTAAGCTACTTCTTTGCGGCAAAAAAAGTAGCCACTCTAAATTGCTTTTGCCACGATTCTGACACAAAACTTTTGAGTGTTTTATACTGTTTTATGATAGAAATTATTATCTTTTTTATCAGTAATAGTTTTTAACTCATGTGGTTCTGCGATTTTAAAGTTACTCTCTTGTTTGTTCGATCATAGATAAATCTATTAATTATCAAAAAGAAGATTGACACTTTTCTAGATCCAAGATGTAATAATTGAATATGCAAATTTAATTCTATTTCAAATGTATTTAATGAACTCAAAAAATGGAGACTTGATGTTTATATAATTTCGATTCAATGTTATATAATTCTCACATGATCCATTTGCCTAGATTTATTGTACTATATTTATCCACTAAAAAGTAAAAAAGATGCAAGAAGGTACAGTAAAATTTTATAATGAAGAAAAAGGTTTTGGTTTTATAACACCAAAAAATGGAGGAAGTGAAATATTTGTCCATGCTACAGGTTTGTCAGAAAGTATTCGTGAAAACGATCAGGTACGCTATGAAGTGGCTGATGGAAAAAAAGGCCCTAACGCGGTAAATGTAACAGTGATTTAATAGATTAACTGACGAAACATATAAATAAGTCTGCCAACTGCAATTGTCTTTCAATATCTCTTTTCGGTTTTAATTTCTGCAATAACAGATGTGGAATTATTAACTGAAAATGAAGAATTTGAGTTGTTTTTAGCTACGTTAGCTCGTACTTATTATTTTATTTTTAATACATCATTTCTCATATTCCGTTTTTTTAAACGTTATATTTGTTAAGAGAAAATCACAAAAATTATACCACATGCAAAACAATTTCCTATCGGGCTTAAAGGAGCACGAAAATAGTCTACTAAAAATATGGTCACAACTTCTAATTGAGAGTGGATCAGATGATGGCGCAGTAGAAGAAGAAGAGTCGAAAGAATTTGCTTCCCTGATTTTAAGTGCATTAGCATCATTAAAGGGCAAATTTCAGGATTCACCAGAATTTGAAAAAGTAGAGGATTTAATTGTTGGTATTTCATCTTCAAGAGGAAAACGTGGATTTTCACCGAGAGAAAATGCTCAATATTTGACTACTTTCAAACAAGCATCTTCACAAATCCTTTCAGAACTGATAAAAGATTCAGAACAATTATATCAGGCAAATTTACAATTGAATGAGATTCTTGACAATATGACTATTATGACTTTTGAAGCCTACATGAGAGGAAGAGAAGATGTGATATCAAGACAGGTAGATGAAATCAGCGAAATTTCAACTCCTGTTATTACTGTATGGGATGGCATAGTTGCTTTGCCGATTATTGGAACTTTGGATAGTTCAAGAACACAGATTGTAATGGAAAATTTATTACAGCAGATTGTAGATACTGGAAGCTCAATTGCTATTCTTGATATTTCTGGTGTTCCTGCAGTTGATTCGTTGGTAGCGCAGCACCTTATCAAAACTGTAAGCGCTACACGATTAATGGGAGCAGAATGTATTATTAGCGGTATTCGTCCTGAAATTGCACAGACAGTAGTGCATTTAGGGATTGATCTTACCGGTATTATAACTAAGGCCACCCTTGCAAGTGCTCTTAAAACAGCATTTGATATGCTGCAGCTTACTGTTGTTAAAAGAAAATTAGTTTAAGATTTTATAATCGATATGGAGAGAATTCCTATACTAAAAATGGGTGATTTTCTGCTTGTTACCATACAAGTAGATTTGTACGACCAACTTGCAGAAAATCTTGAATCAGATTTAATTAACACCATAAGTAAACACAGTTCAAAAGGAGTGTTAATTGATATATCGGCTGTTTCTATAATCGACTCTTTTATGGGGCGTATTTTAGGAAACATCGCTGTGATGTCTAAAATAATGGATGCACAAACAGTAGTTGTCGGAATGCAGCCTGCTGTCGCTATTACACTTGTTGAACTTGGATTGTCCTTAAACGGAGTTATAAGTGCCCTTAATGTTGAAAGAGGTATGGATCTACTGCGCTCAAAAATGCACACTAGCGATAATGAAGAGCAGGATTATGACGACGATAACGAATAGCAAAGAAGAAGCCCTAATTATAAGAGAACAAGATGTGGTGCCGTTACGCAACCGCGTAAAAGAGTATGGGGTAAAAATTGGCATGAGCATTTTAAATCAGACCAAATTAATAACGGCAACAAGTGAACTTGTTCGTAATCTCTTGAAATATGGGGGAGGCGGTAAAGTTATCATTGAATCGGTCAGTAATGGCCGTGATAATGGAGTACGTGTCACTTTTATTGATAAGGGACCAGGAATAGCAGATGTAACATTGGCCATGAAAGACGGGTACAGCACCGGCAAAAGCTTAGGATTAGGGCTTCCAGGTACTAAAAGACTCGTCAATGAATTTGATATTAAAACAGAACTAGGCAACGGAACTACCGTTACTATAACAAAATGGAAAAATGGATAATACGTTTTCCAGCTATAAAATTGACGATCGCAGTCTGATTGCTTTTATAAAAAGAGAAATACACAACCTCGCACTTCACATAGGATTTACACCGCACAGAGCCGCTGAGACCGATATTATTGTTGCAGAATTAACTTCTAACCTGATCAAATATGCAAAGGGAGGAGAGCTGTTGTATCGTGCTAATTTAGAAGGCGACCTTAAAGTAATCGAAATTTATTGCCTTGATAAAGGGGTGGGTTTTGAAAATTTAGCCAAAATAATGAATGATGGCTATTCTTCATCCAACACACTTGGTCATGGATTGGGCTCAATTAAGAGATTGAGTAATGATTTTCAGATTTATTCCATGAAAAATTGGGGATGTGTGCAATATATAAAAATTGCCGAAAAGTCTGATATTTTATTGCCTTCTTTGCAGAGTGGTTTAAACTACGCTGCAATTGCAATTAACTATCCGGGTGAAAAGTTTTGCGGAGACGGCTATCATATTAAATCATCAAAAAAAGGTTTTCAAATATTTTTAGGCGACGGATTAGGACATGGCGAAAATGCAAATGAAGCCGTACAATTGGCCATTAAAGCATTTAAACAGTCTTTAGAAACTGAACCTTCAGAAATATTGAGAGACATTCATGCAAAAGTAAAAAAGAGCAGGGGACTTGTCGGGACAATAGCAGCTGTAGATTATAAGTCGGAATTATGGAATATCTGCGGGATTGGCAACATAAGTACGCGTGTTTATGACGGACTCGACAATAAAACCTATACTCCTTATAACGGAATTATCGGTCATAATATTCCACGTACCTTAAATAATACAATTGTTCCTTACAAAAAACATCAAATTATTGTCATGCACAGTGATGGATTGCGCACCAGATGGAATCTAAACGAGATGACTTCAATAGTAAAACAGCATTCAGGTATAATAGCCTCTGCAATACTTAAAGAAAATATAAGGGGTACAGATGATGCATCAATTCTTGTAGGTAAAATAATGTAAGTGCCATGAAAGAAATCATAAAAATAAATCTTGATAACGAAATGGACTTGATACTTGCCCACAAGCGATCCATGAAAATTGCCGAAATGTGTGGCATGCCTTCATCATTCCAGACGAGATTTTCTACAGCGGTTTCTGAAATTGCCAGATGTGCAATTGCAAAAGGCAAAAATTCGTTGTTAGTACTTTGTATAAATACTATTAAGGCAACACAAAAACAAATTGTAGCAATAATTACTGATAGTGTTGATTTAAAAAGTAGTAACCCGGAGGCTTTTAAGTACGCTGGTAAAATATCTGGAGATATCGAATACAATTTTAAAAACAATCAATCTACCACGAAAATAATTCAGCCAGTATTTTCGCCGGGACTTCTTTCAGAAATAAAAATTAAATCTTTTATTGATTATTTTAAGTTTGAGCCACCTCTATCTCCTTATGACGAGATTAGGAAAAAAAACATAGAATTGATAGCACTTTCAGAAAAATTAACTGAAAGTGAAAATCGATACAGAAAATTAGCTAATACAATTCCGATTTTGATTTGTGAGGTCAATGACCGAAATAAAGTGCTTCTATATAATGAATCATTATTACATTATTTAAAAACTCCTCCAATCAACTTTGAAAGAAAAAATTTGATGAGTTTTGTTCATCCCGAAGATATTGAAATAATTATCGAAGGCTGGAATAAGGCAAAAACAAATCGATCTTCTTTTTCCGGAGAAATACGAATTACAGACACATTTGAATACCTGTGGCATCTTGTTAGTATGATTCCAAATAAATCAGAAGACGGCTCTTTTAACAGCTGGCTGGTTTATTTTACAGATATCAATGCTCAAAAGATGATCGTTGAAGCATTGAAAGATAATACGGAATTGAAAATGATTCAGCGTGAATTAGAAAGCGCCAATTCTAAATTACTTTTTAAAAATAAAGAGCTGGAGCAGTTTGCCTATGTTGCAAGCCATGACTTACAAGAACCACTTCGCAAAATTATGATTATGCTTTCCCGCGCAGGCGAACAATTATCAGATGAGCAAAAGAAGCAATTTTATTTTGACCGAATGACGTTATCAGCGACGCGATTGTCAGAGTTAATTACTGATGTTTTGAATTATTCCAGAATTGATAACAGCAAGCAAATTTTTGAAGAAGTAGACCTTAATGAAATTACTGCTGAAATTTTAAGCGATTTGAGCATGATCATCGACGAAAAAAATGCTGCAATTACTATAGAACCATTACCGAGCGTGTTAGGGCTACATACCCAGTTGCGCCAATTGTTTTACAATCTTGTAAATAATGCGCTCAAATTTAATACAACAGTTCCTTTAATTACTATTTCTGCCGAAATTGTGCCTGATAGCAACAATGAATTAGCTTTGTCTGGCAATTACCATATTATATCTATTTCTGATAATGGTATTGGTATTGAAAATCAATATTCAAACCGTATCTTTAATATGTTTCAACGATTGCATGAAAGAGACCAATATGGTGGTAACGGAATAGGTCTTGCCCTTTGTCGACGTATCATTGAAAACCATAATGGATTAATTAATTTTACAAGTACCCCTGGAAAAGGAACTATTTTTTGGATTTACTTACCAAAAAAACAATGATTAATTTCATTTAAAAATAGGAGTAGAATTATTTATAATAAATTCCAATTTAAGCAAATTTTTTCGCATGAGCTGCATATGACCCGTTGCGGCGATAAATCGAATTGAGGTTTTTTATTCAGCAAATAAAGTATACTGCATCTGTATTATTTTCGGTATGCTAATGCGAAACTGCCAATCCATAAGTCTCGATAAAAAATTGCACTTTTTGCATATTGGATAGTCTGCAGCAACTGTATGAATATATTCAGGATGCAAATTATCAGCAAGCCATTCAATATCTACATTATAGCGTACATCCGTTTTTCCATATAATTCATCCTGAAATAGTACTCTTATTTCAGTACTCTAATTTTTTTCCTTAAATTTTTATCTGCCGTCCATGGACACTGCACGTCCAAATAGTGCAATGTCCGGAGCCAGTCCTGCAACTATAATTAGTTTAAAACAATTTCATCAAGGAGGAAGTGAATGAAATAATATAATAAAGCTAAAGAATGTTATAAATCTGATGATCAATTCCTTACTAATTTTATGTAATAAAAGAATGCAATTGATCCACATAAAAAGATTACGTGCGGTTATAAAATTATTACTAACGCTAATTATAAAATTATGTTTGTGGAAGGGCAAAATGTACAACAGGAATTTGGCGATCAGGTCATGAAAATTATTGGATTCGAGCCTGAACCCATCACTAGTTGAATATTGTATTTTACTTTTATGTAAACCGGCGATTAACCAAAATAGTAAAATGAAATATTAAATTCAGTTACGATCAGTTATTCAAAAAATATAGAAATTTTTTAAACCAATAACTTATGCATACTATTTCACCCTGGGCTGCTACAGTGCATGCCGATTTAGAAAACAGCACCGTAATTTGGGAAAAGGAATTTAAGAACTATACTTTTCAAGCTTTTAATACTGGTGATTCTATATGGATCGTGGGGAAATGGCCTGATCGTGGGGAAATGGCTTTCCGCGCGGCATTTGGAATGAACAGTTATTTTGAAGTAACGAATTTGCTTGATGACGGAGCGCTTTTGGTCATTAATTTAGAAACAAGGCTGGGTAAATATGAAGTTTGTGTTACTTTTCCAGAAAGTGAAGCAGTAATGCTACATTATACAACATCATTTAAGGCTGATATACCGTTGCTTATTCCATTCTGGCCACGGGATATTATTGCTGTCACGCAACATGGAAATGTCGAGAACACCAATGGTGTAATACATATGAGTCAAATGGGTTCCAGATCCGGAATACTATTGGCAAGCATGACCAAACCAAAAACGGGTTCTATATTCTACTTTCAAAATCTCGGTTCCCTTAGCGCGTATTGTGAAACTACAGAAACTATAGTTGATGATAGTGTAGGAGGAACATGGCCCGAAATTGGTTTTCAGTTGCCTCTAACAAAAGAGAAGCCATTGCCTTCAGATAAAGCTTATATTATTTCAGATGCTTATGTGGTATTTTCAGAAGAAACTATCAATAATGAAATTGAGGAAACACAGCAGTTTTTAAATAGTTTGGCACAGGTTTACCAATTGCTTCCTCATCCCGAAGTCATTTATCATAACTGGCCGGAAATTACACAGAACTGTCTCAACGATCTTGAAAAAAGCAACGGTTGCTGGACACAGACAAAAGGAAATTCGTATTTAAATGCTTACCTATGTGACTATGATACGCCAGCGGAAGTGATGGTGCAGCTTGCGGTACTTATGCCTTTGAACGAATTGAAGGATTGGTATGGAGAAAGCCATCCAATGTATAGTGAACTTCTTGATGGGATAGCGTGCTTTTTCGACCCCAAAGTCAAAACAATGAACCGCTGGCTTCCCGAACTTGCAGACAAACTGGACAAATCAGAGGAACAAAAGCAGGAAATGGTTATGGATTCCTGGTACCTGCATCATCCGCTTATGAACCTGGCAAGGCTTGCTTTGAATGGCGAGAAAAAGGCCGAAGAACTCGTTTTGAAATCTATTGAATTTGCCATTAAGGTTGCGCATCATTTTGATTACGAATGGCCGGTGTTTTATAAAATGGATACACTAGAAGTCGTCAAAAAAGAGACTGAACCAGGAAAAGGCGGTGAAAAAGATGTACCTGGATCCTACGCGCATTTAATGCTGTTGCTATTTCGACTTACAAAAGAGAAACGTTACCTGCGTGAGGCTGAAAAAGCGGTAAAAAAACTTGTCGGCTGCGGGTTTGATATTCTTTATCAGGCCAACAATACTGCTTTTGCTGCAGGGGCACTTTTAGAATTACATAAAATTACAAACAAAAAGGAATATCTTGATTTGAGCTACGCCTGCCTTGCCTGTATTTTTAAGAACATGCAGATCTGGGACTGTCAGTACGGATTTGGTAAAAATTATCCTAATTATTTTTCCGTATTTCCGCTTAATAATGCACCGTATACGGCAGCATATGAGGAGATGGAAGTCTATGCCGGGCTTTCAGAGTATCTTATACAATCGGAAGGTGTAGATTTACTTCCATCCTTAAAAATTTTAATACCGGAATTTCTAAAATATGCTGTAACCAGGTTTCCATATTACTATCCGACCACACTTCCGGATGATATGATTTCTGAGGAAGTCAAAACTGGTGAAATTGTGAAAGATCTTTGGATTCCGCTGGAAGATCTCTATAATGGGTGGGAAAAAAGCGGACAGGTCGGACAGGAGGTTTATGGGGCAGGTGTAGGATTCGGAGTTTTGACACGGCAATACCATAAAGTGAAAGAGGAAGAGTTTCTGTTATTTTCCGATTACCCGATAACTAGTATAAAGAAATCAAAAAAGGTACTAACATTTACAATTCTTGGCACAAATATATTTGAATGTAATTTGAAAGTTATATTTCCTAAAAAGACAACATTACAAATAGAAGTTTTTGCAAATAAAAACAGCATAGCTGCAAGCGAGAAAAACGCCGAATTGATTTCGTATAAAATTCCAGGAGGCAGCAGGGTTAAAATGACTTGGTAATATTTTTATAAGTAATAAAATACCAAATTGTAATTATATTTTTATTTGATATAGAGCAAGTTAAGTCTGTAAGTTGAAAAATGAGGATTAAAATCATATAACTTTCAGGGAGGACACAGCTATTAACTTTGATAATACGAACTTAAAAAGAAAAACCATGAAAACGCTTATTAAATCTACATTGCTCACTATTTTATTAGTAACTGCTATGTCCTGCAAAAAAAATGAACCCGCCACGCAGGATTCTGATATTACAGGAAGTGATTCTACCGAGACAACAATCGACACTGTAGGACCAGACTCTGATACAACAACTGTCAGCGGTGCAGGAACAACCGGCGCTACGGGCGAAGGTTCCACTGGTTCCGGATCTGCGGGCACTGTTCAAAAAGGATCAGCTGCCATTAAAACAGATTCGACCAGTACTAAGAAAGGCAGGTAAGATGCTGCCTTGGTTAATTATTTTTTATTTTTTTTTAACCTGCAGCGGTATTTCTTCTTGCTGCAGGTTTTTTACTTATCGATTGGCAGGTAAACATTAAATACCGCACCTTTTTCACTGCTTCCTTCAGCGTTGATTTCGCCATTATGATTCTGGACAATTTTTTTACACATTGCAAGACCTATTCCAGTACCGGCAAATTCATTTTTCCTGTGCAGTCTTTGAAAGATACTAAAAATTTTATCTGTATTTTCAGGTATAATCCCAATGCCGTTGTCAGAGAATGTAATTTTATAATACGATACCCCTTCCTTTAAATGTACTGATTTTATTTCTTCTGGTGTCGCATTACTGCAGTGTATTTGAATTTTAGGCTTTACGTCTGATTTTACAAATTTTAAGGCATTTCCAATCAGGTTGAAAAAAAGCTGTGACATCTGTAGGGGAATACCTTTGATCTCAGGAAGTCTATTCCAGGTAACAGTTGCACCTGTCTGGTCCATGCGCACATCATAATCTTCCAGGGCCTGTTTTGCAATAGTTTCAAGGTTTACCGTTACAAATGTATCGTCATTTTTAGGCAGGGCCGAGTATGCCAGTACATCTCTTATAAGATTACTCATTCTTATTGAGGCATCCTTAATTTTTGCTATATAAGTTCTTGAATTTTCGTCAAGATGATTTTCAATTTTTGATTCTAATAAGCTGGTAAATGTACTTATTTTGCGAAGAGGTTCCTGAAGGTCATGGGAGGCTATATAGGCAAATTGCGCAAGTTCCTCATTAGAATTGATTAATTGTAGATTTGCCTGCTCTAATTCTTCATTGGTAGCCTGTAGTTCTTCTACAACAGCGCCAATCTCTTCGGTCCGCTGTTGCACTTGGTCTTCCAGTTCCATCTGAACTTGCACCTGCAAAGTAATATCCTGTGCCGTTCCATTCATACGGACAGGTTTGCCTTCAGGATCAAATACAGTTTTACCTTGCGCGTGTAAGATCCTTTTCTTTCCGGTTGTTGGATGAATTACAGTATATATTTCATCATACAATCCACCAGATTCAGGATTGAGACCCCATGCTACAGCATTTGCAACCCTTTGCTGATCTTCTTCAGATAAAATTGGGATTACTTCATTGTAATCCTGGGCAGCAGGGTCGTAGCCAAACCATTCTATCAAACGATCCGAATAGGTAAGCCCGTTTGTAGCTACATCAATGCTCCAGGTGCCGAGCTGCGCCAATTCGACAGCACCCCTCATACTGAGTTCTGCCTCTTCAAGTTTATTGCGCACAATTACCCGCTCTGTTACGTCTATCAATGTAAATATAACTCCAAAGACATGCCCTGCTGTATCTTGCAGCGGTTTATATATGTAGTCGTAATAGCCGGAATGAGGTGATCCATTTTTAATCAATTCCATTCGTTGTGCTGTTTTTGCATAAATTTCACCGGTTTTCAGCACCTGCTGATACTCTTCAAAGAGCTTGGTTCCCTTCAGCTCTGGCATAGATTCTAATATTGGAAATCCTATTATTGAAGCATCCCTGTCAAAGATTTCGAGCATTTTTTCATTGGCTTCTCGCAGTACCATATTGGCTCCGATATAGACAAGTTTTGCCACAGGCGAATTATAGAATACAGTTCGAGCAAACTTTTCGCTTTCTTCCACTTTCAGCCTGCTGTTTACCTGAAGTGTATTTTCCAGAACCCAGATAGCGACTTTCTTTACATCGCCGGAATTGTTTTTTAAAGGAGTATAAACAAAAGTCACATACACAGTTTCTTCCTTTCCGTGTCGTACCAGTATCATTTCTGCTTCATCTGCGGAGTAAGGCTTTCCTTCTCTGACAACATTTTCGAGGGCGCTTTCATAGTACTGGCGCACTTCAGAAAAAGTATCCCAGTAAAAGTTGCCGACGATGGTTTCCCTTGGTTTTCCCGCTACAGTTATAAAACTGTCATTTACAATTTCGGCTGTAAGAGTTTGAGCATCCAGGACACAAATTCCAATTGGAGCGTTCATAACTAGTACATAAAGTTCTTGTTCGTTTTCGATATTCATGATGCTTAGATTAGATAAGGGCGCAGGAGAGCCATTAATTCTTTTATTCCGGATTGTTTTGTAAGGAAGTCCATGGCGCCTTGAGTTTTTAACTGCTGAATTGTGTAAATATCATATGAGGTCTAAAGTTTGATGACCGGAATATCCCTTAATGACTCAATAGTCTTTAGCAGAGGTAGAAATTTCTGCCCGTTAATCACCGGCATAGTAAGGTCGAGGAAGATAACATCAGGAATCATTTTACCGGTTACAAGTTTTTGCAGCGCTTCACGAGCATCAGTAAATGACATATAGCTGACCGTAGCAGATAATTCATTTACAGCAGTGGCAAAAAAGCCACTATCATCATTATGGCCATCAATATGAAAAATTGTTTTATATCCCATTATAGCAATTGGTAATTATAATGTACGCAAAAAAAATCTCAACCAAATCCTAATATTTAAACGACTTATTGTACAGCTGCCTTAAAATTTTCTAGTTCTGATTTTAATAGGTCTTTATATTTTGCCAGTCCGATTCCTATTATCGGAATGGATAATTTTCCAATCACTGAACCCGCTTGAGTATGGCCGGTTTTATTCAAATACGTTGACAAGAGCAGACTGCCAATAGCTCCAACAAGTATCAACTCTCCTGGCACGTCAGCAATTTTACTTTCAATTAATTCTCTGATATCTTCAAGATTTTCCTGATTGACTAAGTTTTCCATATTCGATTTGTTAAATTAGGATTTACTGTTTTTACTGCCTTTAAAATTACAGGTTATAAATCGCTTCATTTTATATAATCGGATTATCAAGTTATATAATTATCAGGAGGTTGCATTACTGTTATACCGGTTGATTTATTTGCACTACTTTAAAAGTGAGGTTAAGTCAAGAACCTTCTGAATATCGCACCGTAGTGCGCACATATACGAACTATACAATTTATGAAGTGATTGTTAATAGTTGTTTAGATATTTTCAGTGGCTTGTTTAAGGGGAAGAGTTACTATAAATTCAGCGCCATTTTCTTTTTCTCCTTTAGCTATTATAGTCCCATTGTGCCTGTTGATAATCTTTTTACATAAAGCGAGACCAATTCCATTTCCCTCGTATTCATTCTTAGAATGAAGTCTTTCAAAAGCGGTAAATATTTTTTCTGCATAAATAGGATCAAGCCCAATGCCATTATCTTTAAAGGAAATTTCAATGTATGCAACCGAATCGATATATTTTATAATAGATGTTATAATAACTCTGGGAGGCTGATTGGCTTTTGTGAATTTCAATGCATTTTGTATCAGATTATAGAAAAGCTGCTGAATAAGAATTGCTGCTCCCTCGATTGCAGGAAGATCACTTATGATTAAAATAGCACCTTTTTCTTTTATTATAAGTTCCAGATCTGTTTTGATGTTCTCCAATAAATCATTTAGGAAAATCTTTTCAACCGGCTGAGTACTTTTGTCAATAGTAGAGTAGGCAAGAAGCCCTTCAATAATGCATTGCATACGATTTGCCGAATGGGCAATTTTGCTTAAGTGCATGACGGAACGATCCGGCAACTGGCCTGCAATCTCATTTTTTAAGAAGTCATTAAAGATTTTAATTTTCCTGACTGGTTCCTGAAGATCATGGCTCACCACATTAGCAAAATGCAGCAGATCGTCATTAGATCGTCTAAGTTCCATGGTACTTTCCTGAATCTTTTTTTTAAGTTCTACTTCAAATTCTTTTTGATCATGTATATCCTGTACAACACCTAAGATTGTGGCCGGATCACCCTTTTCATCTTTTATGATTTTTCCAAAAACCTTAATCCACTTCTCAGACTTGTTTTTCTGTATAATTCTGGCTTCATAGCAGACTAATCCGTTTAGCAAGGCATCTTTGTGAGCTTTTTCCCTAAGATGGCGATCATCCGGATGCAGTTTTTCCACTAGTTGCTCTACAGTAACTTCAGCGTCCATGGACCAAAGTTTTTTAAAATTATCAGAGGTTTTGATGTTGTTTGTTATGACGTCGATTTCATATGTTCCCATACCACAAGCCTCAATTGCCATAGCCAGCATTTCATCGGAATTTACTATCTGACTTTTTGCTTCATGTAATTTAGTAACTTCCGTGCAAGTATGTATCACGCCATAAACAACTCCATTTTCATTGCGAAGAGGCGTAAAATTATAATTAAAAAAAAGAGGTGTCCATACTCCATCTTTCAGGATATTAAGTTTTTGGTCGTTAGCTTGCAAAGGTATTCCTGTTTTCATTACCTGTAGCATTTCTTCGCTAATAGAATCTTTCTCAAACTCAGTAATGATATCAGTGAATTTTTCACCTATAACCTGCTCCCCTTTATTCCATAAATTGCGCATGGCAGGATTTGCAAATGAAATTACTGAATCGTCAGTACAATACACTGCAGTGGGCACTGGCGATTGCCGTAATATATCTTTTAGAAAAATTAAATTATCCTGCACATTTATTAGCTTTATGGTTTATGCTAAAGTAGTGTGCTATTTAAAAACTTTTGTTATACAATTTAACTATAATGATTCCACAACTCAAATGTAATTAAGCAATCATGGATTATGCTCTCTTAAATTAAATAAAAAAATCCAAATATTTTAAAATTATTGCTTTGACGAAATTTTATTAAGCATTTATATATTACTTTTGAAAATTGTTAAAACACTCAATATGACAACTCCTAAAAATTCAGAAGGAACTTCTAATGATTTCGAAGAAAAAGAGCCGGTAAAAATTATATTGGCTGAAGATGATAAAGATGATCAGGACTTATTTATGGAAGCTCTGAGTGCAACAAAAGTCCCTTCTGAAGTGACTACAGTAGAAAACGGGGAGCAATTGATTAATACCTTAAAAGATCCGGATGAACAAAAACCGGATATTGTTTTTATCGATATAAATATGCCCGTTAAAGGAGGTAAGGAGGCATTGTCAGAAATAAAGAGTGATGAGGAACTCAAGGAGATTCCTGCAGTGATGCTCTCCACTTCTAATCATCCTAAAGATATTGAAGATACTTTTAACGAGGGAGCAAACCTCTATATACAAAAACCAAGCTCTTTTACCAGCTTTATTCTCATTCTGAAAAAAGTATTCATTCTTCACTGGACAAAAGCTTTACTGAATCCGGTTAAAAATATATTTTTTGTTTCTGAAAAGAATATTTCTCAGAAGGATTAAAGAATTACTAAAATTGTACGTCCTTTTTATGGCTTAAAATTTTGAAATCTCCCAAGTCATTTGATTTTGAAACTTTGTTTTTAATAGTAGTGCTGTTCTCCCTGGCAATAAAATTGTTGATTTTACTATCTGCACAATTTCTATAAATCTTCGCTGTAAATCATACACTGCCATAAAATACAACAGTTTTTCAATACATATTTTCAGATATTCAAAAAAGATCCATCTGATGACTTCATTAAAAACAATAAATAAATTTTATTTTTTAGCCCTAAAACGTTCACGATAGGAATCTGATCATCATAGTTTTATTTCAGGTTTTCTAACTTCAAAAGAAATTTATTCCCGTAATTTTCATATCCTATAATGCTACAATTTTATGGGAACTACATTTGTAAAACATTTTTTTTTAGTGCAATCGTATTTTTTTACTAGCACTAAAGATAAGCTTCATCGTTACTTTACTCATTCTAAATTACCAGATTTACTGCAATTACACTTGAAGTGTAATCTAATTAATATTTAAAATATATTTTTATAATTTATTGATTATTAGATTGTTGATTAGTGTTAAAAATAAAAATAAGACTTATTTCTATGCTATTATGTCCTCATGAGAAATAAATTCCCTATCCTAAATAGTACGTTTGCAATTCAGATTTGTACTTGATAATAGATAAAAAACTATTAAGTATAAAGGATAATAAATAATAAAAATGAAATAAGAAACTGCAATCGAGTCACGACCGATTTTGCATCTCTGATTTAATATCAAGGAATACTTTATTACGATAATAATTGATTATAAGACGATTAAACATTCAAAAAAATGGCTCACTGATGCCATCACGCGAGATCAATAAGTCATATTAATATTAGAATACTGTAATAAATTGATTTAAATACTGTGTTTAAAAGTAAGAATTGTTTTATTTATTTCACATAATTATTTCTAAATGCTAAAATCATAAACACTTGTAAAACAGTGTTTTAAATTGCTTTTTTAAGTTTTGAGCTTGTTGAAAATTAAAGTTTTATCAAAATATTAGAGAGCGTTCAAATGTTTAATCAAGAATAATAGGACTGACAAAAATGTAAAATTTTGTCTCAATTTTGTATAAAAAAATAAAAAAAATATGAAAAAATTCACTCATCATTACGGAGCAGATTTGGAGTGGGTAGATAATTTTGCTTCGAAATTAAATGGAAAAGTACAAGGAAACTTTATTGTTTTACCTGAAGGTGTTACAAGCGGCGAAAGATACTTTTTAGAATGTGAAAAAGGAGTAGTTGCGCTATATTCTGATGTTCTGTATCACGTAGATACCGAATTCATACAGGAAAATATAGCTGATGATTTTCTTTCTATTTACTACACGCTGACAGAGGGCGATGCAAAAGTGAATGGAAACAATGTTTCATATAGTATAGGAAGATGGTATTTCAACATGGTTGTTGTCGACAGTAAAGCAAAAGCAAAATTTCAAGCCACGGCCGGAAGTAAAGTGTTTGTTTTATGCATATTTATTAAAAAAGATATTATAGAGTCGCTTTATAATAAGAATCAAAAGTTTTCTCAAAATCCATCTAATTGTAAAAGTTACAAACAAATTAAAAAGCAGGAGATGCAAATTTATAGAATGAACAGCAAAAGTTTTCATGCTATAAACGATTTGCGAAAAATAAAAACTGGCGGAATTTTATTTGATCTTAATCTTATGGGAACTGCTAATTTATTAATTAATGAATATCTAACGATTTTAAATGAGGAGAGGGAGGTATTACATCTTGTTAATAAAGAAGATTTATCAGAAATTATGTTGTCCCAAAGATATTTAATGGAAAATATAGATATTCCATTTCCTGGCAACAAACTAATTGCTACTAAAGCTAATATGTCAGAGTCAAAATATATCAATCTATTTAAAAAAGTGACTTCAGATACGCCGTGTAACTTTTTTATCTGCCATAAACTCATAAGATCGAAGGAACTTTTACAAGAGAACACTTTATCGATAGCACAGGTAGCCAATCAAATTAATCTTACCAATTCTTATTTTTCCTCGAAGTTCAAATCATATTTTGGAATATCTCCAAAAACCTATACCAAACAACTACAAAAATATGATAGAGATTGATCATTATTATTCATTGGGCCCTGAGTGGCAGAAGGAAGTTGCTGAAAAATTTAATGCAAAATACATCAATGAAAAAATTCTGCTTATGCCCGAGTCATACGGAAAAGGGAGTATGTATTTTACTGAAGTGATACCCGGTGTTTCTGTAACATTGCTTGATATAGTTGTTTCTGAGCAGGTAAAGCTGAACAGACGTAAATCAGAACAAAATCTGTATATACTGCAGTATGATTTAAGTGAAGACGGGAACCAGCTTGAGATCAATAAAAAAAAATATGAGTTAGGTGATGAAAATAACTTAGGACTAGCTCTTATCGACAGCCAAAGTCCAAGTACTTTCATTCCTGTCGTAAACAAAAGAGTTTTTACGCTGCGCATTATTGTCGATAAAAAAATGCTAAATCTCCACATAAAGGATGAGTCAAATACATATAAAATTAATAAAAACCTGATTTTTTATAATTACATCGATAGTGACAGCAAAATATTGATTCACTCCCTAAAAGACTGTTCACCATTTGAAGTAGGATTTGAAGCTTTTATAAAAGGCATCACCTTAAAAATTCTGGCAAACTTTATCAATTTTTACTTAAACCCAAAAGAACATGATTTTGAAATTATAAGAACAGAGACAGATGCTCTAAGTAAGACCATAGATTATTTATTAAATAATTTGCAATATCAATTCCCGCATATCGTTTTTCTGGCTGAAATGGCAGGAATGTCCGTTTCAAAATACAAATTACTTTTTAATAAAACTTATAAAATTCCTCCCCGCCAATATTTCATTCAGGAGAAGGTAAAGTATGCATATAAATTATTAACGAGTCAAAAATTTAATTCTATGTATGAAATTATACTCTACTTAAATTATTCAAAAGCGAAATATTTTGTTGAGCAATATGAAGAATATTTTAACCGTAGTCCATATGATGACTTTGTAGCGAAAGATAGTAATACCGTACTAAAAAAAGATTTATCTGTTTCATATTCGTGAGATTTAATTGAAAAGATAAAATAATAAAGACGCATTCACAAATTGATTTCCAACATGTATTTGGTCTTTGATTTCGTAAAATAATTTTAAAAATGAAAATAATAAAATACGTAATATTTGCAATTGTTTTTTTTACAATCTTTGATGTTTTTGCACAGCACAAAACAACTTTTTCTGAACCCGATACTAGTGAAAATACCGATCAAAATATAACAAAACAATATGTTGCAGAGGTCTCAACTGACAATACAATTGAAATTGAAGACTGGAACAAGAATGAAATTTCGGAAAAAAATATTCCGCCTTCAATAGAATACCAACCTATTATTAACACTGTAGTAGGGATTGTTGTTTTGGATGTAACACCTTCCAATACTGGTGGTGAGGCGACACTTTATACAATTTCGCCTGCCCTGCCACGAGGCCTGTTTCTCAACCCGGCCACTGGTGTGATATGCGGAATCCCCATGGAGATGACAGAAAATGATATCTACACTATTGCAGCAATAAACGAAAGTGGAAAATCGTCCTTTGAAACTATGCTTGTGGTAAACCCCCCGATTGATGAAGAAAATACAATCTTCATTCAAATGAAGGAATACCCCAATCCACTTGAAGATTTTTTGCGCTTTGATGGTGAAAATGGGATTAGGTGCGTGGAAGTTTATAATGTGCTAAAGCAATTGGTTTACTTTGAGGAGTATAATAATTTCGATCCTTTATCTAGAAAACTGGTGGACCTCTCAAAGTTTGGTACAGGAGAATACTTGTTAACCCTTTTTAAGGATAATGAAGTATCTTCTTATACAATTTTAAATGAGGAATCGTCTTATACAATGTATTATAGTAAAGGATTGTAAAAATTCAGGTAGCATTCTCAGAAGAATTATTTCCAATTTAGCCACAAAATCAAACTATCTAATTGGCGTAAATTATTGTATAGCAATAGTTTTATGACTTTATTATCACTTTAAAAAAGAAAATCTGCACTTTCTTTGCTGCCGGATATTTCAAGTCCTTATAACATACAATTATTTTCCCGCAAAGTATTGAGGGATTAAGCAAAATGGCTTAAAAGAATATTGTCGAACACCGGTTTTGGGGTAAGTATAATATTGAATTTTGAAATTGTATTAACGATTTGAAGAAGTTGATTAATAAAGAGAAAAATGAATAAAACGGGAATAGTGAAAAATTGCAATTTTAAAATTGATGATAATTGTGATGATGTGAGGAATGGAATTTCTCTTTTAACAAAAGAATTGTTTTTGCGTGCTACAATATCCGGTTATGAAAACTTTGAGCAAATTTTTAAAGTGCTGAAAGTGGTTAAGATTAATGTATTGCTTTTAGATCTTAATTCGCGTGAGGAAGGAATTTCAAATATCATCGAAAGTATAAGGAAGATTCAACCTAAGATTAAAATTTTAATGTGCACAGGAATTGATGAAAATATTACTGATATTAAATATTTTGAGTCGGGAGCATCACAATATGTACATATGCTGCGTGGTAAACAGGAAATTCAAGAGTTATTAAATTGTATGGCTTTTGTTGTCGAACATGTAAATTCTAATATGAAGAAAAGAATTGCAAACTTTGTTTTGTCAATCCAAAAGGAAGCAGCTTAGTAAATCAATTATCTAAGAGTGAATACTTAATAAATCAGTTTTTTAAAATAAGCAGTTACAGGATGATGGTTATAAATCTTACTAATGATATTGCGGAATTTACGTATGGACGCAGACAGTGGAAATATGGTATCGATGAAATTCTCGAATTGGGTTTGGCTAAAAAAAAGAAAAGGTATTTTTTAGAAAATGCAACTTTTATCGGTTTAATTATGGTAGCCTACTACTTTATGTATTTCTCCCATATTAAATTTTGGCTTTATGCAATACCGACAGTAATTTTTTGTGCATTTATTTTTATAGCACGCCTCATTGATTCTTGTAAATATGATTATCATATTGTTGTGATTGATATTTACAATAAGAAAACAAAAATAAAAATCAGGCAACAGGACAAGCTTGTTATACTGAAGAAAATAGATGACTTTTTGAAGATTAAATTTGATCACATAACATCCAGGAAAGCATGTTCTTAATAATGATGTTTTAGTTTGTTGTTGATCGTTAATTAGTTATATGTCTAAATTATAAATTTTAAGTTAGTAAAAATGAAAATTTCAGTGCTTGATAATAAGGGATGTTTTTTAAAAATGTTTAAAAAGAAATTCAAAGATGAATATGATTTTACTGTAGGGGTTGACTTGTCATCAGAAGAAAATGAATTTAGTCTTGATTGCCTTGTAGTGGCTTTATATAATGATTCCGATTTAATGGAATTTTTAAAATTAAGGCAAAAGGGATTAAACGTCATTTTGTTTGTACATTATAATAAGGAATTATTTTATAACCTTGTTTATTTAGAAGACAGGACTGGTTTAGTAGTAATAGATGCGTCAGGAACTAAAATGGAAATTTTTAAAGATTTAAAAAAACATTTTAGTTATGCACAACAGCAAAGTAATATACATGCAATTGCATGCTAAATTTTAAAACCGGTATTTTATTTCGTGAACTGATTATTTAACTTCCAGTTAGTTGTAACTGGATTTTTTTTTCGTTAACATTTTGGCTCGCTAATTAAACATTTTTTAGATCTTGCTGCCTTTTTGTTTTTCGAGCTGGTATCTTCCTTTGCCACGGTTTTTTTTTAAAGGATGGCAATTTTATAAAATAAGAATAGGTCCTAAACTATTAAATTTAAAAAGAAAATTTTTATCAATATTTATATGACCTAATTGGCTTCTGTATAGCATAATAATTCATGAAATTTGTCCTTAGGTAAGTGGTATTACCTAATTTGTTATAAAGCACTATTTCATATTACTATGGCATGGTGCTTTTTTTTATTACTCCTCCTAATAATGATGTTTGTACCTGCTTTTTGAGTATTGATTTCAGTTTTTTTTAAGACGTTTATCGGTCTTATTTCGATGTTATTATGTCCTGAAAAGAAAAAAAAAAATAGTTTATAATCGCAATTTTGCACTACAATTTATAGTATGAAGTTTAAATATTTTTTATTCTAAAAGCTTATAAATATTGGACCTCAGATGCTTAAAGAATATAAAAATGCATAATGTTGACTTTTTGTTAGCAGAGGTAGTATTTTGATCCTGTAACTGCATTTTTACCAGAGTTTTAAAAATTAAATACTCAATAATATAAAAAGCGGATTGCGTATACCCATAAAACCTATCATTAGAATTTATTTATTAATTAGAATGCTTGATTTTTCATTTGAAAAATCTCAGGCTTATTATCCTTGTTGTGATTCTTCAAGAAGAATTTAAATTATTTATACTATGGAAATCTTTATTTTTTTAAAAAAAATAAGAATAAAAATAAGCAAATACATTCAAAATCAATTTCTGATTTGTTTGTTATTGTTATTAAACCTAAATATTTACTCTCAAACAAATATTTCAGGAATAATAAACAGTTATTATCCAGTAACGGCAATCAATCAGCCCGTTTGTGATCATTGTGATTTTACTTGTATCCACACTATTACGGTTGCTAATACAACTGGTCTTGCTGTTGGGGACAAAGCTTTGATCATCCAAATGAAAGGAGCCGATATAAACACTACAAATACTTCTGCCGGAGGTGTTGTAACTGCAATTAATAATGCGGGGAATTACGAATTTTTCGTAATTGAGAGTATTACAGGCAATGTATTGACTACCAAGTATCACTTAATGAAAAGGTATACTGTTACTGGGTCTGTTCAGGTTGTTAGAATTCCAAAACATAGTGAAACAGTAAATATTAATGGTACTTTAAAAGCAAAGGAGTGGAATAGTACAGATAAAACAAAACTTAATGCTTAATTATGGGAATTTTTTCTTCGAAAAGATATAAAATTATCAAAACTTTATTTTTTATAACCTTATTTTTTGTTACTTCAGTTAGTAAAGCTCAATTTCCTTTCGCGGAATCTTTTAAAAATAAAACTGCCCCTAGTGTTCAATTCTCTGGTGTAGCCTTATTGACTGCAGGACCTATCGATCCTGATGGTTCTGGTTTTCTGAGATTGACTAGTAATGCGAATCAAATAAAAGGAGCTGTTTGGTCTGATGTAACTTCTTTCCCATCTTATTATGGGATAGATATGTCGTTCGAGTATTATACCTATGGGAATACTACTACGAATGGGGCAGATGGTATTGGTTTTATTTTGTACGATGCAAAAACAATCAATCCTAGGATTGGGCCACCTGGAGGCAATTTAGGTTATACAGAAAATACTCCTAAACCTAATTCAGATGGGTTTACGACGGGATATTTAGGTATTGGAATAGATGAATTTGGGAATTTTTCAGCCATAGGTCCTAAAAGTCCGGGTAAGAAGCCGAATAGCATTACTTTAAGGGGTTCATATTTGGACGGCTATCCATATTTAACAAGTGCTCAAACTGCTACTTTGACTCCTGGGCTCACTATTGCAGGTGGTGACAGAAGTGCTACAACTTTCGGTAGTACAGGTTATAGAAAAATTAGAATAACGTTAGACCCAGCGGTTTCTCCAAATACTGGATATTATATAGATGTTTATTTGACCCATGGGTCTACCACAGATCATATCATAAATCATTACAACTATACGACACCCGCTCCTGAAAATTTGAAGTTTGCTTTTTCATCCTCAACAGGAAATAGCAATAATTATCACGAAATTAGAAGTTTAAATTTTGATGTTTCAGCTACCTTGTTAAATCCAGTGGCTAATCCCGATTATTTTTTAGATTGTTCGGGTTTAATCACACAATCTTTAGATATCACTGCAAATGATAATGGTGCAGTCAATATTTCAGGTACTGTAAATAAAGCATCTGTAGATTTAGATCCTTCCATTCCAGGAATACAGTTCACTAAAACGGTTGCGGAAGGAACATTCACTTACGATCCAGCAACAGGCAAAGTTACCTTTGCACCTATTGACAATACCATAGCAGGTCCAGTTACTATAGATTATACCTTTGCGGATACTTATGGTCAAACTTCTAATGTTTCAACGATAACATATAGCACAGTACAAACGCCTATTGCCAATACAATTACGGCACCTGCTATAACTACTTTTTGCAAGATTGGAGTTCCTGCAAATATAACTGGAGGTAATCCCTCTGGAGGAGTAGCAAATGCTTATTCCTATCAATGGCAAAGCAGTACAGATGACATAACGTTCAATGATATTATTGGTGCTAACAGTATAGATTATGATCCTGGATCTATAACTACAACTACTTATTATAGAAGAGTCGTTGCCTCCGGAGTTTGCAGTACTCCCAGTAATGTAGTGACAATTACTATTGATAATATAGCATCTAATACAACTTCAAGTACTGCAATTTGTGAAAATGCTACCAAAGCTTTAACAGCAACGCCCACAGGAGGAACATGGAGCATAGAATCCGGCGGAGGAAGTATCTCAGCTACTGCTCCATATACTTATACTCCCGACAATATCACGGAAGACACGAAAGTAAAGATCCGATACACAGCTCCAGTTCGGAGCTGTGGTCCAACAGTGTCTGATGTAGAATTTTGGGTTAATGCTATAGCTGTTCCAAACGCAGGACTTGACCAAATCGGGACGGAAACTTGTGGACTTACTACGGTTACCCTAGCCGGAAATACCCCAACAGTAGGAACAACCGGAAAATGGACAGTTGTCAGTGGTGTAGGCGGTTCGTTTGCTTTGGACACCAATTCAGCTACCATTTTTACCGGAAGAGCAGGAACGACCTATACTTTGCGTTGGACTATTTCAAATGGCTCCTGTGTGGTTTCGGATGATGTGATCATAAAATTCAATCAAAACCCAACAACCGCAAATGCTGGAGCAGATCAAACGGGTGCAGCAACTTGTGGACTTACTACGGTTACCCTAGCCGGAAATACACCAACAGTAGGAACAGGAAAATGGACTATCATAAGCGGAGTAGGCGGATCTTTTGCATCCGATACCAATCGTACGACTACTTTCTCTGGAATAGCAGGAATGACATACACTTTGCGTTGGACTATTTCAAATGGCTCCTGTGTGGTTTCGGATGATGTGATCATAAAATTTAATCAAAACCCAACAACCGCAAATGCTGGAGCAGATCAAACGAGTGCAGCAACTTGTGGACTTACTACGGTTACCCTAGCCGGAAATACACCAACAGTAGGAACCGGAAAATGGACTATCGTAAGCGGAACAGGAGGCTCTTTTACATCGGCTACGAATCCAACAACTACTTTTACAGGAACGTCAGGAATGACATACACTTTGCGTTGGACCATTACCAATGCACCTTGTACCTCTAGTGATGACGTTAGTGTTACATTTTTGATGACCCCTGCGGTTCCAACTATTGCCTCCGTAACAGCTGAATGTTCCGCAACGGTAGCTGCCCCGACAACGACTGATGTCTGCGCTGGAACGATAACAGGAACCACTTCTGATGACTTGACGTATTCAACTCAGGGAACTCACACCATCACCTGGACATTTGATGATGGCAATGGCAACGTAAGTACGGCTACTCAAAACGTAATTGTAAAAGACAGTACCAAACCAGTAGCTCCGACTTTAGCAGATGTAACGGGAGAATGTTCAGCAACAGCAACAGTTGCAACAACAACTGATGCCTGTACCGGAACAATTACAGGAACAACTTCTGATGCGTTAACTTATTCAACTCAGGGAACTCATGTCATTACTTGGACTTTTGATGATAAAAATGGCAATGTAACTACGGCTACTCAAAACGTAATTGTAAAAGATATTACCAAACCAGTAGTCCCAGCTTTAGCAGATGTAACAGGGGAATGTTCAGCAAAAGCGACAGTTGCAACAACTACTGATGCCTGCGCCGGAACAATTACGGGAACGACTTCTGATGACTTGACTTATTCCACTCAGGGTACTCACGTAATTACGTGGACTTTTGATGATAAAAACGGCAATGTAACTACGGCTACTCAAAACGTAATTGTAAAAGATAATACCAAACCTGTAACCCCGACTTTAGAAGATGTAACGGGAGAATGTTCAGCAACAGCGACAGTTCCGACAACTACTGATGACTGCTCCGGAACCATTACGGGAACGACTTCTGATGACCTGACTTATTCCACTCAGGGAACTCATGTCATTACTTGGACTTTTGATGATAAAAACGGCAATGTAACTACGGCTACTCAAAACGTAATTGTAAAAGACAGTACCAAACCTATAACCCCGACTTTAGAAGATGTAACAGGAGAATGTTCAGCAACAGCAACAGTTGCAGAGACGACTGATACCTGCGCCGGAACAATTACGGGAACTACTTCTGATGACCTGACTTATTCCACTCAGGGAACACATGTCATTACGTGGACTTTTGATGATAAAAACGGCAATGTAACTACGGCTACTCAAAACGTAATTGTAAAAGATAATACCAAACCTGTAGCTCCGACTTTAGAAGATGTAACGGGAGAATGTTCAGCAACAGCGACAGTTGCAGAGACAACTGATGCCTGTACTGGATTAATTACGGGAACTACTTCTGATGACCTTACTTATTCCACTCAGGGAACTCATGTCATTACGTGGACTTTTGATGATAAAAACGGCAATGTAACGACCGCTACTCAAAACGTAATTGTAAAAGACAGTACCAAACCTGTAGCCCCGACTTTAGAAGATGTAACGGGAGAATGTTCGGCAACGTCGACAGTTGCAGAGACGACTGATACCTGCGCCGGAGTAATTACGGGAACCACTTCTGATGACCTGACTTATTCCACTCAGGGAACTCATGTCATTACGTGGACTTTTGATGATAAAAATGGCAATGTAACTACGGCTACTCAAAACGTAATTGTAAAAGATATTACCAAACCAGTAGTCCCAGCTTTAGCAGATGTAACAGGGGAATGTTCAGCAACAGCGACAGTTGCAGAGACGACTGATGCCTGTACTGGATTAATTACGGGAACTACTTCTGATGACCTGACTTATTCCACTCAGGGAACACATGTCATTACGTGGACTTTTGATGATAAAAACGGCAATGTAACTACGGCTACTCAAAATGTAATTGTAAAAGACAGTACCAAACCTGTAGCTCCGACTTTAGAAGATGTAACGGGAGAATGTTCTGCAACAGCGACAGTTGCAGAGACAACTGATGCCTGCGCCGGATTAATTACGGGAACTACTTCTGATGACCTGACTTATTCCACTCAGGGAACACATGTCATTACGTGGACTTTTGATGATAAAAACGGCAATGTAACTACGGCCACTCAAAACGTAATAGTTAAAGATAGTACTCCTCCAACGATCACAGCTCCGAATGCAAAAATAGTGAGTGCTGCTTCAGGACTTAGTACAACTGGAATTGTATTGGGAACTCCCGTGACAGCCGACAATTGCTCTGTTGTTACAATAACTAATGATGCACCTTCAGTGTTTCCATTAGGAATAACAACAGTAACATGGACAGTAACTGATGCAGGCGGGAACACTGCCACAGCTACTCAAAGTGTAACGGTAGCCGCGGCTGCAATTGTTGCGGTAAGTGATACAGTAACTGCGATTAACGGTTATGTTGGCGGAACTGCTTTCTCCAATGTTTTGGCGAATGATACATTGAATGGAATTGTTATCAATCCAGCTGAGGTAAACGTCACTTTCACTTCGGATAATTCAAACATCACTTTATCGAATACAAATGATCTAATGGTTGCAGCAGGAACTCCTGCGGGAATTTATACATTGACTTACACTGTTTGTGAAAAATTAAATCCAACCAATTGTGCTCAGGAAACCGTTTTAGTAACGGTAACTGCACCTGCCATCGTTGCGGTAAGCGATTCGGCAACAATTAACGGTTATATAGGAGGGATGGCTTTTGGTAATGTCTTGGGAAATGATACATTGAATGGAACTGCCGTTAATGCTTCTGAGGTAACGATATCTTTCGTGTCTTCATCACATTCGAATATCACATTATTAGGAGCCGATGTAATGGTTGCAGCGGGAACACCTGCCGGAACTTATACTTTGACGTACGAAATTTGTGAAAAATTAAATCCAACAAATTGCAGTTCTGCAGTAGTCTCGATAACAGTTCCCAACTTTACTGTAACAGCAAATAGTTATTGTTCTAATGATATGGCTTATGTGACTTACAAAGTGACGGCAGATCATTATGCGCCAACAGGATTGTTAACAATCAATTGGATAGACAGTAATAATACTATTGTGGCTACACAAAAAAATATGCCTCTGAGCGGCGATGTTTTATGGCCGGGGACACTGGTGGATGACAAGAACAATCCTGTCGATTGGCCGGGATGGGTATTGGCGAATGGACAGTGGCTAACAGGAAATGATGGCTTTGAATCAACAAAACCAGCTGTAACCATGCAGTTTATATTAAATTCGACTCAGTCTCTAGTTGTCAATTATCCCGACACAAAAGTGGGTTGCAATGCCATGCCTAAGTTCGGAATTGATATTAAGGTTAATGATAATGTTACTATTGCTGATGGAATTAATGGTTCATTAAAATTAATCAACGTTTTTGATAATGTTAAAATCAACGGTATTCCGGTTAGGCCATCCGATCTTATTTTAACCATTATGGATATTCCGAAAGGAATGACTTTGAATAATGATGGAACAATCGATGTTGCGCCTGGAACTGCAGGAGGAAATTATACTTTGAGCTACGAAATATGCGAAACTGAAAGATCATACAATTGTAGAACTGCAACAAGTAAGATTTTTGTTGAAGTTCCATCAATCTCCCTTGTTCAAAGTGTCGCTTTAAATGATACGAATGGAAATGGTTATGCCGAAGCTGGTGAAACCTTAACATACAGTTTTATTGTGAAAAATACAGGTAATGTAGATCTTGAAGATATTATAATTACAGATCTTCTTTCAGGAATGAATATTAGTGGAGACCTTATAAGTTTGCCTGTTGGAAAGAGTGATAGTTATTCATTTGTTGGAAAATATACTTTATCCCAAGCTGATATAAATTCTGGAAGTATTAGTAGTCAGGCAACGGTATCGGCAATTACCAAAAGTGGAATTGTAGTTGACGACAAATCGGATCCGAGTAACTTTGATGGAGACAATCCTACTGTTTTAGCGTTAAGTGGTTGTGCCATTAAAGTGTTTAATGCGGTTTCGCCAAATGGTGATGATAAGAACGATAAATTCTATATACAAGGTTTAGAATGTTACCCTGATAATACAGTCCAAATTTTCAACCGTTGGGGAGTTTTGGTTTTCGAACGCGATCATTATAATAACAATGACATCGCTTTTAGAGGTTTCTCAGAAGGACGTGCTACTATCAAAAACTCAAACGGATTACCACCGGGGACTTATTTTTACATAATCAAATATAGAGACAGCAAAAACAATAGCTATCAAGATGCTGGCTATTTATATCTCACTAATTAATTCATTCAAATTAAATAACATATCGTCTATCAAGTCAATATTTTAAAACAAAAAAATGAAAAAATTATTTTCTTTCGTCGTAATGTTTTCAGCAATTGCAGGTTTTGCCCAGCAAGATTCGCAATACACGCAGTACATGTACAACACTATAAATATTAACCCTGCCTACGCAGGTTCTCGTGGGGCTTTAAGCGTTTTTGGTCTATACCGTACACAATGGGTTGGACTGGATGGAGCTCCTGAGACTAGCAGTTTCTCTGTCAATACGCCAATAAACAATAGTAATTTAGGACTTGGTGCTTCGCTGGTAAATGACAAAATCGGACCTACAAGTGAAAACAACATTTCTGTTGATGTTTCGTACACCGTACAAACTTCCGCCGATTTCAAACTTTCATTTGGTATTAAAGGAACTGCCAATATCTTCAATTTAGATGCCAGCAAGCTGAATCCAATTGATGCAGGAGATCCAATGTTTCAGGATCTCGACAATAAATTCACACCAAATGTAGGAGCTGGGGTTTACTGGCATTCTGACAAAGCCTATATCGGGTTTTCGGTACCAAATTTTATTCAGACCAATCGATACGATGATAATGATGTTGCTATTTACAAAGATAAAATCAATTATTATTTGATGGCAGGTTATGTATTCAATCTGGACAAATATGAATATGTAAAGTTCAAACCGGCCATTCTTACCAAAATGGTAGGAGGTGCGCCGCTTCAGGTAGATGTATCGGCCAACTTTATGTTTATCGACAAATTTGTAGCGGGTGTCGCTTACAGATGGAGCGCTTCATTTAGCGCCATAGCAGGATTTCAAATTTCAGATGGTCTTTATTTAGGATATGGTTACGATCGAGAAACCACAAACCTAAACAATTACAATTCAGGATCTCATGAGATATTCCTTCGTTATGAATTCTTAAAAAACGCAGGTAAAATTATAAGTCCTCGTTTCTTCTAAAAATAAAAGTCCCTTAAAAGCAAAAAAAACCTGTAATTCCTAGGATTTGCAGGTTTTTTCATTGCCTGCAATTCTGGTTACACTCGCACGAAAAAAAACATTACAATACATAATATGCAAATTTTTTTGGCAGAAAAAGTGGAGCTATAATTCCTCTTTTAAAGATAGTCTATTATCATAAATCTGCAAATGGATATCCTGATCTTTCTAGTTTTCACGATGATAGAAATAACATATTATAATAGCAATTCCGGGTAAAATCAAAGTTCCTAAACCAAAAAACATACCGGCAATTGCTCCTAAAAAACAACCCGTCAAAAACCCCATAATAGTAACCACTTGTTTCTTAAAACTAAGAATTGTTTCAGCATCTTTTATTCCATTTTTTAATAGATTTCCTAAATCGAGCGATGCCTGTGTTACATTTCCTGTCATCATTGTCGTTGGCCCGTGTGTTTCTTTGGCATAAAGTTTTCCAAAAGCATTCTGAAGTCCCATTGCAAAAACAGTTGCCATGGCAATAACATAGATTGTCCATCCTGAATAGATTTCTAAAAAACCAAACACATAAACAGCAATACCGCTTAAAACCAATATGACACCTTCCCAAAATAAAATCCTATAATGATTGATATTTTTTAAGGCAATTCTTCCCCCAACAATAACAGCCAGGATAAATACAGGAAATGTGAGCAGTTTTACCCACGCATGCACATCTGAACCTTTAATGATTTGATAAGCAAAGACAATAAAGTTGCCCGTAACGTGTGCCGAAAATATAGAATCTGCGGCAACAAATGTTACGGTATCGCAATACCCTGCTATCATAGTGAGCAGCAGGGTTACGTACCAAATGTTTTTTTGTATTTCCATAATTCAATTATTTCAAGTGAGCGCGAAGCATCCACGCCATTTTTTCGTGATTTTCCAAAAGTCCAGTGATATAATCACTCGTTCCGGCATCGTGCAATTCAGTGGCAAAATTGTTGATGTTTTCACGTAAGTGAATTAAAATACTTTCATGGTCAGCAAGTAGTTCTTTGATATAACCAGCGCTGTCATTTTTTTCTCTTGATTCTTCGGTAAGATGTGTTAACGCCAGATATTCTTTTAAAGTTCCCGGTGCATAATGTCCTAAAGTTCTAATTCTTTCTGCAACCGCATCTACAACTTCGTCAAGCGCTTCGTATTGCTGCTCAAAAAAGATATGCTTGTTGTAAAAATCCGGACCTTCAACATTCCAGTGTGCTTTTTTTGTTTTCGTATAAAGTACAAATTCGTCAGCCAAAACTTTAGTTAATACATCTACTACTTTTGTGATGCTTTCTTGTTTAATTCCGATGTTTGCTTTCATTTTATATAAGGTTTAATAAGTAATCATTTTAAATTTATGTATTGGATATTTTTTCACGCAGATTTAAAAAGATTTAAGCTGATAAGAGCAGATTAATTAATAAAAATCTAAAATTAAATTTGCTCTAATCTGCAAAATCTGCGTGAAACAAAATCATTTTAATCTTAATAATTCTAAGTTTCTGTTTGTGTAAATTAATTAATCAAATAGGTTAATAAATAATAATCAAGTGAATATTTTCCGGCACCGAGTGCCAGAATTAGTAATAAGGATAGGGTGTACATATAAGGAACGTCACGTACTTCGAGTGAATCTTTTCTATGTACCACAAAATATCCTACAGCAGTAACGCCAATTGTAGGCAAGACAACAAATCGGGTTCCGATGCCTAAAATAATAAGAAACGGAACGACAGTATCTGAAAAAGTAGCCACTAATCCATTTAGTTTTTCAGGTAAATGCAACGGATTCGGAACATGTTCTCTTTGTCCGTTCTCAACCCTGAATTTCTTCATTCCATGCACCCTGAAAAGTTCTACAGCCAACAGAATTCTGAAAATTAGAAATGCAGCATTATTGAATGAGGTTCCTAAATCAGAATAAAGGATTTGTTTTATAATTTCTATCATTTTATTGAAATTTAAAATGCAAAACAAGAACAGCCAAGTGCTCCCCAAAATGCATTATAATTATTTATCGGAATGTTGCTCAATCTTGCAACATCATGGCTATGGGCGTGAACATCACAACTTCCGCTACAGCTGTGTATTTGTGATGTCAAACGTGGTTTTGAAGTTTGTTTTGCATTTTTTTCGATGACATTCTGCAAATTACTTCTAACCGGATATCCGTTGTAAATATTCGTTGGCGACCAGTCTGGCAGAATTGGGATATTTGGTGGTGAAAATGAGGAGAAATCACCATTGGCGTACACAATTTTTCCATCTACAATTGTCAAATCCGACTCAATTTTTTTAATGTCTTCGTCTTCAATATTGAAATAATCACGATCTAAAACCACTAAATCTGCAAACATTCCAACTTTAACATCTCCTTTTTTAGCCTGTTCCTGCGAAAACCATGCGCTCCCTCTTGTGTACAACTCTAAAGCTGTTTCCCGACTTAATCTGCTTTCATTGTACAATTGCAAACCTCCAACTGTTTTTCCAGCCGTCATCCAATACATGGATACCCACGGATTGTAGCTGCTTACTCTTGTAGCGTCAGAACCTGCTCCAACAGGAACTTCCATTTCAAGCATTTTTTTTATTGGAGGTGTATTTTCGGCTGCTTTTGCTCCGTATCTTTCTGTGAAATATTCACCCTGATACGCCATTCTGCTTTGTACTGCAATACCACCTCCTAATTTTTTGACGCGTTCGATATTTCGTTCATCAATTGTTTCAGCGTGATCAAATATCCACGGAAGTCCATCAAACGGAATTTCCTGATTGATCTTTTCAAATACATTTAAAAATCTCGTAATACTTTCGTTATAAGTCGCATGCAGTCTAAAAGGCCAGCGATTTGCTATCAAAAGGCGGACTACTTTTTCAAGTTCAGCTTCCATGGTTTCAGGAAGGTCAGGTCTTGGTTGCAGGAAATCTTCAAAATCAGCAGCAGAAAAAACTAACATTTCACCAGCACCATTATGGCGGTACATATCATCACCCTGATATAATTTTACACTATCAATCCAATCTTCAAAATCTTCAAACTCGTGTTTTGGTTTTTGGGTAAAAAGATTATAAGCAATTCTTACTGTAAGCTGTTTCTTTTCATTCAATTCATTGACTACTTTATAATCGTCCGGAAAATTCTGAAAACCTCCTCCGGCATCAATAACACTTGTAATTCCGAAACGGTTCAGTTCTTTCATAAAATGACGTGTCGAATTGATTTGATGTTCGTAAGAAAGTGTTGGCCCTTTTGCTAAAGTCGAATACAAAATCATCGCATTTGGCGTTGCAATAATAAGTCCGGTTGGTTCTCCGTTAGAATCTCTTTCAATTTGTCCACCCGGAGGCGCAGGTGTATTTTTGGTATAACCAACAGCTTTTAGCGCGGCTCTGTTCATAATTGCCCTGTCGTATAAATGCAGAATAAAAACAGGAGTTTCCGGTGCAATTGTATTAATTTCTTCCAGAGTTGGCATTCTGCGTTCGGCAAACTGAAACTCAGACCAACCGCCAACCACACGAACCCATTGCGGATTTGGCGTGCGATCAACTTGTTCTTTTAGCATTCTTAGTGCATCAGCCAAAGAAGGAACTCCATCCCAACGCAATTCTAAATTATAATTTAATCCGCCACGAATCAGGTGAATGTGTGAATCGTTAATTCCGGGAACAACTCTTCTGTTTTGAAGATCGATTACTCTAGTTGCTGATGATGCAAACTCCATTACATTTTTATCATTTCCAACGGCAATAAACTTTCCATCTTTGATTGCGACGGCAGTTATATTTGGTGTTTCGGAATTGAAACTATGAATTTTGCCATTGAATAAAATCAGATCTGCTTTCATACTTTAATTATTTATAGTTAAGCATCACTAAGTTAGTGTTTTAGCATATTATGTGCATAATGAATTCCGATACCATACGAACCACCATATTTTTTCATCAGGTTTGTAACCGGAACATAGGTTTCTTCACGTGCCCAGTCTCTTTGAAGTTCTAATAAATACTGAATTGAGGTTATTGGTTTTGCACCAACCTGTATCATTCTCTGAATCGCGCGTTCGTGAGCTTCTTTGCTAACATCTCCGCAGGCATCTGTAATTACATAAACTTCGTAACCTTCGTCAATGGCAGATAGAGCAGGGCCAACGATACAAACACCCGTCCACAATCCTGCGAAGACTAATTTTTGCTTTTTTGTTCCGATAATGGCTTGATAAGCATTTTCGTCTTCCCAGGTATTCATCGTTGTACGGTCAATGTAACCTGAAGTGGCCATTGGATAAAATTCTTCGACTTCCGGAAAAACAGGACCTGAAAAAGTTTCTTCGGCAACTGTGGTAACAATTGTTGGTACATTAAATATTTTTGATGCTCCTGCGATAATGGCAACATTAGTACGCAATTCACTTAACGGAATGCTTGTTGTTGCAAATGCCATTTGTCCTTCAAAATCAATTAGGACTAAAGCGTGGTTATTTGGGGATAATAAATTAACTGATGGTTTCATAAAAATAGTTTTTTAATGCGTTGAAAGTTTCTTAATCATTTCGGCAGAAAAAGGATCTGCATAGCTGCCAAAAGCGCTCGTTAAAACACCTTTTATATTGTAAATCTCAGATATAATTCCGTATACGATATCTTCATCTCCAGGATCTGTATCACCTTCAAAGCGAAATAGATACTCGATTTTGAATTCCTCCGGAGACATGCTATGTTTGTTGTTATTGTAGCGGATACAATTTTCGTCAAGATTAAAATTTTCTGTAAAACCTTGCTGATTAAGCCATTGTAAAGCTTCTGTAACGGTATCAAAATAGGGCTGTTGTGATAAACTCATAATAGAAGAATTAAACTGCCTTTAAAAGCGAACCATTTCAGGCAGTTTTGATTAACTTTAAATAATATATTTATGATTTAATAAAAGCCAGAATATCTTTGTTGATTGTTTCAGCCTCGGTAGTTGGCATTCCATGTGGAAATCCCGGATACGAAATTAATTTTCCGTTTTTCAGAAGTGCTGCCGCTCTTGGTGCCTGAGCAAAAGGTACAATCTGATCATCTTCTCCATGCAGCACAAGAACAGGAATATCTAAACTTTTAAGATCTTCTGTAAAATCTGATTCAGAAAAAGCTTTTATTCCTTCATAATGTGCCAAAACTGATCCCATCATTCCCTGACGCCACCAATTGTGTTTAATACCTTCCTGAACGGTTTGTCCTTCACGGTTCCATCCGTAAAACGGAATAGGGAAATCATAAAAATACTGCGCTCTGCTAAATCCGGTACCTTGTCTTATTTCATCAAAAATTGACAATGGCACACCTTCAGGATTTGATTCATTTTTGATCATTATTGGAGTTACGGCACTAATAATTACTGCTTTTGCAATACGTTCTTTTCCGTATTTTGCAGCGTAACGTATTACTTCGCCACCTCCGGTTGAATGCCCAACATGAATGGCATCTTTTAAATCAAGCGCAGCTGTTAATGCAGCTACGTCTGCAGCGTAAGTTTCCATGTTGTTTCCTTCTGAGCTTTGACCAGAACGCCCGTGTCCGCGACGATCGTGCGCAATAACTCTATATCCTTGCTTTAGGAAAAACATCATTTGTGCATCCCAATCATCACCTGATAAAGGCCATCCGTGGTGAAAAACAATTGGTTGCCCCGTTCCCCAATCTTTATAATAAATTTCTGTTCCGTCTTGTGTTTTAATTGTGCTCATTTTTTATGGTTTTAGATTATTAAATTTTTATTGGTGTTAAATTTCTTTTACAAACTTACAGAAGGGGTGAAGGCTTATTGATTAACCTGGATTAAGAAAAAAGCTACTGTTTCATATTTTTTGAAATTGTACTTCTTTTGGTTTATATAAGATGCCTGACAATAGCCAAATAATATGCCTTAGTTTATAAAGCAATAAAATCAAGGATTTACATTTTAAAGGCCTAACTTTAAATTACGATATTTCGCGAATTTATTAATGTGTTATCGTTTTATCATTTAACTGTTAATATTGTAACTATAGTTTGTGAAAAACAAAGTGAATGAGAATATATATTATAAGTTCATCTTTAAATAACGAACCACTTATTGTGTTTTTTATTTTTTAATAAAATTCAAAAGCTCTGTATTAAACTTTGTTAATTCTTCAATAAATAAAGCATGTCCACTTTTATCTAAAGGTATTAATGTGGAGTTTTTGATGCTGGAGTGCATTTGCTCTGCTAATTCATAGGAACAAATTTTATCCAACTTGCCATGAAGTATTAACGTTGGAATATTGATCTTTTTTAAATCTTCGCGTAAGTCAGTATCTCTTAATGCTTTTAAACATTCGCCTGTAGCATAAAAAGAAGATTGTCCTTGGATTGTTCCCAACCAATTTCCTAACCCGGGAGAAACACTGGTTTCGTTTGCCGGAAATATTTTTCCGAAATTATCGAATAACTGGGGTCTGTTTGTATTATTTAATTCTATTAAACTGTTTACATCTTCTTTGGTCCAAAAACCATAATTAAAATCAGCTCTTTTAGTCCAAATAGGTGCTGCGGCTCCAAATAAAGCTAATTTTGAGATATGGGAAGCATTGTATTTTGCGGTGTAATGGATAACTATGGCACCACCCATTGAAAATCCGCCTAAAGTTGCATTTTCAATTTTTACTTTGTCAAGCACAGCTTTAATATCATCTGCAAAAACGTCATAGTCATACTTTCCTGCCGGCTTATCAGATAGTCCATATCCGCGTAAAGTAATTCCAATTACACGATATCCTTTTTCAATGAAAAAAGCATATTGATATTGGTACATTGCATCACTTAATGGCCATCCCTGAATTAATACAATTGGCTGCCCTGTTCCGAGGTCTGTTACGTGAAGGCGAACATTTTTTTCAACTTCAATATATTCTTCTCTTCCTAAAGCTCCGGGAATTCTTTTCGTCTGCGAAAATCCTTGACTACCTGTTAGGAATAATGTAAATAGTCCGATTGTTAAGATTAAATTTTTCATTTGTAAAAATTTTAAAGGTTACTTATTGTTGTTAGCGATTAAATTGATCGCGTTTAACAATTTGCAAAGAATATACCTTAATTTTTAACTAAATGATTTTCAGTAACTTACCTTGTTTTTTATTTTTTTTTATTTACGGGATTTCGTAAATTTTATAATTTTTAATTTGGTTGGTTTAACATTTAATAACTTACGAATAGAATTAATTTAATTTAATAGAACTATCATTTCTAAACAGCAATTGTCTTTCTGCTCATACTTTGGGAGATCTGTTTGCTTTTTTCCAAGATGGAAACAAAGTCTGTACAGGGATATTGTTTGTATATAAAATTTAAAGGTATTTGAAATTCAAAGATTCAAACCTGCGATGTTTCCAAGAAAGAGGATAAAAAAAAGGTTATAAATTCAATGGATTGCATTATTTTATGATTGCATTTTTATAGCAAAAGAATAATCATAGAGAAAAACTACAGAAATTTTTAAACCATTTGAAGAAGTTACTTTAAACTCGCCATTTAAATCTGAGC
>NZ_JAVDXR010000015.1:0-82704 GCF_031458035.1 Flavobacterium aquidurense
GGCAAACATTATCTAATTATCAAATTTTCTAATTGGCACATTAAAAGAATTAGATAATGAGATAATTTGTCAATTAGATAATGAAGTAGATTGCGTAAAGGCAGACATTATCTAATTATCAAATTGACTAATTGGCACATTAACAAATTGACACATTGAATTTATGTTAACAAAAGAAGATATAGCAAAGCGAATTGCAAAAGAAGTAAAAGACCGTTATTTCGTTAATCTTGGGATCGGGATTCCGACTTTGGTAGCGAATTATGTTCGGGAAGATATTGCTGTTGAATTTCAAAGCGAAAATGGTGTTCTCGGTATGGGACCTTTTCCTTTTGCGGGAGAAGAAGATGCGGATATAATTAACGCAGGAAAACAAACTATTACGACACTGCCGGGAGCAAGTTTCTTTGATTCGGCGTTTAGTTTTGGAATGATTCGCAGTCAAAAAGTAGATTTAACGATTTTAGGAGCGATGGAAGTTTCTGAAAACGGAGATATTGCCAACTGGAAAATTCCAGGGAAAATGGTAAAAGGAATGGGAGGTGCAATGGATTTAGTGGCTTCCGCCGAAAACATTATCGTTGCCATGATGCACGTGAACAAAGCAGGAGAATCGAAAATTCTTAAAAAATGTACTTTGCCATTAACGGGCGTAGGATGCGTTAAAAAAGTTGTAACTGAGCTCGCGGTTCTTGAAGTGACTGACAAGGGTTTTAAGCTCTTAGAACGTGCGCCAGGAGTTTCTGTGGAGCATATCATCGCTTCAACGGAAGCCGATTTGATTATTGAAGGTGAAATTCCTGAGATGGCAATTTAGATTTTAACCCCAATATTCCCTACGATTTAACGCCTACTTCTAAATGAATCTCTCGCAAAGTCGCGAAGTCGCAAAGTTTTATAAAAAAGAAGCCGACCAATTTGGACGACTTCTTTTTTGCTTTATTTCTAAGCTTTGTCAAAGTTTTAAACTTTGACAAAGCTTTTATTTTGTGTCTTCGAGATTCTTAATTCCTGCCTTTTTCATCAGAATACAATTCATTTAACGGATCACTTTGCCAGAATTCTTTGGTCTCAATGTCCATAATGGTCAGGGGGCCTTTGAAAGCGGCGCCAGTATCAACATTCCACACACAGGCCTTTTGCACCGGAACTGTCTGACCAATTCTTGTTACGGGTGTATGGCCAATAAAAACCTCTTTGTAGAGAGTAAAACGTTTTGGGTAATAGGGATCATCTGGTTTTAGGTTCGGGTCTAACGAAAGTGCTGTTTCCCAAAGCGTTCTGTCCCAATAGAATAGTTTAGGGAAATATTCCCATACAACCCCATTCAAATTGGTAAAACCAGCATGAACAAATAATCGGTTTTGATCATCATGATAATAATCCTGTAAAGATTCTAGAAAAACAATATGTGCTTTTTTTCGTTCTTCCGAAAGTTTGGCGTATCCGTCCACAGTAGCTTTTCCGCCATGTTTGTACCACATTTCTTCATCAAATTCTTCATTTCTGTTTTCCAGCCAGTCCAATGCCAGCTGATCATGATTTCCTCTAATGCAAATACAATTTTGTTTGCTTTTAAGATCAATCAAATATTCGATTACTTCTGCAGATTGGCTCCAGCCATCAACATAATCTCCTAAAAATATCAGAGTATCTTCTGTGGTAACTTCGGCTTTTTTCAACACTTGTTCAAGTGCGAGTAATCCTCCGTGTATATCGCCTATAACAAATGTTCGCATTTTAATTTATTTCGAATAGTATACAAAAATAAAGAAAATCATTTGTTTGCAATCATTAAGTTGATAATCTTTATTAGTCTCAGTTTTATTGGTATTTAATGAGAATTTTTAAGTTAAAAAAAAATTAATTTTTATTTTTAAAAAATTATATTTGCGGGAAATTAGCCCTAAAATCTAACTAATATGAAATTGAAAATTATTTTTTTATTTATTTTGAGTATTATTATGGCATCTTGTTCAAGTGAAGATGCTAAATCTGAACAATTTGAATTTCTTGAGTTTGAGAAAGATGTGGTGTTGCCGTCCGTTAATAGCGGTGATATTACTTTCTTAGCGATACATTTTGATGAGAACCTGAGTAACTGGGATCTTAAACTTACCGATGATGCCGGAAATGTTTTGCCTGTAGTACTTAGTAGTGTAAAAAAGACGGGTACTGGTTACGAAAATCATGAAATACAAAGAATTGCATTTAAAGCTGCTCCTAAAAATGAAGGTGTTTATACTTTAGTGATTAAAAATAAGACTACGGATCAACTTTATACGGATCATTTTATAGTGAGAAGTAAAACTTTTAATAAAATCCAATATCCAGCTGCTGAACCTTATAACATAATAGGTGTATGGACAGCAAATGAACCAGAACCAATATGGGATTATATTTATTATCAGAATATAAAAAATACTATTCAAAGTGAGCTTGTTACAACTGGTATTTCAGGAATTAAATTAGAAAATGTAACCACTTTAAAAGAGTATAATATAGACTATTCTGTAAACACTCAAACAAAAAAAATTGAGTTTACAGTTCCTGTCGGAGTTCCTGAAGGAAACTATTATCTGTCGGTTAGATATAGTAACTTCACTAGTGCTTATTTCGAAAAGGATATATTAGTGCAAGAGGAAAAACTACCAAAAGTTACTTCTATTAATAAAAATACTTTTAAAGGAAAAGAAATAATGACGCTGAAAGGAAGTGATTTTAGATATAAAGCGGATTTAGATTTGTTTCCAGGTTCACAATTTAGTACGTATAAAGTAAGTTCTTATTTGGTTTTTACCAATAATACCGGAACAGGAGAAATAGAATTAAGTACTTACGATCAGGATCCTAGTTTTAAATATATGAATGCTGAAGGCACAGAAATTAATTTCCCGTTTCAGGGAAAGACCAGCGCAGATGATTTCTACTATGGCAATGATTATCCCCGTACCTATTTTGAAGGTACGGTTCAAGTCAGAACAGGTGCATATTTAAGCGAACCGATAGCAATTCGTGTAGACTTTAAATAGTTGACATCATACGATAAGTTTAGAAGCTGTAATTTTTTAATTGCAGCTTTTTTTATGATTTTTTTCATCTCATTTTCAAGCTTTCCTGTTTAAATTTGTAGTATGTCTGAAACGCCTACATATCGTAAAATTATCCATATTGATATGGATGCTTTTTATGCTTCGGTAGAGCAAATGGACAATCCGGCTTTACGAGGAAAACCTGTTGCAGTTGGCGGATCAGAAAATAGAGGAGTGGTTTCGGCAGCGAGTTATGAAGCAAGGAAGTTTGGTGTTCGTAGTGCTATCAGTGGTGTTTTGGCTAAAAAATATTGCCCTGAAATTATCTTTGTAAGGCCTCGTTTTGATCGTTACAAGGAGATCTCAACCAAAATTCATAAAATCTTTTATGAATATACAGATCTCGTTGAGCCGCTTTCGCTTGACGAAGCATATCTTGACGTAACCCAAAATAAAAAAGGAAATCCAAGTGCCAGTTTATTAGCTCAGGAAATAAGATTGCGAATTCTGAATGAGGTCGGACTTACAGCGTCAGCAGGAATTTCGGTGAATAAATTCGTGGCAAAAATCGCCAGTGATATCAATAAACCAAATGGACAGAAAACGGTAAATCCAGATGAAATTGAGTCTTTTTTGGAAGAGTTGCCAATCCGAAAGTTTTATGGTGTTGGAAAAGTGACTACTGAAAAAATGTATCAATTGGGAATTTTTACCGGTGCCGATTTAAAGACAAAATCGGAGGAATTCCTGGAAAAGCACTTCGGAAAATCCGGCGCTTTTTATTACAGAGTTGTCCGCGGAATCCACAATAGCGAAGTAAAACCATTTCGCGTAACAAAATCTGTGGCGGCAGAACATACTTTTGATGTGAATTTATCTTCGGAAATATTCATGTTAGAACAGTTGGACCGAATTGCCACTTCTTTAGAGAAAAGGTTAAAAAAACATAATATTTCAGGCAAGACGGTAACGCTAAAAATTAAATACAGCGATTTTACACAGCAAACCCGAAGCAAAACCCTTCCTTATTTTATTTCGGATAAAAGTTTGATTCTCGAAACAGTAGAAGAATTATTGTATCAGGAACGAATGAAAGATTCTGTGAGATTACTCGGAATTTCCTTAAATAACCTGAATACAGAAGAAAAAAAAGCGGTAGTAGTACAGCTAAAATTTTCTTTTTAATGATTTCAAAAATTATTAAAAGCTTAGGGATTTATTATTTATGATGAATATTCTTTCTATCTTTACCTGAGCGAATTGTTTCAATACCCCAGTGAAATGAAAATTAAAGATGAAATTCCATATCGCAATTCTGTTCCCATTTTAGCCTGGGATTTTCACTATGAATATATGAACGAATTAAAAGCCGCTTTTGCAGATTTGAAAAAGGTAAAGCGAATTTCGAATCAATTTTCATGGAATGATAAGAATCTGGACATTAAAGACCGGATTTTAAATGAAGTTATTTTAGTGACCGATGTAGATTTGAAAATCGTGTTTGCTTCAAATGGAATAAAAAAAATGACCGGGTATACAGAAAGCGAAATTATCGGGAAAACCCCAAAGATGTTTCAGGGGCCAAAAACGTCTAAAATTGCCTTAAAAGAGATCAGAGCGGCAATTGAATCACAAGTTCCCTTTGAAAAAACATTGGAGAACTATAAAAAAGATGGTAAAACCTATAAATGCAAAATTAATAGCGTACCTATTTTCAATCTAAAAGGAGAGCTGTCGCATTTTATAGCGTTTGAAAGCGAAGATAAAAGCGCGTGAGACTTAACCGCAAATATCGCTAACGTGTACGCAAGATTCGCAAGGTTTTTTTTAAAGGCGAAAAGAATAAAGAAATATAAAAATAAAAACCGCCATCAGGCGGTTTTTTAAAAACTCAGAACCTTAGCATCTTAGCGCCTCAGTATCTTAGATTATAGATTCTCAAAGAAATCATTTCCTTTATCATCTGTAATGATAAACGCAGGAAAATCTTTAACGGTAATTTTACGAACAGCTTCCATACCTAATTCTTCAAAGTCAACAACTTCAACTTTTAGAATGTTATCTTGCGCTAAAATCGCTGCCGGACCTCCAATAGAACCCAAATAAAATCCTCCGTATTTGTTACAAGCATCGGTAACTTGTTTGGTACGATTTCCTTTTGCCAGCATAATCATACTTCCGCCATGTTTTTGGAATTCATCTACATAAACGTCCATACGTCCTGCGGTTGTTGGTCCAAAACTTCCTGAAGGCATTCCTTCCGGAGTTTTTGCCGGACCAGCATAATACACAGGGTGATTTTTAAAATATTCCGGCATTGGTTGACCAGCTTCCAACATTTCCATAATTTTTGCGTGAGCGATATCGCGGGCAACAATAACAGTTCCGTTTAGCTTTAAACGTGTTTTTATTGGGTATTGAGATAGTTTTGACAACATATCTTTCATTGGCATATTTAAATCAATTTCAACCGGAGCCTCTAAATGTGGAGCCTTTTCCGGTAAAAATTGTTTTGGATTTACTTCTAATTGTTCAACGAAGATTCCATCTTTAGTGATTTTCCCCTTGATATTTCTATCTGCAGAACAAGAAACTCCTAATCCAACCGGACAAGAAGCAGCGTGACGCGGTAAACGAATTACACGAACATCATGCGTGAAATATTTTCCTCCAAATTGAGCTCCAATGGCACTTTCCTGGCAAATTTGCTGCACTTTTTGTTCCCATTCATGGTCACGAAAAGCCTGACCAGCCATGTTTCCGGTAGTTGGTAAATTGTCGTAATATCCGGCAGATGCTTTTTTAACGGCGCTTAAGTTCGCTTCCGCAGAAGTTCCACCAATTACCAAAGCTAAATGGTACGGAGGACAAGCCGAAGTTCCTAAATCTTTAATTTTTGCACGTACAAAAGCATCCATAGACTTTTCATTCAATAAAGATTTAGTCTGCTGATATAAATACGTTTTATTAGCAGATCCGCCACCTTTTGCCATGAATAAAAATTCATACGAATTTCCTTTTTTAGCATAAATATCAATCTGTGCCGGAAGATTCGAACCTGAATTTTTCTCCTCAAACATCGAAATCGGAACAATTTGAGAATAACGTAAATTACGTTTTTGGTACGTATTGAAGATTCCTTTACTCAACCATTCTGCATCATCAACACCGGTAAAAATGCTTTCGCCTTTTTTGGCCATTACGATTGCTGTTCCGGTATCCTGGCAGCTTGGCAACTGACCTTCAGCAGCAACTGACGCATTTTGAAGTAAATTGTAAGCCACAAAACGATCATTATCTGTAGCTTCAGGATCATCAAGAATGTTTCTTAATTTTTGTAAATGACTCGTTCTCAACATGAACGAAACATCTGTTAAAGCTTCTTCAGCTAATAATTCTAATCCTTTCGGATCAACAGTAAGAACTTCACGTTCTCCAAATTTTTCAACTTTTACAAAATCAGAAGTAATTTTGCGATATTGGGTATCATCCTTTAAGATAGGATAGGGATCTTGGTATATAAAATCAATCATTTCTTTGTTTTTGGCAAAGTTAAAAATTATTTATCGAAGAAAGAATTTGAATTAGATGTGTTTGTTGTTTTTATTTGAATGTAATGACCTTTAGTTTCATTTTTTGATATAATTCTGCTAACGAGATTTTTTCTTCATGTAGATAAAAAAGCCCATTTTCAAATTTAATTTCAGGGTCAATTAGAAAGAAGTAATTGTCACGATCATTTAAAACGCTAAGGTTTTCAAAATTAAGCTCAATAATTTCAACATATTTTATAATATTGAGTTTTAAGGCTTCTTCAATATTTATTGGATTTTCCTCATATCTTAAACAGTATTTGTCTCCTTCGCCCGGCATTCCAAACCACGGAATTGCTTTTGCAGACACTAATTCAATGTAATCAGGAAATTGATCAAAAATAAAAGGCTTCCTTTCATAACTTTCAAAAAATTCAGGTAAAGATTTCCTCTCAAAAGGCTCATCATCCATCCAGAAAAACACACCTTGATTTTGCCACGAAGGATCATATTGATCTTTTTTGGTATTAATGTCTGAGTAATGCATGTATAAATCGCGCGGCAAGAAAGTCAGGATTGAATCGTTGATAAGCCAATCGATTTTATTTGAATCGAATTCGTTTGTTTCAGGTTCTTCTATTGGCTCATTTTCAACTGGTTTTATTTCTTCTTCCGATTGAATTTTATCTTCATGAACGATTTCCGCAATAGTTTCAGTTTCCTTTTTTTTGGTGAAAAATCTTTTGAACATATTATTTTAATTTTTTAGAGATATTATAAACCACCAATTTTTTTTTAAACTGGACTGAAGTCCAGCTCTACAAAATAGATAGTTCCTCCGGAACTTCTAAAAAGAGCCATCGGCTCTAAAATATGTTGTAGGGCTGGACTTCAGTCCAGTTTTTTTTAATCATTAAATTAAATTTTCAAAGACGTATCTTTTGTCATATTTTACATTGTATTTGTCTAAAAAAGATAAATATTCATCTTTGAAATTTTGCTTTTTGTGATGTTCTTCTTGATGGGCAATATATTTATAAACAGCATCAATATGTGATTTACTATATGAAAAAACGCCGTAGCCTTCCTGCCATTCAAATTTATGCTTTGTCAGTTGATGTTCATTAATAAATCTTGAGGATTTTCCTTTTACGATTCTCATTAATTCCGAAATAGAAATTGTCGGTTTAAGAGCTAAAAGACAATGAACATGATCTTCGACCCCGTTTATTACTATAGTTTTACAGCCCGTTTCATTAATTAAATTCCCAATAACACCAAAAATTTTAGATTTGCATTCATTCGTAATTAGCGCTTCCCGATACTTAACGGCAAAAACTACCTATATGTAAATTTGATGATATGTGTTTGCCATTTTGTACTATCTAACTATTAAAACCGAACAAACATACAAATTATCTTACAAATAAAATAGATGATTTTATATAAACAGGACTGAAGTCCAGCTCTACAATATATGTCGAGCTAACGGCTCTTTTTTCAAAGTTCCGGAGGAACGATTTCATATTGTAGAGCTGGACTTCAGTCCAGTTAATAATACGAGAAGATTTTTGACATTTAAAAAAACCAGCTGGCCACAAAAATTGCTGTAATTACGCAAATTACATCAACCAAAAGCATTGTACCTAAAGCATAGCGGGTATTTTTGATATTTACTGAGCCAAAGTAAACTGCAATCACATAAAAAGTACTTTCAGCACTGCATTGGAAAATACTGCTCAATCGCCCGGTTAAGGAATCAGCACCAAAAGTATTCATTGAGTCAATCAAAAATCCTCTTGATCCTGCAGAGCTAAACGGTCTAAGCATAGCAACCGGCAAGGCATCCGTGATTTGTTTGTTGACACCCATATTCGAGAAAACAAAGGCAATACCGTCACTGATAATTTCAAATAAACCGCTGTTTCTAAATAATGAAATAGCTACTAACATTCCTAAAACATAAGGAAAAATAGTGACCCCGGTTTTAACCCCGTTATTTGCTCCTACTACAAAGGATTCAAATACAGTTGTATTGGCATCAGTGAATTTCTTTTCATGTATGAAGGAGAAAATCAAAGTAGCAAGAACGATCACCATTAGTATCAATGCGGAAAGATTAGTGGTAAAATAGTTTTTACCAATTAAATCTAAATGGTTTACATACATTAATAAACCAATGATAGCGGCAATTAGTAGCATCAAACCAATAACCAGAGAAGCACTTTTGAAATTGATTTTTTGTTTGATTCCAACAATTAGAAAAGCCGCAATAGTACCAATGAACGAAGTAATAATACAAGGAAGCATAACATCTGCGGGATTGCTAGCACCAGCCGCAGCACGATAACCGATAATGGAAGTTGCGATTAAGGTTAAACCTGAAGCATGTAAACACATAAACATAATCTGCGCGTCACTGGCCTTGTCTTTGTCTGGGTTTATTTCTTGTAAACTTTCCATTGCTTTAAGACCAAACGGAGTTGCAGCCGAATCTAATCCCAGGAAATTGGCGGCAAAGTTTAACGTCATATACGAGATAGAAGGGTGGTTTTTTGGAATAGTTGGAAAGACTTTTACAAAAACGGGGCTTAATACTTTGGCTAATTTTCCAGATACTCCTGAAATGATTAAAAGTTCCATCAATCCACAGAAAAAAGCCAAATAGGCCATTAATGGTAAAATTAAATCGAGTAAAGTAGTTTTGCAGGTTGGTAATAAACCGTCAGATTTTTGAACACCGCTGAAAATTTTTACGGTTTTGTTTTTATAAACATAAGTTGTATCAGCATTAAGCGTATCACGATTGATAATCATGGTTTGATCCGGCGCTTTTTTGATACTGTCTTTGATGAAAGCAGGAAGCTGTTCAGCGTATTTTTCGGAAATAAGAATAGGATCGTCTTTTTTGCCATTCAGAACATAATCAATGGTATAAGTGTTGGCAGTAAACAAACTGAATATCACAAAGATAATCGACGAAATAAAAATAGTTAACCAAAATCTACTTAATACCATAGCACTGTTTTTTTTGTAAATGTAATTATTTAGCAATAAAATGCATAAAGATTTTAATGTTGAAAAGGGAAGAATTTAAGGGGAATTGTAATTTTCCAATATGTTAGTCTGATTTTTGATGTGTGATTTGATCAAAAAAGCTATTTCTTCTAAGAATCTAAGGTATTGATAATATTGGGCTTTTATAAATGCGGATCTTCTTTTTATGGGTTATTCTCGCCCTCACATGGTGAAAAATTTATGGTAAATATTGTTTTAATTTGAAATAGTTCCTCTATAGTTACTCAAGTATTCTATTCAATAACAATTTTGGTTTCCAAATAGTTTTCAAAAGCCTTGATGCCTTCAAACAGAACTGCTTTTTTGTGATTTTCGGTTTCATTAAAAAATTGTGTTTCTATTTTGGCGTGATCTTTTGCCATAGTTCTTTTCCAGGTCCCAATGACTTTACTGTTTTCGAGAATAATCGGCTTGAAGATGCCGTTGTTGGTAAATGCTTTTGATTGATGTTCGACTAAAATGGAAGCTTCTCTGGTTTTATATGAAATCAGAATTTCATCAAATGCCGGGAGAAAATGTACGCTTTCGCGGAAGCTATTTTCACCATAAATATCAATTTTAAACCAATAAATTTGATCATTAATTTGAAGAGAATTCAATTGCAACTTAATTGCATTAAAAATGTTTTGACAAATTGTAGGAGGGAAACCAGACCACCACGAAAAGTCAAGAAGCGTTGCAGGCCCATGGCTTTCTAGATATTTTAGGGCTAATTTTGCAAGACCTTCTTCTTTCGTTAATTTAGATTTTGATTTTGAAACCCGCTCTTCAAGTAAAGCATAAGTAATTTGTTTTCCTTTCATTCTTCCATTACAAACCAAACCATCCAATTCAGCATTCATCATAATGGCAGCACTTAAAAAATCGGCAGAAGAAGTTTTTTTAACGCCGAGTTCCTGCATGATTTCATCACGAGTCAAATGATTATTTCCGGAAAGCAGTTTTTCGATTTTAGAATTGGTTTGATCGAATTTCTTAGCATCATAACCGTATTTTTTACCAGCCGAAGCGGTAAATCTTTTTACTTGCGGAGACGAAACATCCAACATCCAATAAATATCATCAGCAGAAACAAAATGCCAGGTTGGTCGAAGAATGTGAGTTCTGATGATTTCTGCGGAATTAATGGCTTCTTCAATGGATGCCTCAGTAGCATCACATCTAGAACCGATTGCCCATTTGGCCATCGAATAGTCCTGAGCCTGCATCGCGCCTAAATGCTTTACAATTTCCTGAGGAGAATTTGAATTTGTCTCTAAAAGCTTCTGAGAAATAAGTCTGTGATATGAGATTTCCTGATACGTCATTTTCTAAACCTTTTTAAATATATTCTCAAAACTGCTCAACCTTTGTACCTATGCGCCTTTGAACCTTTGTACCTAAAGAATCAAACATGAATAATTTCCTCATCAATTAACAAATCTTCACGTCTCAAACGAAGGAAAATCTGTGCTACGGCTATCGTATCCTTTTCGCAATACGTTACAATTCGGTCAATGTCTTTCTCAACATAAAAAACATGCGCCACCTGACTGCCGTCGATATCGCCTTTTGGAGATGGAACTCCGAGAATTTTAGTCAACAGTTTTAGCGACGTAAAATGTTTGTAATCGCCAAATTTCCATAGTTCTAAAGTATCTAAATGCGGAATTTCCCAAGGCTTTTTTCCGAATAAATTCAGTTTGTCCGGAATGGCAATTTGGTTGATAATCATTCTTCTCGCAATAAACGGGATGTCGAATTCCTTCGCATTATGTCCGCATAAAAGATGATATGGCTGATTAAAATGATTGTTCAACAGATTATTAAAGTCTTTTAAAATCTTTTTTTCATCTCCAAAAAACGAAGTCACTCTAAAATTCCGAATATCGCCTTTGATTGTAAAATACCCAACCGAAATACAAACAATTTTTCCGAACTCCGCCCAAATTCCGGCACGATCGTAAAATTTTTCCGCAGTGAAATCGTCTTTGCGCTGATATTGCGTTTTATGATCCCAAAGTGCTTGCATTTCCGCGTCAAGCGAATTGAAATTCTCTTCTTCCGGAACGGTTTCTATATCTAAGAAAAGGATATTATTAAGATTTATTTTTTCAATCATAATTATAATTTAAACACGAATTTCACGTATTATCACGAAAAGAATTGGTTTTAAAGAACTGCACAAACTTTAATATTTGTAAAGATAAAGCTATAAAATTAATTTGTGTAAATCTGTGAAATTTGTGTTTTAAAACAAACTTTGTTGAGTGGAAGGATTTTCGTGTTCCAATAACCATTTCTTGCGGGACAAACCGCCAGCGTAACCGGTTAAAGATCCGTTTGTTCCAATAACACGATGACAGGGAACAACAATCCAAAGCGGGTTTTTGCCATTGGCTGATGCAACTGCGCGAATCGCTTTTATATCGCCCAATTTTTTGGTTTGATCCATGTAACTTATGGTTTTTCCGTATGGAATTTCTAATAAAGCTTTCCACACTTTTTGTTGAAATTCTGTACCCTGCGGATTTAATTTCAAATCAAAGTCAGTTCTTTTTCCTTCGAAATATTCATCAAGTTGTGAAACGGCCTCTTTTAAAACCTCCGGAATTTCTGAAGAAACTTCATTTGAACCAACATCAGAAACGGAGATTACAGTAATACCATTTTCATCTCCAATGATTTTGGTGATTCCTAAAGGCGAGTTGATATAAGCTGTTTCCATGGTTTTTTATCGCAAAGGCGCTAAGGTTTTATGCAAAGTTCGCAAAGTTTTTTTGTTTCACCATATAAGTTATGTAAGTAAATTTAAGCTTCTCTGGTATTGGAAGATCATAAAAGCTTTACGTAAAATCTCTAAGCTTTATTTATATGAACATATATGGTTTAATATTCGCCCAATGTGAATTGGTATTTTAAAACATTTTCAATTTTTTCGCTTGAAATAATCTTTTTAATATTCGATTTTTCAGTGCTGAATTTTGGTAAAATAAGGTTTTGCTCTTTTGCTTTTTGAGTGTAATAAGCTGAACGCGATGGATGAAAAGGTGCAACCGCATTGAAAACTTCATTCCATTTTGATTGGTTTATTATTTCTTCGATAATATTAATGCAGTCTTTTTGATGAATTAAATTGATTGGTGCATCTGGATTTTCGAGGTTTTCTTTTCCGGCAAGAAATTTTACCGGATGACGGTCTTCACCAATTAATCCGCCAAAACGCAGAATGGTAGTTTCGAAGTTTTGATTTTCCTGCAGTATTGCTTCAGCTAAAAGCAATTGTTTGCCGCTTTCCGTTTCCGGATTTGGATTCGTTTCTTCTGTAATTAAATCATTTTGATCTCCGTAAACAGACGTTGAAGTCACAAAAAGTACTTTTTTGATGGTTGATTTCGCTATAAACGGAATCAGATTTTCGATTTTCTCCACGAAGACTTTTCTTGTAGAATGTGAAGTTTCGGCATTATTTCCTCTTAATTTGGGAGGAATATCAATTATTAGAATTTCGCTGTCAGCTAAAAAATCCGTTATAGTTTGAGAAACACTTTCGCTTTCAAGCACCACTAAAAATGGGTTTATTCCGGTATCTTTCAGAATTGAAAGTTTGCTTTCAGAAGTTGTAGAGCCGTTGACCGAATTTCCTTTCTCGATTAATTTTTTTGCCAAAGGCAAACCCAGCCAGCCACAGCCTAAAATACTTAGTTGATTCATTTTTTTTGAAGGTTCAAAGGTTCAGAGAGGCAAAGGTACAAAGGTTTGTCGATGCCAAAATCTTAAAAAACTTAATAAAGCCTTTTTCTTTGCGACTCTGCGACTTTGCGAGACTAAATTAAGCGTGGAGCATTACAAATCCAGAAAAAAGCAAATTTTGTCTTTTCCTTTTGCGCCCATCCTATGGTAGAATTTTATAGCCCTTTCATTAAATTGGGGTGTTCGCCATTGCATGTTGACGCAATTTTTAGTTTTACCTATCTCTCTTAGTTTATTAATTAGAACTTCTCCGATGCCATGACTTCTGGATTCTTCTTCTAAATAGAGACAATCCATATAAAGAAAATCGCCAGCGCTCCAGGTAGAATAGGTGAAATTATACGAAACATAACCTACAATGTCATTTTCTACGGCAACAACTAAGCAAAATAATTTTGGCTCTTTACTAAATAGCGCGACTTTTAGGCCTTCTTCTTTTCCTTCAGGAGAATAATCGGCTTTTTCAAATTCGGCGTGTTTTTCGCATAAAATAACCAGTTTAGGCAAATCGGTGACTTCGCAGTTTCTTATTGTATATTCCATTGCAGGTTGATTTCGGTTTGTAAAAAGGTTATAAAATGATGAAAATAAGCTGGATATTCCTGATTGTCCCTAATCGCAATAAAATGCTTTCTTTTTAAGCCGTTTTTTCCAATTTTGATGGCTTTTATTGGATTGTTTTTTAAATGCGGTAACAATGCCCATTTTGCCATCGACATGACGCCCATATCGGCTTTAACCATTTCCAGAGATGCTTCGGTAAGTGGAAGCGCGGTGATTTTTTTGGGAGTTACTTTGGCTGGAGCCAAAATAAACTGATGAATCGTAACGGTTTCCATCGGAAGGGAGTGAATCAGCAAATGTTCATTAACAAAATCTTCGGCAACAACGTATTTTTTATTCGCCCAGGCATGATTTTCAGATACAGCCATAACGACTTCATCCTGAAAAAGTTCCAGATATTTGATGTTATTGTCATCGATCTGATCGCTGATAATGGCGATGTCAATTACGTTTTCTAATAATTTTTGTAGTGGAATATGCGTCGCTTCGGTTACAATTTTCAAATCAACATTTGGATAAAGCAGATGAAACTGTTTCATTACTGATGGCAGCCAGTGATAACTTGAGAAACACTCTGTGCTAATTCGGATTTCGCCATATTCTCCAAAAACCATTTGTTTGATTTGTGTTTGGGTTTGCGAGAGTTTGTCCAGAATTTCATTGGCAAGTTCGTAGATTTTCTCGCCAGCTTTCGTCAGAACCAATTTTTTATTCATTCTCAGGAAAATAGCGGTCCCCAATTGATATTCAGCTTCTTTAAGTTGATGGCTCAAAGCCGATTGTGTCAAATGAAGTTTGTCGATAGCTTTCGTGATGCTTCCTTCTTCCACAATTGCTTTTATCAATCTTAAGTGACGTATTTCCATTTTTTTGAGAATTTATACAAAGAAACAAAATTTTCGAACGGCTTTTTCATGAAAAAAAGTAATCAACTTGATGAATTCTTTTCGTTTTTATGGTATATAATGTTCGGCTACTTTTGAAAAAACAAAATCATAAAAACTAAAAAATGGAAGCGCAAATTAAACATTATGAAAACAAACTGGCGTTCGAAATGGATCCTTCTGATTTGTTCGATGCCTTGAATAACGGAGAAAAAATTGTTGTTATAGATGCCCGAAAAGCATTTGGATTTGAAGCAGAACATATTCCGACAGCAATTAATATTCCGCACCGCGAAATGACTGCTGAAAACACCCAGCATCTGGATAAAGAGGTTTTGTATGTAACTTATTGTGACGGAATTGGCTGTAATGCCTCAACAAGAGGTGCGTTGAAAATGGCAAAATTGGGTTTTAAAGTAAAGGAATTATTGGGCGGAATCGAGTGGTGGAAGTTTGACGGCTATGCCACCGAAGGCACAAATGGGATTCAGGCAGGATTGAAAATTGAATGTGCCTGTTAAAGAAAAAGGGCAAACTTTACAGTAAAGTTTGTCCTTTTTATCTTTTGATTTTCTTGTTTATTGCGGTTTGATAATTGGTTTTAAACTGTCTTTTACAATAACCGTACTGTCTTGCACTGTCGTTGCGGGAGCAATTTGAGGTACTGGTGCTGTATATCTTTTTATTTTTTGCTGAATTAAAACAGCATCGTTCAAAACAAAAGGCGTTGGCATCATCCAGTCGGCTCTTGGTTTCACTTTGAATAAAGGATTGGTCAATAAATCGAATGAACTTTCAATTAAATCCATATCAAAAAGTGATGATTTGTTGATGTAGAATTCCATTACAAGCGGTTCATTTCCTACTACATAATAACATAAAATTTTTGAGCCATCTCTTTCTAAACGGTTCATTTTTTGTCCTGAAGTCGAAACTCCATTGGCTTTAAAATTATAAAGCATCATTTTTGGATGTGCATAAATATCGTAACGATTCACTTTTCGGTTTGGCGTAATTTGAATTTTTAAATATCTATTATTACCTATTACGCTATCTTTTAAGAATGATATTGTTGGTTTAGGAACATCAACAACCGGAGCAATCGTACTATATGTAAAGCCAGAATTGTATTTGCTGGCTATCGGCAACGCGTTTAATCCAACGGCACTCTGATTTTTCTCGCCCAAATAACTTTTAGTCCAATCATCAAGGTTTGTGTCATAGGTTGTCCAAACGGCAGAATTGGTGTTAGCATTGTAAACGTAAAGCAAACTGTTGGATTTAGCTTTTCCGTGTTCGTATCCGGAATTATAACCTGCGTAAATGAAAAAACCAATGGATATGACAAAGAAGAACAATGTCCAGGCACCTTTTCGAATAAAATCCCCAAAAATCGGAAGCAATAATCCAAAAAGTAAAACAGTCAGGATGGCACTTCCAAAAAGAATTTTTAATCCAAGACCAATTGGGAACATTACGATAAATGGCGCTACAATTACTAAGGCCGGTATACTAAATAACAAGTTTAGACCTAAACTATAATGTTGTGTAATGACAAAAATTCCAAATAAGAAGATTCCAAAATAAACCGGAATAATCAGAAAACCAGCGCCAGTCAAGCTATTGGCTAAAAATATATTGATGATAATCCAAAGCAGCAATGGTGCTACAAAATGATTCATCGTGATTTTTGTTTCGGAAAAATGGTGATAAAAAGCAAAGCAAATAGCGATACTCAGTGTTACGAAAGCGCCAATGTAGGCATGCCCGTTATAAGTAAATCCGTTAAGTAAATCAGAATATTGTGGATATGCCTGTAAAACGATTTTCCATCCTAAAAAAGTAACCAAACCAGCAATTGTGATCGATCCTAAGAGTGGAATAAAGCCTTTGAAAATCTCTCTAAAGGTGATTAACCTTTTTACTTTTCCAATAAAAATAAAAAGAATTAATAATCCCAAAGCAATAAGAGTCATTGGAAAAACCCACGTAAAAGGATAGCTGATAAACGAAAACGGACCGCTAAAATATACATCGTCGGATGTCGAGTTTGTAGCATTTAGGTCGGCGTTAGAGAAATATTTCAATAATGGCATTAAATACGTTCCCTGATGTGCTAACGTCATTTTGTTTAAATGCTGAATATCATCTTGTTGTGTATGATAATTGTAGTGTCCATCTATAAATGCAAAATTAAATCCCTGAATTTTCCCCTGCTCTCTAAAAACAGTTAAATCGGTGTCGTTTGGGAGCATTTTGTAAATACTGTACATCAATGAATTTGAAACCGGATACTTTGCTTTTGCGTTCGAAAATGCTTTTACAAGCGCTTCGTTTCCTTTGTTGGTTTCCATTAACATATAACTTGGTCCTGAAGATCCTCTGGCTTCAAAATTAATAACCAAGCCCACATCTTTAGCCCACGGATGTTTGTTTACAAATAGTGCAGCACCATTTAACCCAAGTTCTTCAGCATCTGAGAAAAGAATTATAATATCGTTTTTTTGTGGTTGTTTAGAATATAAAAAGGCACGAATTCCTTCTAAAATAGTAGCGACCCCTGAAGCATCATCACTTGCTCCTTTAGAAAATGAATGTGGCGCGCTGTCATAATGTGAAAGCAATAATAGTGCTTTAGAGTTGTTTGTTCCTTTTATACGGGCAAGAATATTTTTAGATTTTACTAAAAGTCCTTTATCATTTAATGTAAACCCTTCCTGAACAGAAGTCTCCAGACCAATTCGGTTCAATTCAAGTTTAAGGTAGTTTGCTACTAATTCGTGATTAGTTGATCCGACATAATGGGGCTTTTGAGCAATAATTTCTACCTGGTGTAGTGCTCTCTCTGTTGAAAATTCAGCAAGAGCTTCTTCTTCTTTCGAAGTCCACTGCGGCATCATGGTAGCATATATAATACCAAGAATTGCTAAAATGCAGACTAAGGCAAGAATTGAAGTGGGGTTTTTTTTCATGATGAATACGTACTAAATTTCTTTTTTAACAAGCATAAAATAATCATTGTCCAAAGATCGATATCCCTGGTCGTACAGGAAATAGTAGGTATTCCCTGTTTTGGTCTGCAAGATATTGGTAAAGAAATCAAAATCAAAACCTTTATTAATCATTTTATCCCTTGTTGCTTTTGATTTTCCTTCCGAGTTTAGCTCGGCCAAAATACGGTAATTTTTTCGTAATTTATTGTTTACATTCCGCATGAAATTTGTACTGTCCTTGTTTATTTTGTTGTTGTAAGCATTACGGCAACTGTCTGAACAAAATTTTTTGTCTTCACGGCCTACAATTTTTTCGGAGCATTCGAGGCAGGTTTTCATTATTCTAGCTTTTTAATTTCATATAAATCGTGTCGTCGGTCTTTTAAGATTCTTACACTTCCATGTTCATGCAGTTGTTTTAGCAGGTTTAAATCAACATCAACAATTAGTGTCATTTCAGTATTTGGAGTCGCTTCTGCTTTGATACCGTTGCTCGGAAAAGCAAAATCAGATGGCGTAAAAACAGAAGCCTGCGCATACTGAATATCCATATTATTAACTTTTGGTAAGTTTCCGACACAACCCGCAATAGCAACGTAACATTCGTTTTCGATCGCACGGGCCTGCGAGCAGTGTTTTACGCGTGTATAGGCATTTTGAGTATCGGTTAAAAAAGGAACAAAAAGTATATTCATACCTTCATTGGCCATAATTCTCGAAAGTTCAGGGAATTCAACATCATAACAAATCAGGATTCCAATTTTGCCGCAATCGGTATCAAAAGTTTGAAATTGCGATCCGCCCTTCATTCCCCAATGCTGTACTTCGTTTGGAGTCACGTGAATTTTGGTGTACATCTCTGAAGTTCCGTCTCTTTTACATAAAAAACCAACATTATAGAGATTGTTGTTGTCTAAAAAAGGCATACTCCCGGTAATAATATTGATATTGTATGAAATGGCAAATTCCTGAAAACGCTTTCTGATCGGGTCAGAGTAGCGAGCAAGTTCCCGAATCGCTTCCGCCTCAGATAAATGATTGTAATCGGCCATCAAAGGAGCAATGAAAAGTTCCGGGAATAAGGCAAAATCAGCACCATAACCAGATACAACATCGATGAAAAATTCTGCCTGTTCAAAAAACTCTTCGATATTATTCAGCTGACGCATTTGCCATTGGATTAAACCTAATCTAATAACGCTTTTTTCCAGATTGATAAGTTTCGGACTTTCATCATAATAAACATTGTTCCATTCTAGTAAAACGGCGAATTCCTTAGATTCTTCGTCACCTTCCAGATAGTTTTTGATGATTCGCAAAACGTGGAAATCATTGCTTAACTGAAAAGAAAGTACAGGATCGTGCAGTTCTTTATGTTTGACTTTATCGATGTAATTTTTTGGAGTCATTTTTTTTGAATGCTGGGCGTAATTCGGAATTCGGCCAGCAAAAACAATCGCTTTCAGGTTGAGTTGCTCGCAAAGTTCTTTACGCGCATCGTATAAACGACGTCCTAAACGTAGTCCGCGATAATGGGGATGAATAAAAACATCAATTCCGTATAGAATTTCTGCATCTTTATTATGCGTCGAAAAAGTATAATCGCCAATAATTTGTTTGTAATTATGTCTTTTGTCCACCAGTTTTTCATCAACAATAATCGATAATGCAGACCCTACTACTATTCCATCTACTAAAATCACCAATTGACCCTCCGGAAATATGGCAAGTAATTTTTCGATATCACTTTCTTCCCAATAGGAATTTGCCATTTCAGGATAAGACTCTATCATGGAATTTTTTAACTGTTTGTAGTCTTCAATTTCTAAATTTCGTAACTCAACTTTATTGATTTGTGCCTGCATATCGTAAGATTTCTCTCAAATATACGAAAAGATTTCCATTTACAAACGTTTACAAATAGTTACAACCGAAAGTAAACAGTTTGCTACCGACTAATTTTTGCTGGCCGTCACATCTTTGCAGTGTTGAATTTGATGAACGAATTCGATTTTATACGAACATTTAAAAAATATACGCCATGAACGCAATGAAAAACAGAGTACAATTAATTGGGAACGTAGGGAACGACCCTGAAATTAAAACATTAGAAAATGGAAAAAAATTAGCGCACTTAACGATTGCCACAAACGACAGGTATACGAATGATAAGGGCGAAAAAGTAGAACAAACAGAATGGCATCGTGTTACTGCCTGGGGAAAAACGGCTGAAATTATTGAAAAATATGTGGTAAAAGGCAAAGAAGTTGCCATCGATGGAAAACTAACCCACAGAAGTTACGACGACAAAAATGGTGAGAAGAAGTATATAACCGAAGTTATTGTGAACGAAATTTTGTTGTTAAGCAAGTAATACTTGTCTGTGAAGTAAACCCTACAGTACCGAAGCCTCGGAACTGTAGGGTTTTGTTATTTATAAAATAGAAGCTCCATTTATATCGGTTGTGAGAACTTCGCTCATATAATCAAAAAACGGTCTCATGTTTTGGAATGCATCCAATGCCTTTTCTAAAAATAACGGACTTAAAACCTCTTCATCGGTAAAGCGTTTGATCACCAAAAACTGTTTGTAGCGAAGTAAATCGATGGCTTCATGGTTTGTGTCAAAACCTTTTGGTGCTGTTTTAAGCTGTTCGCCTTGCAAAGTTCCGAAATTTGAAATAAAAGATTTAGACTGCAATATTTTTCGGAATGGTTCAGAATCGTGCGCAAATTCGTTTCTAATACGTTTTAAATCGGCAGCATTGGGTCCCCAAAATCCACCAGCGAAAAAACTGTTTCCTTTTTCCAAATGAAAATAATAACCGCCTCGTCTTGCTGCAGTAGCTCGCGTATAACTACCTCCCCAAAAAGTTTTGAAAGGAGTTTTGTCTTTAGCAAAACGAATGTCTCGATAAATTCGATAAACGCTTTTTTTCCCTGAAGCTGTTTCTAAAACATCGGTTTTTGAAAGTTCATGAAGCAATGCGCCAGCAAAAGTTTCGATATGATTTAATTCGGTTAAATATTGGGATTTATTTGCTTCGAACCAAGGCTTGTTATTGTTGGTTTTAAGCTGAACCAAAAAGTCAAGACTGGATTTAGGTATAGTAATAGGGTTTGGCATAAATTAATTTTGAGACTTTAAAAATAAGAAAGTGACTGCAATTTAAACAAAAAACCCACCAAATCATTGGTGGGTTATGAATATATTGTTTAAGCAGTTTTTTTGAATAAATCAAACATAGGACAACGCGAGCAGCGTTTCTTTTCGCTCTTTTTGAATTTTTCACAACAAGAAGATTTACAATTTTCTAACTTCTTAATGTTCTCAAGGATAGCTTTATTCTTCTTTTTCTTTTTATCCTTTTTCTTGTCCTTGTCTTTTTCTTTCTTGCCCAATTTTCCTCTGTATTATAAAAACAGAGACAAATATAAAAGAAATTTGTTATTTTTAAGTATTCTAAATAAACTTTAACTTTTTTTATTTTGGATTGATAGCTATTGAACTTGTAACCGTTAATTGCTGAATATCACGATCAAACAAGTAAAGTCCGCCCTTGTCATCTCCAATCAAGTTGATTTTATCTAAGATGGATTTAGCCGTCGCTTCTTCTTCGATTTGCTCTGATACGTACCATTGTAAGAAATTATGAGTTGCATAATCTTTTTCTTCAAAGGTAATGTGAACCAATTCGTTAATAGATTCTGAAACGAAAATTTCGTGTTTATAAAGCGCTTCAAACATTTCTTTAAATGTTGTATAAGATGTTTTTGGTGCTTTTAGATCTGTAATTGTTGCATGTCCGCCACGTTCGTTAACGTACTTAATCAGTTTTAACATGTGCGCGCGTTCTTCGTCTGACTGTGTGTACATAAATTGAGCAATTCCCTCTAATCCGTGTACTTCAGCCCAACAAGCCATAGAAAGGTAGGTTTGCGAAGATTCTGCCTCTATGCGAATTTGCTTGTTCAAAGCTGATTCAATATTTTTTAATAGCATAACTGTGTCTTTTTTGTAAAGTTAAAAAAAATAATCCATCGATTTTTTCAAAACCCTGAAACCTAAGACATTTGGAATAATTCTCAATAAATTTAAGGCCTTTTTGGCGGAATCCGCTTTTTGAAAGATGATGGATAATTATGCGGATCCAAAAGGGGATCATCCAGATTAAAGCCATCTTTAAACTTGCGCATAATATATTGCTTCAAAGCACGATCATAATATCCTAAAATATAAAAATCTTTAAATTTTAATATGCTGTTTAATGTGGCATTTTTATTAGTATTTAAAAAATAGTAGATATTATCAAGTGCCAAAGGTTCAAGCTTTTCTTGATTTACTGCAGTATAAGCAGGATCAAAGACGCTCTCAAAATAAACGCTTTCCGAATGCGTATTAATTTCGTAAGAATTTGATTGTGGAAACATTTGCTGTATTTCGTCATCGAAAAAACTGTAATTAAGAATGCTGTTTTCGTTTATTATTTTTGGGGTTCCACCAACAGTTATGTAAGTATCTTGCTTGTTTTTGAATACAGATAAACCAATATCTAAGTACAAGAGATGTTTTAAAAATTTCTTTGTAGTTTTTAATTCACCTTGTCTTTGTCCTTCTCTCTGAATAACAAGTGGAGATATCTTGAAACGGATGGTATCATTTTTTGAAACTTTAATACTTTTTACGCTTTGGCCGGACTTATAATCTTTTATATCTAACAACAATTCCTCTTCATTACCATTAATTTGATATAGTTTATTGTCCTGAAAAAAGGAATTTCCTGATTTTATTGGTTTTGCAGAAACCGGTTGGATAAAATTTGTTTCTTTTATTTCCTGACTTTCCAGATTCATATCAAACAATTGTGTCTTTTTTGGATTATGATCTAAAGTGAGAATCATGTGATCGGGAAATACATACAATTTGCTTTTTACTGTCCCTTTGTATAAAGGGTTATAATCGGATTGCTCCATTTTTTCAATAGGGTTTTCACTAATAATCCTGTTAAAGGTCTGGGGTCTTGTGTTTTTGTCCTGAAAGCGAAAAGTAGAAAAGTCAAACATTCTTTCTTCAACAGTTCCGTTTTTAAATGTATAAAGCATTAAAATTTGCTCTGATTGGTCTTGTGCAAGTATATTGTAGGAGTTGTTCTGCTGAAATTCTGTAGCAATATGCTGATTTGAGGAAGGGAATTTAAAATTTAAAGTTCGATTTGTTTTGTCTTCAAAATAATATTTTACCGCTAAAATGGTACTGTAATCAATTGCTGCCCAGTAAAGAGTTGGATTTCCGTCGTCACTAAGACTATAACCTGCCAATGATCTGTAACTTGCATTTTTTAATGGAGCGGTATATTGATCCGTTAGAAACAAAAAGCTATTATACTTTAAAATTGTAACGTTATCCTTATCGGCAATAAAAACAAAAACATCATGTGTCAGTTCATTCTCAACGGTTAAAATTGTATTGAGCCCATTAGATTGTTTTGAATCTAAAGGATAGGAATCCAATATTGTCTGACTGAACAATGTTGATTTATACAGCAGTAGAAATAAAATTACTATTTTTTTCATGAGTTTTTATCCACAAGAATTATTCCGACTTAATAGTGCTAAATTTTGAATAATGAAAAGTACAAATTATTTTGGATAGATGTGTTTATAGGACAATCAAAAAAGCCCTGAAAGAATTTCCTTCAGGGCTTAAATTTATTTTGAAAAAATTTATTTTACTTTGAAAGTAACTCTTCTTGCTAACCTTCTTGCTTCTTCTGAATCTTTTTGAATTGAAGTATCAGCACCTTGTGCAACTACATTTAATCTTGAAGAGGCAACACCTGCCTTTTCAAAAATAGTTTTAACATTATTTGCTCGTAAATTTGATAATTTTTCGTTGTATTGTGTACTTCCAACCTGGTCAGCATAGCCTAAAATATCAAGAGATGCTGAAGGGTTTTTTCTTAAATAAGTTAAAACAACATCAATAGCAGCAGTTGAATTTTCGATTGGAGTCGACTTATTGAAATCAAAATAAACACTGTAGTATTTATCGTTGATCATCTCTTTGATGACGTCTTTATCATTTACTACTGTATTGGTTACTGGTTTTTCGACAATAACTTGTTTTTGAGGCATGTTTTTAATCTGATTTTCAAGATCTGCGATTTTGTTTTCAAATGCTGAAAGATCCGCATTTTGTGAAATTACAGTCCAGTCCGCATGTTTTTCGTTTTTACCTAAATAAACATTCAATCCAATTGTACCGTTAAAAATCAATCCTGAAAAACCTCTGTTCTCTGCAACATACACACCATCAAAAGTGTGATCTTGAGAAGCGTTTAAAATTGTAGAAAAATCTCCTGTCAAAGCAATTCTGTTTGATAATCTTACTTGTCCCGTTACTCCGGCAATAAAATTACCTACTCTGTCTCTACCCGAAAAATTATCACTTTCTAATTGAGCAATCCCAAAACCTGCATGTCCTAATAGTCCAATAGTGTTGGTCCAGGTTTCAAAATTCATGATACGTCCAATGTTTGCAACAGCTTGTAAATCCAGTCTGTAATACTTTGAATCAAAATCAAGAGAATTGTTTTTTGCTGTAAAACTGTTGTATCCAAAATCAGCTTTTAATCCAAACTTATTATTGAACATATAACGTACTCCTAAATCGCCAACCCAAGGGCTTGGTGTACTGGTCATGTAACTTGTAGAAAATGGTCGTTGAGGTTTTGTTACTCCACCTGATAATTCGATAGACCACTTATTAAAATTGTTTGAAGTATTTTCTGCTTTAGTTTGTGCATTTACGTTCATTAAACCTAGTGCTAACGCCAGGGTAATTACGATTTTTTTCATTTTATTTGAGATTTTAAATTTTCTGCAAACCAACGAAATAAACGTAAGAAAATTAGCTATTAAAAGCCTAAAAAATGCCAGAATAAGATTTACTGCGTAAGATAAATCTCAATTACACATTGAGTATTTCCTGAAAATAATCTACAAATTGCCCAACATGCCAACCATCAATTAAGCCATGATGAACGTGTACAGACATTGCAATTGTTCTTTTTCCAGATTCGGAAACCATCATTTTTCCAAAGGAAATTTTAGGACAACTGTCTGGAAATGTATAACTTCTTGCGTGAGAAAGCGAAGTGAAATTTAACCACGGAATTGCCGAAAAGTGAATCACATTATCATCGTCAAAAGATCTTGTAAAAAGGCCGGTTGTATTCTGAATTCGTTCAATTTCAGCTAAAGCGTCTTTTTCGAAAATTCTAAAATCAGGGTTATACTCGATTAATGAGAATCCGAACGTACCATCTTCACGACCAATTGTTGCCGAAACATCAATACGATCGTTTATGTAGATTTTGCCTCCTGAAATTCGATATCTAAAATTCTCAATTGCGTTGACTGCAACTAAAGTTTTATGCAAATAATAAATGAAAAATGAACTGTTCAGACTTTTTGCTGTTTGATAGGCTATGGAACAATCAATTTCAACGGTCGCACCAAAGAAAGGTTCCTCCATTCGGCTGAAATGCTCAAAATGCTCCTTTCTATTCCAGTTTTCTAAATCTAAAAGTGTTTTCATTATAGTAAGTTGTGAACGACTTCGGTAATTTTTTCAAAGGAGCTAAAATGCTCATGTTCTACTTTATGATTGATTTTTTCGTGTTCCCAAGTGGTATGAAACGGGATATGAACAGCATAGCCTCCAATTCCTAAAACTGGTAAAACATCTGATTTTAAAGAGTTTCCGATCATCAGAAATTCGTGTGCCTGAATATCCAAACGGCCCAATAATTTTTCATAATCGATTTCCTGTTTGTCTGACATTACTTCAATATGGTGAAAATAATGTCCTAAACCCGAGCGGTGTAATTTGCTGTGCTGATCTTTTAAGTCGCCTTTTGTGGCTACAACCAGTTTGTATTTTCCGTGTAAAGCCTGCAAAGTTTCTTCGATTCCATCAAGAAGTTCGATTGGTTTTTGGAGTAATTCTTTTCCGTATTGAATGATTTTCTCAATAACTTCCATCGGAATTGTATTGTTCGAAATGTTCATCGCGGCTTCAATCATTGACAGGATATAACCTTTAATTCCGTATCCGTACAAAGGCAAATTCGCAATTTCAATCTTGAATAATTCCTGCGAAATACCCTGATGCGAAAGATAATCTTCCATCAAAGCACAAAATTTATGTTCGGTTTCCTGAAAGTAGGGTTCGTTTACAAATAAAGTATCATCGGCATCAAATGCGATTACTTTTAAATTTGGTATTTTGCTTTTATGTAACATAGTTTTTTTGTTTCAAGTTTCAGGTTTCTCCGCCACGAATTCACGAATTTTCTTTAATTTTTTTTGCCACAGATTAAAAGATTAAAAAGATTTAAAAAAATATCTGCACTGATCTGCTTAAATCTGTAAAATCTGCGTGAAATTTTTTTTTTGCCACAAATTGCACAAATTTTCGCTAATTTTTTTGCCACTCCTGGTCGCATCAGTGACTGAAGTTTTTTTAACCACAAATTACACAAATTTCCGCTAATTTTTTTACCACTACTCCTCATAGCTATCGCGATAAATTATTAATGAAATCTGCCTGATCTGCCTGATCTGCGAGAAACATTTTCAAAGCTAATAAAAGATCAATCTGCGTAAATCTGCGTAAATCCGTACAATCTGCGTGCCATTCTCAATTCTTAGAAAATAGTCTTTTTAGCGAAATAGTCTTGTCGTAAAAAGTAATTCTAATTCCGAAAAGCAAAATGATGCCGCCGAAAATCATCTGTAAAGTTATTTGTTCTTCTAAAAACAGCCAAGCTAATATCGAAGTTATTACAGCTTGACTCAGTAAACTTAGCGAAACTCTTGTCGCACGCATGTGTTGTGTCGCATAACTTACAGAAAGCCAGGCACACAATTGACAAATCACGGCCTGAAGGATTAATACAAACCAGCCTGTATTGGAGAATCCTGAAAAAGATTGATTTAAAGAATAGCATAATATTCCCAAATAAATGCTCGAAGTAAATAAACTGATTGTCATAAACGATAAGACATCGACTTCTGAAAGCACATTTTTGCTGATTAAAAGATAAATCGAATATAGAATTCCGGATAAAACGGCGAACAAAAAAGCCTGATTAAAATTTAATTCCATAAAAAAGCCAAAGCCAACTAAAGTCACCATTCCGAATAAAGAAACGATAGTTCCAATCCAGAAATTAGTTGCAGGTCTTACTTTTAAAAAGAAAAAAGATCCAATCCCGACCCAAAGTGGCGATAAATTTGTCAGCAATGAAGCCTGAGTCGCACTTGAATCCTGAATGGCAATATTCCAAACCGCAACATCCGAAGAAAATAAAATACCGCAAAGTGCTGCCAAAGCAATAAATTTTGGTTTCGGAAGTTTGAAATTTTTTGTCAAAAGTACATAAGGCAAAAGTAAAAGCACAGCAAAAAACATTCGGTAAAAAGCCGAAATCAACCCCGGAGCTAATTTAAGTTTTACCAATATTGGAAAAATCGAAATACAAAGTATCCCGCAGATTAAGGCTAATCTTGGTTTGGTGAGTTTCATTGTTTACTATAAAAAGAGCTAAAGATTTTATATTATTTTAGGATCAATAACTTCAATGTTAATTGTTGAGTATTTAAGAAGCTCCTTCATTAATAAATAAACTTTCGTTGATCTTTCTTCAGGAAAATAATCATCTTTGTTTAAATCTGCTTTTTCTGCTCTTTCGATAGCTTTTAAGATATATTCAGGAGTTAAATATCCTTTAGGATAGTTTTTAATTTTTGAATTGGTATGTTTTGTTCCAAGTTCTGTTTTTGACTCTTTACTTGTTTTACATAAAATATTTTCTGGTTCATCCAAATGAAATAATAGCCACACCTCGAAACAATAATTGCTTATAAATAATTCTGCATCAACTAAACTTTTACAATATTCTTTTAATTCAGGATATTCTTCTTTTGGGTGTTGGTCTACATCAAGTACAAATCTAAACTTGTCATCTGCCGATGGAGTTACAGGTAAATCTTTAGGAGGATTTTCGATGAAAGACTTTGCCCTCTCTATTAATTTTTTTGGTTGAGAACCTATGACATTAGTATCTTTTTCAAAAACATGTAAAATACTTGCTTTTTTAGGTTCGAAAAATAAATTATTAAAGGTTCCAAAATATTTAGGTTCCTTGTCTTCTCCTTCATAAACAATAAAGAATTTAGTTGCATCCTTAAATGATTCTTTCTTGTTGTAATCATCCAATGTATATCTCTTACGATCCATTTATAATAGATTTTCTTCAACAATTAATTTAGAAAAATCTCCCAAAAATGGAATTCCGCCATATCTTCCTTCTAAATAGCCTCTTTCTAATACTTTATCACCTCTCGGGTTAAAATTACTTAACGGATAAAATTCAGTACTTCCATCAGATTTTTTTTCTGTAAACCATATTTCATCTCGTCTTAGTAACTCATCATCTAGTAATTGACTTTCATGAGTTGTAAAAATTAATTGACTATTAGTTTTTGAATTTAATGAATATGTTTTTAAGAGTTCTTTCGCTAATAAAGGATGCATACTTCTTTCTAATTCATCAATAATATATACAAAATCATCTTCGTATAATAATTCTTCGAAAGCTGGTGAAAGATCAAAAAGACGATTTGTACCATCTGATTCTTCACTGAAATCAAATGAAAAATCTGAATTTTCATGTTTCGTACATAGTACAAGAACAAAATATTCGTTATTCTCCTTGATAAAGCTATAATGCTTATTTCTATAGGTAAAAACAATTGTTTTTTCCTTTGTACTATCTGTACTGTTTTGAATGCTTGATTCTAGTTGATCAACAAGATTATTTTTAATATTTATATCGTCTAAACCAAAGAATAAATTAGATTCTATTTTTCTTAAGACAATTTTTTCAATTCCTGTTTTGCTATTTAAAAGAATCTTTCTTGCAAAATCTAATTTTTTAGTCCCTAATAAAACAGATTTCGTAAATTCAATATTTATAGAGTTTGGAAAAACTAGATGAAGTTTTGAAAAAGCTTCACAGATTTTATCTAAAATATTGTTACTTTCAAATAGCAAATAACAATTATTTAGAACAGTTTCATTTTCTTTTAGTTCCTTTTTTAAAAATTTTTTTGCGAATTGGATATCATTTTTATCTTTAAAGTATTCTCCGAATTCAACATCTTTGTTGGTTCTTTTAAATAAAAGTTCTTCATTGTTTTTTTTAACTGAATTTATCAGATAAAGCCATTCTTCTTTTATTTTTCCTTTGAAAATCTCAATAGCATAATCGAAATGAATTCCTTGGTACTCATATTCAATTCGAAAAGTTGAAGGCTTTTCCAGATAGTTTTCGTCAAGCCTGAATCTTTTACTTTGAGGCACTAATAATTCAACATCATTTATAATAATAGATTTTAAGAATGCAATTGCTCTTACTAAGTTACTCTTTCCAGCTGCGTTTGCACCATAAATCGCCGCAGTTTTTAGTACTTCAACTCCTGATTTAGTTTTTTTTATATGATTAGTAAGTTGGCGTGAGCCATTTCCTTTTGCAGGAAGCATATTAAATTCTGTCTCATCTTTAAAAGACATAAAGTTACTGACAACAAAACGGATCAACATGATTTTACGATTTTTTCGTTAGAATTAGAATATTATATCAAATGAACGAAATTATTTTTATTTAAATTTCTATTTGTTACGATTTTTTCGAAATATTTAACTTTCGTTCCAGAGTTTTTTAAATAACAAACGAGAATCAATTAAATTTTCTGATTCTCGTTAGTTAAGTACTAAATATTCATAATTCTCGTGCAGGCATTCCTAATTTCTAAATCAGAAAAAGAACCGATTGTTTCCGCCAGCATTTTACTGGTTCTGATACAGCTTATCATTTTGACCCGAAGATCTTGATAATCGCCCATTTCGGTTAACAGAATTGTCTCAAAAATTTCGGACAAATGTTCCGGTTGATCTCTAAAATCTTCAAACCAAAGGTCTGAAAGAAATTTTGCCATACTTCGCATTACATCAGTTTCTGATGTTTTTTCATTTTCTTTTTGCATATTCGAAAATATTAAACGCACGAAACCCTCGCTTTAGATGTGCAAAAATACCCGAAAGGATAGAATTTCCGTTGTTTCCGCAGGAACATCATGGCGAGGGAATCGCTTTTTTATAATTATAACGATAAGTTTCAGGATTGCTCCTTATAAGTATTTTTGCAGAACAAACTTACAACTATAATTCAAGCAAAAAGAAAAAACATGAGAAAAATCCCATGTTTTAACATCTAACTTTTTATATCTAACTTTTCACAGAAAAAAATTAATTTACCGTTTCACCATTAGGAGCGTCAGCATCCGGATTGATAAAAACCAATTTTCCTTCAGCATTTGTAGTCATCAAAATCATTCCCTGACTTTCTACGCCACGCAAAGCTCTTGGAGCTAAGTTTGCTAATACAGAAACGCGTTTTCCGATAATTTCTTCCGGAGAAAAGCTTTCTGCAATTCCAGAAACGATCGTACGAACGTCAATTCCGGTATCCACTTTAAGAACTAAAAGTTTATTCGCTTTTGGCATTTTTTCTGCTTCAAGGATAGTTCCAACGCGAATATCCATTTTAGCGAAATCCTCAAACTGAATTAAATCTTTTTGTGGTTCCGGTTGTTTGCTTTCAGCAAGATTGGCTGTTTTTGTAGCTTCCAATTTATCTATTTGTTTTTGTATTTCTTCGTCTTCAATTTTTGCGAAAAGCAATTCTGCTTCGCCAATTTTATGTCCTGCCGGAATCAAATCTGAATTTTCAGCAATATCATTCCAATCCAGCGTTTTATCAATAATGATGTCTTTTGCATCACGATTTTTCTCTTTAAGAAACTTGCTAAATCCTTCAAAATGTTCTTTAAGATCACTTAAATTCAGGATTTTAGAAAGTTTTTTAGATGTAAAAGGCAAGAAAGGCTCAGCCAAAACGCTTAATGCAGCAGCAATTTGCAAGGCTACATACATTTGCGTTTTTACACGCTCGGGATTGTCTTTCATCACTTTCCAAGGCTCTTCATCGGCCAAATATTTATTTCCTAAACGAGCCACATTCATCAATTCACCCAAAGCTTCACGGAATCTGTAACGCTCCACTGAACTCGAAATCACAGCTGGATATGCTTTTAATTCGGCTAAAGTTTGTTCATCAACTTCTGAGAATTCGTTTGGTGTCGGAATAACTCCTTCGTAATATTTGTTGGTTAAAACCACCACACGATTAATGAAATTTCCAAAAATCGCAACCAATTCGTTGTTGTTTCTCGCCTGGAAATCTTTCCATGTAAAATCATTATCCTTAGTTTCTGGAGCATTTGAAGTCAATGCATAACGCAAAACATCTTGTTTCTCCGGAAATTCTTCTAAATATTCATGTAACCAAACCGCCCAGTTTTTAGAAGTCGAAAGTTTGTTTCCTTCCAAATTCAAAAACTCATTTGCCGGAACATTGTCTGGTAAAATATAGCTTCCTTCAGCTTTCAGCATTGCCGGGAAAATGATACAGTGAAAAACAATATTGTCTTTCCCAATAAAGTGAACCAGTTTGGTGTCTTGATCTTTCCAATATGGTTCCCAGTCTTTTCCTTCGCGCGCAGCCCATTCTTTTGTAGACGAAATATATCCGATAGGTGCATCAAACCAAACGTATAACTTTTTTCCTTCTGCACCTTCTACCGGCACATCAATTCCCCAGTCAAGGTCACGTGTTACCGCGCGAGGTTCTAATCCACCGTCAACCCACGATTTAACCTGACCGTAAACATTCGGTTTCCAGTCGCTTTTATGTCCAACCAAAATCCATTCTGTTAGGAAATCAGTATATCTGTCCAAAGGTAAAAACCAGTGTTTTGTTTCTTTTAAAATAGGAGTTTCTCCCGTAATCGTCGATTTCGGATTAATCAAATCGGTAGCGTTCAAAGTCGATCCGCAATTTTCGCACTGATCTCCGTAAGCTCCGTCATTGCCACATTTTGGGCATGTTCCAACCACAAAACGATCTGCTAGAAACTGATCTGCTTTTGCATCGTACAATTGCTCTGTTGTTTCTTCAATAAAATCGCCGTTGTCATACAAAGTCCTGAAAAATTCCTGTGCCGTATCGTGATGAATTTTAGCCGAAGTACGAGAATAATTATCAAACGAAATTCCGAAATCAGCAAATGATTTTCTGATAATTCCGTCATATTTATCAATAACTTCTTGTGGTGTAATTCCTTCTTTTTTGGCTTTCATCGAAATTGCAACGCCATGTTCATCGCTTCCGCAAATAAACGCAACGTCTTTTCCTTGCAAACGTAAATATCTCGAATAAATATCTGCAGGCACGTAAACCCCCGCCAAATGCCCAATATGTATAGGTCCGTTGGTGTAAGGTAGGGCTGCCGTAATAGTATATCTCTTTGGATTTTGTATCATAACTCAATTTTATTGAGTGCAAAAATAAGCAATAGAATTGAGAATTTGTTATTTCACGGAGATTCGCAAGCAATTTCACAGAGTTGCACGAAGAATAACACAGAGATTCGCTAAGTTTTTTTATTTGTTTCTCGTAAAAGAATCTCGCAAAGGCGCGAAGGCGCAAAGTTTTGTTTCACGGAGATTCCGCAGATTGAGCAGATTTAATTAGAAAAATCCCTTTAATCCTTTAATCTGTGGCATTAATTTAAAAACTTTGCGCCTTCGCGCCTTTGCGAGATTAATTCGCTTTGCTTTAAAAAACTTAGCGTATCTCTGCGAAAACCTCTGTGCATCTCTGTGGTAAAACTAAATAGAACCAATTTAAACTAGCCCGTCAATTAAAATCTTCGAAATATATTTTGCAACCTTTGCCCTGAAAAAAACAAACACTATTATGAGCAAGACAAAACTTATCATCAATAAAAACGGATCAATTAAAATTGAAGGTGATTTTGAAATCATGGATCCGGAAGGAGCACTTTACGGATTACAAGGAAGAGCGGCACTAGGACTTTGCCGTTGCGGATTATCAAACAACAAACCTTTTTGCGATGGCGGACATAGAAATAACTTCGAACACGATTCAGTTGCGTTTGATTTGCCACCAATGAAAACAAATTAAGAAATTCTATTTTCTAGTTTATTTATAAAAATCTTTTCGCCACGAATTCACGAATTATTTTAATCATTTAATAATCATTCTGAATTCGTGGCTAATTTTTATACAAGGATTTTTTTATAAATAAAGTTCCCCTTTCATTGTGATAATTGAAGAACCGCCAACCAAAATATCTTCTTCACGATTCATCACTTCAATTACCGAAGGCTGATTTAATTTTACACCCTGCAGAATTTTATATTCGGTATCTGATTTTGTGAATTTCTTTTGCGTTAAAAAACCAATTAAAGGACCCGCAGCCGTTCCTGTCGCAGGATCTTCATAAATACCAATTATCGGATTAAAGAATCTCGTTTCGACAATATGTTCCTGATTTTCATCAGAAAGCGCGAAACAATAGAATCCCTCAAATTGATATTCTTTAGAAATTTCAATCAAAAGCTGATTATCAGGAATACAATTATTGAGTATCTGACTGTTTTTTATGGGAACCATTGTGTGTGCCACCTCCGTTTTAACGATTGTCGGAACAAAAGCATTCAGATCTAAATCTTCAATTTTTAAACCCAATGCTACCGCAATTCTGTACGTTGGAATTTCCTGCTTAATCACCGCCGATTTTTGATGCATTTGCACCACCGGATATTGCGTAACGGGATCAAAACTTACTGTCAAAGGTATTGGCGAATTTTTCATGATTACAAAAGGTTCGCTTTCATTTTGCTCTTCAAAAATGGGCATTTTTTTTAGCAAAGCACCACAAACTGCACCCAATAAATTATGTCCTGCGCCGTCGATTTCGATTCCGGTTGGAGTAAAAGAGCGAACAGTCAGAGCTTTTAGTTTTGTGGAATAATACACAAATGAAGTTTCAGAATACCCAAATTCTTTCGAGATATTCTGATAGGTTTCTAATGCTAAATCACCATCTGTAAAAACAACCGACAATGGGTTTCCTTTATAACTTTTATTCGAGAATACATCTAAAACGTAGTATTGTAAGGTAGTTCTGTTCTCCATTGGTATCTTTTTGATGAGGTTTAAGATAAGTGGGATAAAGTTAGTACTTGCCTTTCAAAAAAAATGATAAAGATTTGTTATTTTTTCACAACATTCGTTTCTGTTCAGCACTGACATTTATTGCTTTTTCCAATCTCGAAATTCGGGTTTTTTCTTGTTTGGCAGTCATAATCCAATGAATCATGACTTTTTTGTACGATGGTGACTGCTGATTAAAATAATCCCATGCGATTTTATTGGCTTTGAATTGTTTCTCAAATTCAGGATTTAAAAAAGAAGGTTCTTTTTCGTGCGAATATATTCCGGAACGGTCTTCAGATCTTAAATCGAAGGCTTTTTGTCCGGCTTCTTTCATAAGGCCGGCTTTGGTGAGTACTTCGATTTTTTTGATGTTGATGGCGCTCCAAATACTGGTTTTCTTTCGTGGTGTAAACCGAATGGTATAACTTTCTTCGTCAATCGATTTCCGAACGCCGTCAATCCAGCCAAAACAAAGCGCCTGATCTACTGATTCTGACCACGACATAGATGGTTTTTTGCTCTTCACTTTATAGAAACCAACTAATAATTCGGTTTCAGTTTGGTGATGCTTTTCTAACCATGCTCTGAATTTTTCGGGAGTGGAGAAGAAGGCTGGAGTCATGTGGTTTGTAAATTCTTTTCGTTTTTAATTATATGAGGGATTACAAATCCGCAATCGCTCTTATAATCTATAAAAGTATAATAAATCCTGAAAATAGAATTGAACGTTAATTTTTATTGAAAAACAACCTCTTTGTCGGATTTTGCTATTTTAACAATATGATAAGGCTGGGTTACTACGGCATTTAAACCTCCGGTTTTTAATTGTTCAACCTTAACGACAATATGATCTTTGGTTTGTGTGATTTTAGTAATGTCTATAGAATAACCACCATAATTTCGGACTTCATCAAAAACAGCAATTACCTGATATTTTGTAAAATCTATAATCTCTTCAGGAAAATAATAATTGGTGTAAGCGGTAAGTCTCATGCTGGCCAATAAAGCGTTCCATGCTTTCTGATCTTTGATAACTAGATTTTCTTTTTTAGTGGTATGCATTGAATTATAAAAATCTCCCTGTATAATTAAGGAAGACTCTACAGTTGTTGTATTCGAATCATCATTGTCACAGCTTGCAAACGCAAATAAAATACTGAAAATAAAAATAATCTGTTTCATGTTTTTAGGTTTTAGTTTAGTTAGGTTTTTTTGTAAAATCCTATTTATTAAACAGATGTAGTTTTTTTAAATGGTTGCGTGATCTAATATTAAGTTTTTGTTTTGATAAAGTTTTCTAGTTTTTTAAATACACTTTTTCCAATTCAATAATTCTATCTCTCACAAATAAGGCATTTTCATGAGCACAAATCATTTTGTAATCTTGTGATGAGTTTTCTCCATCGAGTTGTTTTGCTGTATCGGTTTTGACTTTTATAAAATATTGATCTCTTTTTTTAAGCCAAGCGAGTTGCTGATTTTTTAATTTGTCCTGTTCGGGTTTACTTAGTTTGTTTTTTATTTTTTTGTAAGTGACATTAAGCTGTTCGTCCATTTTAGTGTAATATACTTGTGTACAATTCAGCATGTTATTTTGAGTGTCATCGAGACATTTTTGAAGTTCTATGTCTACTTTTTCAATCGTTTTGTTTTTCTGGGAATAGGAATAAAAACTGATTAGAACTAAAAGGGAGAAAGAAAGGATTTTGTTCATAAAGAGTTTGATATTTATTTCACATTATTTCTTAACTAATTTACATTAAGTTTTTAAGCCTAAGATAATCTTTTTTCTTTCAAAAGGATCTCACAAAACTAAATCTCCTTATGAATACGTGAGCGTTAGGGATAGCAGCGGAAAGCCCACAGCCTGACGAAGGAAGTGCGAGGACTTGCAGCGAATAGCCCGACCCGGAGGGTAACGCCCAAAAAATTATTCTCGTTGGTATCATTATTTCTCCGAAATTTGCAAGGTCAATCTTTAAAGAATTTTGTAAACGCACTTAAAGAGTAGAAATCATGGCAAAAGGACCCGAAAAAAATACCAAAAACAAGGCTTTGCATACCAAATTGCTCAACCGGAAGAAAGCTAAACTTCAGGAAGAGAAAAAAGAACGCGCCTTGCGTTTGAAAGCTTTGGTGGCGAAAATGAATGAAAAAAAGAATAGCGACGAAATTTGATGATATATAAATCAGATTGTACTTTTTTTCTGTCTTAATTTAGCTGAAATTTGCAAATCAATCCCTAAATCAAACAAAATGGAGGAATTCGGTAAAATAATAGTTTCGGAAACAGCAATGAATAGTGAAAATCTTCATGATGTGATTCATTCTAATATTTCGGTAATCAATTTAATGCGTGAGGAAGGGGTCGATGACGAATTTATTCATGCCGATGCTTTGATGAGTTACTATCTGGATTATTATTACTCGCAATATGTCGAAGGAAATTTTTCGCAGTTTGTTTATAAATCGGCCTGGAATAAAGAACTGAACGAACTTATCGAAGAAGGTCTGGCTTTGATTGGTGCCGAAAAACATTTGGAATTATTCCAGCAGCAAAGCAAAAAAGTCAAATTGATGAGTAGTGTTAAACTGAATAAGTTTGTGAGCGGAAAATTTGAAGGTGTTAACCCAATTCGCGATGCTCTAAATAATGATACTTTCTTTGAACTCGAAGAAAATTTAGTTACACTGAATGCTAATTTCCTGAAAAGCCATCCTGATTTCGAAGTGCTTTCTGTAGATGATATGTTTACGACTTTGGAGGAATATGTGGGGCATGAGATTAAGCGTGCTTAGTTTTTTAACTTTATAAAGTTTTACCACAGAGAAGCACAAAGGTTTTGCACAGAGATCCACAAAGTTTTTATTTAATCTCGCAAAGGCGCGAAGTCGCAAAGTTTAATTTTCTTTGTGCAGCTCTGTGAACCTTTGGCTTCTCTGTGGTAGAAAACTCTCGTGAACTTTGCGTAACTTTGTGAAATAACTTCGTTTGAATTGATTTAAAATGAGATATGTTTACGGCCCAATAATAGTGCTTCTTTTTTTTCAATCCGGATTTTCTCAAAACAAGATCAGTCTCTATTCAGAAATCAATTATAGTTCGATTCCCGCGGTTTCATTAACCGATTATAAGTCAGTTCAGGAGCGCGACAAGAAGATCCAGAATCCTAATATTGCTTTAGGAATTGCCATTTCGGGCGGAGGCTCAAGAGCGCAGTTTTTTAGTATGGGTGTGCTTTTAGGTCTGGAGGAAATTGAAGAAGCCAATTCGCACCATAATTTTCTCAATGAAGTCGATTATTTTTCTACCGTTTCCGGAGGCTGTTATTCGGCAGCGTATTATTTGACGATTCTGAAAAATAAACTCACTCATGATAATTGTTCGTTTAATGAGTTTTACTTCTCCAAAGCCGATAATTACAAAGATTATGTAGACAAATCTGCGAGTATTTTATCACTTCTCAATAACAGCCGAAACGAAAAAGGCGATAAAATATCGATGACGCAGCGATTAGATTCGGAGATTCTGCAATATGACAGTTCGAATCCTGAAAATCCCAATAAGTTTGGAACCCAAATGCTAATGTCCGATTTTTTTGTTCCGAAGGAAAGTAAAAAAGCTCCGTACCTGCCAATGCTTGTAGCCAATGGAACAGCTTATAACAATGGAGAACGTTTTCCGTTTATGCCGCATATTATAAGAGGACTGAATCTAAATTCGTCTTTGGCACCCAATAAAGCTTCCATTTCATTAGATAAAAACGAGGTAAACGACGGATTCGATTTTCCGGTGACGTACGCGATTACGGCGAGTTCTGCTTTTCCGGGAATACTTCCAAAAGTAAAATTCGGCATTAAAAATCAGGACAAGATATTGTGCCTTATCGACGGCGGAGCATCTGATAATATGGGTTACAAAACTTTAATTGAATTGCTGAATAGCGATTCGAGAGTTGATAATAAAAATAAAAGAGCATTATTTATCGATTGTTTAGGGCCCGGGAAAAAGGAACCTTTTGTAAGCGATGAAAAAATTCGGCTTATTTCCTTGTTCGAAACGGCTTCGCTATATACAGTTCAAACCAGATATATAACTTTTGACCATGATGTTGAAAATTTACTTGAACGATACAAAATACCAGTTTCCAATTATCAGGTAATTGGTTTTACAACTTTAAGAGATTATTTGCTTAAAATGGAAAAAGATGAGGCTTATGAAAAATTATTAAGCGAATTGAAAAGTTCAGATGACACATCTTCAAACTGGTTAGGTTTTTATTCTAATTTTAAAAAAGAACTAACAGATAAATTTGGAGAAGATAGCTTTAAAAAAGATAGTGATGGAAAAGTAATTCTGGCGACCTTAACCAAAGATAAATTCAAGGACTTAAATGCTGCCGAAATTTTGATTTTATACGAATTTGCATCACACGTGGAGACGAAACTAAAAATTACTCCACAAGAAAGAGATATGTTATTGTTGTCCGGACGTTTATCATCTTTTATAAAAACAAACGAACTCAAAGAACTACTTGTGGAACGTAAATAGGCATATTTCTGTGAAATTACTTACTTATTTCTAGAAATTATGTAAATCATCGGGAAATTTATGTAACATATCGGAGATGCTTTGAAATTAATTTAGCAGTATTAATTTTAAAGAAATCAACTATGAAAACTAGAAGCTTATTACTCGCCTTAATCCTAAGCATTGGCTTATTTACTACATCTTGCAGCAATGATGATAACGAAGGGGAAACATTAATACCATTGGAAGGAAAATGGGATCTTAGCAAAACAGGAATTGTTGTTAACGGAACAGAACAATTGAGCGATCCAGTTGAAAATACAAATGGATGTAACAAAGATTATATTGAACTAAAAATAGATAACACTATAAACGTTGGAGATTATAGTTCAGCTGTAAGTGCTTGTGCGCTAACAGTTCAATCTGGAATTTACTCCAGATCACATAATAACATCACTACAGTTGTAAATGGTGTGAGTAAAACTCAGGACATTGTGAATCTTACACTTCACGAATTAAAAGTGAAAGATGCCGCTGGTGTCATTACGGTGTATACGAGATAGTTTTAAACTTTCGAAAAAATATAAACGGAAACGGCTTTGGGGGGCTGTTTCCGTTTTTTTGTTTATACCACAGAGATTCACGAAGAAACTGCACAAAGATTCACAAAGGTTTTTTTAAAACTTTGTGTAACTCTGCGTATGCTTCGCGATTCTTTGTGAAACAGCTATTAAATAACTTTTCCTTTTAAACTTTGTCGTAATCTTAGCAAACATTTCCTTAAATTTGCTTCCTTTATATAAAAATACTAGTTATAAACACAAAGCTATGTTACAAATCGCATTTATTAGAGAGAATCAGGAGAAAGTAATCAAGGCTTTAGCAAAACGAAATATCGATGCTAAAAGCGTTGTGGAAGAAGTGGTGCAATTAGACGAAAACCGTCGCGCAACGCAAGTAGAATTAGACAATACTTTAGCTGAATCTAATAAATTATCCAAAGATATCGGGGAATTGATGAAAGCAGGGGAGAAATCTAAAGCTGCAATCTTAAAAGAAAAAACAGTTTCCTTAAAAGAAAAAAGTAAAGAATTAGGTGAAAAAGCAGAAGCTTTGGCAGCCGAATTAACCAATAAATTATATACATTACCAAATCTTCCGGCTGATATTGTTCCTGAAGGAAAAACTCCGGATGATAATTTGAATGTTTTTCAGGAAGGTGATATTCCGGTTTTGCACGCAGATGCACAGCCTCACTGGGAATTGGTAAAAAAATACGACATCATTGATTTCGAATTGGGTGTTAAAATTACAGGTGCTGGTTTTCCGGTTTACAAAGGAAAAGGTGCCCGTTTGCAACGTGCCTTAATCAATTATTTCTTAGACAAAAATACAGCTGCAGGATACAACGAAGTTCAGGTACCGCATTTGGTAAACGAAGCTTCAGGTTACGGAACAGGACAATTGCCGGACAAAGAAGGGCAAATGTATCATTCAACAATTGATGATTTATATTTGATTCCAACTGCTGAGGTTCCTGTTACGAATTTGTTCCGTGATGTTATTTTAAACGAAAGCGAATTGCCGGTTTTACATACCGCATATACGCCATGTTTTCGTCGTGAAGCAGGTTCTTACGGAGCTCACGTTCGTGGGTTAAATCGTCTGCACCAATTTGATAAAGTGGAGATAGTACGTGTCGAACATCCGGATAATTCATATCAGGCGCTTGACGGAATGGTGGAGCACGTTAAAGATATTTTGAAAGAATTGAAATTGCCTTACCGTGTTTTACGCTTATGCGGAGGAGATATGGGTTTCACATCGGCTTTAACGTATGATTTTGAAGTGTTTTCTACAGCGCAGGATCGTTGGTTAGAAATCAGTTCAGTTTCAAACTTTGAGACTTTCCAGGCAAATCGTCTGAAATTACGTTTCAAAGACAAAGACGGAAAAAACCAATTGGCACATACATTAAACGGAAGTTCATTGGCATTGCCAAGAGTTTTGGCTGGAATTTTAGAAAATTACCAAACGCCGGAAGGAATCGTAATTCCAGAAGTTTTACGCCCATACTGCGGATTTGATATTATAAATTAAGTTTATAGTTCTTAAGACTAAACCTAACAGGTTTTAAAAACCTGTTAGGTTTTCTCGATTTTAACCCGGAACTTTAATAAAAAAATAACCAAGAGATGGACGGAATTTTAAATTGGAATGTGGATCCGGTTATTGTTATGATAACAGATAGTTTTCCTTTGAAATATTACGGAGCGCTTTTCGCTTCCGGACTCTTATTGGGATATTACATTGTCAGAAATATTTATAAAAAAGAGCAGCAGCCCTTAGATAATCTGGATAGTTTACTGGTATACGTGATTGTAGGTACAATTTTGGGAGCTCGATTAGGTCATTGCCTTTTTTATGAACCGGATTATTTTTTTAAACATCCCATAGAAATACTTTTACCAATTCAGAAGATTGGTGGCGTTTATAAATTTGTTGGTTTTCAGGGTTTAGCTAGTCATGGAGGAACAATCGGAGTTTTAATTGCTATAATTCTCTATTGTAAAAAATTCAAAGTCAATTTTTTATGGCTTTTGGACAGAATGGCGATCGGAGTTCCGATTACAGCAGCTTTTATAAGGTTTGGGAATTTTATGAATTCTGAAATCTACGGAAAACCGACAAACGGAAATTGGGGAGTTGTTTTTCAAAGAGACGATTTGATTCCGAGGCATCCAACGCAATTGTACGAAGCATTTTCTTATTTGTTGATTTTCGGAATTTTATTTTTCATGTTTAAATCAGAAAAAATAAAGCAAACTAACGGACTTATATTTGGCTGTTTCCTGACGTTATTGTTTCTCGCCCGATTTATAATCGAATTTTTTAAGGAAAATCAGGAAGCTTTCGAAAATAACATGCCAATTAATATGGGACAGATTTTAAGTATTCCTTTTATTTTAATTGGTTTAACTTTAATAATCTGGAAATCTAAAGCCAAAAAAGAATACGTTAAAATTTGATAATGCATAAAGACAGTTTCTAAAAGAAACTAAACACAACTTAAAAAATCCGAATATGAAAAACCTTTTTATCTATATCGTTTTGTTGTGGTCTTCTTTTATATTCTCTCAAAATGAGCAGCTTGCCCAATATTACTACGACAAAGGCGATTTTGAGAAAGCGAAAATCAGTTATGAAGAGCTTTTAAACAGTTCGCCATCCAATACCCAATATTTTTTACGAACCGTCGATTGTTATCAGCAATTGCAGCAATATGCTTTGGCTGAAAAAATGATTCAGGACCGTTACAGCAAATACAAACAAGGCGTTTTTTTAGTGGAATTGGGGTATAATTTCCAGCTTCAGAAAAATGATGTCAAAGCCAAAAATTATTACGATCAGGCAATCGAAAAAATCAAAACAAGTCCGAATGATGTTTACGGAATCGGAAATTCATTTGAGAAAAAAGTATTGCTGGAATATGCTTTAAAAGCGTATCAAACCGCAATGCAGGTACAGCCGAATTACAATTTTAATTTCCAAATCGGAATGTTGTACGGGCAGTTAGGAAAGACCGATCAAATGATTAATCTTTTATTGACAGAATCTTATCAAAATCCACAAAATGCCAATTTAATTCAGACACAATTGTCCCGTTTTATGAATGGCGAAACGGATAATACCGCTTTTAAAGATGCAATGCGCAAAGCTTTAATCCTGAAAACGCAGAAAGATCAGGATGTGTTTTGGAATCACTATTTGAGCTGGTTTTATGTACAGCAAAAGGAATTCGGGAAGGCTTTTATTCAGGAAAAAGCGATTTACAAACGCGAACCTGAGTCTTTAATGAGTATTGTCAATTTAAGTCAGTTTGCGTTGAATGAGGATGACACTGAAACAGCTGCCGAAATCCTGAATTTTATTCTGCTAAATACCAAAGATTTAGATTTATTGGTGCAGACAAATGCCAATTTAATGGAAATCAAAATTGCGAAAGCTCAGGAAAAAGATTATCCAATTATCAATACTGAGTTACAACAATTGCTTACAACCTATGAAATAACTCCTTTTACCTTATCTTTGCAAATAATTCAGGCGCATTTCCTGGCTTTTAATTTAAAAAAGCCCGAAGAAGCGATAGTAATTGTAAAAAAGGCTTTAGAGCTAAATTTGAACGATTATCAGGAGGCGGATGCTAAAATGGAATTGGCGGATATTCTGCTTTTGCAGGAAAAGTTCAATCAGGCGCTGATTTATTATTCACAGATTCAATTGGATTTAAAGAATGATGTCATAGCGCATGAAGCAAGTTTGAAGGCGGCAAAAACAAGTTATTTTAAAACCGATTTTGAATGGGCTTTAAAACAATTCAAAGAATTGAAATCGGCAAACACGCAATTGATTGCCAATGACGCACTGGAATATTTTTTACTGATAAATGACAATACCGTAGCCGATTCGACACAAACAGCATTAAAGCTATTCGCAAAAGGTGATTTTCTAATTTATCAGAATAAAAAACCAGAGGCGATTGCACAGTTTCAGAACATACTGAAAACCTTTAAAGGACAGGAAATAGAAGCTGTAACAATGTTGCGTTTAGGTCAGATTTACGAAAGTCAAAAAGATTACAATTCGGCTTTAAGCCAATATCAACAGATCATTGACCATCATAGCGACGGAATTTATGTTGATGAAGCTTTGTTTTTTTCTGCGGAAATTTACAACGACGAATTGAAAGATATAGAGAAAGCAAAACCTTTGTATGAGAAGGTAATTTTTAACCATCAGGACAGTATTTACTTTGTTGATGCGAGAAAAAAATACCGCGAGTTGAGAGGAGATAAGAATTTATAGTTTGGTTGAACCGTTTAATCGGTTAAACGTTTAACCGAATAAACGATTAAACAAGAAAAAATGATTATTTACAACGTTACCACAAATATACACGAAAGCGTTCACGACCAATGGTTGAAGTGGATGCAGGAAAAACATATACCGGAAATTTTGGCTACGAACAAGTTTTCTTCGGCAAGAATTGTAAAAGTTTTAATTGAAGAAGAAATGGGCGGAATTACGTATTCTGTTCAATATATTACCGATAATAAAGAAACTTTGGAGCGTTATTACATCGAAGATGAACCAAAATTTCATAGAGAAGCTTTAGAATTGTTCGCAGACAAAATGCTTTCTTTCAGAACCGAGTTAGAGGTTATTTCGGAACATTAAAAATTAGTTTTCAGTCTCTCCCGATAGCTATCGGGACCAGTTTCAACTAAAAAAAATATTATGGAAATTCGATTTCAAACAAAAGAGGAAAGTAATAAACAACAACAAGAAGATTTTTTGAAGTTGTCTAAAACTGAAAGGTTCTATAGTTTTCTGCGTTTAAGTGAGAGAATAAGTAAATTTCCTGTAAAGAATAAAGTAGATAAAAATAAAGACAATTTTATAATTGTAATCAAAACACAATAACATGTCAAAATTGTGGGACCAGAATATTGATCAGTTTATAGCTTTAGCAAATAAATATAAAGTTAGAATGCTTATGGTTGGCGGTGGAGCCGTTAATTTTCATGGATATCAAAGACATTCTGCTGATGTTGATTTTTGGATTGAAACAACAGATGAAAATTTTAAAAAATTAGTGTTTGTTTTTAACGAAATGGGATATGAAATTGAAGATTTTCCTGAAGATGTAAAACAACAGAAACAAAATATATCAATTAAGTTTTCTCCGGTTGATTTAGATTTGGAATTGATTACTAAATTTTCTGTGAATAAAACTTTTGAAGAAGCTTATAAGGATAGTGAAGAAACAACAGTTAATGGTAAAACATTTTTAAAATGGAATGTCCTGTCTTTAGAAGATCTTATTACAAGTAAAATTAAGGCAAATAGAACCAAAGATTTGTTAGATATTCAGCAGTTGCGTGAAATAAATAAAAAATAGATTGCTTGATTATTCGATTTTTGGATTATTCGATATTTCGGAAAATCTAACGATCTAAGAAGTCTAAAAATCTAAGAATCTAAAAAAGAAAATGGAAAAAGTAAAAGCTAAAAAACATTTAGGACAACACTTCTTAAAAGACGAAAGTATCGCCAAAGCAATTGCAGATACTTTAAGCTTAAAAGGATACGATGAGGTTTTAGAAATAGGACCAGGGATGGGTGTGTTGACTAAATATTTGCTTGACAAACCAATTAATACGCACGTAATCGAGATTGATACGGAATCTGTGACGTATTTGGGTGAAAATTATCCGAAATTAAAAGATCAGATTATCTCACAGGATTTTCTGAAATACAATATTAATGAGGTTTACAAAGACAAACAATTCGCTATAATCGGGAATTTTCCTTATAATATTTCGACTCAGATCGTTTTCAGAACATTAGAGTTCAGAGACCAGATTCCTGAGTTTTCCGGAATGTTCCAAAAAGAAGTTGCTGAACGTATTTGCGAGAAAAAAGGCTCAAAGGCTTACGGAATCTTATCTGTATTGGCCCAGGCTTTCTATATTACTGAGTACTTGTTTACTGTTGACGAAAATGTTTTTATTCCTCCGCCCAAGGTCAAGTCGGGTGTGATGAAAATGACCCGAAAAGAAGACTACAGTCTTCCATGCGGAGAAAAGTTGTTCTTTACGGTAGTGAAAACTGCTTTTCAGCAAAGACGAAAAACATTACGTAACAGTTTGAAAACATTAAATTTAACTGATGAATTGCGATTAGACACTATCTTTGATAAACGTCCTGAGCAACTTAGTGTAGAAGAATTTATTGAACTGACTCAAAAAATAGAAGCCGATGGAGTTCAAAGTTAGCAAAGAATTAATACTACAATTAGAAGAGCATATTGTTCAAAAAAACGACAAGGAACTTGAAGTTTTATTAAACGATCTGCACCACGCCGATATTGCGGAAATCCTCGATGAAATGGATTTCGACGAAGCAACTTATATTTTCAGGGTTTTAGATAGTGATAAAACAGCAGAGATTCTTCTGGAATTAGAAGATGACTTGCGTGAAAACATCTTAAGCCGACTTTCGCCTAAAGAAATTGCAGAAGAGCTTGATGAGCTTGAAACCAATGACGCGGCAGATATTATCGGTGAACTTTCGCAGGAAATAAAAGCCGAAGTAATCTCTGAAATGCTTGACGTTGAACACGCCAAAGACATTGTCGATTTGTTGCGTTACGATGAAAACTCTGCCGGTGGTTTGATGGGAAAAGAGTTGGTAAAAGTCAATGAAAACTGGAATGTACTGACTTGTGTGAAAGAAATGCGTATTCAGGCCGAAAACGTGTCCAGAGTACATTCAATTTATGTAGTTGATGATGAAAACCGACTGAAAGGAAGATTATCATTGAAAGATTTATTGACGACTTCAACTAAAACGCAGATAGGTGATATTTATATCCGAAAATTAAATTTTGTAAACGTCGATACCGAAGATGTTGAGGTAGCGCGTATCATGCAAAAGTATGATTTAGAGGCAATTCCTGTGGTTGATGAACTTGGTCGTCTGGTGGGGAGAATTACCATTGATGATATCGTTGACGTAATCAAGGACGAAGCTGATAAAGATTATCAAATGGCTGCGGGTATTACCCAGGACGTTGAAACGAATGATAGTGTTCTCGAATTGACTAAGGCGCGTTTGCCTTGGCTTTTAATCGGGATGGTAATTGAAATCGTAGCTTCATTTGTTTTGAAAGGAAATGAAGGTCTTTTTCAAAAATATTCAACTTTGTTTATTTTCGTGCCCTTATTATCAGCAACTGCTGGAAATATTGGGGTTCAGGCATCAGCAATTGTAGTGCAAGGTTTGGCAAACGGTACTTTAAAAGAGTTTAGTCGTGGTTATTTCACAAAAGAAATTACCGTTTCCATGATTTCGGGAAGTATTATATCGTTGCTTTTGTTAGGGTTTCACTCGATTATGTATCAGCAATATTTGGTGGGAATTGCCATTTCGATTTCTATGATTGTAGTGATTTTATTTGCTGCAACTCTTGGAACTTTAGTACCGCTATTTCTTCATAAAAATAAAATTGATCCCGCGATTGCAACAGGTCCGTTTATCACTACAACCAATGACGTTTTTGGAATCATGCTCTATTTTGGAGTAGCAAGAATCATTTTAGGATTTTAAATTTTTGCCACAAATTAATAGATTACAGTGATTTAAGATCCTCAAAATCTATGTAATTTGCGGATTGAAAATATGCTATTAACCAGACAATACATAAGCAATGAAAGTACATATAATTGGAGGTGGGAATCTTGGGGTTTCTATTGCCTTGGGAATTGCCAAGTTCTCGAAAAATAATACGGTTACAGTAACGAGAAGAAACACAGCGAGTATTCAATATTTAGCTGAATACGGAATAACAGTTTCTAACGATAATAAACACAATATTCAGGAAGCTGATGTGGTGATTTTAACCATAAAACCATATCAGGTAGATACTGTTTTTGCTGAAATCTTACCGGTAATAAAAGGGAAAACTATAGCTTCGGCAGTTAGTGGTTTGTCTTTGGACATGCTTCAGTCAAAAACATATAACGAATTTCCGGTAGTTAGAATTATGCCGAATATTGCAGCGCAGTTTGGAGAATCGGCAACTTGTATTTCTTTTCCTGAAACAGATCGTGAAGAAGCGATGCCAATTGTAGATTTGTTCCAAGATTTGGGAACGGCTCCGATTATCGATGAAAAATTAATGGATGCAGCAACAGTTCTTGGAGCGTGCGGAACAGCTTATGCCTTAAGATATATACGTGCCTCAATGCAAGCCGGAATCGAAATTGGTTTTGATTCACAGACAGCTTTAGCAATTGCAGCACAAACTGTAAAAGGAGCTGCAAAAATGTTATTAGAGGAGAAGGTACATCCGGAACAATTAATCGACCGTGTAACGACACCTCAGGGTTGTACAATCGTTGGTTTGAACGAAATGGAACACAATGGCTTCAGTTCTTCTTTGATTAAAGGAATAAAAACTTCTTTGAAACAGATTAAAGGTTAGGTTTTAAAAGAAATTGTAATATAAAAAATCCAAATTCCAGTTTTGTTGGGGTTTGGAATTTTTGTTTTTAATCTGGTTTTGTCATTTCGATCCCGAGGCTTCGGGAGAGAAATCACACTAGAAATTCCGTAATGAAAATATTGCAGAAAGTTGGAATTTGGAATTTATCCCGACGCTTTGGGATTGGAATTTTATTTTATGCAAACACTTCAAAATGCTCCACTTTCTCTTCAAATTCTAAAAGGAAGTCATCATCTTCAGGATAATATTTGGCTTTCTCAAAATCATCACCGGCAAAATTTTTAATGACTTCGAGATTCTCCCAATAAGTTATAAGAGTAAAATGCCCTTCGTTGTTTTTGATGTTTCTTAAAAAAGATAATTTGATAAAACCAGTTGTTTTTGAGTAATCAGGAATGGCGGTTTTTATAATGAAATCGGTGTAGGTTTCATAATCTTCAATTTTTGTTTTTCCGTGCCAGATTCGTGCAATCATAATAAGTAAGTTTTAAAGGTAGTTATGATGTTGTTATGGAATTTGGAAACGAGCGTTAGCGATCAGGCGAAGCAAATTATTTTTTGGTTTTTTTTAAAATATACTTCAAATAAACAAACCCAAAGATTCCGGAAAGTACTGAAGCAATCAAAATGGCAATCTTTGAAAAAACAATCGTTTCAGGATCTTTAAAAGCCAAAATGGTAATGAAAATTGACATTGTAAAGCCAATTCCGCCTAACATTCCGGCGCCCATCACATGGGGCCATTTTAAACTTTTTGGCAGAGAACAAAGACCTGCACTTACACCAATAAACGAGAAAAGTAAAATTCCTAAAGGTTTCCCGATCACTAATCCCAAAATAATTCCGAAAGTATTGGGGTGATTCAAGCCTTCATGCCAATCAGAACCTATGGCTATGCAGGTATTTGCAATGGCAAACAATGGCAAAATCAGGAATGCCACTGGTTTGTGTAATAAATGTTGGAGTTTGTATGAAGTTGATTCTTCTCCGCCAGCTCCAAACGGAATTACAAAAGCTAGAATTACTCCTGTAATAGTTGCATGAACACCGGAATTCAGCATAAAATACCACATGATTACACCGCCAATTAAATACGGAATCAGGTTTTGGATTTTCATTCGGTTCAAGATAAAAAGGATTAACCAAATTCCTAACGCGATACCAAGGTTTATAAATGAAATGGAGGCAGTATAAAATACGGCAATAACTATGATGGCGCCTAAATCGTCAATAACGGCCAGTGCAGTCAGAAATATTTTTAATGAAGTTGGGACTTTGTTTCCTAAAAGGGATAAAATTCCAATTGCAAATGCAATGTCTGTCGCCATCGGTATTCCGGCTCCGTTTTGAGTGGCAGTTCCAAAGTTTAAGGCTAAAAATATTCCGGCAGGAACCAGCATTCCGCCAAAAGCAGCCAAGATGGGTAACGAGGCATTTTTTATATTGGATAATTCTCCATGATAAATTTCGCGTTCAAGTTCTAAACCAATTAATAGAAAGAAAATAGTCATCAATCCATCATTGATCCAATGTGTAATCGAATGTCCGCCTAAATCTGATTCCCAAAATGCAATATAATTTGTCTGAAATGAAGAGTTCGCCAGAAAAATAGAAAGAATCGTAACAAAAAGTAATAAGAGTCCTCCTGATTTTTCGTTGTCAAAAAAGTCATTAAAAGTTTTAGTTAAGATCATTTGAGAGAATTTGTGCTGATTTGAAGGTGAACCGAGTAGAATTTTCAGCGGAGTTGTTTTCAAAGTTAAAAAAAATATAGGCAATAAAAAATTCTACCCAAGTTAAGATTTGTACGTTTGGTTTTAATCTCGCAAAGTCGCGAAGTCGCCCAAGTTAAGTTTTTCTTAAGTCATTTTTCTTTGCGTCTCTGCGACTTTGCGAGATTAAAAAAGAAATAAGCTGTATTTTTGTCTTATAAATTTAATACAATGAGCGTAAAAATTCTACATATCGATAGCAATAATCCAATTTTATGGCAACAATTAGAAGATGCCGGTTTTGAAAATCACGCCGATTTTAAATCTTCAAAAGAAGAAATAGAAGCTAAAATCCATGATTATAATGGAATCGTAATTCGAAGCCGTTTTAAAATCGATAAAACCTTTTTGGATAAATCATCCAATTTACAGTTTATTGCCAGAGTTGGCGCGGGTTTAGAAAGTATTGATTGTGACTATGCCGAGGCTAAAGGAATACATTTAATTGCTGCTCCGGAAGGTAATCGCAACGCTGTTGCAGAACACTCTCTGGGTATGATTTTGTCACTTTTTAACAATTTAAATCAGTCGGATGCTGAAATAAAAGGAGGACAATGGAACAGGGAAAGTAATCGCGGCCACGAACTCGATGGGAAAACGGTTGGGATTATCGGTTATGGAAATATGGGAAAAGCTTTTGCAAAAAAACTTCGCGGTTTTGATGTAGAAGTTTTGTTTTATGATATTCTGGATAATGTAGGTGACGAAAATGCAAAACAAGTTTCTTTGGCCGAATTGCAAAAAAGAGCTGATGTGCTGAGCTTACATCTTCCTTGGACACCGGAAACAGATAAAATGGTAAATGCTGATTTTATAAACGCATTTGCGAAGCCATTTTGGGTAATAAACACTTCACGTGGAAAAAATATTGTTACCGCAGATTTGGTTGAAGCAATGAAGTCTAAAAAGGTTTTAGGGGCTGGTTTAGATGTTTTAGAGTATGAGAAATTATCTTTCGAAACACTTTTTCAGGATAAAAATACGCCCGAGGCTTTTCAATATCTGCTTGAAGCAAAAAATGTGCTGCTAACGCCACACATCGCAGGATGGACTTTTGAAAGTCATGAACGTTTAGCTCAGGTTATTGTAGATAAAATTAAAGCGGTTTACGGTAGATAGCGAACTTTATAACGAGGGTTTTCTTTACAATTAAAATTTAATTAGTTTATAAAGTTAATTTTTAATAATATTGTTTCAGATTTTAGTTAAATTATTAAACGTTTTCACTAAAATTTCCCAAAAACAATTAAAACTTAACCCATTAATTAAAGAATAGCATGATTATATTTGGAAGTAAAACAGTTGGAAGTACAGTAAAATCCGGAAAATTTGATTGCCCGAATTGTAGAAGGCAGGAAAGTTACAAACTAAAAAATTACAAACAATATTTTCATATATTCTTTATTCCGTTGCTTAAAATGAGAGATTTAGGAGATGAATTAAGCTGTTTTTTCTGTAATACCTCTTATTTGCCGGGAGCGGTTTTGGCACAAAACGAATACGATACGAGAAATAAACTAGGAAATCTTTCTCACGAAGAAAATACAAGATTAGGTCTTGAACCTTGTGATTTCGGAAAAAGAATGGGCGCGTATGCCATTGATTTTGCGATTATCTATGCAATATTATTATCGTTGATTTATGCAGTTCCTGGAGGAACAGGGTTTTTAATTCTAATTGGATTCGCATATTTTATGACTTGTGATTTTTTATTGAAGGGTTCGTCTATAGGGAAAATGGCACTATCAATAAAAACAGTTGACTTTGAAGAAGGACCATCAATTTTGGCTTACAATGTAATTTTAAGAAATCTTATAAAAGGAATTTGCTCTTTTTTCCCACTTATATTTTTGACTTCATTAATGAATCAGGATAAAAGAACGCTTCATGATTTAGCAGCAAGAACAATGGTTGTAGATAAATAGTTTTCAGGCTTTCTTCTTGTGTGGGCTTTTTTGAAGAGTAGGTTTCAGCTGCATTTGTACAATATTATTATTAACTTAAAAGTAAATAAAAATGGAGAATACAAAAACTGAACATTGGAATCGTCCTCCACAATCTGAAATAGAAAACAAAAAGATTGTTGCCGGAATTTTTGCAATTTTATTAGGCTACTTGGGAATTCATAAATTTTATTTAGGATATACCAAAGAAGGTGTTATTCAAATTATCTTGACTTTTTTCTGCGGAATAGGCGCTATAATAGGTATTGTTGAGGGTATTCTATACCTGCTAAAATCAGACGAAGAATTTTATCAGACTTATCAGGTTGGTAAAAAAGGCTGGTTCTAAAACATAAAAAAATCCCATTCGCTTCGGCGGATGGGATTTTGTTTTTTATTTCAATCGTAATTAATCTTCTTTCTCAGATAATTTGCGTTCTAATTCTATTTGAAATTCTTCAATAACGGGTTTCATAGTGCTTTCCGGAATATCTGCAATTCTAATGTACATTAAGCCATCAATCGCGTTATTAAACAAAGGATCAACGTTAAAAGCTACAACACGAGCATTTTGTTTGATGTATTTCTTAATCAATACAGGCAAACGTAGATTTCCTGGTTCTAATTCGTCAATGATTTTATCAAATTTATTTAAGTCTGATTCAGCTTCATCAAAAATAAAATCCTTGTCAGCATCTTTCAGTTTTACTTTATAAGCTTTTTTCGGGTGAATATATTGTGCAATATATGGATCGTAATAATTTGATTTCATGAACTCAATCATCAATGATTTAGAGAAATCAGAGAATTGATTGCTGATACTTACGCCGCCTAATAAATATTTATGTTCAGGATAACGCAATGTTGTATGAATAATTCCTTTCCATAACAAGAACAAAGGCATTGGTTTTTGCTGATACTCTTTTACGATAAAGGCACGACCCATTTCAATCGATTTATGCATCATATCGTGTAATTCTGGCTCGAATCTAAAAAGATCATTCAGGTAAAAGCCTTCAATTCCGTATTTTGGATAAATTTCAGAACCTAATCCCATACGATAAGCACCTGCAATTTTCTTGGTTTCATCATCCCACAAAAACATATGGTGATAATATTGGTCAAATTTATCTAAGTCGATAGATTCATTTGTCCCTTCGCCAACTTCGCGAAAAGTAATTTCGCGTAGACGACCAATTTCATGCAAAATATTCGGAACGGATTTCGCTGTAGCAAAAAATACTTCGTAGTTTTTACTTTGCAACAAACGGCAATCACTGTTTCTTAAAGCATCAACTTCAGCAATCATTTTAGATTCGCTTGCCGGCGTTACAATTTTCTTTGGTGCTTTTGGTATTTTTAAACTTGCTGTATCAATTAGTTTGCTGTCCTTTTCAAAAGGATTTGCAAGCATATACGTTTTCTTTCTTAAGAATTCTGAATATTCTTCAAAAGACTGGAGTTCGTTTTGCTCGTTTACAGAAATCGGTTTACCAATACGAACTTTAATAACACGGTCTTTTTGTGTCAATAACTCCGATGGTAATTTTGCAGTACGTAAAGTATCATCGATTTTAGAAAGCCAATAAAATAATTTACTGTTTTTAGCGTGAAAATAGATTGGTACAACCGGAACTTTTGCTTTTCGGATTAACTTCAAAGCACCTTCTTCCCAAGGTTTATCAACTACTAATTTCCCATCTTTATATGTCGAAACTTCCCCGGCAGGGAAAATCCCCAAAGGTTTTCCATCACTTAAATGGCGTAAAGTTTCTTTGATTCCCACCACGCTCGATTTGGCATCCTTATGATTTTCAAAAGGATTAACCGGCATGATGTATTTTTTAAGCGGAACAATTCGGTGTAATAAAAAGTTGGCGATGATTTTGAAATTAGGTTCTCTTTCCAACATCAATTTCAAAAGCAAAACACCATCAATTCCTCCAAGCGGATGATTTGATATGGTAATATAAGCGCCGTCTTTAGGTAAACGTTTTAAATCTTCTTCAGGAATTTCAAATTTGATTTCCATCTCATCCAAAATCCCGTTTAAAAACGCAACATCCTCTAAATGTTTATTATGATCGTAAATTTTATTAAGGGTAGAGATCTTAAGAACCTTCATAAGAATCCAGCCTGAAAAAGTACCGAAAACTCCGTACTTATCAACATTTATTGCCTTTGCAACTTCTTTCGCGGTAACTAAACCCATGTACTATTTTTAATTTATTAGAGCAGCGAACAAAGATAACAAAAAACTCTACTTTTCGTTGATTCAAACGCAAACTTTCCACTTTTTTATTACATTTGGATTCCTAAAAAAAATACACTGATGAAAATTATTTCTTATAATGTTAACGGAATTCGTGCAGCAATAACCAAAGGTTTTATCGAATGGCTGCAACAAGCAAATCCAGATGTAATTTGCCTTCAGGAAATAAAAGCGACTCAGGAACAAATTCCGGTCGACGTTATTACGGCCGCAGGTTATCCGTATCAATATTATTATCCCGCAACAAAAAAAGGGTATAGCGGTGTTGCTATCCTTTCTAAAATAAAACCAAACAATGTCGTTTTCGGAACCGGAATTCATCACATGGATTTTGAAGGTCGTAATCTTCGTGCCGATTTTGACGATTGTTCCGTAATGAGTTTATACCTTCCGTCAGGAACAAATATTGAGAGATTAGACCATAAATTTATGTTTATGGATGACTTTCAAAACTACATCAACGAATTGAAAGTAACCATTCCAAACCTGATTATTTGCGGCGATTACAACATTTGCCACGAAGCTATTGATATTCATGATCCGGTTCGTAATAAAACGGTTTCTGGATTTTTACCTCAGGAACGTGCCTGGCTTGACGGTTTTATGAAGTCCGGGTTTATCGACAGTTTCCGTCATTTCAACAAAGATCCGCATCATTATTCATGGTGGAGCTACCGTGCCGGAGCCCGAGGAAATAACAAAGGCTGGCGTATCGATTATAATCTGGTAAGCGACTCTATGGAACACAGATTAAAACGCGCCGTGATTCTTCCGGATGCCATACACTCAGATCATTGTCCGGTTTTAGTCGAAATTGAGTAAAACTGGTATTGTTCTTGTTGAAGGAAGAATGATTTAAAATTTAATTCAAATGAAGCATGTTGGAATTTGGAATTTAAATTTTGGAATTTACAAGAGAATTATTAATACCCTCCAAAAACCAAAAAGTAAAAATGATTAAAAAGGCCTCAGTAGGATTACTAGTTGTAGCAATGTCTATGACTTCATGTGTATCTAAGAAAATTTACAACGATCTTGAATCAAAATATTCAGATCTTAAAAAGGAAAACCGCTCAATTTCTGATGAAAATGCCGATTTGCAAAAGGCAAAAAATCAATTAGAATTAGATCGTGATAAATTAACCAAAGATTTAGCTGATACAAAAGACGATCTTGCAAAACAAAAATCCAATTTAGCTGCTGAACAAAAAAAGTTCAAAGTTTTACAGGACTCTTACAATGCATTAGAGAAAAACAGCAACGATGCGTTAGAAAGCAATATGGCTAAAAACCGTGAATTGTTAGCGCAATTAGAGGCAAAATCAAAAAAATTAGCCGAAGAACAAGCGCGTTTAGACAAAACCGCAAGTCGCTTAAACGAACTTGAAGCCATGATCGCTGCGAAAGAAGCGGCAATGAAAAAATTGAAAGAAACTTTATCTAAAGCTTTAAACGGTTTTGAAGGAAAAGGTTTGACAGTAGAACAAAAAAACGGGAAAGTGTATGTTTCTATGGAAAACAAATTGCTTTTCAATTCAGGAAGCTGGGCTGTTGGTGTTGAAGGTAGAAAAGCAGTTGTGGAGTTAGGAAAAGTATTGGGTGATAATCCTGATCTTTCAGTGTTAATTGAAGGACATACAGATGACGATCCATATGCAGGTTCAGGACCAATCGCAGATAACTGGGACTTATCAACTAAAAGAGCGACTGCAATTGTAAATATTTTAGGCGAAAATAAAAAAATCAACAAACAGAATTTAACGGCTGCAGGTCGTAGTGAATTCTCTCCGTTGGCTAGTAACGCAACGCCTGAAGGAAAAGCTAAAAACAGAAGAATCGAAATCATCTTAACTCCAAGATTAGATGAGATTGCTGAGATGCTTAATAGCATAAATTAAGGTACATAGGTTCAAAGATGCAAAGGCTCAGAGTTTTTAACTTTGGGCCTTTTTTTTGCAAGGTTTGAAACCTTATTCTTTTTTTAACTTCTGTAAAATTTTCATTTGAAAATTACCTTTGTACCTTTGAACCTCTGCAACTTTGAACCTTTAAAAAAAATGATCTACACAACTTTACCCAACACCGATATAAAAGTTAGTAAAATCTGTCTCGGAACCATGACTTTCGGGCAACAAAATAGTGAAGCAGAAGGACACGCCCAAATGGATTATGCGCTTGAAAGAGGCGTTAATTTTTTCGATACTGCCGAAATGTATTCTGTTCCGGCAAGTGAAGCAACGTACGGAAGCACGGAGAAAATCATCGGAACTTGGTTTAAAAAATCAGGAAATCGCGAAAAAGTAATTTTGGCTTCAAAAATTGCGGGTCCAAATGCCAATTTTGGCTATATGCGTGAAAAACTTGATTTCTCACCGGCAAGTATCAAATTTGCGTTGGATAATAGCTTACAACGCCTTCAAACGGATTATATCGATTTGTATCAAATGCATTGGCCGGAACGTAAAACCAATACTTTTGGGCAAAGAGCTTTCAAAGGTCATGAGGATGCGTGGGAAGATAATTTCAGAGAAGTTTTGGAGACTTTTGACAGCTTAATCAAAGAAGGAAAAATAAAACATATTGGTGTTTCAAATGAAAATGCCTGGGGAATGATGCGTTTGTTGGAAGAAAGTAAATATCAAAATTTACCAAGAATCAAAACAATTCAAAATCCGTATAACTTATTGAACCGCCTTTTTGAAGTGGGTTCAGCCGAAGTTTCAAAACATGAAAATGTGGGGTTACTTGCGTATTCTCCATTAGGTTTCGGAACCTTAACAGGAAAATTTTTAACTGGAGAAGCGCATCCGAATGCGAGAATCAATCTTTTTCCGCAATACACACGTTACAATAGTGCACAATGTACAGAAGCGACCAAATTATATCACGAAATTGCTCTTAAACACGGCTTGACATTAACGCAAATGGCAATGGCTTTTGTATTGCAGCAGCCTTTTCTAACCAGCGCGATTATTGGCGCTACCACTTTGGAACAATTAAAAGAAAACATCGATACAATTGATGTCGTTCTTTCAAAAGAAATCCTTAATGAGATCGAGAAAGTTCAGGCTATTATTCCTGATCCGGCGCCTTAAGGGGTTATTACCACAAAGTCACGAAGTCGCAAAGTTTTTTATTTAAAAATGAAAAACTTTGCGACTTTGCGCGTTTTTTAGATTGTTCTTTATGTTTTAAAAATTGAGATTAACGACACAGTATGTCATTTCGACGAAGGAGAAATCCCCGCAAGAAGCTCGACAAAGATTGGAGTATAATTGCGGAATTACTTGCAGGGATTTTCCCTATGTTTAAATGACAAACACGAGAATAAAATCTTTGTGTCTTAGTGCCTTTGTGGCAAATCTTTACAACTCAAATTCATCATCTGTTGCTAATGAATCAATTGGAACTGCAGTCGAATCCGGAGCTTTAATTTTTATTAAAGAGCGAGCATTTCCAGAAATATAAACCGGCAATTGGCCAATCGTATCTTCCGGCATTAAAAGTCCTCTTCTAAACATCAAGTTCTTTAAGAATTTCTGATTTTTTACAGCGTAATCTTTCAAATTTCCTTGTTCATTAAATTGATACATGAATTTTCGAGGCTTTGGAATAATAGTAGCCAAATACAAACACTCATCAACATTTAAGGCTGATGGAGGTTTTTGGAAATAGAAATGGCTTGCTTCTCCAATTCCGTACACATTTGGTCCCCACTCGATGATGTTGAAATATACTTCGAGCATTCTTTCTTTACTGGCAATTCTATTGTTTTCTAAAATATAAACCAACAGAATTTCTTCCAGCTTTCGCGAAAGTGTTTTTTCCCGGGTTAAAAAGACGTTTTTGATCAACTGCATGCTGATGGTACTGGCACCGCGTGAGAATTTTTTGGTTCTGATATTTTTAAGAATTGATTGTTTGAAAGCCTCATTAATAAAACCGCGATGCGAAAAGAAAGACGGATCTTCAGTCGTCAATACACATTTTCTCAAATAAGGCGAAATTTGGTCTAAAGGCGTGTAATTTGGATTCGCATTTCCAACCAAAATTGGGCGTTGCTGAACATTTTGAATAATCGCACGATAGACAAATTCTCCATTAAGTTTATTCAGGTTGGCTTCCCCGTATTTCGTGATTCTTAAATCTTCCTTGTTCATTTTACTATCAAAAACAAGTGTATTTGGTTTGTTTTTATTGAATTTGAAATCCAATTTATAGTCGAAATTGCCGGTCGCTTCCATTCCTTGAAAATGCGTAAACAATCCATCAGGCAATGAAACGATAAAATCCTGCGCCTTCATTTTCGGAATATTAACTTTCAAAGTATAAACAGTATCTTTTTCGGTATTATAAGAAACGTATGGTTTTACCTTTATTTTATTCAATTGCATTGTCGATGTGCTGTCAATCGAAATAAAATCATCTCCCAATAAAAAGCGATAATCAAAACGGGCATTTTTAATGACAACATCTTTGCTGGCGATTTTCGGGTGATTGATTTTTAAATTCGTAATCGAAGTATAACCGTCAATGTGTAATTCGCTGCCGTCTTTTTCGATGTTTTCGACATTTAGACGAATCGAATCAAAACTCGCTTTAAAGTTGTAGCGTTCATCTAAATAAGGGACGCGAATCGCTCCGGTATCTAAATTGAAAAATCGAATATCCGCTTTTTTGTTTCTCGGATCTGCAAAACCTTTAATGTTCCAGCGCTGATCGAAATCTTTCGCCTGAACATGAAGGTTGGTTTCAAGCTGTTTGTTGTCTAAAACAAGTTTGCTGATCGCGATTGATGTTTTTTTACCGTTGTCATCAATTTTGAAAATCAGGTTTTCCAAATTCATGTCGGTCGGAACCAAATTCAGTAATTTTGAGATAATTCGATATGCAAAAGTGGCGTATTTGCGTTTTTCATTGGTATCCGAATCTGATTTATCTCTTTTCAAAAAAGCATCAAAATTGCGTACTTTTCCTTTTTTAACTAATTGAATATAGCCTTTGTTAATTTTTAAAGTTCCAACCTGAACATCACCAATCAATAAATTCGATAAACTGATACTAGTTTCGATTTTTTCAATATTAAAAAGCGTATCGGCGTTTTTTGGAACCAGAATTACATTGGTTAACTTAATTCCTGATAATCCATCAAATGATGCAGATTTTATCGAAAAATCACTGTTGTAATCGACAGCCATTTTGTGGGTAACTTTGGCAATGGCTTGTTTTAAAAGGGAATTACGAAAAAAGTAAAATCCTGAAAAAAGCACTGCTAATACCAAGGCAAGTATCAGGAGTGCTTTGTATATTTTTTGTTGTGGTATTTTCATAAAGTAGGGTTGATATATTACCCAAATAAAATACTGGCAACATCTTCAATTTTCGCCACAAGCTCAATTTTGATTCCAGTGTTTTTTAAGGCAATTTTATTGTACTTGGATACAAAGATAGTGTTGAATCCTAATTTTTCAGCTTCCTGAATGCGTTGGTCTACACGATTTACAGGACGAATTTCGCCTGATAAGCCAACTTCTCCGGCAAAACAAAAGCCTTTTGTTACCGGAATATCTTCGTTAGACGACAAAATAGCAGCAACAACAGCCAAATCGATCGCAGGGTCATCAACGGAAATTCCGCCAGTTACATTAAGGAAAACGTCTTTGGCACCTAAACGAAATCCGGCTCTTTTTTCTAAAACAGCCAAGATCATGTTAAGTCTTTTGGCGTTGTAGCCTGTTGTGCTTCGCTGCGGTGTTCCGTAAACGGCTGTGCTCACCAACGATTGTATTTCGATCATTAACGGACGCATACCTTCCATTGTCGTGGCAATCGCAGTTCCGGACATTTCTTCGTCTTTGTGCGAAATCAATATTTCAGAAGGATTGCTCACTTCTCGTAAACCGCTTCCTAACATTTCATAAATTCCCAATTCGGCAGTTGAACCAAAACGGTTTTTTAAGGAACGTAATATTCGGTAAACATGATTTCGATCACCTTCAAATTGCAAAACGGTATCGACCATATGTTCAAGAATCTTTGGTCCGGCGATATTTCCGTCTTTCGTAATATGTCCGATTAAAATAACTGGAATATTAGTCTCTTTTGCAAATTTTATAAGTTCAGCGGTAGTTTCTCTAATTTGAGAAATACTTCCTGCAGTTGATTCAATGTAATCAGTGTGTAAAGTCTGAATAGAATCGATAATGACGATTTCTGGCTGAATGGCTTCAATTTGTTTGAAGATATTTTGCGTTTTTGTCTCCGTGAGGATATAGCAATTGTCGCTATTTGGCGTGATTCTTTCGGCACGCATTTTTATTTGCTTCTGACTTTCTTCACCAGAAACATAAAGTGTTTTATAGGGTAATTTTAAAGAAATCTGAAGCAAAAGTGTACTTTTTCCAATTCCGGGTTCTCCTCCTAAAAGCGTTAAAGATCCTGGCACAATTCCACCTCCTAAAACACGATTTAATTCACCATCAGTTGTATCCATTCGGATTTCCTGAGCCGAATCAATTTCGTTGATTTTTAAAGGGCGTGGAGCTTTGGTGCCGGAAGTGGGTTCACTTTTCCAGGCAACTTTTTCCTGTTTCTGAATGATTTCTTCGGCAATAGTATTCCATTCTTTGCAGGCATTGCATTGTCCTTGCCATTTGGCATATTGGGTTCCGCAATTCTGGCAAAAAAAAGAAGTTTTAACTTTAGACATTATTTTGGTTTTTTGGCAAGTGTATTCATTTCGTCGATTTTCTCATACATCAAATCCTTGTTCAAATCGCCAATTGGCTCCATTTGCGAAGCATTTTGATATTTTTTCGAAGCTCGTTTCGGATCACCCATTTTCTCGTACATCAATCCTAATTCATATTCTCCCAACATGGCTTTTGGATAATTTACATTTCCAATTTCGGCCATTTTGCCTAATTCATCATAAGCATTTCTTTTCAGAATAAGATTTTCGATTACTTTAAAATCACTCATTCTCACCGGAATCTGAACACCTAAAACTTTAGACATTTCGTTGTATTTGTTTTCCAAATAATCGGCATAACCAGACTGAAGAATGGAAATCTTTTCGTTAAATTCTGCTGAATTTATTGGTCTGTATATTTCGAAAATTTGATACAAAGCACTAGGAATGGAGTGTAAAACTTCTGTATAATGCGTTGTGTTTTTAAATACATCATATTTATAATTCACTAACGGGTTATTTGCGATTTTAATATTGCTGTCCAGCTTTTCTATTGGTTCTTTGATTTTTTTAATATCACCTTCAGCAGCAGATAAATAATAGAATAAAGGTTCTTTTACTTTAGCAAATTTTTCCGGAATTCGAACTTCCATTTTAGGAGCAAGTTCAGGGCTTAAACAGATATAGGCATTAAAAAGCGGTTCTTCCTTGTATAAATAAAAATTGATAAAACTTGCTGTTACATCATGACCGGCAATAATTCTGAAAGGCGAAGTGCGATATTTTTTTTCGATGTAAGGAAGTAATTCACCCCCAATAAATTCGAAAAATTCTGAACCTTTCTCAAAAGGCAACCCTGTATTTTGGTCAATTGTTGTGTCGTCATATCGTTCTTCATCTTTATTTTGATGTACGCCAATGATAATCATTTCGGGTAAATCGCCCCAATACGAACCATAACTTATCGCTCCTGAAAAAGGGTCGAATAAATAATCTCCATCCAATAAATATAAAACTGGATATTTTTTCTCCGGATTCGCTTCGTAAGAAGCAGGAAGTCCGATGGTTATTCTTCTTTCTTCTCCCAGTTTTTCAGATTTAATGTTGTCGAATTTTTTCTGTGAGAAGACAGACATAGAAATTAAAGTCAATAGTAGGTAAACTTTTTTCATGATTTGTGGCATTTCAGTGAATTAAAAAGTATTGAAATAATGTAGCAATATAACATTTTATTTGCTTTTTTGTTGTTTGGGGATTTAAAAAAGCAATGAAGGTTTGTGTCTGAAATCCAGATCGTTTCAGGCAATAGAAATCTTATTTGACAAAATAATTTTTGACAAACAGGAGATAATAAGGTGTAAAAGGAAAACTTAGGTTAGCGAATTGTTATCTTCATTCGGGAAAATGATCCATGGTTTGAAGGTTTTTGCTTCTTCAAAATCCAGGGTTGCATATGAAATGATAATGATAATATCGTCTTTTTGAACTTTTCTTGCAGCGGGGCCATTCAGCGTAATATCACCTGAATTTCTTTCTCCCTTAATTGCGTAAGTTTCAAAACGTTCGCCATTATTGATGTTTACAATAGATACTTTTTCGCCTTCAATAATATTTGAAGCCTCTAGTAATGTTTCGTCAATAGTAATACTGCCGATGTAATTTAAATCAGCTCCAGTTACTTTTACACGATGAATTTTAGATTTTATAACTTGAATTTGCATGCTGCAAAGGTAAATTAATTTAATGAAATGGTGTCAATCAACCTTATAGAATTAACAAATACCGCTATAAAGGCACGGTAATTTTTGTCTTTACTTTTGTTTTCTATAGGTAATAATGTGGATTCATCAGCAATAACGAAATATTCGAGTTCGAATCTGGGGTTGTCTTTGAAAGAATTTTCTACAAATTCAATAGTCTCTTCCGGACTTTTTGTTTTGAATACTTCTTTTGCTTCTGTTAAAGTTTTGTAAATGATAGCGGCCTCTTTTCGTTCTTCAGGCGTTAAACGCTCATTTCGGGAGCTCATCGCCAGTTGATTGTCTTCTCTAAAAATAGGACAGCCAACGATATTTACCGGCAAATGATTTTTTTCGACCATTTTTTTGACAATCTGCAATTGCTGAAAGTCTTTCTCGCCAAAATAAGCATTTGTGGGAGTAACAATTTCAAATAGCCGTTTTACAATCGTTCCAACTCCGTTAAAATGTCCAGGTCTGAATTTTCCTTCCATCTGATTTTCAAGTCCATCAAAATCAAAATCCTGAGAAATGGTATTTCCTTCGTAAATATCATCTACAGAAGGGGCGTACAAAATAATTTTGTCGCTTAAAACTCGCATTTTCTTTACATCTTCTTCTAAAGTCCTTGGGTATTTTGCAAGATCTTCCGGATTGTTAAATTGCGTTGGATTTACAAAAATACTAACTACAGTATCGTTGTTTTCTTTAAGAGATCGTTGCATTAAAGCCAGATGCCCTTGGTGTAAAGCGCCCATTGTTGGTACAAATCCGATAGTTGAATTTGTGGTTTTGATAGTTTTTAAATAAGCTATCAAAGCTACTTTACCGTAGAAAATATGCATGGCGGGATTATTAAAATTTAGTGCAAACATAATATATTAGTTAATAACTGCATAAATTTTTGTAATTTTGCAACGTTTTTATTACCAAAAATTAAGTAAAATACTATTATGAAAGATAAGAGGATATTATATGTATCATCTGAAGTCGTGCCTTATTTGGCTGAAAATGAGGTTTCTTTAATGTCTTATGACGTTCCGAAAATGATTAATGACCAAGGAGGTCAGATAAGAATTTTCATGCCTAGATATGGAAATATCAACGAAAGAAGACACCAGTTACACGAAGTAATTAGACTTTCAGGAATGAATTTGGTAGTGAATGACTTAGATATGCCATTGATTATTAAAGTAGCTTCAATTCCAAAAGAGAGAATTCAGGTGTATTTTATCGATAATGACGAATATTTTAAACGTAAAGCAACTTTTGCTGACGAAGAGGGAGTCTTATATCCTGATAATGATGAAAGAGCAATATTTTTTGCAAAAGGCGTTGTTGAAACTGTAAAAAAATTAAATTGGGTTCCTGATATTATTCATGTTCACGGTTGGTTAGCGGCTATGTTGCCAATATACATGAAGCACTATTATAAAAATGAAGCTTTATTCTCAGAAACTAAAATCGTTACTTCTGTTTACGGGCAGTCTTTTGATGAAAATTTAGATTTAGAAATGATTAATAAGGTGAAATTTGACGGAGTCCCTCATGATTCTGTTTCCGATTTAGAAACGCCTAATTACGAAAACATCCTAAAAGCTAGTATATTGCATTCTGATGCAGTTATCATTGCGTCTGAGAATGTATCCCCAAGTTTAACAAAATTTATAGAATCTTCAGGAAAACCTTTTTTACCTTTCGCCTCGAAAGATGCATTCGCTGAAGCGTATACAAATTTCTACAAAAGTATGGGTCTTTAAATTTTAACTTTATTATTAAACATGTATAATACTTCTTTTATTAAGAAAATTCTATTAGTTGCGACGGTTGTTCTTTTATATTCTTGCGATAAAGATTTTAATGCGATTGGTGATGAATTGATTGGAGATAATCATTTTGGTCTTGAGGCTGAAAAATATGATGTACTGGCTTACAACCAAGAGGTTACGCCGGTACAATCTAATGCTTTAGCAATTAATGGTTTAGGTATTTATGATAATCCTGTTTTAGGAACAACAAAGTCAAATTACGCTTCTCAGGTTGGGTTGTCTGCCTATTCACCAGTCATTGGAGAAGAGCCTGAAATAGTAAATGCTATTCTTAGTGTTCCTTATTTTAGTCATGTAACTGCGACAGATCCTAAAGGTGGAAATGTATATGAGCTGGATTCTATTTATGGAGATCCTAAAGGTAAGATTAATTTAAGTGTTTACGAATCTGGTGTTCAGATGCGTAGTTCTTATTTTGATAATGGAAATCAATATGCACAATTATATTATAATGATCAGGATTCAAATTCAAATCCAGATGATATTAATTTTGATAAAAGTAAAATAGGAGTTCGCTTAAATGATTCAATAGCGAAATCTCAAAACGATGAATTCTTTTTTGATGTTGCGCAAAAGAAAGATTCTACTGTAGATGCTACAACAAAAAAAGTTACCTATACGTATGTTGCTCCAGAAATGCGTTTAAGTTTGAATAAAGCTTTTTTTCAAACTAAAATATTAAAAGCTTCTGCATCAAAACTATCTAGTCCTGATGTTTTTCAGGAGTATTTTAGAGGATTGTATTTTAAAGTAGAAAAATCTGAAGGTAATCCAAGTAATATGGCATTATTAGATTTTAGTAAAGGTAAAATAACGATAAAGTATAAAGCTAAAACGGAAATTACTACCGATGCAGAGACCGTTAAAGAACAAAAGACACTGGTTATTAATTTGTCAGGTGCTACAGCAAGTTTATTGCAGGACGCTAAAAAAGCAGATTATGCAAGCGCTATAAGCCCTTCGAATATTAATAACATAGAGGGAGACGAGAAGCTTTACTTAAAAGGTGGACAGGGTTCACTTGCTGTGATTGATCTTTCTAGTTTTGCTACGAAATTAACGGAAATCAGGAATAATAAATGGATGGTGAATGAAGCTAATCTGGTTTTTTATATCGATTCAGATAAAATGACAGGTGCTGATGAACCAAAACGAGTTTACTTATATGATTTAACAAATAATGCCCCTATTTTGGATTATGTTGATGGTACTACTGGGTATTTAGCACAAGATCCAAAGTTGACCAGGTACATTTTTGATGGAATTCTTAATCTTGATCCTTCTACAAAACGTGGAAGGTATTATAAAGTTAGAATTACGAATCATATTAGAAACCTTATAAAAGATGCCACTGCGAAGAACGTGAAATTAGGTTTAGTTGTAACTGAGAGTATTGATATTTCAGCCTCGAATAAGCTAAAATTAAAGAACAACGTGATTTCGGAAGTGCCAAGAGGATCAGTAATGAGTCCGTTAGGAACAATTTTGTATGGAAGTAAAGCTTCTGTACCAGATGATAAAAGACTGAAACTTGAAATTTACTACACGAAACCAAATTAATAAATATATATGTGTGGAATTGTTGGATATATCGGTCATAGAGAGGCGTATCCTATTGTTATCAAAGGGCTAAAGCGACTCGAATACAGAGGATATGATAGTGCAGGGGTTATGTTATATGATAGCTCAGGTATTAAACTTTGTAAAACAAAAGGTAAAGTTTCAGATCTGGAAGCTAAAGCAAAAGATGATTTTACAACAAACGGAACCATCGGAATTGGACATACACGTTGGGCAACCCATGGTGTTCCAAATGATGTGAATTCTCATCCGCATCTTTCTAATTCTGGAGAGTTGGCAATTATTCACAATGGAATTATTGAGAACTACGCACCTCTTAAAGAAGAATTAATAAAAAGAGGATATACCTTTAAATCAGATACAGATACTGAAGTTTTAGTAAATCTGATAGAAGAGGTTCAGAAAAATGAAAAGATTAAATTAGGGAAAGCGGTTCAGATCGCTTTAAATCAAGTTGTAGGAGCATATGCTATCGCAGTTTTTGATAAAAAAAATCCCGAAGAAATTGTTGCTGCGAGATTGGGTAGCCCATTGGCGATTGGTGTTGGTGAAGGGGAGTATTTTATTGCTTCTGACGCATCGCCATTTATCGAATATACTTCTAACGCTATTTATCTTGAAGATGGCGAAATGGCAAACATTAGATTGCACAAGCCTCTTAAAGTTAGAAAAATAAAAGATGACTCTTTAGTTGATCCTTATATTCAGGAGCTTCAAATGAATTTGGAGCAAATTGAAAAAGGAGGCTATGATCATTTTATGTTGAAAGAGATTTATGAGCAGCCAAGTGTTATCAAAGATACATACAGAGGCAGGCTTAATGCCAACAAAGGCATTGTTCAGATGGCTGGTGTTGAGGATAATATTGAAAAATTCTTAAATGCAAAACGAATTCTGATTGTTGCTTGCGGTACTTCATGGCACGCAGGATTAGTAGCAGAATATATTTTTGAAGAATTTGCTCGTATTCCGGTTGAGGTTGAATATGCGTCTGAATTTAGATACCGAAACCCTATTATCAATAAAGATGATGTTGTTATTGCAATTTCTCAATCTGGAGAAACTGCTGATACAATGGCGGCAATCAAATTGGCAAAAGAAAACGGAGCATTTGTTTTTGGAGTTTGTAATGTTGTAGGTTCTTCTATTTCAAGAGAAAGCCATGCAGGTGCATACACTCATGCAGGTCCGGAAATTGGTGTGGCATCTACAAAAGCATTTACTACTCAGATTACTGTTTTAACTATGATCGCATTGAGATTAGGTAAAGCTAAAGGAACATTATCAAATACTGATTTCCATACTTATTTACAAGAATTAGAGATAATTCCTGAAAAAGTTACTGAAGCTTTAGAGACAAATGATAAAGCAAAAGAAATTGCTGCTACATTTAAAGATGCTCCAAATTGTTTATATCTAGGACGTGGTTATAATTTCCCTGTTGCTCTGGAAGGTGCATTAAAACTTAAAGAGATTTCATACATTCATGCTGAAGGTTATCCTGCTGCAGAAATGAAACACGGTCCAATTGCTTTGATTGATGAACATATGCCGGTTATTGTAATTGCTCCTAAGCAAGGTCATTACGATAAAATTGTAAGTAATATCCAAGAGATAAAATCTAGAAGTGGAAAAATCATTGCTGTTGTTACTAAAGGAGATACACAAGTTCGTGAATTGGCTGATTATGTAATTGAAATTCCGGAAACTTCAGATGCACTATCTCCACTTATTACTACAATACCATTGCAATTGCTTTCTTATTATATTGCAGTTATGAGAGGTTGTAATGTTGATCAGCCTAGAAATTTGGCAAAATCTGTCACAGTAGAATAAAATTATATACTATAAATGTTAAAAAAGCGAGATTTGTATCTCGCTTTTTTTTATTGTCAGATTTTTTTTTCTAACCCTGTATTTTTATTAAATCCTCATTTTTTATCTTAAATTTTGTATGTATGCATACTATTTAAGATTTGAATAGCTTCCTTGTTGATGTTAATTTAATAAATCACAATGTGAAATAGTTAAAATAGTTACTAAAAATATGCAGTATATTAATTTTTTTTAACGTTTTTTTATTAATATCAAAAATATTTGTATTTTGGCTAGATAAACTAACCAAAAAACTAACCAAAATGAGAGTGTATTTGTTAATTATGTTGTTTTTCAGCGGTGTTTCCTTCGCTCAGAATACAATTACTGGTTCTGTTACCGACAGTAACAAACAATCAATCCCTGGTGCCAATGTGAATGTAGTTGGGAGTTCAGCCGGAACTTCGACCGACTTTGATGGCTCTTTTAAACTAAATACTACTGCAAAACCACCATTTACTATTAAAGTATCGGCAGTAGGTTTCGAAACTAAAACGATTAGTGTTACATCACTAAATCAGAAACTCGATGTAGTTTTGAAAGATGAAGAAACAAAGCTTGATGAAATTGTAGTATCTGCTTCAAGAACTCCGGAAAGAGTAATTGAATCACCGGTTACTATTGAAAGAATGGGAATTCAGGAAATTAAGAATACAACTGCACCAACTTTTTATGATGGTTTGGAAAACCTGAAAGAAGTTAATTTCAACACCAGCAGTATTTCTTTTAAATCAATCAATACACGTGGTTTTGCTACAGTTGCAAATACGCGTTTTATGCAATTGGTTGATGGTATGGATAATTCATCTCCGGCATTAAACTTTGTGTTAGGGAACTTGATTGGAATTTCGGATCTTGATGTTGCAAATGTTGAGCTTTTGCCAGGTGCTTCTTCTGCACTTTATGGGGCAAATGCTTTTAATGGTATCATGTTTATGAATAGTAAAAGTCCTTTTACAGATGAAGGAATTAGTGTTTACTATAAATACGGACAAACAAGTCAGGATGCCGCAGGAACAAATGATTATAATGATTTTGGAATTAGAGCCGCCAAGGCTTTTACGAAACATTTTGCCTTCAAAGCTAATTTTACCTATATGGAAGCTAGCGAATGGATCGCTGATGATACCAGAAGTATGACTGGAGGTTCAGTAGGGCATGCAATGAATCAAAATTATGATGGATTGAATATTTATGGGGATGAGGTGACAACTTTTATTCCGAATGTAGGTCAGGTTAGTAGAACAGGATATCGTGAGCAGGATTTGACTGATAATAAAGTTAAAAATATTAAAGCTGATTTTTCTGCCCATATTAAGCCTTTTAAAGATGACACAGAAATTATCCTACAATATAAAATTGGTTTAGGAAGTACAATTTATCAAGGTGCTAACAGATATTCTCTGAATGGTTTTATGATGCAACAAGCCAAAGCTGAGGTGAAAGGCAAAAACTTTTTTGCCAGGTTTTATGCAACAGATGAAGATGCAGGTAGCTCTTACGATATGAGATTTGCAGCATGGAACGTAAACAGAGCTGCAAAATCAGATCAGGAATGGTTTACAAATTATGCTACGGCTTACCAATATTCTGGGGCTGTTATGGGAACAAATGCAAATGAATCTGCTGCAATAGCAAGAAATTTTGCAGATTATAATGTGCTTCCGGCTGCTATTTCTTTTATTCCAAAACCAACTGGTTCTCCTAGATTTGAACCGGGATCTTCACAGTTTAATTCTGCTCTTGCTAGTGTAACATCGAATCCGGATTTAACGCAGGGTGCTAAGTTTATCGATCATTCTAAATTATATCATTCAGATGTGAATTATAATTTTAGAGATATCATTAAATGGGCGGAAGTTCAGGTTGGTGGTTCTTGGAGAAAATATATAATGGATTCTGAAGGAACTATTTTTACTGATTATGACGGGCCAATCGATTACAAAGAATATGGTGCTTATGGCCAATTGACAAAAAAATTCATGGAAGACAGATTAAAGTTTACCGGATCTTTGCGTTATGATAAAAGTCAAAACTTTGATGGAAATATTTCTCCAAGAGTTTCATTTGTATATTCTGCAGGAGAATCTAAAAGACATAATTTCAGATTATCATATCAAACAGGTTTCCGTAACCCAACTACTCAGGATCAATATATTGGTTTAGATTTGGGGCCATTTGCTTTAATTGGTTCTGCGCCTGAGAATTTAGATCGTTTTCAGGAGACTGTAAATGTAAGTGCGGCTGGTCAAACAATTGCAGGACAGCCAGCAACTATTGGTATGTCTGGTCAAAATGCTTATCATAATGCATATACAGTAGCTTCTGTTCAGGCTTTCGCCGCTTCTGCAAATCCGGCAGATCTTCAGGTGGCTAATATTGGTTTGGTAAAACCAGAACAAGTTCAGGCTTTTGAGGTGGGGTATCGTTCAGTGGTTCAGAATGATTTGTCAATCGATTTAAATGCTTATTATAATATTTATAATGATTTCATGAATACAGCGAGAGTAATTTCTCCATATTATGGAACAGTAGGAACTGATTCTTCTAATCCGGCAGTGCAGCAAACTTACCAGGCCTTAGCATTTGGGGATAGAAGAGTTTATCAGGTTTATACAAATACAACAGCACAGGTTTCTTCATTAGGTTTTGGAGTTGGTTTGTCTAAAAAAGTGTATAAAGATTTTGAGGTAGGTGTTAATTATAACTATGCTCAATTTGATTTCGACCAATCAGAAGATCCAAGTTTCATAGCTGGATTTAATACGCCAAAACACAGAGTTAAGGCTTCTCTTGGAAATGCTAAAGTGATTAAAAATTTAGGTTTTAATTTAAATGTAAGGTGGAATACCGAATATTTATGGCAATCTTCTTTTGGAGACGGAATGATTCCGGAAAATACTGTTCTTGATGCTCAGGTAAATTATGCTATTCCAAAACTTAAATCAGTTATTAAAGTTGGGGCAACGAATCTTTTCGGATCAGATTATCTTCAGGTAATTGGTGCTGGTGCAATTGGTCAAATGTGGTTTGCTTCGTGGACAATTAATCCATAATTAAAAGAATTAATTATTTTTGTAGGTATTTTCTTTATATTTATTCTTGAAAAATAAATAGAAAGAAGTAATAATTTTAAAATTTAATGACATGAAAAAAAATATAAAATGGCTTCTATTGGTTTCTTTAACCTTTATGGCGTGTAATAATGATGATAATGATGCGCCTGCAGAAGTGCCGGTTGTTCCCGGATCAGCAGTTTTTACCAAATATGTTGCCTTGGGCGATTCTTTTGCGGCAGGATATAGTGATAATGCACTCTTTAAAAAAGGACAGGAAGGAGCTTATACTAATATTTTAGCACAACAATTTGTTGCAGCAGGAGGAGGTGCTTTTACAACACCATTTATGAATGATAATATTGGTGGATTGTTATTAGGAGGGAATGTGATTGCAGGGACGCGTTTGTATTTTATTGGAGAGACTCAGACTCCGACAAATGTACCGGGAAAACCAACAACAGAAGTTACGTCACATCTTACTGGTACATTTGGTAATTTAGGTGTTCCGGGTGCTAAAAGTTTTCATTTATTAGCTGCTGGTTACGGTAACGTCGCTGGTGTAGCTACTGGTGCTGCAAATCCATATTTTGCCAGATTTTCCAGTGCGCCAGGAACTACAGTCTTGGCCGATGCAGTTGTGCAAAACCCAACGTTTTTCTCTTTATTTATTGGAGGAAATGATGTATTGGCATATGCAACTTCTGGTGGAACAGGAAAAGATCAGACCGGGAATACGAATCTTGCGACATACGGAGGAAGTGATATTACAGATCCAACAGTATTTGCTAACGTATTTAATAATTTGGTTACAGGCTTAACTGCTAAAGGGGCGAAAGGTGTTGTGGCAAATTTGCCATACATAACGGCATTACCTTATTTTACAACTGTTCCGTATAATCCGCTTACGCCAAAAATTCTTGGAGGAGGCAATGAAGCTGTAGGAAAAGCAACAATACAAGCATTGAATGCTCAATTATATGGTCCGTTAAAACAAGCATTAACTGCTTTTAATGCGGGAGACAGAATTAATTTGTTGTCTGAAACGGCTACAAATCTTCCGCTTTTAATAAAAGATGAAAGTTTAACAAATTTGTCAGCACAGCTAACTGCAGCGTTTACTCCAACATTAGGAGCGCAGACTGCTGCTTTTTATGGTACTGTATTTGGCCAGGCCAGACAGGCTAAAGCAACAGATTTAGTAGTCTTGACTACAAGACCAGATATTGGTACTGCTCCAAATAAAGATAATTCTGGTCTTGGAATTGCGCCACCTGCTCCTTTAAATAAATTTGGAATAACTTATCCATTACAAGATAAACATGTATTAACTCCAACAGAAGCGGCTGAAGTTAAAAAAGCCACAGATGCATATAATGTAACAATTGAAGCTGTTGCTAAAGAAAAGGGTCTGGCTTTTGTTGATACAAAAGCAACCTTAACGCAATTGGCAAACGGCGGAATTAGATTTGGAAATTTCACTATGTCGTCTTCATTTGCGACTGGAGGTGCTTTCTCTTTAGATGGTGTTCACCCGAGTGCAAGAGGATATGGATTGATTGCTAATATTTTTATAGACGCAATTAATGCAAAATATGGTTCAACGTTGCGTCATGTTGATTTGGCTTTATATCCAATTCAATTTCCGCAAGTGATTCAATAAAGCCAATTTTTTTTTAGTAAGAAAGTCACTCATTTCTAAAATGTAGTGGCTTTTTTTATTTTGTTAAAAATTGCTATTTTAGATATTTGAGACCGCACTTTTAGGAATCAAACAAAATGGTAGCATTTTTTATAAAAAAAATATTGATTTTATATTTTAAAAAATTATCTTTGCGCTCTGAAAAAAGAGGTATTTTCGATAAACCTAAATAGCTATTTAATAAATACATAAGTAATGTCAAAAGTAATAGGAAAAGTTGCTCAAATCATTGGACCAGTAGTTGACGTAGTTTTCAACGGTAAGGATGTTGAACTTCCAAAAATTTATGATTCACTAGAAGTCACTAAAAAAGATGGAACTTTATTAGTTCTAGAAGTACAATCTCACATTGGAGAAAACACTGTTCGTACAATCTCTATGGACTCTACAGACGGTTTGTCTAGAGGATATGAAGTAGTTGGAACTGGTAATCCAATCCAAATGCCAATCGGTCCAGATGTATATGGAAGATTATTCAATGTAATTGGAGATGCAATTGATGGTTTAGGTAACTTGCCAAAAACAGGAGAAAACGGTTTGTCTATTCACAGACAAGCTCCTAAATTCGAAGATTTATCAACTTCATCTGAAGTTTTATTCACAGGTATCAAAGTAATCGATTTGATCGAGCCTTATGCAAAAGGAGGTAAAATTGGATTGTTTGGTGGTGCTGGTGTTGGTAAAACAGTATTGATTCAGGAGTTGATCAACAATATCGCAAAAGGTCACGGTGGACTTTCAGTATTCGCAGGAGTAGGTGAAAGAACACGTGAAGGAAATGACTTGCTTCGTGAGATGTTAGAGTCAGGAATTATTAAATACGGTGATGATTTCATGCACTCTATGGAAAATGGAGGATGGGATTTATCTAAAGTAGATATGCCAGGAATGAGAGAGTCTAAAGCTACTTTCGTTTTCGGACAAATGAATGAGCCTCCTGGAGCTCGTGCTCGTGTGGCACTTTCAGGATTATCTATCGCTGAATATTTCCGTGATGGAGCTGGAACTGATCAAGGTAAAGACGTATTGTTTTTCGTTGATAACATCTTCCGTTTTACACAAGCAGGTTCTGAGGTATCAGCACTTTTAGGTCGTATGCCTTCTGCAGTAGGATACCAACCAACTTTGGCAACAGAGATGGGAGCTATGCAAGAGCGTATTACTTCTACAAACAAAGGATCTATTACATCTGTACAGGCGGTTTACGTTCCTGCGGATGACTTAACTGACCCGGCACCAGCAACAACGTTTGCTCACTTAGATGCTACAACTGTATTGTCTCGTAAAATTGCTGAGTTAGGTATTTATCCAGCGGTTGACCCGTTAGATTCTACTTCAAGAATCTTGACTCCTCAAATTTTAGGAAATGAGCACTACGATTGTGCACAAAGAGTAAAAGAGATTCTTCAAAAATACAAACAATTGCAAGATATTATCGCGATTCTTGGTATGGAAGAGTTATCTGAAGAAGATAAATTATCTGTATCCAGAGCACGTCGTGTTCAACGTTTCTTATCTCAACCTTTCCACGTAGCGGAGCAATTTACAGGTATTCCTGGAGTTTTGGTTGACATTAAAGATACTATCAAAGGATTCAACATGATTATCGACGGTGAGTTAGATCATCTTCCCGAAGCAGCTTTCAACTTGAAAGGTTCTATTCAGGATGCTATCGAAGCTGGAGAAAAAATGTTGGCTGAAGCTTAATATTGGTTGTTAGTTGTTAGTTGTCAGTTGTTAGAAAACAACCATCAACCATCAACCATCAACTATTAACTAAAAAAATTATGATTTTAGAAATAGTATCACCAGAAGCAAAATTATTTTCAGGAGAAGTAACATCAGTTACATTACCTGGAGTTGATGGAAGCTTTCAAATATTGAATAATCACGCTCCTATTGTTTCTATTTTAGAAAAAGGAACTATTAAAATTGCAGCTGCAAGTTTTAATTTTTCTAAAGATATAGTGAGCCAATTCAAGAGAGTAAATGACCAAACCTATACATTAGAGATTACGTCAGGTACTATCGAGATGAAAGACAATAAAGTGATTGTTTTAGTTGACTAAAAAACAATTTCAAAATAAATGAAAAAGCCAAACAGAAATGTTTGGCTTTTTTTATTTTTGATACATGAAGAATAATCAAGAGGAAGAATTAGTTTATATTTCAAAAAGACCTTTTTGGCATTTTTTAATTGCCTTAGTATTTTATTTTATTATTATTTTAATGCTACTTAAAACGTTCGAACTTGTTTATTATTCTGGTAAGGTTTTATATGGATTAAGATTTGTATTAGCTATATTAGTTTTGTTTGTATGCGCGGCTGGCTTAACGTTTGTCAAAAGAGTTTATACGAATTCAGTTTTAAAAACTGTTAGATTTAACTTTACTTTATTTTGAATACCATTAGGAAAAGACAATGTTTTTAAAGATGTAAAATATATCTCAGTCTATAAAAATTATTCGGATAGAGATTACGAGATTAAACTGTGGCTTTCGGACATTAAAAAAGAAACAGTCTCTGTTTATTTAGATGCAACATCAGCTTTTAAACTTGCTAGTTCTATCGCTGATGGATTGGAGGTTGATCTTCTTGATGCTACTGAAAAAGGAAACTTTAAATGGATAGAAAAAGACGGATTTAAATAAATGAAAAAGCCAAACAATATTGTTGGCTTTTTTTATTTCCTATATTTTTGTATTTTGGCACTATTAAAATCTCTTTATAAAATATTGATTTCTAAAATAAAAGCTCAGTAAGCTTTTATTGCTAAGCTTTGTCTAATAGATCAGGCGCAAATTATCTATGTCAAATTTTATAAAGAATACTAATGAAAAATATAAATAAAGTGGCCGTTTTAGGCGGTGGAGGAAGAACTGGAAATTATCTTGTAAGCCAGTTATTGAAAGAAGGATTTAGCATTAAACTTTTGCTTAGGAATCCTGGGAGTTTTGCCATTCAAAGTTCACAAATCGAAATTATTCAAGGAGATGCGCTCGATCTCAATTCTATTCATTTATTACTAAAAGATTGTCAGGCTGTTTTAAGCACTGTTGGACAACGAAAAGAGGAACCGCTTGTAGCGAGTTCGGCAACAAGTAATATCCTGAGTGGAATGAAAGATTATGGAATTGAACGATATGTTCTCCTGGCCGGACTTAATATTGATACTCCATTTGATAAAAAAAGCCCAAAAACAATCATGGCAACAGACTGGATGAAAGCCAATTTTCCAATTATTCAGGAAGATCGGCAGAAGGCTTATGATTTATTGGTAGCAAGTAATGTGAATTGGACGCAGGTTCGTGTTCCTTTTATTGAATTTACAGATCAATACTCTGAAATCGCTGTAAGTTTAGAAGATTGTTTGGGAGATAAAATAAGCGCAAATGAAATTGCCAATTTTATGATAACCGAAATGGTAGAATCTAAATACAGTAGAAAATCGCCGTTTATAAGTGCAATATAATAATCAAATTGAAAACGGCGGATTTGATATTACCCGCCGTTTATTTAATTTGAGTTCAATTTCATAACTTTGCTTTTATGAAATTACCTGAAAATCTTATTCAAAAGCTTGAAACACGAAAGCAAAATAATGCGTTAAGACAATTGCCAAGTTTTAATAATCTTGTCGATTTTTCTTCTAATGATTATATTGGGTTTTCCAAATCTGAATCGGTTTTTAAACTGGCACATCATTATTTAATTGAAAATGAAATTATTCAAAACGGGGCAACAGGTTCACGACTAATTTCAGGGAATCATGATACTTATCAAAATACAGAAACTTTTATTGCGCAATTTCATGATTCAGAATCGGCTTTAATTTTTAATTCGGGTTACGATGCCAATGTTGGGTTTTTTAGCGCTGTACCGCAGCGGAATGATGTTATTTTGTACGATGAACTAAGTCACGCTTCTATCCGTGACGGAATTACAATGTCGAACGCAAAATCGTATAAATTCAACCATAATGATTTTGAAGATTTAGAACATCTTATCTTAAAATTTCCTGACACAAATATTTACATTGTGACTGAAACGGTTTTTTCTATGGATGGAGACAGTCCAAATCTGGAAGAATTAGTGGTATTATCTGAAAAGTACAATTGCTTTTTAGTTGTTGATGAAGCGCATACTCTAGGTGTTTTTGGTGAAAAGGGCGAAGGTCTAACTCAATACTTAAACTTGCATAATAGAATTTTTGCCCGAATTATGACTTTTGGCAAAGGTTTGGGATGTCACGGAGCAGCTGTTCTGGGAAGTATTGAACTTAAAGAATATTTGGTAAATTTTGCACGAAGTTTTATTTATACGACGGGATTATCTCCACATTCAGTCGCGACAATTTTAGTAGCCTATCAGCAATTAGAAATTGAAAAAGAAACAATTGATAAGTTGCGTCAAAATATTATATTGTTCAATCAACAGAAAAATTTATTGGGTTTGAAGCCTATGTTTGTTCGAAGTAAATCAGCAATTCAATCGGCAATTGTTCCAGGAAATCAAAATGTAAAGCGAATAGCCCAACTATTACAGGACAGAGGTTTTGATGTAAAACCAATACTCTCGCCAACGGTTCCGGAGGGGCAGGAACGTCTGCGTTTTTGTATTCATAGCTATAATTCGGAAGAGGAAATTAATCAGGTTCTGCAACTTCTTAGAGATTTTGTGTTTTAAATGATGAGTTGTCAAACTGCCAATTGACAGGACTATTTTTCGGTTGTTGTTTTTATTGGTATTTTTGTTCTCCATTAAAACAAAAAAAATGAAATTATTCATTACAGGAATTTCAACTGATGTAGGTAAAACAGTGAGTTCTGCAATCGTGGTTGAAGCCTTAGAAGCTGATTATTGGAAGCCAATCCAGGCCGGAGATTTAGAAAATTCAGATAGTCATAAAGTAAAATCACACGTTTCAAATTCCAAATCTCAATTCTTCCCTAATAGTTATGCTTTAAATACGCCGGCAAGCCCGCATTTAGCTGCTGAAATTGATGGTATCACGATTAATTTATCTGAAATTAAAGAACCTAAAACCGATAATCATTTAGTAATTGAAGGTGCGGGAGGAATTTTTGTTCCGTTAAACGAAAAAAATACTATTATCGATTTGATTCAGTCAGATTATAAAGTAATTATAGTTTCCAGGCATTATCTCGGAAGTATCAATCATACATTACTAACTATTGAAGCGATTCGGAATCGTGGTTTTGAAGTGGCTGGAATTATATTCAGCGGAAGCGAAAATAAATCTACGGAAAGTTTAATTCTGAATAAAACAGGAATAAATTGTATCGGGAGGATTGATGAAGAACCTTATTTTGATCAAAATGTAATTCGGGAATACGCTGATTTGTTTAAAGATAATCTTCTTGGTTTGTAGTATATAGAGACAAGAAGCAAGAAGAAAGAGGATTGAACGATGAATTGACGGTAAGAAAATTGACTTTCTTATCTTTGCGGAAACCATAGCGGTGAGTCTTTGTTCTTGACTCTATAATCTATTCTCTAAAAAATGACATTAACAGAAAAAGACAGCCAATACCTTTGGCATCCTTATACCCAGCACAAAACTTCTCAAACGCCAATTGCAATTTCCCGAGGAGAAGGAGCGTTGCTTTGGGACGAAAACAATAAAGAATATATTGATGCAATAGCTTCCTGGTGGGTAAATCCGTTTGGGCACAGTAATAAATTTATTGCCGATGCGATATACAAACAATTAACCACTTTAGAACATGTTTTGTTTGGAGGTTTTACACATGAACCTGCTATAAAAGTTGCTGAAAAATTAATGGAGATTCTGCCAAAAAATCAGCAGAAAATCTTCTTTTCAGATAATGGTTCAACAGCTGTAGAAGTCGCAATAAAAGTCGCTTTGCAGTATTTTTTCAATAAAAATGAAAAAAGAACAACGATAATTGCTTTCGAAAATGCTTTTCACGGAGATACTTTTGCGGCAATGGCGGCTAGCGGAATTTCTTTTTATACTCAGGCTTTTCAGGGAATGTTTATTGATGTCGTTCGTATTCCGGTTCCGGTAAAAGGGCAGGAGCAGGAGAGTTTTGATGCTTTGAATAACGTAATTCAAAATCATAATTGCGCTGGATTTATTTTTGAGCCTTTGGTTCAGGGGGCGGCCGGAATGGTTATGTATGAACCCGAAGCATTAGCGAAATTGATTCAGATTTGTAATGAAAATAAGGTTTTAACAATTGCAGATGAAGTAATGACGGGCTTTGGAAAAACAGGAAAAACCTTCGCAATGGATTATGTTTCGGAAGTTCCGGATATGATCTGTTTGTCGAAAGCTTTAACTGGCGGAACAATTCCGATGGCAATTACAACTTTTACGCAAGAAGTTTTTGATGCTTTTTATGATGACGATATTAATAAAGCGTTATTTCACGGTCATACGTTTACCGCAAATCCGACAGGTTGTGCCGCTGCTTTGGCAAGTATCGATTTGTTGCAAACACCAGAAATGCAGGCTAATATTGAAAGAATAAATAAAAGTCATTTAAAATTTCAGCAGAAGATTGAAAATCATTCAAAAGTGATAACTGCCAGAACCTTGGGCGTTATTTTTGCTGTTGAAATCAAATCAGATTCGGAGGAAAGCTATTACGGTTCCATGCGAACAAAATTGTATAATTTCTTTATTGACAAAGGAGTTGTTTTACGTCCGGTTGGAAATATTGTATATATTTTACCTCCCTATATAATGAATGATGATCAACTTCAAAAAGTATATAAAACCATTGAAGAAGCCATTGAAATGGTTTAGTTTTTCCCCCACCATATAAGTGATATAAGTTAAGCAAGCATGCTTTTTGCTGTATTGACTTTTACTAGATAAACGCTTTGCGAACTTTGTAGGTAATTAATTCAGACCTTTTAGGAAACTTTTGCGACCTTTGCATGAACCTTGGCGCCCATTGCGGTTAAAAAACGCAACAGGCATAAAAACAATATTTTGAATACACAAAAAATCTCCATAACGGCTTTTTCATCCATTTCTCCTTTGGGAAATAATGCTGATGAAGTTTGGAAAAAATACCTCAATAATCAGCATTGCTTTTCAAAGCAAATGTTAGATAAGCAGGAAACTTCCGTGGCAGCACTTGAGTCTGAATCGAAACAAATTGTGGCTGAACTTAGAGAATCAGACAGTAAATATAAATTTTTAGATGATTCGGTTTTGTTTGCTTTAGCAGCTTCGCGTCAAGCAGTTCACCAAGCAGGTTGGAAATCAGATGCTGTTTTTGGAATAAATATTGGATCTTCACGAGGCGCAACAGATTTGTTTGAGAAACATTATAAAGAGTATCTGGATACCGGAAAAGCACAGACTTTGGCTTCTCCGACAACTACTTTAGGAAATATATCGTCCTGGATTGCGCACGATTTGCAAAGCGTGGGCCCGGAAATTTCACATTCTATCACCTGTTCAACTGCACTTCATGCCTTATTAAATGGAGTGGCATGGCTGAAATCGGGAATGGCAGATAAATTTTTGGTTGGAGGAAGTGAAGCTCCTTTGACGGATTTCACTATTGGTCAGATGCGTGCTTTGAAAATATATTCACGTATTAATCAGGCAGAAGATTCCTGGCCAAATCTCGCTTTTGATTTTGAGAAAACTCAAAACACGATGATATTGGGTGAGGGCGCGGCAGTTTGTTGTTTGGAAGCAGGAGAGAAAGAAAATGCTATCGCTTATATTACGGGAGTTGGTTATGCAACTGAAATTTTGGAGCATAATATTTCGATTTCTGCGGAAGCAAATTGTTTTCAGAAATCCATGAAAATGGCTTTAAAAGAGGAAAATTTAGAAGATATTGATGTTGTCGTCATGCATGCTCCGGGAACTATAAAAGGGGATTTAACGGAGTTAAGAGCTATCGAAAAAGTTTTCGGTTCTAAATTGCCTTTATTGACAACAAATAAATGGAAAATCGGGCATACTTTTGGAGCATCTGGAATATTAAGTTTGGAATTGGCTCTTTTAATGATGCGGCACGATAAGTTTATTGGAGTGCCATTTGGCGAAAAGCAAATTCAGGTTAAACCAATTAAAAAAGTACTAATTAATGCCGTTGGTTTTGGTGGTAATGCTGTGAGTATCCTGATTGAGAAATGATAATTAAAATTCATATAAAAAAGAAAAATCCATTCTGTTTTACGGAATGGATTTTTCTTTTTTTATTAAAGTTTATTATTAGAAAATAATTTTTCGGGTAGTTGAATATCCGTTTTCCAGAAGCACTTTTACTAATAATACCTGATCGGCAGCTTTTAGATTTGAGATTTCTAATTCAGTTGTTCCTACTTTCTTTTTGTCGTAAAGTACTTTTCCTGAAATATCAAAAATCGTAATGTCTTTTATTATCTCTTTAGAAGAAGTCGTTTTGATAACTTTATTTTTCACTGAAATTAAAAGTCCGTTTTCGACATTTTCAAAATCTCCTGTTCCAAGGGTTTTGTTAGTGTAACGCAGTACAAAACGATCGGTGAATGTTCCTATAGCTGTAGTAAAGGTGTAATTTGAAGCACGTAAATCAGTTATTTTTCCTGTTTTCTTATCTTCTAAATAAACTGCTTGGGTATCAAAGAATCCGTCAGCATGATCAATAGCGATTGTGAAATCTCCGGCAACTTTTGTTACGTATCCGAACGGAACCAAATCAGAATCATCAAAAGGCAACGCGCGCCCCTGAATAGTTAATTTTTTTGTATCATTTATACTGTAAAAATCAACATACGAATTTCCGCTCATTGTAGGTCCGTCGTAGTTAACATCCCAACTATTTGTAGCTCCATCTGCATAACCAAGTAAAACTTGTTTGAATGCACCTTGTTTATTGGTTAGATTCAGCCATATACGATTTAGATCTGGTGTTTTTGCATTTGTCGTTTTATAAAATTGAGTATTACCTGCTCCAACTCTCATGCCATTTGTAAATATAATTGGAATAGAAGTGGCAGAAGTTGCCTTTATGAAGAAAGCCTGACCTGCGGCAATAATTCCTGTTGGCGGATTTTGGAAATTTAATGATCCGGCACCTGAACCACCTAACTTAGTATAAGTTGCGTAATCTGCGCTGGCATAGGCATAGGTTCCGTTCCCCGTGCTAGTAGGATTAGACGTATGTGTCCAGAAATATAATGCGCCAGTATTGTTAGTTGAGATAAAGTTTCCGGCATCTAATCCTGAAGGATACGGGTTACCAAGTAAAATGAATTTATCAATTACAGGTGTAACAGGAATAGTACCATTATTCGGGATTCCAGTAAATTGAGCATTGTAGATTTTTGGTATATTGATATCAAAAGTCTGAGGAGCCCTTACGTTATAACCCATACCTGGTTCCATTACCTGAGTACCATAGTTATTATATACCCATCCACTTGATGGACTATAACTAAAAAATTTATCAACCAAAGTATCAGGCGACAAATCACTAAGCTTAAAAGTAGGAGCAGGAGTATTGGTTACAGGTGTTGACCAATAAGTATAGTCGTAACGGCGTACTGGTGTAGTATTTCGTTTGTAAATGATATTTCCTGTGTTTATAGAATTAGGATTAGTTTGCAATAAACTTGAATCGTCTTCAAATATTAGATTTCCACCGGCATTAACAGTTACCCCATTATTTACATCTAAAACATTTTGACTTTGAATGGTTAATAAACCACCATTATTTATCGTAATTGAATTGATTTTAATAAGTGCCGGTAAAGTTTCAGGTTGAAAAGGTACAGTTCCTGATATTACAACGCAATCTGTATTTGTAGGTATTCCTGAGGGGGACCAGTTTGCACCGTCCGCCCAAACGTTAGATAAACCAAGCCATGTTTTAGCATAAGAATTTACTGTTGTTCCAACTGACGCAGCACTTTGACAGCCTGCCGCGTTAGTTATCTGAACAGAATATATTCCTGAGGTACTTACTGTTATACTTTGTGTTGTTGCGCCATTCGACCACAAGTAAGTTGTTCCAGTGCTTGATGTTAATGTGACACTGTCTCCAGCACAGAAAGTTAATGGGCCTCCAGCTGAAATTGTTGGTGTTGTTGGAGTTGGGTTTACAGTAACTGTCAAATTAAACGCAGTTCCCGTACATCCGCCTGTAATCGGTGTAACGCTATATGTTGTTGACAAAGCAGCATTGGTCGAGTTTGTCAATGTTCCTGTTATGGATGCTCCGCTTCCTGCAACCCCTCCTGATAATCCTGTTACCACAGTTGGTGCAGTCCATGTATAAGTTGTTGTTGCAGGTACCACGCCATTAGTTGTATTTGCAGGAGCAGCCGTGAATAATGTTCCGCTGCATGCTGAAGTTGCCATGGCATTTATTGCAGGTTTTGGATTTACAGTAACTGTCAAATTAAACGCAGTTCCCGTACATCCGCCTGTAACCGGTGTAACGCTATATGTTGTTGACAAAGCAGCATTGGTCGAGTTTGTCAATGTTCCTGTTATGGTTGCTCCGCTTCCTGCAACGCCTCCTGATAATCCTGTTACCACAGTTGGTGCAGTCCATGTATAAGTTGTTGTTGCAGGTACCACGCCATTAGTTGTATTTGCAGGAGCAGCCGT
>NZ_JAVDXR010000016.1:0-31602 GCF_031458035.1 Flavobacterium aquidurense
ACTATTACACCACCGTGGGATAGTAAACCTAGTTGGTATATCTTATGTACTGATGATCACACCGTACATCCAGACTTACAGCGTTGGGTTTCTAAACGCATGGGGGCAAAAGTAACTGAAGTTGTAAGTAGTCACGTGCCTATGCTATCAAACCCTCAGGTTGTCATTGATGTTATTCGTGAGGCGGCATCAGCTGTGTAAAGTATTCTTCTTTTTAATGCATCATTGTAGAGACCGCCATTGGCGGTCTCTATTTTGTATTAAGTGTTATGAATAAAACAACATCAAAATATTTTAGCTTATTGACAATTAAGTTCTTTTGTATTGGAATTATAAGGGTTTCCTGGGCACAACCTTGCTATTCTGATTCCAGCTTTTACCTGAATTTAATTTAAATCATTGCAGTTTTTACCGTAATTCCCAGTTTTCTCATTTTAGAGTTAAGTGTGGATGCCGGCAGCCCGAGCAGTTCTGCAGCTCCGCCTTTTCCGGATATCTTTCCATTGCATCTGCGCAGAACTTCAATTATATGCTGTTTCTCTACGCTTTCCAGATCAATAATGTCTACATATCCGTTGTGGTCACTGGCATCCGGCTGCGGGAGATAAACCTTTGTAAGTGTCTTTGTATCTGACAGCAGTACGCTACGTTCGATCATATGTTCAAGTTCCCTTACATTGCCCGGCCACGAATAAGCTCTTAGTTCATTCATGGCGCCTGCTGATATTCCGGAAATTTTACCTAAAAAACTTTTGCTGTATCTGGCAAGAAAAAAGTGAGCGAGACACGGTATATCCTCCCGACGGTCACGCAACGGTGGCAGTACTATAGGAAAAACATTCAACCGATAATAAAGGTCTGAACGGAACCTGCCTGCAGCGACTTCCGCCTTTAGGTCTCGGTTAGTAGCTGCGATGATCCTCACATCTACTTTAATCGTTAGCCTTCCTCCTAATCTTTCAAATTCGCGTTCCTGAAGCACCCGTAATAATTTTACCTGAACTTCCAGAGGAAGTTCGCCAATCTCATCTAAAAAAAGGGTGCCACGATGGGCAAGTTCAAACTTACCTATTCTTTTTTCATAAGCACCTGTAAATGCCCCCTTTTCATAACCGAACAATTCAGATTCTATAAGGCTTAACGGAAGAGCTGCGCAATTCACTTTAACCATAATCTGATTTTTTCGATGAGAGGAGTCATGAATACCTCTTGCGATTAGCTCTTTGCCTGTCCCTGTTTCACCCTCTATAAGTACCGTAGCATTTGAATGTGAGACAAGCGACATAAGCTGATAAACTTTCTGCATCGCAGCACTTGTTCCAATGATTTCCGAAGAATTATAGATCTCACGGATTTGTTCCTGTAAATGTGCATTTTCAACTTCTAACCGCTGCTTAAATTTCAACAGCTCTTCATTTGCTAAAATGTTTGACATGGCAATCGAGATCTGTGCACAGATGCTACTAATCATCTTTACATCCGGATACTCAGAGTCCACCCAAAATATACCCAGGTTACGGCCTGCGGTCTTTAAGGGAGTAGCTACACATTTCTGAGCACCCATGCTCTTCCAAAAATGAATGCAGGAAGATGCTTTGCCTGCATCAATATATTCCTGAAGCTCAAAAACTTTGGTTTCGTTCCCTTCGAGGATCAATTCAGAAATACCGTCATTTAAGGGAAATACTGCGTTCAGAATGAACTGCTGCCCAGCTTCTTCGATACCTTTTTTGACCTTGTCATCATAGAGGTAAATTGTCATGGTCTCCTGATCATCGTTGACGCCGCGAATGAGGAATCTGGCAATGTTTGACAATTGGTTACTCACTTTTTCGATCGCCTTCCTTAGGTCATCTTTATCCCTTACCGCGGCTATATCATGACTAAATGCAAGCAGTATTTCTTTATCCTTCTCCCTTCGGATCAATCCTTCATTTGCCTTAATATTTGACATGGCAATGGAAATTTGTGCACATATGCTGTTTATCATCAGCACGTCTGGGTATTCGGCATCCACCCAGAATATACCCAGGTTACCGTCTGCAGTTTTTAAAGGAGTGGCAATACATTTCTGTACATCCATACTGCGCCAGAAATGGAAATATGAGGGCGCTTTTCCCGCATCGATCCAGTCCTGCAATTCATAAACGATTGTTTCATTCCCGGCAAGCACTACGTCTGAAATGCCGTCGTTGATCGGATAAATTGCATCAAGTACGAAATGATGCCCTAGTTCCTCGATCGCTTGTTTAACATGGCTGTCATAAATGTATAAGCTCATCGACTGTTGATCCTCATTGATCCCACGAATAACGAATCGGGCTATACTTGACATCTGAGTGCTCACTTTTTCGATAGCTTTCTTTAAGCCATCTTTATCCCTTACCGAGGCAATATCATGGCTAAATGCAAGTAGTATTTCTTTATCTTTCTCCCTGCGAACCAGTTCTTCATTTACTACGACATTCGAGACAGCAGTACCCAAATGCCCCGAAATACGTTGGATCAGGGCACGTTCAGGAGCATTAAAGACACCACTTTTATTAGAGACCAGGATAAGTCCGAACTGGGGGCCTGAGGCTCCGGGAAGTGCTTTTAATAATAACTCTTGAGGCTTTTCATTGCTAAGGGAACTAAAGCAAAGAGGCAAATCAGCGTCATCAAAATCCGTCAATTGAAGAATTACAGGCATGTTAAGGTCTGTAGTTTTTTTGAAAATATTTTTTATAAAGGAATTTGATCTCAACCATTGCAACTGTCTATTCTCAATTATCAGGTTCGAAAAAATAAAAGTAGGGAGTTGTTCATCCGTTAGAAGGTCAATGATCAGAAACTCATCAAAAGCGACCAGGTTTCTAAGCCCGGTTCCTACTGCACATGTCAGGTGCTCACGGGTTTTTACCTCTGCAAGATCATGACTAAAAGCAAACAGCAATTCATTTGTCCACTCGCGCTGAGTCAGCATTTCATTTATCGTTGTATTTGAAATGGCATAGCCCAGATCCATCAAAAGGGCATCCATTACAAGCAAAAAATCTTCTCCGAATGAGCCCTGATTTTCTGACCATATATAACAAATACCCACAACGTCATTTTTAACTATCAATGGAGTAACCAAACCTTCCCTGATGCCAAATTCAAAATTAATTTTGATCCAGTAAGGAACTGCTTCTTCGTTGACGAAATCCTTCAAGGATATGATAAAACTTTTGTTAGCCTCTACAGCATCCCTTACTATCGGATCCCCCAACGATGCCCTTGTATTGGAAAGCGCTTTAAATTCATTCAGGTTACGGGCCTTTGACTGATGGTCGATCAAAAAGGGGTAGTATGTTCCGCTATAGTGGTCCACGTATTGAATAAAAATACTAGTGAAATCAAAAAGCTTTGACAAGGAATTATTCAAGGTTTTCAATAATTCACTTCTATCGTTTACGGCAGCGATTTGCATCTTAATATCGGAAATAACGCCGTCTAGTTCCTTATTAATTTTATATTTCATTTTATATTTTCGAAATTAATTACAAAACGATTTTAAACCATGTTTATATTGCATCATTAATAAAAAAAAATGCTGACATACAGTAGTTTAAGGGCTTTTATGCATAACATCAAAATAGACTACAATTTAAGAAAAATGTAGCTTCGATGTGATAATTGCCTGTTAATTGTTTTACGTTTACTGAGTGTTTATTTTTTCTTCTGTTTTAGGCTTGTCATTCAATTTGAATTAATGATTTCAAAGTAGTGTAGAGGGCAAAAGACGGTATTATATGCTATCTGATTTTTTAAGCCAACGTAAATAAAGCAATCATCAGAAATATTCTATAGTCTTGTTTCCTTATAGATTATATTACAACTCTATTGGATTGATTAAGCTTTTTTTTGCATTGTGGTAGTTTAGCAAAACAAATGTCTCTATTCTTTTATAATTTATAACAATCTTCGAAGCTGTCCATTACTTTAAATATCATTTCTAGTTGTAATCATTATAAAAAAAAGATCTTTCTTCATAATTTAACCTGAATTAACATAGCATCAAAATTGAATTGTTACAAAAGAATCCAAGGATAATTTTATTGGTACGGTTAATGAATATTTACATCTTCAAAAAGACAAATTTTCAATTCCATAAAAATTTGCGACTGTCTTGCAATTGATTTCAGCAGTAATGTATCTACCTATATCCTGCCTCCGGCTCACTCCAAATAAACAAATCGGTACTGAAATGCCAATACCGATTTAAATGTGTTTTAGGATAATGTATTGCCGCCTTTTTTGAATGGTGAGATCATTAAGTTTTTTACCCTATGATGTTTATCTTCATTATACTCAACCAAACCATATATGATCTCATGTGGTTGCTTTTTACTCCACGTGCCAAAAATACGGTCCCAGAAAGTAAATACATCGCCGTAATGTGAATCGGTTTCAATTTGAATGGATGAATGATGAATCTTATGCCATCCTGGTGTTGCAAAAACCAAGCTTGCAAATCGTTCAAATATACGCGGGAAACGGACATTGCTATGCTGCATAATCAGCAATGGTATTGCAATAGATCCATAAATAATAAAGGCACTGATAGGCAGACCAATCACCATTACCGCTATGCATTGATAGACACACTGTGAGACGATGACATCGACAGGGTGAAATCTTAAGGAAGATGAAATATTTAAGTGATAGTCCGAATGATGAATTTTATGGAAACGCCATAAAAACGGTACTTTATGCTGTAAATTATGCGTTAGATAACTACCAAAATCTAACAACAAGATCCCAACAAGAATTTGTAATACCAAAGGAAGTTGAATCTGATTTAACAACCCCAATTGATAATGTGCTGTTAAGTCAACTACCAAAACCACGATGGTTCCAAGTATCCCATTTAAAATTATTGCAAAGAAAGTTATCGTTAGATTTCTACGGTAATGCGTTTTCCTATTGGAGGGAGGGGTTAAATAAGGTAATATATTTTCAATGCAATACATTAAAACAAGCATTAAAATCAATACTAAAGGCTGCAAATCTGCAAGTAGGTTAATCATAAGAGTTTATTTAAAATTTCTCTTTAAAGATGCTTGTATAATGAAAAAGTTCGGTCATAAATAAAATTTTAACTAAAATCACTTTCGACTAGCCGTTCAGTATGGTATAATTTCATTTCTGACAATTTATTTTTATCCCTTAGAAAAGTTATATAGGAACTCGCAGGGCAATGGTCTGGGAATTCTTCACTGTTTGAAAACAGTACCTTCAAAACGGTTAAATCACCGCTGGAACTACAATCCTCTACAATTTGCATTGAACTTCCATGTTCCAGATCATCTTCGATCCCAGCTCGAAATACTTTGTATCCGAAAGCTTTTTTTCCGCTGGTGAAAACGATTTTTAGATCATCATTTATATGCTCATACAGGTTTTTCAATAGATTACGATCAGTGTAAGCCCCAGGACAGACATCTTTATAAAAGACATTCCAGTAATTACTGTTGTTATGAGCTTCCATGTCTAAATCATCTGAATGTTTCCATAATTTTAATAGTTTCTTTTTACTGTCATTGAGCCTGCTTCTAACGGTACCTACAGGAACACCAGTAATCGCTGCAATCTGGTCATAAGAATTATAACCTGTAAAATATCTTAACATTACCGTTTCACGGACCTGGAGAGGAAGTTCTGTCAATATGCCATATAATCTATCGAGATCACTTATTTTTTCAAAATTCCATTCAACATTTTCTTCAATCATTCTATCGGATTCTGGCCATTCATCAACAAGAAGGGTCTTTGCTCTCTTCCGTGTTGACTGATGACAGGAATTTATAACGATCCGCTTTAGCCATGGGAGGAATAATTCTGGGTTTTTTAACTGGTGGCTATGGGTAAATACTTTGATCCAAGCCTCCTGAACAGCATCTTCAGCTTCTGCATTATTGCTGCAAAGCTGCAAAGCCAATGCCTGGACGAACGGATTAAATTTTTTATATAAAAAACTAATATTTAATGGGTCTTCTGATTGCATAGTACATTTTAAATAAATCGTTGTCAAAGTCCTTGGTGGAACTCAACAATCAAATAAATTAACGACGGCAAATATAATTTATTTCAATTTTCATGCAATGGACAGTTAAAATATCTTATGTATTTATCTGATACTTATAAATAAAAGCTACTGCAGCATCAAACAGATCACAAATGCATCAAAAATTATTCTGTTACTCTGAACTTTTAGTAAAATCCTGCATCTTTCAATAAAGACACAGCAATTTTACCGTTGCCATCTCAAATCTTCCTTGGAAGAAAATAATAACAAAATAAAATATCTATGATCACAAGAAAATTCCTTAATCGACAACAAGAAAGTAGCCCCTTTCCACAAAATGCAGTCAAAAAGCCATACAGATCAACTGCTATCACTTTACTTACTGGTGCAGTACTCCTTTTCAGTTTGTTATCCTGCAAACACGAAGAACAAAATAGGTTACAAACAAGTAATTACTTCCGCCAAAATAGCGGTATTCAGACAGGCGGAGTGAAAGTTATACCAATCCAGACACAAAAAGGTAAATTTAAGATCTGGACCAAGACAATTGGATACAACCCTAAAATTAAAGTATTACTTCTAACCGGTGGACCCGGTGCAAGTCATGAGTACATGGAATGTTTTGAAAGTTTTTTTCCAAATGAAGGGATAGAATTTATATATTATGACCAATTGGGTACCGGAAACTCGGACGTGCCAAAAGATACCAGCCTTTATGATCTTGCCCGAAGTGTTGAAGAAGTAGAACAGGTGCGCCAGGCTTTGAGCCTTGACAAAGAAAATTTTTATCTATTTGGCCATTCATGGGGCGGTATTGTGGCAATTGAATATGCTTTAAAATACCAAAACAACTTAAAGTCACTTATTATCTCTGACATGGTATCCAGTGCAGCAGATTATAACAATTATGCAACCAACGTACTTGCTAAGGATATTGAACCTAAAGCATTGGCAGAAATCCGTAATATTGAAGCCAGCAAAGATTTTGCTAATCCAAGATATATGGAATTACTGATGCCAAATTATTATGCTAAACACATCTGCAGATTGCCCGAATGGCCAGAACCCCTCAACCGTTCATTTGCTAAACTTAATCAGGTATTTTATACGAGAATGCAGGGGCCTAGCGAATTTGGTCTAAGCGGAAAACTGACGAACTGGGAAAGAAAAAATGATCTTCCAAAAATTACTGTTCCCACACTTACCATTGGAGCAAAGTACGATACAATGGATCCAGCGCATATGAAATGGATGTCAACCCAATTTAAGAATGGATCTTATCTTTATTGTCCCAATGGAAGTCATATGTGTTTTTACGACGACCAACAACACTTTTTTAAAGGGATTATCCACTATATAAAAGCCATTGCTGATGGCCAGAAGTATGTAAAACTGTAATATAAATTCCGATGGCAATAATAAATTATAGAAATCTTAAAAATATGCATCAACTTATCATTTGTATAATCTTGTAACTGGAGTTGTCTTCAATTTTGCCACAGAAAGTTAAGGCACTTTTTAAAGATATTTTAGCTCTCTAAGCTTTTGGCAAAATCGTGGCACACTACTTTTTTCCAAAAATTATTAATTGACGAAGCCTTTACAGGTCAGGAATATGATCAGGCAAAAACTAGATATGATGTGGCATAAAACGATAACAGTGCAAGTGAAAATACACTTTGGCGAAACCTTTCAAAAGTCAGTGAGCTTAAAACCTGTAAAGCGCTTTTAAATGCTAATATCAAATGCAAGCAAGCACTGCCGAACCTAGCTAAAGTTAATCTGCGATATACGGTAATTACTTCGCCTTACTCTGAAAAAAATGGACGTAAAATTATACTGAAAGGCCAGCGAGTGCAAGTGGGCTAGCCTTTGGTATCGTAAAAAAATGTATATTTATACTATTTCCATACTTCTTTTGTAAATTCATATAAGCAATTTGAAAGAATAAAAAGTCATAAATTTAAAAACACACAAATAATCATTATCTGTAATCAATATATTGATTCAAAAGCACACTTTTAGAATATTTGATCCTTAGTAATAAAAACAACTTCTGACAAATTATACAGTACTAATTTAAAAGCTACAGATCTGAAATTAAGAAATAAAATTCACTGAAAATTGACCTTCTTTTTTCAATTTTATCATATCAATTTAAATTAAACACTTTTTACTATGCAAAATGACATCTACCAAATTAAAAGGTTGTTAACTTCAAAAAATAAAACCTTTTCGTATTACAGTCTGGCCGAAATGGAAAATCAGGGTTTCAATATTGAAAAAATGCCATTCTCCATTCGTATTCTGTTAGAAAATGTATTGCGCAATTATGATGATTTCGCAATTACTAAAGAAAACATTGAAACCCTGCTGAACTGGAAACCTGAAGCTTCTGATAAGGATATTCCATTCAAGCCAGCTCGTGTCTTAATGCAGGATTTTACCGGAGTTCCTGCTGTTGTAGATATTGCTTCTCTGCGGGCTCAAGCTGCAAAAAAAGGAAAAAATCCAGATATGATTAATCCGCTGATTCCGGTGGATTTGGTTATTGACCATTCCGTTCAGGTGGATTATTTCGGAACAGAATATTCCTATCTCCGAAATATGGAAGAAGAATATAAACGTAATAGTGAGCGATACGAATTTTTAAAATGGGCACAGCAGTCTTTCAGTAACTTTAGCGTAGTTCCTCCAGGAATGGGAATCTGCCATCAGGTTAATTTAGAATATTTGTCAAAAGGTGTAATTGAAAGAAATGGAGAGGTTTTTCCTGATACTTTGGTTGGAACCGACAGCCACACGCCAATGGTTAACGGAATTGGCGTTATCGCGTGGGGCGTTGGCGGTATTGAGGCTGAAGCTGCTATTTTAGGACAGCCTATATATTTTATTATGCCTGAAGTAATCGGACTGAAATTATCCGGGGAAATTCCGCTTGGATCTACTGCTACTGATATGGTACTTACTATTGCTGAATTGCTTAGAAAATATGGCGTTGTTGGAAAATTTGTAGAAGTATTTGGTCCCGGTTTAGACAGCTTAAGCGTTCCTGACCGCGCCACGATAGGAAATATGTCTCCAGAATTTGGCTGTACTGTTACCTACTTCCCTATCGATGACAAGACCTTAGAATACATGCGTCTCAGCAACCGTTCTGAAGAGCAGATTGATCTCGTTGAACAATATTGCAAAGCCAACTTACTCTGGCGTACAGGCGACGAAACTATTACGTATACCGATATCCTTGAGCTTGACCTTTCTACAATAGAACCCACTATTGCAGGACCAAAAAGACCACAAGATAAAATTCTACTTAAGAATCTCCAGCCAAGCCTTATTGATTTGCTTGATAAAACCTTTGGACGAAAAAATTTACCTCCAAAACAAGTTTCACGCTGGTCAGGCGAAGGAGGTTCACAACCCATACAAGGTGAAGCGGTACTTCCTGACAATGCTAAAATTGAAGAAAAAATTGAAGACGGAATCAAAACCGTTGCTGTAACTTTAGGCAACGAACAATTTATGCTTTCTGATGGAGCTGTTGCCATAGCGGCCATTACATCGTGTACCAATACATCCAATCCTTTTGTTATGATTGGAGCCGGATTGGTTGCCAAAAAAGCCAGAGAACGCGGACTTAACGTAAAACCTTGGGTTAAAACTTCATTGGCACCAGGTTCAAAAGTAGTGACTGATTATCTTGAAAAAGCAGATTTGCTAGGCGATCTTGAATCTCTCAAATTTCACGTGGTAGGTTATGGCTGTACCTCATGTATAGGTAATTCTGGACCTTTACCTGCGCATATTGCCAAAGCTGTTGAGGATCACGATCTTGTTTTGGCATCTGTTTTATCCGGTAACAGAAATTTTGAAGCACGAATTCATCCTCAGATCAAAATGAATTTCTTGATGTCACCAATGCTTGTAGTTGTTTTTGCGCTTGCAGGACGTGTAGACATTGATCTAATAAACGAACCTGTGAGTTATGACTCTAATCAACTGCCTGTTTATTTAAAAGATATATGGCCTACCAATGATGAAATCAATGCGGTTCTCAGCCAAGTTTTATCTCCAAAACAGTTTGCCAAAAGCTATGAAACTATTTTTGACGGAAATGAAACATGGCAAAAATTAAAAATTCCTGAAGAAAAAATATACGCCTGGAATAATGATTCGACTTACATTAAAGAAGCACCATTTTTTCAGGATCTTCCAGAAAATCCAAAACCATTGCAGGATATTGAAAATGCCCGAATTTTATTAATGCTTGGAGACAGTATTACAACAGATCATATTTCGCCTGCCGGTTCTTTTAATGAGAATTCAGCTGCTGGAAAATATTTAATAAGTCGGGGTGTAGAAAAAGCCGATTTTAACTCTTATGGATCTCGACGCGGTCATGATGAAGTGATGATAAGAGGCACTTTTGCGAATGTTCGTATCAAAAATGCTATTGCTGATAAAGAAGGCGGTTATACCAAATATTTGCCAACTATGGAAGAAATGAGTGTTTATGATGCTTCGGTAAAATATAAGGCGGCAAATACTCCTTTAATTATTCTTGCTGGAAAAGAATACGGAAGCGGCTCCTCAAGGGATTGGGCAGCAAAGGGAACTTTTCTTTTGGGTGTAAAAGCTGTCATTGCGGAGAGCTATGAACGAATTCATCGCAGTAATTTAGTGGGTATGGGCGTATTACCTTTGCAATTCAAAAATGGAGAAACTGCTTTAAGTCTGGGACTGACGGGCAAAGAAACATATACTATTAAAGGAATTGCTGATGAAATTACTCCTTTAAAAGAATTACAGGTAACAGCAATAAAAGAAAATGAAGAACCGTTAAACTTTGTGGTCATTGCTCGATTGGATTCAAAAATAGAAATTGAATATTACAGAAATGACGGAATACTCCAGTATGTTTTAAGACAGTTTCTACAAAAGATTTAAGAGGGAAAATCCCTTCAGCAAATTAAATTTTAATTACTAGCTGTTGCGTGATTATTAATATATTGGTAGTCATAATACGAAAAACAAAAGGATTGAAAGATATTAGCATTCAACATAAATTGAAATTAATTCTTTTTCAAGATAGAAATGTTCAATATAATTATTGATAACTATACAGAATGTCTTGCAAACAATATTATGCTATACAGTTACGATTAATAACGGAAGTTTATCTTTTTATATAGTTAATCTCGGAAATTCTCCTCATCTTTACATAGTATTTTTTATAAAAAATTCGCAGTACACTATTTTGTGTATTCGTTCTTGCTACAACACTGAAACGATCCCATTCTATTGGGTATCACATAAAAGGTCAACGGAGCCTCTTTCTCCGCTGAAGGCTAAATAAGAGACTTTTCGAAGTTTTAATAAAAGGCCAAAAAGAGCGGTAAACCCTGCAAATCCAACGATTTGCAGGGTTTTTTCTTTTATACCGCTTTTCAATATTTATAAAATCGAACAAAATCTTTGTGGCACATTCGTGGCACATATTGAAGTGGAGACCTTTTTTGCCATAAAAAAGCTAAGGCGAATTTTGTTTAATTCACAAGATGAAAAATGCCAGAAAAAAATACAGCTTTGAGTTTAAAGTCTGAGCCGTCAAGACCAGCATGGAATATAAAAAGTGTACGCCGCGTTGCCGATATAAGCGACAGATCAATAAATGACCGAACAGCAGCTCCGTTAGATAGCAAAATTAAAATTTAAACGAACCACGTTCTCTTCTCCCAAATGTCCTGCGGCAGAAAATTTATTAAATCAGGATTTATAATTCTTCTAATTTTAAACATTTTTTCTTTCCCATAAATTAGTATTTAATCGTATAATTTCCTATATTCGTTTAAAGTCCTAAGTAATTTTTAATTTAATTTGGGTATTCGTTCTAATAATTACTAAAATATAGGTGCTTTTCCAGCAAATTACTGCCATTATTTTTCTAATATAACTTCGTATTATATGAATTTCAAAGAAAAAAATGACAATAAGGAAATAATCCTTTCCTCAGATCGACAATCTTTTCAAAATAAAGAAATTGATCAAAAGACTGCACAACTTACTACAATTCTTAATAACTCTTCCTTTCAAAATAGCGAACAGCAAATCGCAGAAATTCAAAATCTTAAGGAGCAGCTTAAAGCTAAACAACAACAGCTCAATAATCATGTTAATGCTATTGATACATCAAATGCTTCGATCGAGTTTGATCTTGAAGGCAACATCTTGAGTGTGAATAAAAATTTCCTGGAAATTATGGGCTACAATGAAGACGATTTGCTTGGAAAGCATCATCGCCTTTTAGTTGATCCGGCATACTCAAAATCGATAGCCTATGAGTCGTTTTGGAGCAATCTAAAAAACGGAATTTACCAAAAAGATGAATTTATCCGCTTAGCTAAAAACGGAAAGCTAATATGGCTTTTAGGAAGCTACAATCCTATTTTGGACATTTTAGGCAAGCCTTATAAAATCTTAAAAATAGCTACAGATATTACCCTTACAAAAACCCAATTCCTGCAGCTGGCAGTACAAGCACAGGAAAAGGAAAAACGCGCATCTGAACTGGCTATCGCCAATAAAGAACTTGCTTTTCAGAATGAGGAAAAAGAAAAGCGCGCCGCGGAACTGGTAATTGCCAATAAAGAGCTGAAATTCCAAAACGAGCAAAAAGAACAAAGGGCAAAAGAACTAATTATTGCTAACAAAGAACTAGCCATCCAGAGTAAGGAAAAAGAAAAACGTGCAGCAGAGCTTATAATTGCAAATAAGAAATTAGCCGCAGAAAATATTCTCAAAGAAAAAAGAAAGGTTGAAAAACAAAAACGTGCTGCAGAACTGATTGTTAAAAATAGAGAACTTGCTTATCAGGAAAAACGTAGTAAGGAACTGACACTCGCAAACGATGAATTAAAAAAAGCACAGGAAGAACTGGAAGCCTTCTCCTATTCTGTTTCACATGACCTTCGTGCTCCCATACGCGCCATTAATGGCTATACGCAAATCATAATAGAAGATCATATTGATTTAATTGATGATGATGGAAAAAACATGTTCAATGCGATAATAAAAAACTCAAATAAAATGGGGGTTTTAATAGATGATTTGCTTGCCTTTAGCAAATTAGGACGCAAACAGGTATCTGCTGTCAACATCAATATGACAACATTAGTAACCGGAGTCATAAATGACATAGCAATAGAAAAGGATGAAAATATTCCCATATTTGAACTCGATGACCTTGCTCCGGCAAATGGAGACCCATCACTTATTAAACAAGTATGGATTAATTTAATTTCAAATGCGATTAAATATTCAAAATATAAACCAGAAACCCGAATTAAGATAACATCAACTTCCAAAAATGATAAAATCATTTACAGCATTAAAGATTGGGGAGCAGGTTTTGAAATGGAATATTATGATAAGTTATTTGGTGTTTTTCAGCGCCTCCATTCACAGGAGGAGTTTTCGGGAACAGGGATAGGTCTTGCCATTGTACAAAAAATAGTCAACAGGCACTACGGAACAGTATGGGCAGAATCAAAATTAAATGCAGGTGCAAAATTTTATTTTAGCCTGCCAGATATTAAACATTAAAAAATAAAAAAAATGAACTACGACGATATTGAAATTTTATTTGCAGAAGACAGCATGGAAGATGCATTATTAACGATTCGAGCCTTAAATAAAAGCGGTTTTACAAACAAGCTCCTCCACGTAAAAGACGGAGCTGAAGCGCTTGATTTTATATATTGTAAAGGAATTTATTCCGGGAGAAATCCTAAATCGCATCCAAAACTTTTTCTTTTGGATCTAAAAATGCCAAAAATGTCAGGCATGCAGGTGCTTGAGAAAGTTAAAAGCGACGATGAACTTAAATCGATTCCCGTAGTTATCCTTACCTCTTCACAGGAGGATCCAGATATAGCAAAATGCTATAGCCTTGGTGCCAACAGTTATATCGTGAAACCTGTGGACAGCAATAATTTTTTTAATGCTATTAAAGAAATGGGAATGTACTGGATGATACTCAGCCAACCTGCCTTATAAATTTACAGCAAAGAATTATTTAATATTCAATCTCCAATTATGATTCCATATCACATAAAAGAAGATATTAAAGTATTGATATTAGAAGACAATACTGCCGATGCTGATTTGCTGGTACGCCATCTGAGCAAATCAGGATTATCGTTTGTCTCAAAAGTTGTAGAATCAAGAAAATCATTTGAAGATTCTCTTGATAACTTCATACCCGATATTATACTATCAGACTACTCCCTTCCTTCATTTGATGCCGTTTCTGCGTTTAAAATAATAAAAAACAGAAACATTACTATTCCTTTCATAATAATTTCCGGTACAATTGGTGAGGAAAATGCCGTAATGCTTATCAAAGAAGGAGTAACAGATTATGTTTCTAAAAATAATTTTTCTTCCCTGATACAAAAGATATCCCGCGCTCTTAAAGAAGCTGAGGACCTGATTGAGAAAGAAAATCTCGTTGAAAAACTAAAAACACAAACTGCCGCATTACTTCTCGCGAATCAGGAATTGGAAATTCAAAATGCTGAAAAAGAAATAAGAGCTATTGAACTGCTAAATGCAAATAAAGAACTGCTTGCCTTTAACTTTATCTCAAGTCATGATCTTCAGGAGCCTCTTAGAAAAATTCAGGTTTTCATTTCAATTATGATGGAAAAGGAAATGAAAAATATGACAGCAGACGGAAAAAATAATTTACAACGCATAAATGTAGCAGCAACAAGAATGAGGCAGTTGATTGAAGATCTAATGGACTTTTCAAGACTAAGCACTACTGATCATCATTATGAGTGGAGCGATTTGAAAGATATTATTGAAGATGTAAAATCAGAGCATACGGATATTATAAAGCAAAAAAAAGCTATTTTTAAATTAAAAGGTTTAATACCGGTAAATATAATAGCTTTCCAATTTCGCCAGCTAATATATAATTTAATCAGTAACTCCCTAAAATTCTCTAACCTTGATATTCCGCCCCAAATTACTATTGAGTCTACCATCCTTAAAAATGAAGATTTTCGGCTTCTCAATCTGTCAGACAGCCAACAAATATGTGATTACTGGAATCTAAGTTTTCAGGATAATGGAATAGGATTTGAAGCGCAGCATAACCAAAATATCTTTGTAATATTTCAAAGACTGCATCACACAGAAGATTATTCCGGAACCGGAATTGGTCTTGCTATAGTAAAAAAAATTGTGGAGAATCACAACGGAATTATAATTGCTAATGGAACTTTAAAGAAAGGAGTTAAGTTTGATATCTATATTCCAATGACTAAAAATTTTGAGAAAAGTTCCGGGTATTTACAATACCAAATGCATAAAAAAATGATAAACAAAAAAAGTATACCAAATTTTGGAATACCTATTTAGAGTTTTTATTCTTAATAGTATTTACACCAAAAACTTCCCCAATTATTCTAATATGTTGTTCTCGAACTGACTACTCATCTATTCTTTAAAAAAATATTTTAATATTAGACACCTTATTATTATCATTATTTAAAAATTATAGTAAGTTTGTATAGACTACCTAAAATTTAGCAGTAATGAGTTTAAAAGATTTATTAGACAGTAGTAAAGATAAAAGCCTTTCTGGCCAAAAGTGGCATATGCTAAGACAATCAATAACGAAACGTTTATTGTCCGGAGGAAATGCTACGATTGCCGAATTAAGCACTGAATTACAATCTAGTGTTCCAACAGTCACTAAAGCTGTTAACGAATTACTAAGCGAAGGCTATGTTGTTGACATGGGAAAAATAACGAATAGCGGTGGACGAAGACCATCTCTTTTTAGCATAAACCCAACTTGCGCTTACTTTTTAGGTGTTGAAGTGGGAATTACAAGTATGTCTATTGGATTGCAAAACATTAAAAATGAGTTGGTAAGTGTTGAATTAGGCACTTCGTTCATTCTGGAAAACAATCAAAAATCTTTGTTGAAATTTTGCGAGTTAATCAATTCATTCATCGAAGACAGTTCTGTAAACAAGAAATTAATCGTTGGTGTCTGTATCAACTTCTCCGGACGAATCAATTCGATGGAAGGTTTTAGCTATAATTACTTCTTTAGCGAAAACAGGCCTTTAACAGAAATTATTTCGGAACAATTAGATCTTCCTGTTCATCTTGAAAACGACACTCGCGCCATGACTTTTGGCGAATATTGCGAAGGTGTTGTGGACGATGAACAAAACATCATTTTTGTCAATTACAGCTGGGGTGTTGCGATCGGAATTATTACCGATGGCAAACTCTATTACGGAAAATCAGGTTACTCGGGAGAATTTGGCCACAGCACAATTTTTAACAATGAAATTATGTGTCAATGTGGAAAACTGGGTTGTTTAGAAACGGAGATTTCTGGCTGGTCCTTAATTAACCAGTTTAAGGATGCTATTAAAAACGGAAAACAATCGAAAGTTGTTCTCGATGAAAATTCTTCTGATCTGCAGCATAATGCCATTATTATGGGAGCAGTAAATTCTGAAGATACACTTTGTGTGGACCTAATTACAAAGCAAAGTGAAAAAATGGGGCGTTATTTATCTGTTTTATTAAATATCTTCAACCCTGATTTACTGGTAATTGGTGGAGATTTCGCACAATTAGGCGACTATGCTTTACTGCCAATTCAATCTGCATTAAAAAAATATTCACTGGGTTTAGTTAACCGTGATATGAAACTCAAAAAGTCTACTTTAGGCCGTCGTGCCGGCGTTATTGGCGCTTGTTGTGTCATTAAGGAAAAGATGTTATCTCCTTTAATGAGCAACTAGATTCTTCAATCTTTCTTAATTATTAAAATATTTTAATAACTAAAGTTGTTATATTAAAATATTTTATATCTTTACCTCGTTATAATAAATTAATTTATTCGTAAAGTTATTATAACATTCATCCGAATAACAAACTCTGAATGTTAAATGACAGTAAAAGTAATTGCTGAATTTTTAAAAACACTTAAGAATACTAAATTACATTTTTAGCATCGAAATAATAAATTGGCGCAGGAATTCCAAAAAATAAAAAATATAAGATCGCTCATACTGATCTTAAAAATCAAAAAGGAGAATACAAGTTTTATATCGTAAGTAAGAAATTAAAGATCACATCAAAATATCAATTCAAACCATTGCATAAAATATTTGCTTTTTAATCATAAAAAAAGCCAGCGAATGCTGGAAACATTGCTGGCCGGCTCCTCGAAAAGGAACAATGATTGGAGAATAAATAAATAGACCTTTAACAAAGTTATTATTAACCAAACCATTACAAAAGTATGAAATTATTGCCTAAAAGTAAGCCTAAAAATTATAGGTTTATTCCTAATCACTCAAAAATCATTAAAGTAGCTGCCGCATTACTTTTAATTTTTAACATGCAGTCATTATCTGCAAAGACAGAAAAAAGTATTGTTTCTACCAATAAAAATATTAAGAAGAGTGGTCCAGTCCAAAAGAAAGTAACAGGGACGGTTACTAATGAAAAAGGAGAAGCTTTGCCTGGCGTAAACATTGTTGCAAAAGGAACTAACTTTAGCGCACAGACTGATTTTGACGGAAAGTTTAGTATTGATGTACCAGATAATGCCACCACGTTAATTGTTTCTTATATTGGACTTCAGGAACAAGAAGTAGCAATAACAGCTGGTCCTCTTACTATTGTTCTTAAAGAAATTGGACAACAAATGAATGAGGTTATTGTCGTAGGATATGGCTCTCAAAACAGACGAACATTAAGTACTGCAGTTTCTAAACTGGACAAAAAAGTGTTAGAAAACGTTCCTTATTCAAACGTCACACAATCACTGCAAGGAAACGTAACCGGTTTGGTGGTTAAAACTTCCTCTGGTCAGCCTGGAAAAGCATCCAATGTCATAGTCCGAGGAGGTACTTCTATCGACAATCCATCGGGAGCTACTCCTTTATATATAGTAGATGGTGTAATTCGTACCCAAATCGATGATATTAACTCTTTCGATATTGCTTCACTTCAGGTTTTAAAAGATGCTGCAGCAACATCAATTTATGGGGCTCGTGCTTCGAATGGCGTTATTATTATTACGACATCAACCGGAAAATCAGGAAAACTGAAAGTTACCTATAATGTTTCGACTCAAAGCAGTAAAATTGGTAAAAAATATGACTTCATGGATGGCGGGGATTATATCAAGTTCCAACGTTCAGGTTTGTATAATGCTGCTGAATTGGCTGGGCTTTCAACGACTACAGGTATTGCCAGATTAGGGCAGTTAACTGGAGCTACGCCAGCAGGTACAGGTAACAATCTTCAAAATAATACTCCTTTTGCTACTCTATTAAAATCTAATTTATCTCCAGAAACTATTAGTCAATTGCAGGCAAAAGGATGGCAGGAATTACAAGATCCGCTTAATGCTAATAGTACGATTATGTACAAAAGTACAGATTGGAATGATGTTTTATTTCAAAGTGCTATTACGCAAAGTCATAATCTAGGTTTTAGCGGTGGTAATGATACAGGCGTTTTTGACTTAAGTCTAGGATATTTAAAAGGAGACGGTATTACCATATTTACAGGTTACCAGAGATTTACAAGTAAATTGAATGCCTCTTTAAAAATAGCAGATAATTTCACGATAAATGGTCGCGTATTATACTCTAAATCAAGCAATAATCAGGTTGTTGCCAATAGTGTAGTTTTCAACAGATACTTAGGAAACTCCCCAACAACAAAATTATATTTGGAGGATGGAACATTAGCTCCGGGTCAAAACAATATTAACGGAAATCCATTATATCAAATGGGTAAAGTTAAAGGAATCAATGAAAATAATAAATTGCAGATGGGTGTTGACGGTGAATTAAGACTTGCCAAAGACTTCACCTTTACTCCTGCGATCTCGCTTTACAGTGAAAATGAAAATGACAACACTTTCCAACAGGCATTCTTAAGCGGAAGCAGCGGTTTAGTTGACAACACTCGTACGGCGACAAGATTGAGCAATCAGATTTTTCAGGCGCAATACGAAGGGGTTTTCTCTTATAATAAAGAATGGGACAAAGTTGGAGATTTTCAGGCTAAATTAGGAGCTTCTAAATTTGATAAAACGATAAAAACTTTTAATGCTTCAGGAAAAGGGAGTCCGTCAGATCTGGCGCAAACCTTAGACTCTTCTCCTGTTCCGGTTTCCGTTTTCAGTAACAATACAAAACTGGTATTGAATAGTGTTTTTGGCCGTGTGAATTATGATTATAAAAACAGATATTTTGCAACAGCTTCTTTTCGTTATGATGGTTCATCAAGTTTAGGACCGGACAATAAATATGGTTTCTTTCCTGGAATTTCTGCAGGATGGAACATGCAGGAAGAAAAATTCTGGGCGAATGCAATGCCGAAATTTTTCTCTTCATTTAAACTTCGTGGAAGTTATGGTGTGAATGGTAACTTAGGAACTTTAGGAGATTTTCAGGCTGGCGGATTATATTCCGGAACAACAAATGGCCTGCCTAACAGTTACAACGGACAAGCTGCGATTATAAACTCTCAGATTGCGAACCCGGGATTAAAATGGGAAGAGTCTGAAACTGTAAACGCTGGTTTTGATTTAGGTTTCAACGAAGATAAAATAAGAATCATTGGTGACTTTTATAACAAATTAACATCTGATTTATTAACGAATCTGACTTTAGCTTCAAATAGTGGCTTCACAACTGTTTTAACAAATCTTGGAGGATTAAGAAGCAAAGGTTTCGAGTTAGAAGTACAAGCTAACGTTTACAATCAAAACGACTGGAAAATTAATGTAGGAGCAAACGTTTCACATAATACAAACACCGTTGAGAAACTTCCATTCAATGGAAATGGAAATAATAGAATTGGCGGAACTGAAATATGGGATGCAAAAAGCGGTTCTTATAAATTTGTCGGAGGATTACAGGAAGGGCAAAAAATTGGAGATTTCTATGCACACAAACAATTGTATATTCTTTCTACGCAAGCTGAAGCTGATGCTTACAACTTAAAAGTTCACGATACTTACGTTACTAAAACTGCTGCAAATGGTGGTAACCCAGACGGTAAAAAATTCGCAGGAGATGCTGTTTTTGAAGATACTGACAACAATGGGATCATTGATAGCAGAGACAGAACGCACGTAGGAAATATGTTCCCGACATTTGTGGGAGGTTTCAATTTTGATGCAGCATACAAAGGATTCTCAGTAGCAGTACGAACAGATTACTCTTTGGGAGCTACAATTTACAACGAAGCAAGGGCTCGTTTCTTAGGTCAATTTCAAGGAAACTACGGATTATTAGCTGAGAGTGGACAATCTTGGCAAAAAGAAGGTGATATTACAGATATACCGCGTTATCGCTGGGCAGATCAGACAAACCAAAATAACTTGTTTAGATCAGAAGCCAGTGGTGCTGCTTACAACACAAACATGTTTCAGGGGAACAGTCGTTATTATGAAAGTGGAGATTACTTATGCATAAGAGAAATCACATTCAGTTATAATTTTCCAAAATCATTAGTTGAAAAAATAAAATTAGCATCGTTTCGTATGTACGTAACAGGAAGTAATTTATACTATTTCACAAAATACAGCGGATTAAGCCCTGAAGTACAAGGTATTGACGGAGGTTCTAGTTTAGGATTAAATGCGGCCGGATCAACGGGTACATATCCTGTTCCAAGAAATATAATCCTTGGTTTAAATATCAGTTTGTAAATTTTAATACTAAAATCATGAAAAAGAAATTTCTTTTATACACAATACTTTTCACTACTCTTTCTCTATTCAACTCTTGCCAGGATGATTTAGAATTAACCTCTGATAGTGTAATTACATCTGGCAGTTTTTGGAAAACTGAAGATGACGCCAAAGCTGGCGTAAACGGAATGTACGTTAACTTTAGAATCCAGACCCAGCAAAATTATTATTTGTTAGGTGGTGCACGAAGTGCCGAAATTACTGGTGGGGTACAATCGCCGCTTACTTTGGCAAATTATTACAACAACAACCTGACGCCACAAAACATTGATGTAGAATGGGGCGGTTTATATACGGTGATTCATCAGGCAAACCTGGTTTTAAAATATGTACCTCAAATTCAATTTAGCCCATCTACCGTAAACGAGCAAAAAAGATATATTGCACAAGCGTATTCAATGCGTGCTTTATGTTACTTTATCATGGCACGTTCCTGGGGTGGTGTTCCAATTGTGACTGAACCGACAGAAAACACAAATCAATCACAGTATATTATTCCGCGTAATACCATTCAGGAAACATTTGCTTTTATTAAATCGGATATTGATGCTGCTATTGCAAATTTCCCTGATGTTGCCAATAATAAAACGCAATTGTCGCTTCCTTCTGTTTATGCTTTAAAAGCCGATGTAAATTTATGGACAGCAAAACAATTAGGCGGAGGAACTGCTGATTTAAATACTGCCCTGACCGCTATTAATACAATACCGGGAACTCCAACCTTAATGCCTGCTTTTAAAGATGTTTTTGCTTATGATAAAAAAGGAAATGCCGAAATAGTTTTTGCAGTTCGTTATTCATTAGCAGATTTACCATCTTCATTATTAGACAACTGGAATCAGTTTATGTTTGTTGGTCCGAGTGATTTTGCCCCACTTTCATCTGCAACAGCAACAGCTACTTTTGGAACTTTAGGAACAGGTTCAGGTAATGCCGGTATTTCGAGAGTACAGCCAGATATTACCCGATTTAATTTTGCTCCAACTGATACCAGAAAAGACGCAACATACTTAACTTTATACAATGGTGCTACACCGGTTGTGACTGGATTAGTAAAATACAACGGAACTGTAGACGGTACTATCAGAAGATTTGTGAGTGATATTATCATTTATCGTTGGGCAGACATTTTACTAATGAAAGCCGAAATTAAGAATGCCTTAGGTCAAGATCCTACTACAGAAATGAATCTGGTAATGAAAAGAGCCGATGCTTCAGCTTCTTTCACAAACAGTACTTTAACTGCAAATGATGACGTAATTTTGAAAGAACGTTTAAAAGAATTGGCTTTTGAAGGTAAATCATGGTGGGACCTTGTTCGTTTCAACAAAACAAATTTAGTTCCTTCGATGACAGGCAAGCAGATATTGTTCCCTATTTCACAAAACACGATTAACTTTAATCCAAAAATCGTTCAGAATCCATTATAAAATCTGGATTAAAACAATAAAAAATCAGACTGGAAATGCAAAAGTTTCCAGTCTGATATCAAAGAATACACAAACAATTAAAAAATAAACTCATGAAAATTGATCATTTACAAGGTCTGATTTCTGCTCCTTTTACCCCTTTTGACAGTAACGGAAAATTAGATGTAAGCTTAATTCCTCCTTATTATGAATTTTTAAAAAGAAACGGAATTACCGGTGCTTTCATTAACGGTTCGACTGGTGAAGGCGTTTCTATTACTTTAGAAGAAAAAAAAGCCGTTGCGCAAGCCTGGGCAGATTGTTCTAACCACGATGCCCATTTTAAAGTAATGGTTTTTCTTGGAGGAACCTGTCTTGCGGATTGCATTGATTTGGCAAAACACGCGTACGAAATTGGCTTGTATGCTGTTTCTTTAACAGCTCCATTTTACTTTAAGCCAGCAAACGTAGATGTTTTGGCCGAAATTTGCATCAAAGTTGGAGGAAGTGTTCCAAATATGCCAATTTACTACTACCATATTCCCGTTTTGACAGGCGTTAATATTCCGATGTATGATTTGGTAAGAGCCTTAGATGGTAAACTTCCAAATTTTGCCGGAGTAAAATATACACACGAAGATTTCATGGATTATCAAAGTTGTATGAGCTACGCAAACGGAAAATTCGACATGCTTTGGGGACGTGATGAAAATATGCTATCTGCTTTGGTTTTAGGTGCGAAGGGTGCCGTTGGAAGTACTTTTAATTATGCTGCACCATTGTACTATGATTTAATTGATGCTTTCAATAATAACGATTTGGTTAAAGCAAGAGCGCTTCAGCAAAAATCAATTGACATGATTCGTTTCTTAGGAAAGTATGGGGGAATCTCCGTTGGAAAAGCTTATATGAAATTAGTAGGACATGATTTGGGAGAATTCAGATTGCCGGTTAAAAACATGACTGCTGAACAGTTTGAGTTATTCAAAAAAGATGTTGCAGGTTTAAATTTCGAGGCCTTCAAATCAAAATAAACCTGTTCGTTTTTTCTAAAAACTAACCATATGAATACATCATTTTCTTCTTTAATACTCTATATTTTAATTATGTCAACAACAATTGGTTTTGCCCAAAAAACAAATATTTCAAAAGTCGAATGGAAAAAAGCTGCGGCCCTTTTAAATGAAGATGGAACTCTGTCTTTGGGTTTTGCAGGACCAATTAATGGTGTAAGTAATGATGTATTTATAACGGCAGGCGGTGCAAATTTTCAGGACAAAATGCCTTGGGAAGGAGGAAAAAAACATTATTCGAATGAAATTCATGTGTTGCAAAAATCAGGAGATCAATACAATTGGAATAAAAAAGCAGTCAATACTTTACCAGAACCTATTGCATATCCGGGTAATACGACAACAAATTTAGGAATCGTTTACGTAGGTGGAGAAAATGAAAACGGACTTTCGAATAAAGCCTATATTCTAAATTGGAATGCCGGTAAAAATAAAGTTGAAACAAAATCTTTACCTGATTTCCCAATTGCCATTACCAATATTGCACTAACACACATTGACAATATTGTTTACGCTATTGGCGGAGACGAATTAAAAAAATCATCCGATTTGGTTTTTAGCCTTGACTTAAATAAGGAAAAACCGGAATGGAAATCGTTACCAAACCTACCTTTTCCTTTAGCGAATACTGTTGCAGTTGTTCAAAACGATAAGATTTTTATTGTTGGAGGAAGAACCAAAATGCCTTCAGGAATAAGTGATTTGCATCATACTACTTTGGCTTTTGATCTAAAAAAGCAAACCTGGGAAAATAAAGCAGCTATTTCTGACGGAAAACAAACCACCAATTTTTCGGCCGGCGCCGGAGTTGCCTTCGGAAAAGAAACTATCCTAATTGTTGGCGGAGATAATGGTACTACTTTTCACAAAATAGAAACGTATTTATCTCAAATTGCAAAAGCTGCTTCGGAAGAAGAAAAATCAAAGCTTATCGCCGAGAAAAACATATTAAATACAAAACACAAAGGGTTTTACAATGACGTTCTGCTGTATAATACAATCACAGATAAATGGTGCAAAATTGGTGAATTGCCTTTTCTTGCGCACGTAACTACAACAGCAACCATGTGGAATGACAAAATCGTGCTGTCGAATGGCGAAATAAAACCAGGAATTCGTACCCCGGATGTGATGCTCGGAACAATTAAATAATTAAGCTAAATCGATACTAACGATTAAGTTATAAATAAAATTAAAGCATATCAAAATATGAAAAACTCTAAATATTATCCTTGGTTGGTAGTTGCGTTACTGTGGATTGTGGCGTTGCTAAACTATATGGATAGGCAAATGCTGGCGACCATGAGACCTTCAATGGAAGTTGACATTCCTGAATTAGTTTCAGGTGAAAATTTTGGACGTTTAATGGCTATTTTTCTTTGGATTTATGCTTTAATGAGCCCTGTTTCAGGTCTTATTGCCGATAAACTAAACCGAAAATGGCTAATTATAGGAAGTTTATTCGTTTGGTCAGCAGTCACTTATGCGATGGGATATGCGACGACTTTCAGCCAGATTTATTGGTTAAGAGCCGTTATGGGAGTGAGTGAAGCCTTATATATTCCTGCAGGTTTGTCTTTAATCGCCGATTATCATCAGCAAAAAACGAGATCGCTTGCTATTGGTATTCATATGACAGGACTTTATGTAGGCTCAGCTTTGGGTGGTTTTGGAGCGACAATTGCAGCGAAATTTTCGTGGCATACGACTTTTCATCATTTTGGTATTATTGGAATTGTTTATGCGATTGTTTTGGTTTTCTTTTTAAGCGAGAAAAAAACAGCAGCAAAAATTACAGATCCGGAATTTGATAAAACGCATGAAAAAGATTCGCTTTTTAAAGGTTTGGCGTTACTATTTACCAACATTTCATTTTGGGTTATTTTATTCTATTTCGCCATTATCAGTTTGCCGGGCTGGGCAACTAAAAACTGGCTTCCTACCCTATTCTCAGACAATTTAGGAATTTCAATGGATCAGGCTGGTCCTTTGGCTACAATCACAATTTCGTTTTCGTCATTGTTAGGCGTAATTTTTGGAGGCATTTTATCTGACAAATGGGTACAAAAAAATATTAAGGGAAGAGTTTATACCAGCGCAATTGGGCTGAGTTTAACAATTCCCGCATTGATGTTGATCGGTTTTGGGCATTCTTTATTTCATGTTGTTGGAGCTGTTTTATGTTTTGGTATAGGATATGGAATGTTCGATGCAAATAATATGCCCATCATCTGTCAATTTGTTTCATCAAAACATCGGGCAACAGCTTACGGTGTTCTAAATATGACCGGTGTTGGCTGTGGCGCATTAGTCACCTCACTACTTGGTAAATCAGCTGATACCGGCACTTTGGGTTTTGGTTTTGCCTTAATGGCGGGTGTCGTGCTGATTGCATTACTGGTTCAGATTAGTTTTCTGCGTCCAAAAGTAAATGATTTTGCAGACGCTTAGAAACTAACCGTTTACCCCTTTTTTACATTTAAGATTAGTTGGTTGTTTTTTGGTTTTTTATAAGCTAGGGCGGAGCCATGCGTTCTGCCCAGCTCATAAATCTGCCTAAATTTTAATAATATCTGAGAAATAATGAAGATAAAAAATCGGATTCTATTGACCTGTATACTTTTCATTTCACTGATTTTCAATCAGGAAATGGCAGCGCAGGAAGCTAAAATAAAAATAGCCTGTATTGGAGATTCAGTAACAGCTGGTTATCTTTTGTCTAATCCTTCTGCCGAATCTTATCCTTCGCAGCTTCAAATTTTAATCGGACAAAAATATGAAGTAAAAAACTTCGGCCACAGCGGGGCTACTCTTCTAAAAAAAGGAAGTAAACCTTATTTTAAAACCGAAGAATGTGCACAGGCAATTGCTTATCGACCAGATATTGCAATTATTCACTTAGGATTAAATGATACAGATCCCAGAAATTGGCCTAATTACAGCGAAGATTTTGATGCCGATTATAGCTCGTTAATTGATACTTTAAAAAAGCAGAATGCAAATGTGAAAATATACATCTGCAAAATGACGCCCATCTTCAACGAGCATCCGAGATTCAAATCGGGAACACGTGATTGGTTTTGGCAGATTCAAAAACACATCACTGAAATTGCAAAAGCAAATAACGTGAACTTAATTGACCTTCACGAAAAATTATACAATCGTCCCGACTTATTTCCTGACGCCTTACATCCAACAAAAGAAGGTGCCTCGATATTAGCACAAACCGTTTACGAGAATGTAACACAGGATTTTGGCGGACTACAACTGGCTCCCATTTTTACTGATGATATGGTGCTGCAGCGCAATCAGCCCATTGTAATTTATGGCAATGCAAATGGTGGAAACGAAGTCGAAGTTACTTTCAATACGAACAAAAAGGTTGTCAAAGCAAATCAATATGGGAAATGGCAAGTTATTTTCCCATCTATGAAAGCTGGTGGAACACATCAAATTAATATTTCGTGTAATGGAAAAAATATAGAGCTGAAAAATATTTTAATTGGAGATGTTTGGTTTTGTTCCGGCCAGTCTAATATGGCTTTTCCTCTTCAAAAATCAGAGAATGGAATTTCGGAATTAAAAAAAGCATCGAAAAATACAATGTTACGTTTGTTCCATTTTGAAGCAATTCAGGAAACTGATGATGTAGCCTGGGATTCTCTTACTTTGGAAAAAACCAATCAGCTAAAATTTTTCTCCGGAAAATGGAGAATATCTGATTCTATAAGTGCCAAAGATTTTTCGGCAATAGCCTATTATTTCGGACAAAATATTATTCGCGAAGAAAATGTTCCGATAGGTTTAATAGAAGTTGCCGTTGGCGGATCTCCAATAGAATCCTGGATTGACCGATATACTTTAGAGCATGATGATAAAATCGTTGATGTTTTAACCAACTGGCGAAAATCTGATTTTTTAATGCCCTGGGTCAGATCCCGTGCCGATGTGAATTTGAAAAATGCAGCAAATACAAAGCAGCGGCATCCTTACGCTCCATGTTACAATTTTGAAGCTGGCGTAACACATTTTACATATTTTCCGATAAAAGGAATTCTTTGGTACCAAGGCGAAAGCAACGCTCATAATCCAGAGTTGTATGAACATTTGATGCCCGTATTGGTTAAAAACTGGCGCGAAGCCTGGGGAACTTCCCTCCCATTTTACTATGTGCAATTATCAGCTATAGATCGCCCAAGCTGGCCCTCTTTTAGAAATATACAGAACACATTGCAAAAAGAAATTCCAAATAGCGCCATGGCCGTTAGCATGGATTATGGGGATTCAATTAATGTACATCCCATAAAGAAAAAACAAATCGCATACCGACTTACACTATTGGCATTGCGATATACCTACGGAAAAGCGATCACAGCAAATGGTCCGGAAGCCGTAAAAGCAGTACAAAAAGGAGATGTAATTCTAGTTTCTTTTTCAAATGCAAAACAATTATTTACAGCAGATAAAAAAGAATTAATCGGTTTTGAATTAGTGACCGATAAAGGAACCCGAATTGAAAGTAAAGCAGTAATCATCAAAAATCAAGTACAAATCGATGTTCCAAAAAACGAAAGAATAAAGACTGTTTTGTATGCATGGAAGCCTTACACCATTGCAAATTTGACAAACGAAGCCAATCTTCCCTGTTCGACATTTAGGTTAGTACTGGATTCCGAAAATAAAAATTAGAACACATCTCCATTTACTGACATAAAAGTCAACGAATTAAAGAGCAAAAAAATCAACACTTAGTCGCTATAAAACTAAGTTTAAAACAGATATAAAATGAGTTATTCAAAAACTGATCTAATTAACTTAAAAGATTTTTATCAGAAGCAATTATTAAATGATACGTTGCCATTTTGGTTTCCACAATCTATAGACACTCTTCATGGCGGCTATTTATTGATGCGTGGCCAAAACGGAGAATTAATTGATGACGATAAATCAGTATGGTTTCAGGGAAGAACCGCTTGGCTTCTTGCTACACTTTATAATACAATTGAGCCAAAACAAGAATGGCTGGAGGGTGCAAAATCGGGGATTGATTTTTTAAATCAACATTGTTTTGACACAGATGGAAGAATGTTTTTTCACGTAACCCGCGAAGGAAATCCGATTCGTAAACGTCGTTACTATTTTTCTGAAACCTTTGCTGTGATTGCCATGAGCGCTTATGCAAAAGCCAGCGGTGATGAAATAATTGCAGAACAGGCACGTCATTTATTTGGAGAATGCATTAAATACTCCAGTACTTCAGGTTTATTAGAACCAAAATACACTTCAATTCGTCCGTCAAAAGGAATTGGATCTCCCATGATTATGATCAATACGGCGCAACAAATTAGGGCGACTATTGGCGACCCACGCTGCGACGAATGGATTACCAAATGGATTGCCGAAATCGAAAATGATTTTGTCAAACATGATATCGAATGCGTGATGGAACAAGTGGCTCCGGATGGATCCATAATAGACCACATTGACGGCCGAACCTTAAATCCGGGACATGCTATTGAAGGTGCCTGGTTCATATTGCATGAGGCAAAACACAGAAATAATGATTCACATTTAATCGAACTAGGATGTAAAATGCTCGATTATATGTGGGAACGCGGCTGGGATAAAGAACATGGCGGGATTTTATATTTCCGCGATGTTTATGGTCAGCCGGTTCAGGAATATTGGCAGGATATGAAATTCTGGTGGCCACATAATGAAGTGATTATTGCCACATTATTGGCATACACCATGACCGGAAATGAAAAATATGCAACATGGCACAAAATGATTCATGATTACTCGTATAGTAAATTCCACGATAATGAAAACGGAGAATGGTTTGGGTATTTGCACAGAGACGGAAGCGTCGCTCAAACTGCGAAAGGAAATCTTTATAAAGGACCGTTTCATCTACCCCGTCAGGAATGGTATTGCTCACAAATACTAAAGGAGTATTTGGAACAAAACTAAATGTAAAATATAAAAGATTTAAAATTACAAAAAATGAAACTTGTGATTACCAATACCACCGTACATACAGGTGATGAAATAATTGAAAACGGAGTTATTATTATCGAAAACGGGACAATTATTTCTGTTCAATCTGAGATTCCAAATGATATCGAAACAATTGATTTAAAAGGGAAACATATTGCTGCAGGATTCATTGACATTCAGATCAATGGTGGCGAAAAACTATATTTTAGTCAAAATCCAACCGAAGAAACCATTCAGGATATTTACGATGCAAGTCTTAAATACGGGACAACTCACGTATTGCCTTGTTTGATTTCATCATCGCACGAAATCATTCTTCAGGGAATTGAAGCGGTTCGCAGTTATATGAAAAAACACAACAATGGTGTATTTGGAATGCATTTGGAAGGTCCTTTTCTAAATCCGTTAAAACGTGGCGCGCACAGCATCGATCAGGTTCGAAAACCCACCAATGAGGAACTTAAAGAAATTATCAGATACGGAAAAGATGTAATCAAAGTAATTACCATTGCACCCGAATGTTTTACAGAAGAACAACTGAATATGCTTATAGAAAGTGGTATCGTAATTTCAATCGGGCATTCGACTGTGACACATAAAGAGGCGCAGGTCTATTTTTCTAAAGGAATAAAATTGGTGACTCATTTATTCAATGCCATGACTCAGTTTGGTCATCGCGAACCGGGATTAGTGGGCGCTGTTTTTGAAAATGAAAATGTTTATGCTCCCATTATTTTAGATGGTGCACACTGTGATTATGCTGCCGCAAAAATAGCTTACCAACTTAAAAAAGAGAAATTCTTCTTGATCAGTGACGCTACATTTTTAGGCCGAAAAGTTTCAAATTTTAATTGGGATAATTTTGATGCTCATCTAGACAATGGTTTTTACAGAAACGAAGATGGCAATCTGGCCGGGGCAACAATTTCAATGTTGGAAGCGGTACAAAATGCCTACACTCATTTGAATGTTTCTGCAGATGAAGCCATAAAAATGGCAACTTTGCGAGTGGCAAATGCGATTGGAATGGAAAATAAATTAGGAAAAATAAAAGCTGGTTTTCCGGCAAGTTTTGTAAAATTCAATAAGGACTTATCTGAAATAGAAACTTTGAATTTCTCGAAAAGCACAACAACCATTTCTTAAAATGATTAAAGAAAAAATGCTCCCGATTATTCAAAAGGTAAAAGAATGGAAAATCATTTGTGCCGGACTTATATTTTCCTTTTTATGGGCTTCTGCATCAACTGCAACTAAAATTGGACTACATTCCGCACAGCCTTTTGTGATTTCTATTTTTAGATTTTTAATAGCCGGGAGCATTATGCTTTTCATTTCACATATTGTAATGTCAAAACGACTTCCTCAAAAAAGGGAATGGATTCAAATAAGTTTTTACGGCTTGTTCAACATCACTTTTTATTTGGGATTGTACGTCATTGCCATGCAAAAAGTATCTGCCGGTTTAGGGAGTTTGGCTGTGGCAACTAATCCTGTTTTTATCGTTTTGATCTCAGCTATTTGGTTATCGCATAAAATCAAGTTTAAAAACATCCTTAGTTTAATTATTTGTTTTATTGGAGTTTTTCTGGCAGCATATCCTTTATTACAAAATAGCTTTGCAACTCCTGCCGGCATACTTATCTTAGTTACAAGTATGATTGCTTATTCATTAGGAACAATTTATTATTCAAAACAAAACTGGAACGGATTACACATTCTTACTATTAATGGGTGGCAAACTATTATTGGAGGCGTATTTCTGCTTCCGGTTTTATTTTTAACCTACCAACCGGATAAAAATATTTTTGATGCTGATTTTTGGTTTTCAACTGCCTGGCTGGCTATTGCAGTTTCTATTGGTGCTGTTCAGTTTTGGTTATACTTATTAAAAATAAATCCTGTAAAAGCATCGTATTGGCTATTCCTTTGTCCAATTTTCGGATTTCTCATTGCCTTTTTTATGGTAGAAGAACCATTAACCCTATATACCTTATTTGGTGTACTATTTGTAATAATTGGACTTTATACCAGTCTTTCTTCCAATAAGAAAGACTAGTAAAACTGGACTGCTTTTTCTGTTAAATTTCAAAATAAACTTGATAATATTTATTTTTAGAATAAAAAAAAACTCCAACTAGCAAAGCTAATTGAAGTTTTTAGTACTCAGAGCGGGACTTGAACCCGCACGAACATTGCTGTTCACTGGATTTTAAGTCCAGCGTGTCTACCAATTTCACCATCCGAGCATTA
>NZ_JAVDXR010000017.1:0-28529 GCF_031458035.1 Flavobacterium aquidurense
TCCCGACGCTTCGGGACGGGAGGAAATCCTTTTGTGGTGGCCCCGAAGCCTCGGGACACCACAAAAGATTAAAACGGACAGCGGGATAAAGCTCCCTTATTAAAAAACAAATTCTTCTCCAAATAATCCTTCTTATATATTATAGTAGAAAATCCACCTTATATATATGTAGAAAAAGCATCAGACTAAGTATGACATTCATTCCTAACATATATATGGCATAAACATTCACATATGTATTGTATGTATTTTAGTAATGCGCTATATTTGCATTCACAAAATTATAAACAATGATTAAGATTACTTTACCCGACGGGTCAATTAGAGAGTTTGCTTCAGGCGTAACTCCGATGGAGGTTGCTAAAAGCATTAGTGAAGGATTTGCAAGAAACGTGATTTCTGCGTCTTTTAATGGTACAACAATAGAAACCGAAACTCCATTGACGACCGACGGTAGTCTTATTTTATATACATGGAATGATGCGGAAGGCAAGAAAGCTTTTTGGCATTCGACTTCTCACGTAATGGCACAAGCTCTTGAGGAATTGTATCCGGGAATTAAATTAACTCTTGGACCTGCAATTGCTAATGGTTTTTATTACGATGTTGATTTTGAAGATCAAAAAATTGTTGAAGCTGATTTCAAAAAAATAGAAGATCGTGTTCTTGAAATTTCAAGAGAAAAACATGAATTTAAAATGCGCCCAGTTAGTAAGGCTGATGCATTAGAAATGTATAAAGACAACGTTTACAAGACTGAATTGATTTCGAATCTTGAAGACGGAACTATTACTTTTTGTGATCACGCTACTTTTACTGATTTATGTAGAGGTGGACATATTCCGAATACCGGAATTATCAAAGCTTTTAAAATCATGAGCGTTGCTGGTGCTTATTGGAGAGGTGATGAGAAAAATAAACAGTTAACTCGTGTTTACGGAACATCTTTCCCAAAACAAAAAGATTTAACTGAATATCTTGAACTTCTTGAAGAAGCAAAACGTCGTGATCACCGTAAACTAGGCAAAGAACTTGAATTGTTTGCTTTCTCTCAGAAAGTTGGACAAGGCTTACCTTTATGGCTACCAAAAGGTGCTGCACTTAGAGACAGACTTGAGCAATTTTTGAAAAAGGCACAAAAGAAAGCAGGATATGAGCAAGTTGTTACCCCACATATTGGACAGAAAGAACTATATGTAACTTCTGGACACTATGCTAAATATGGTGCTGATAGTTTTCAACCAATAAATACTCCAGCCGAAGGCGAAGAGTTTTTATTGAAACCGATGAACTGTCCTCACCACTGTGAGATCTATAACGTAAGACCTTGGTCGTACAAAGATTTACCAAAACGTTATGCTGAATTTGGTACTGTATATAGATATGAGCAATCTGGTGAATTACACGGTTTAACTCGTGTGAGAGGTTTTACTCAGGATGATGCACATATTTTCTGTACTCCGGAGCAATTAGATGAAGAATTCAAAAAAGTAATCGACTTAGTATTATATGTATTTGGTTCTTTAGGTTTTGAGAACTTTACAGCTCAAATCTCATTAAGAGATAAGGAAAATAGAGAGAAATACATTGGAACAGATGAAAACTGGGAAAAAGCAGAAAACGCTATTATCAATGCAGCCGCAGACAAAGGGTTGAATACCGTGGTAGAATATGGCGAGGCTGCTTTTTACGGGCCGAAGCTTGACTTTATGGTAAAAGATGCTTTAGGAAGACAATGGCAATTAGGAACTATTCAGGTAGATTACAACTTGCCTGAGCGTTTTGAATTAACATACAAAGGTGCTGATAATGAATTACATCGCCCAGTAATGATTCATAGAGCTCCATTTGGATCAATGGAAAGATTTATTGCCATTTTACTAGAGCACACAGCAGGAAATTTCCCACTTTGGCTAATGCCTGAGCAGGCTATAATCTTGTCTTTGAGCGAGAAATACGAAATATATGCTAAAAAAGTTTTAGATTTGCTAGAAAATCACGAAATTCGCGCCCTAATTGACAACCGAAGTGAAACTATTGGTAAGAAAATTAGAGATGCCGAAATGCAAAAAATACCATTTATGCTGATTGTAGGTGAGGAAGAAGAGAAAAATGGAACTATTTCTATTCGTCGTCACGGTCAGGAAGGAAAAGGGAATATTACAGTTACAATTGATGAATTTGTCGCTATTGTAAACGAAGAAATAAAAAAGACATTAAAAGTTTTTACAGTTTAACTTAAATTATAAAGTCATAGCAATAAGAAGCAACAGAGGTTACCAACCTCGAGTAGAAAAAAAAGATGCACACAGAATAAATAACAATATTCGTGGTGTACAAGAAGTAAGATTAGTAGGTGAAAACATCGAACCGGGTGTATTTAAACTTGCTGAAGCTTTACGTTTAGCAGATCAATTTGAATTGGATTTAGTTGAGATTTCGCCAAACGCTGAGCCGCCAGTTTGTAAAATCATGGATTACAAGAAATTTGTTTACGAACAAAAGAAACGTGATAAGGTTTTAAAGGCTAAGTCTACGCAAGTTGTAGTAAAAGAAATTAGATTCGGTCCTCAGACAGATGAGCATGATTACGAATTTAAAAGAAAGAATGCTGAAAAATTCCTGAAAGAAGGTGCTAAATTAAAAGCATTCGTATTCTTTAAAGGACGTTCTATTATCTATAAAGATCAAGGACAGATTTTATTACTACGTTTGGCTACAGATTTAGAAGAGCATGGTAAAGTTGAAGCTATGCCAGTTTTGGAAGGTAAGAGAATGATTATGTTCATTGCTCCGAAGAAGAAAAAATAATTATTTGCTTTACGCAATAAGCTCTAAGCTTTAAGCAAGTAGTTCGTTTAAACTTTTGCCTAAAGCTTAAAGCCTAAAGCCTAAAGCTTTTGAAGATATAAGTAAGTAAGAATAAATTAAAACACTAGGAAAAATGCCTAAAATGAAAACAAAATCTAGCGCCAAGAAACGTTTCAAAGTTACTGGTTCTGGAAAGATTAAAAGAAAGCATGCTTTTAAAAGTCACATCTTGACTAAAAAATCTAAAAAACGTAAATTAGCTTTGACTCACTCAGCGCTAGTTCACTCTACAGATATGAAAAGCATCAAACAACAATTAAGAATTATCTAATACAAGTCTAAAGTTGTCAAGTCTGAAAGTTACAAAGTTTAAACTTTTGACATTTGACTTTTAAACCTTTGACTAAAGATTTTCTTTAGGTTAAAAAATTATTTATATAACCTTGGAGTATGGCTTTTAAGTTCCTTTGATTCAATTCAGGACGCCTGCTACAAAAACACATTAAAATTATGCCAAGATCGGTAAATTCAGTTGCTAAAAGAGCAAGAAGAAAAAAAATAATGAAGCAAGCCAAAGGTTTCTTTGGTAGACGTAAAAACGTTTGGACAGTTGCTAAGAATGCAGTAGAGAAAGCAATGTGCTACGCTTACCGCGATAGAAAACAAAACAAAAGAAATTTCCGTGCATTATGGATTCAACGTATCAACGCTGGAGCTAGATTGGAAGGAATGTCTTATTCTCAATTCATGGGGAAAGTAAAAGCTAACGGAATCGAATTGAACCGTAAAGTTCTTGCAGATTTAGCTATGAACCACCCTGAAGCTTTCAAAGCAATACTTAATAAAGTAAAATAAACGTTTTATAAACTCAATTTAGATTACTTACTTATCATAGAAAAACCATTCGTTAACTCGGATGGTTTTTTGCTTTTACAGCAGTTTATAAAAATGTAACTTTTAGAAATTGAATTTAAAAAGTACATTTGTATATAATCAATCATATTCAGATGTATACGTCACTTCTACAGCATATAGAAAAATTTATATCGTTAGAACCTTCAGAAATTGATGTTTTAGAATCTTGTCTAAATCTTTCTAAAATCAAGAAAAAAGAACACGTATTGCAAGAAGGTCAGGTTTGCAATACTATGTATTTTATCTCAAAAGGCTGTATGCGACAATACATCATTAATTCAAAAGGAGTCGAACAAACACTTCAGTTTGGAATTGAAAATTGGTGGATTACAGATTATCTCAGTTACCACAATCATACACCATCAAACTTCTATATTCAGGCAGTCGAAAGCTCTGAAGTCATTGCTTTGGAGAAACCAACCCTTGAAGCCATACTTATTCGGATTCCGAAACTCGAACGCTACTTTAAAATTGTTGCTCAAAAAGCTTTTGGTGCTGCACAAATGAGAATTAAATTTTTATTTACGATGTCAGCAGAAGAAAGGTATCATCATTTTAGCAATCTAAATCCAGAATTTGTACAACGCGTTCCGCAATATATGATTGCTTCTTATCTTGATTTCTCAGCAGAATTTATGAGTAAAATCAGAGCTGGAAAAGTCTAAAATAATTTCTTGAAGTAGTTCAAGTTTTTTAAAATACATATAACTGAACTTTGTATTAAACTTTTAAAAACACATACAATGGAATCAAGAATCGTTATCCCGACAGTTGCCCCGGAAGCATACCAAGCCTTAATGAATTTAGAAAAATACATTAGTACTACCTCTTTAACTCCAATTCATAAAGAATTAATTAAAATTCGCGCTTCACAAATTAATGGCTGTGCTTTTTGTATTAATATGCATACAGCAGATGCCAGAAAACATGGCGTATCTGAGAAACAAATCTATTTATTAAGCGCATGGAGAGAAGCCGACATATATACTGAAGAAGAAAAAGCAATTTTGGCATTGACAGAACAGGTGACTCTGATAAGCAATCATGTATCTGACGAAGTATATCAAAATGCAGCACGATTATTCGATGAAAAATATCTTGCCGAAATCATCCTGTCAATTATCACCATCAATTCATGGAATAGATTCGCTATAACAACAGGATTGAGAGCTGTATAATTTTATAAAGATAAATTTTACAACATTCTAACAAACACACGCCCTCACACCGGAGGGCGTGTTTGTATATAACTGTAAATGAGAATCCGAAAATTTTAATATTAGTAATAATTCAAAATACCGTATTTATACGCTTTCACAAGAAATAAAATTCTTTATTTTTGGCGCATGATACCAAAAAGAATACTATTAATCCTATATATAACTATTGCTTTTCTTACTTTATTCGCTTGTCAAAAAAAGAACAGTAATACCCAAAAACATAAGAACAATAAAGCAAAAGTTGAAAAACTTATTGTTATTGCTGACAGTCTTTATGACCACAAAAATTTTGATAGTGCATTTTATTCTTATAATGAAATAAAATCAATATGCAATCCTATAACTGATTCGGAGAATTATGTCAGTACACTAAATCGAATGGCCGACATTCAACAAAACCGAAGTGATTACTCAGGCAGTGAGGCAACAGTTACAGAGGCCATACCTTATTTAAAATACATAAAAAATCCAAAACACGCCTGGAATTCTTACGTTATTTTAGGAATCAACTATCTAAATACATATGATTACAAAACTGCATTATTATATTATAACAAAGCGTTGGCGTTAAAAACAACTGAATGGAGAAAGGCAGCTGCTAAAAACAACATTGCATTTATTTATATGCAACAACAAAAATATAAAGAAGCAATTCAAATCTTTCAGGCCTTACTAAAAACTGATGGTGTAAAAAAATTTCCGGAAGACTATGCCAGAGCACTTGACAATATTGGCTATTGTTATATGCAAGAAAAAGATTCCAAAGCACTTTTTTACCTCACGGAAGCTTTAAAAATAAGAACTCAGATTAAAGATGATTTAGGCATGGGTTCAAGTTATTATCATTTAGCAGAATTTTACCAGGACAGTGATATACGCTTATCTAAAAAATACATGATTCTGAGTTACAAAAAATCAACTCTTAACAATCATGTAGATGACCGATTAATGTCTTTGAAATTACTGATAAATACTAGCAAAGACCAAGAGTTGAAAAAATATTCACTTTTATTTATTAAAATTAATGACAGTATAACTGAAGTACGACAGAAAGCTAAAAACCAGTTTGCCAAAATTAGATATGATTCTAAAAAAGAACGTGATGAAAATTTCAAGTTAAAAACTCATAAAACCGAAAACGACCTACAATTAGAAAGACAAAAAAACCGTAATATTATTTCGTATATCATTATTGCATTAAGTTTAAGTCTAATTTTAGTTATATATTTTTACCTAACTTCCAGAGGAACTAAAGAAAAAATAGAAGCTACATACGAAAGTGAGACCCGAATTTCAAAAAAGCTGCATGATGAATTGGCTAATGACATCTATCATACGATGGCTTTTGCAGAAAACAAAAACCTGTCATTGCCTGAAAATAAAGAACATTTACTAAATAATCTGGATGCAATTTATTCCCGAACAAGAGATATTTCAAAAGAAAATAGTCCAATTTTAACAGATGAAAATTATGTTTTCTATCTCAAAGAAATGATCTCTCAATTTAATACCCCAAACATTAATATTATAATTAATGATCTGGATAGTATTTTATGGAACAACATCGAAAGAAACAAAAAAATTACAGTCTACAGAATATTACAAGAATTGCTGGTCAATATGAAAAAACATAGCAATGCTTCTTTGGTTGCGATTTCATTTAAAACAACAAACAAAAATATTATTATAACATATGCAGACAATGGAAAAGGCCTTAATTTAAACAATACTACTTTTAAAAATGGGCTTAACAATGTAGAAAACCGCATTCTGAACATCAAGGGAGAGATTGATATTGATTCTACAATCGGCAAAGGATTTAAAGTTTTTATTAAATTCCCTTTATAAATGAAAAAACTATTTAGAAATCTCTCCAAAAAAACACTTTTAAAGTATCTTTTAATAATACTGTCAATTTTATTATTAGGTGTTTTGCTTATGTATTTTTCTAACAAAAAAAAGCATACAAAAGCAAAACCGAATAATACAAAAGAAATAAAAAGGTTAACAGATATTGCCGACATTTATTTTGACACCAACAAATACGATAGTGCTATCTATGTTTTTAATAAAGTTAAGAAACTTTGTAACCCGGAAATAAACACGATAGACTATGTATATGCATTGTCATGTATCGCACAACTTCAACAAGATCAATCTAATTATATAGCTAGCGAAGCAACCGCTACAGAAGCGTTGCCGTATTTAAAAAAAATTAAAAACCCACGCTATTCCTGGATTGTATATAATATTTTAGGAATCAATTATACAAACAATTACGACAATAGAAATTCTATTTTATATTTCAAAAAAGCTATAAAATTAAAATCAAGCGCCTGGAGAAAACGTATTGCTATAAATAATTTAGTAGTCGTTTATATGGCGCAGAAAAAATACAAAGAGTCAATAACCTTACTAGAGATACTCGCTTCAAAAAAAGACATTTCAAAGTATAAAAACATCAATAACAATGACCATGCTTATGTAATAGACAACTTAGGTTACTGTTATTATAATCTTGGAAACTACGAAAAAGCATTAAAATATTATTATGAAGGTTTAAATATCAGATTAAGACCTAACACTCAATATGGCCTTTCGGTTAGCTATAGACATCTTTCTTCTTTTTTTGCGAAAAGCAACCCCCAATTAGCCAAAGCGTATGCATTAAAAGCGTACAAAACAGATCTTGAAAACAATTTTCTATCAGGTCAGGCTGGCAGTTTAGATCTTATTATTAAATCTAGTGACGGCAACGACCTAAAAAATTATTCATTAAAATACATCCAGATTATTGACAGTATTGAAACAATAAGAAAAAAAACAAAAAATCATTTTTCTAATATCAAATATACTTTCAATAAAGAAAAAGAGGAAAATTTTCAACTTAAAGCACAAGAAGCAGAAAACAAATTGCAAATAGAAAGGCAAAAAAACAGAACTATTATTTCATATGTTATTATCATATTTATTTCGACACTTATTTTATTCCTCTACTTTTATCTAATCGCAAAAGGAGAAAAAGAGAAAAATGATGCAATTTTAAAAAGCGAAATGCGAATATCCAAAAAACTACATGATGAATTAACCCATGATGTTTTTGAAACTATAGCTTTTATAAAAACAAATGATCTTGAAAAAAATGAAAACAAAGAGAAATTCTTAAATAAATTAGACACCATTTATTTTAAAACAAGAAACATTTCTAAAGAAAACAGTAACATTGATACAGATGAAAACTATCCTCTTGCAGTGAAAGAAATGATTTCTGGATTTAAAACTTCTAATATAAATATTCTATTAAATGGTTTTGATACAATTCGTTGGAATGAAATAGATAAAAATAAAAAAATAATTCTCTACCGAGTTTTGCAAGAGTTATTTGTTAATATGAAAAAACACAGTGAAGCTAGTTTAATTAGTGTTTCATTCAAAATAAAAGACAGGAACATGACTGTAATTTACATTGATAACGGACTTGGAATTAAAAATAACATATTAATTTTAAAAAATGGACTGCAAAATGTGGAAAGCCGTATAAAAACTATTAATGGAACTATTATTTTTGGAAATAATTTACAAAAAGGTTTTAAAGCAAGTTTCACTTTTCCTTTATAAAACAGCAATATGTTCAAAAAAGTTTTAGTAGCCGAAGATTTAGATAGTATAAGTATCGCAGTTATTCAAGTGCTTGAAGATTTAAAAATACCGACAATTCATCATGTAAAATATTGTGATGACGGTTTATTACGAATAAAAAAAGCCTTGATTGAAAACGAACCTTATGACTTATTAATTAGTGATTTATCATTCAAATCAGATCATCGAAAAATTAATCTTTCAACTGGAGAAGAACTTATTGAAGCAATTAACAAGGTACAGCCAACATTAAAAAAAATAGTCTTTTCTATTGAAGACAAATCCTACCGAATTAAATCACTTTTTAATGACCTGGGAATTAATGCATATGTTTCAAAAGGGAGAAACAGCATGGAGGAATTAAAAAAAGCAATGGAAGGAACTTTTCGAAACGAAGAAAAAATACTCTCATCAGATTTATCATTTAGTTTTAATGATAAAGCACTTATTGAAATTGAATCCTATGATATTTCGATCTTAAAACTTTTAGCCCAGGGATATATCTTAGAAAACATATCAAATGAATTTAAATCTGCTTCTATTACACCAAACGGAACCAGTAGTATTGAGAAGCGAATCAACAAGCTAAAAATATATTTTAAGGCAAATAATAATGTTCATTTAATTGCAATTGCCAAAGATTTTGGTTTGGTATAAACTTTAATCTGATTACGGTTTCCCGTAAGGAAATGTTTAGTTATACATTTAAGTTTGTAGAAACTATGACTCCAATGAAACCAAACTATACCATTAATTTTGAAAAAAAAACATTTCAAAATATTATTACAAGAATCAATACTCCCAAAAATAAAATTATCATGAAAACAATGTTGCTTTGCATTTTTCTTTCGGTAACTTTCGCCCTTGTTTCAGAAACAACAGGTTGGTTAGAAGTCGACTGGAAAATTGTTTTTATTCCTGCCCTACTTGTTTTACAAATAATAATAATTACAACTGCCTTAAAAAACAGGTATAAAAAGCATTAGCAGTTCGTATTCTGAATTTTGAAATGCTATATTTGATTTTTTTAAATACTGCATGAAAAATATTTTAAGTTTTGTTCTATTAATTTTTAGTCTTCTTTCCTTTTCACAAACTAAAATCCTGTCCTGGAACTTAGAAAATTTTGGAAAATCTAAATCTGAAGTTGAATTAAATTTTATCGCCAATACCGTTCTTGATTATGATATAATAGCAATTCAGGAAGTGGTTGCCGGTTACGGTGGCGCCCAAGCCATTGCAAAACTTAGTGCAATATTAAATGAAAAAGGTTCAAAATGGAATTATATCGTTAGTGACCCTACCAGTAGCAGCAGTTATAAAGCTGAACGTTATGCTTTTATTTGGAAAACCAGTACAGCAAAACTCCAAGGAAATTCCTGGCTGGAAAAAAAATATCATTCAGAAATTGATCGAGAACCTTATTTTGCAACTTTCGAAATCGGCAAAAAGACAATTACTTTAGTCAATTTTCATGCTATTACTAAAAATAAACAACCAGAGACGGAAATTAAATATTTCAAGTTTTTACCAGTAGAATATCCAAACCTGAATTTAGTTTTTATGGGGGATTTTAATTGTCCTCAATCTCATACTGTATTTAATCCATTAAAAAAATCAGGGTATACTGCTATTTTGCAAAATCAAAAAACATCATTAAAGCAAAAATGCAAAAACGACGGTTGTCTGGCGTCAGAATTTGATAATATATTTTACAAGACAAGTTCTCTTGATTACAAAAATTCTGGTATAATATCTTTTTATCAAAACTTTAATTCATTACAAGAAGCCCGGAAAATATCAGATCATATCCCGATTTGGTTTGAGTTTTTTGTAAAGTAAATTATGTTTTAAGTTTTTTCTTTTTGGCCGCTGGAAATAAAACATTATTTAAGATCAATCTATATCCTGGAGAATTAGGGTGCAAGTCTAAAACTGTTGGCGGATCACCAACCTGATGCTGAAAATCTTCCGGATCGTGTCCTCCAAAAAAAGTAAACATCCCCTTCCCTTTTTCACCATGAATATATCTGGCTTCACCGTTAAGTTCGCAGGAACCCATTATTAATATATTTGATTTTATTAATGCCGAATCAAATGAAGTAGTCTGCCCCATAAATCCTTTTACAAGTTGCGTATGATTTTGGCACAACATACTAGGAATTGGATCCCATTTTGCTGAAAATTCCATTAATGAAAAATAATCTTTTTCAACAGGAATTTTACGTTTTAAAGTCATATCGATATCTGAAAATTCATATTGCTCAGGTCTTCTTTCTAGTGTGAAATCTTTAAAAGCAAATGAATTTCCAAAATTCAGTTTTGCCTGATAATTCGAGTCACTGGCATCACCATCAAACATGGCTTCACAAATATCAACTCCATCTGCTGCAAGCGCGATATCAAAACTATCTGTTGCAGAACACATGGCAAACATAAAACCGCCGCCAATAACAAAATCCCTGATTTTTTTTGCAACAGCCCCTTTTTCCAGAGATACTTTAGCATAACCTAACTTTGCTGCTAGAGCTTCTGCATCTTTTTTTTGATCAATGTACCATGGTGTATTTTTATAAGCAGCATAAAATTTTCCATATTGCCCCGTAAAATCTTCATGATGCAAATGCAGCCAATCATAAAGCAGCAATTGATCGCTTAAAACTTCTTCATCGTAAATTGGTGTAAACGGAATTTCAGCATAAGTCAGAACCAACGTAACGGCATCATCCCACGGCTGCTTTCCTTTAGGAGTATAAACAGCTATTTTTGGAGCTTTTTCAAGAATAACGGATTCCATATTTTGTGAAGGGCTCGAAATTTCATTTAAAATTGCTGCTTCTTCACTATCTGAAAGTATTTCAAAACTAACACCCCGAATCTGACATTCTTTTCTAATCTCTTCAGCGTCAGGAAGCAAAAAAGAACCGCCACGATAATTAAGAAGCCAACTTGCCTTATAGTCTTTGCTTAAACACCAATAAGTTATTCCATAAGCTTTAAGATGATTTTGTTGCGTTGTTTCATCCATAGGGAGTAATATAAATGACGCCTTGGCGCTAAATGAAAGCAACAGTATGAAAATATAAACTAAACTCTTATACATTAGAAAATTATTTTAGTAAAGATATAAAGGAAGCATTTAAAAATAAACAGATATTCCTGTTTTATAGAAGAAAGAAACGCAAAATAAAAACGTGATATTATGAACATATTTTGCTTTGTTTAAACATCTTTTTATACTGTTTAAACATTTTTTTGAAAAACACGTAAAAATACCTATTTGATAAAACTAATTTCTACCTAAATTTGGTAACCCTAAATCATTGAAGCTATTAATCAATGAAACCCAAATTATGAAATTTAATGAGAGTAATAACCAGCCTAAAGGATTAAACCTAATACAAAAAATAGGTATTTGCCTGCTCGTCCTTACAATAATACTGTATTATGTATTATCTATTCAGTTCTTGACCAGTTAGATTTTAAATGGTCAGAAAAGCAATTTCGTTCTGAATCGCATACACAACCAGACCTGCAATATTCCTTGATTCTGTTTTTAGTAATAAATTATTACGATGTCCTTCAACGGTTCGCGGACTTAAAAAAAGAAGTTCTGCTATTTCTGAAGTTGTTTTTTGCTGGCAAATAAGCTGAAGAATTTCGATTTCACGAGGCGAAAGAAAGCTTGTTTCCAAATTGCCTTTTGAATTTTTTGATGAAACTACTGTATCTTGAATAGTTTTCAATACATTTTCACTATAATAAAATCCTTTGCTCGCTACTTGGTTTATAGTATGAATTAAATCTTTTGGAGTCGTATTTTTTATAAGATAAGCAACTGCTCCTACCTGAATCATGTTTGCAATAAATGATTTAGTATCATAACTTGTCAAGGCAATTATTTTTAAATCCGGAAAAGATTTACGAATAATTTTTGTCGCCTCAACACCATTCAAAATGGGCATTTTCAAGTCCATTATAATGATATCAGGCTTAGTTTCATTATCTTCCAGATTCATAAGAAGTTCTTCCCCGTTTGAAGCTTCAAAAATAATTTCGATATTATCTTCCCTTTGTAATAAAAACGCAATTCCTTTTCGAAATAAAACTTCATCATCAACCAATGCAATTTTAATAGCAGTACTCATTACTTATTCTGTTTTGGTCATTAGGTATGCCGAAATTACAAAATATGAATCAAAAAACGCTTTAAGAACCTTGATATATTGGCAAAAAAACTGATTTATTTTTAAAAATTAACTTAAAAAGTAAAAATTACAGAGATGCCTTTATTAATTTCCGAATTAATCTGAATATTGCCATTTAAAAATGAAATTCGGCTATCTATGTTTTTCATTCCCAGACCTTTTTGATTATGAGTATTTTCACTGTCAAAACCAAGACCATTATCTTCATAATTACAAGTTGCAATGGAGTCGATATTCTTAAAAGAAATACATATTTGAGAAGCTTTTCCATGTCGAATTGAATTATTCATCAATTCCTGAAGAATTCTAAAAACATGCAAATGACGATCAATTTCCTTTTCATCAAAATCAATTTCATTTTTATAATGAACTTTTACAGCCTTACTGCTTTCAAATTCTTCACATAACTCCTCTACACCTGCATTGAGTCCAAACTTTTCAAAAACCGGAGGCAGTAAATTATGGGCAATTTTTCTGGAATTCTCTAAAGCTTTTGTGGTAAGATTTATAATATTTTCAGTAATCTCGTTTGTTTCTTCCGCCGTTAAATTTGGAGCTGAAAGTAAATGGGTATTCAAAGAAACAATATTAAGCTTAGAACTGATATCGTCATGCAAGTCCTGTGCAATTCGTTTTCGTTCTTCTTCCTGTGTAAAGATCACAGCATGAAGTTGTTCTTTTTGATACTGTAATATCAAATCCTTTTTTTCAAGTTCTTTTTGAATTATTTTTTTTCTCGTGAAATAAAAGAAAATAATTAAGACAATTGCCACAATCATTAAAAAAAGAGAAATGTATAGTATAATGGCAACGAGTTCTTTTTCAGGAATTGAATGCTTATTCATATCTAAATATTCTTTATTAAAAGATGACTAATTTAAGATAAAGCGGCTTTTTTGTAAAAACTTACTTTCCATTCATATAAAATAAATAATTGCCAGACTACAAACAAAAATGCATTTAATGTCCAGCTTAAATATTTTAAGTTATCACTAAGACCTAAAGAAAGATTACCTATTAAATATAAAACTGTACTTGTCAGTAAATAAATTACCAAACCAATACTAACATAATAATATTGTTTCTTTTCAGTAAGTATATTGTAAAAATGAAGTAAAACAAAAGCAACAACAAGCAACGAAGTCAATGTAATTTCAAATAAATTAAATTTTAGAAATTGGCTTGAATCCATAACAAATTGAATTCCCAAAAACAATAAAGCAGCAACGAGACAAATATTTACAAATATTTTCTGTTTTCTAAAAGGCAATATTGATTTATAAAATAATCCCAATATCAACATTTGACCAACAAAAAAAATATTAATTGCAAATAAATTATTTATTTTTAAATGATACATTAATTCAAGAGAAAATTGCATTACCGATGCAAAAGCTACGTATGAAACAAAAAAAACATTAGCTTTTTTCTTTCGAAAAAAGCTAAATATATATAAGATTAGATTTAGAAATAAAACTAAATAACCTGTATAAATTAAAAAGTCAATCACTTTCTATTCTTTTAAATTAAAATGGAGGACTAGGACGTGTTCCATCATAAACAACTTCTTCAGCTTCAGCTTCAGATTTACTTTTTTCACCTTTTGGCGGTCCGTAAACATTTTTGTATTTACCTGTTGATGGATCGTATTCTGCTCCATTAAAAATCAGCGTTTTCTCTTTATCGTCATTAATACCTAAATGAGCCCAAACTGCCTCAGTTTTTAATTCTAATACTTTCACAAGTGTTTCTCTGGGAATTAAAAAAGCGGTTACTTTTTTCTTACTGTCTTCAACAGAGTTATCATCAACATATCTCTCTTCCCATTCTTGTCCTTTAGATAACGGGATTTGGATAGGTCCCGGAAAAGTTTCTTCATTCATAATTAAATTGTTTTTGGTTGTTAATTTATAGTCGACCTTTTTATCAATCGTATTGCTAAACTACTGAATTTTATTAATAAAGTAATATTTAGTCATAAAAAAAAGCCTTTTTACCAAGGCTTTTAATTTTATTAAAACGGAACATCGCTATCATCATCATCGTCATTCAGATTGCTTCCAAAAGCTTCATTTGCAGAAGGTAAGTTTTTAGTAATGAAAGGATTATCATCATGATTCATTTTTGAAGGTAAATCATCATAACCTCCTGTAAAATCTTCAAGATTGTCAAATTTACCTAAATGTCCTAAGAATTTCAGACGGATATTTTCAAGACCACCATTACGGTGTTTCGCAATGATAAACTCAGCCTGACCTGCGGTTGGTGATTGCTCATCATCATCCCATTCTTCAATTTTATAATATTCAGGACGATAAATAAACGAAACGATATCGGCATCCTGCTCAATAGCTCCGGATTCACGAAGATCCGAAAGCAACGGACGTTTACTAGAACCACGTGTTTCAACAGCACGCGATAATTGCGAAAGTGCAATAACCGGCACATTTAACTCTTTTGCCAATGCTTTTAAGTTTCGGGAAATAGTTGAGATTTCCTGCTCACGGTTTCCTCCCCCTTTTCCGCTACCTCCGGCAGTCATCAACTGAAGGTAATCGACAATGATCAATTTGATTCCGTGTTGCGAGGCCAAACGACGGCATTTTGCACGTAAATCGAAAATAGAAAGCGAAGGCGAATCATCAATAAACAATGGTGCTTTTTCTAAATCTTTTACTTTAGTACTCAGCTGTTCCCATTCGTGTTTTTCAAGCTTTCCAGTTCTTAACTTCTCAGATGACAAACCAGTTTCTGACGAAATAAGCCTGGTAATTAACTGTACGGAAGCCATCTCCAGAGAGAATACAGCAACCGGATGTCCAAAATCAATAGCAATATTTCTTGCCATTGAAAGTACAAACGCGGTTTTACCCATACCCGGACGAGCCGCGATAATAATTAAATCCGAAGGCTGCCATCCTGAAGTTACCTGATCTAGTTTTTCAAAACCAGTTGCAACTCCACTCAAGCCTTCTTTACCGGCAATTTCTTCAATACGTTTTTTAGCTTGTAAAACTAAACTTTGCGCAGTTTCAGAACTACGCTTAATATTACCTTGTGTTACTTCGTATAATTTTGATTCGGCTTTATCCAGCAAATCAAAAACGTCTGTTGTTTCATCGTAAGATTCTTCAATAATTTCAGAAGAGATTCGAATCAAACTTCTTTGTATATATTTTTGAAGAATGATACGAGAGTGAAATTCGATATGTGCAGACGAAGCAATTTTTTGCGTAAGCTGAATTAAATAAAAATCTCCACCGGCCAATTCTAATTTTCCATTCTTTTTTAACTGCGTGGAAACCGTTAATAAGTCAATCGGCTGTGTTTCAGTAAAAAGCTGAACAATTGCTTCAAAAATAAATTTATGCGCATCTTTATAAAATGCATCAGGTTGCAAAATATCAATTACATCATCTACCCCTTTTTTATCGATCATCATCGCACCAAGCACAGCCTCTTCTAAATCAAGCACTTGTGGTGGCAGTTTCCCTTTTTCTAAATTAATAATAGTGGTTTTTTCAACCTTTATTGGGTTTATATTTTTGAAATTTTCCATATAGCGAAAGTAACAAAATTTAAAAAAAAATTGCTATCGAGTTATAACTATTAATTGTTTATAAATAAAATTTTTTTGTTCATAACCAAAAAAAAATCCGAAACTGTAAGGCTTCGGATTTTAATCAATATTGTCAGAATTTACTCTTTATACTCGCCCATATTACTGTATTTGTCCATTCTTTGGGCAATTAATTCGGCTGTTGATAAGTCTTTCAATTCGTTATATCCTTTGGTAATGTATTCGGCAACTGTTTTAAAAGTAGTTTCGCGGTCATAGTGCGCTCCTCCTAGTGGTTCCGGAATAACATCATCAACTAATTTTTGTTTTTTCATGTCAGATGAAGTCAATTTTAAAGCATCAGCAGCACGTTCTTTGTACTCCCAGCTTTTCCATAAAATGGAAGAACATGATTCTGGAGAAATTACAGAATACCAGGTATTCTCTAACATATATACTTTATCTCCAACACCAATTCCTAAAGCTCCACCAGAAGCACCTTCACCAACAATAATGGTAATAATTGGCACTTGCAGACGAACCATTTCGAAAATGTTTCTTGCAATAGCTTCACCTTGTCCTCTTTCTTCAGCTTCCAGTCCAGGATATGCACCCGGAGTATCTACTAAAGTTAAAACCGGAATTCCAAATTTCTCTGCCATTTTCATCAAACGCAAAGCTTTACGGTATCCTTCCGGATTTGCCATACCAAAATTACGGTACTGACGTGTTTTTGTATTGAAACCTTTTTGCTGCCCAACGATCATAAACGATTGTCCGTTTACTTTCCCTAATCCACCAACCATTGCTTTATCATCTTTAAAACCTCTGTCTCCATGAAGTTCTAAAAAAGTATCACCGCAAATTGCTCTGATATAATCTAAAGTATAAGGTCTGTTTGGGTGCCTTGACAGCTGAACACGTTGCCACGCCGTTAGGTTTTTATATATTTCTTTCTTAGTTTGTTCTAATTTTTTGTTGATTTCCTTGCAAGTAGGTGTTACATCAACATCAGATTCTTTTCCAATTATAACACACTTTTCCAGCTGTTCTTCAAGTTCTTTGATTGGAAGCTCAAAATCTAAATATTCCATGGATTTTTGAATTTTGTTTGTAAATCGAACCGCAAATATAAAAATATTATATCATTGGCACAGTTAATTGTTAGTAAAGTATCAAATTGTGATTTAAAAATAAGTAAACTATTACACTTCCTTCTTATTTTTATAATGTTTGAAAACGCCGTTTAAGATAACTGTAATTACAATTATTAAAGCGCCAATATAAAATTCCGTACTCATTTTTTCTTTTCCGCCCAGTATAAAATAAGCCAACATAATTCCGTAAACAGGCTCTAAATTAGTCGTTAACATCACCGTATAAGGCGTTAATTTCTGCATTACTTTTACAGACGCTGTAAAAGCATAAGCCGTACAAATAGAAGCCAAAATAAGCAGTAAAACCCAATTATTTAATGACAGCGTAAAGAAATCAGCGGTGAATTTGCCCTGAAATAAAAAATAAACAGTAATAAAGAAAACTCCTGCACCAAATTCATAAAATGTAATTACAGAGGGTTCATGATCTGAGATTAGTTTTCCGTTCATGAGCGTAAATAAAACTCCCAGAATAATTGCTGCCAACGCATAATAAACACCTGTAAGATATTTAATTTCAACTTGCAAAATAAGAGCAAGCCCTGCAATTATAACTAATCCAAAGAAAACTTCATACCACAATATTTTTCTTCCGTAAAAAAGCGGTTCTAATAAAGAGGCGAAAAATGCACCCAAAGAAAATATAGAAAGTGTAATTGAAACATTTGAAACATGAATGGCTTTAAAAAAGAAAATCCAATGTAATGCAATAAGCAGACCCACAAAAATCAGTTTAAAAAGCTCTTTTATTGGAACTTGAAAAGATTGTTTTTTATAAACAATAAATCCTCCCAAAAAAATCATGGCTAAAAGCATCCTGAACCAAACCAAATTTTCGGCATCAATTGTGATTAGTGCGCCTAAAATGGCAGTAAAACCCCAGATAAAAACAATTAAATGAAGGTTTAAATAACTTTTTAAATTATCGTTTCGCATTACGTAGTAGGTAAACTGCCAAAATTCCAAAAACAATATTTGGGAACCAAACAGCTAATAAAGGTGAGAAAGTAGATTTTTCAGCAAGTGTACCAAAGATTTTGTCGAAAAAAACAAAAGAGAAAGCAATTGCAATTCCGATTGCCAGATTCGTTCCCATACCGCCACGGCGCTTCATAGACGAGACAGCAACAGCGATAATGGTAAGAATAAAGGCAGAAACCGGTACACTATATTTTTTATAAAGAACAACCAAATAGGTATTAATATTTCCTGAACCTCTTTTTCTTTCTTTATCAATAAACTTATAAAGTTTACCGAGACTTAGAGTTTCAGCAATATAAACTACTGGGGTTAAATCTTCCAATTCGAACTTAAAAGGAACATTTTTCTCCGGAGATTTTTCAATAACATCATTCAGGTCACCAACAGTCCTTTTTGTATAATCATACAAAATGTAGGTTTTCTTTATAGGATCCCATTTAATACGGCTGGCTGTGATTTTATATTTCAGTTTATCTTTCTCAAAATGTTCTAAAGAAAAATTGTAAGCTGTCTTTGCTTCTTCCTGAAAACTATTAACAAAAATAAAATCATTATCATTAATCTGTCTGAAAACATTGGTATTTTCACCATGCATGAGTTCTTTTCCGTTTCCTTTCAGATAGGTATATCTAAAATTATTATAACCTTCACTTGCCGCAGGAACTATAAAAAATCCCATTAATAAAACAAAAACAGAAACGATTGTCGCGCCAATAATATAAGGACGAAGAAAACGAGTAAATGAAATACCTGAACTTAAAATTGCAATAATTTCAGTGTTATTTGCCAATTTTGAAGTAAACCAGATTACCGATAAAAACAAAAATATAGGGAATAAGGAATTGATAAAATATATTGTAAAATTATAATAATAGAATGCAATATCCATAAACGGAATTTCATTTTCAAGCATCTTATTTACTTTTTCAGAAACGTCAATTACGATTCCGATTGGCGCAAACAAAAGAAGCATCACAAAAAATGTTCCGAGATATCTTTTTAAAATATACTTGTCTATTATTGATAACATAGATTCCTTTTTGTTTTTTTTTGTTTCAGGTTTCAAATTTCAAGTTCCTATAAGAACCTGAAACTTGAAACTAAAAAACTTGAAACTTTTTTATAGTCTTTGGCTCATATTTTTAACCATCATTTCTTTCCATGGCCTAAAATCTCCTGCTAAGATATGTTTTCTGGCCTCACGAACCAACCACATATAGAAACCAAGATTATGAATAGTAGCAATTTGTTTTCCTAAATATTCATTGGCAGCAAATAAATGACGTAAATAAGCTTTTGTATATTCAGTATCTACAAAAGTGTGTCCCATTTCATCAATTGGAGAAAAATCAGCTTCCCATTTTTTATTTTTAATGTTGATGGTTCCGTTTGCCGTAAACAACATACCATTTCTGGCGTTACGAGTTGGCATAACACAATCGAACATATCAATTCCTAGTGCGATATTTTCTAAAATATTAATTGGAGTCCCAACGCCCATCAAATAACGAGGCTTATCTTCAGGAAGAATTTCGCAGACAACTTCTGTCATTGCATACATTTCTTCTGCAGGTTCTCCTACTGACAATCCACCAATAGCATTTCCTTGTTGGCCAGAATTTGCAATATATTCCGCCGACTGGCGACGTAAATCTTTATATGTACTTCCCTGAACAATTGGAAAAAAAGTTTGCTCGTAACCATATTTGTAAGGAACTTTTTCTAAATGATTGATACAACGATCCAGCCAGCGGTGCGTCATATGCATAGAACGCTGCGCATATCTGTAATCGCAAGGATAAGGCGTACATTCATCAAAAGCCATAATGATATCAGCTCCAATTGTACGCTGAATTTCCATCACATTTTCTGGTGTAAAAAAGTGATACGATCCGTCAATATGGGATTTGAACTTTACCCCTTCTTCTTTAATCTTACGATTACTGGAAAGAGAATATACCTGATATCCACCAGAATCAGTCAGAATATTACGATCCCAGTTCATGAATTTATGCAAACCTCCTGCTTTTTCAAGAATTTCAGTTTGTGGACGCAAATATAAATGGTAAGTATTTCCAAGAATAATATCCGGGTTAATATCTTCCTTAAGTTCACGCTGATGCACTCCTTTTACAGAAGCAACTGTACCAACCGGCATAAAAATTGGCGTCTCAATTACGCCGTGATCTGTAGTGATACTTCCCGCTCTAGCTTTCGATTGCGGATCTTTTTGCAATAAATCAAACTTCATCTGTTTCTTTTTTCAGTCGGCAAAGATAAGCTAATTTCAGGGATTTTTAATTAGATAATTTGCCAATTAGAAAATTAGATAATGATTCTGACCGGCTTAAGGTTGGAGTTTGGGATTTAGAAAATTTGGAATTTTAAGTTTCATTTGGGCGTTCCCTCCGGTCGGGCTATCCACTATATCTTTTGTTTCAGAAAGTATCATTGCTAATCAAGACATGACTTTGGTCACAAAAGGATATCGTTCCTATCCCTAACGCAAGATCTGTCCACTTTTTTTATTAAAAAATCGAATGTAAAAATTACAACAAACCTCTAATAATATGTAACAATAAACAGCGTCCATTTCTTAATTTTAATAAAAACGAAATTAATATCAATTTAAAATATAGAAATCATGATAAATTCAGAAGATAATAATCCGATTAAAGAAGATCAAATTGAAAGAAATCTGGAAAACCTGGAATATCCGGCAAATGAGGACATTTACAATCAGGAAAACAAATTAGAAGACATTGATCCCGAAGATATTTCCGGAGAAAAAATCATCAATCAAGACAATCACGAATGGAAGCAAAACAGTGACAAGCTAGGAAATGATTTAGATATTCCTGGTTCTGAGCCGGACGATGAGCAAGAAGAATTTTAAACCCTAAGATTGATAAAAAAAATAAAGCGACCGTTTGACCAGTCGCTTTATCTAAAAATTTCTTTTACAAAAAAATGTTATAATAGCAAATCAGAAGGCATGTAATAATTTTTCACCTTTATTGGAAATGCATCACTTTTTAACAATTGCGTATAAATCTTTCCTATTGCTACAGTAGCACCTCTGTCTACATTATCTATTTTTTTAGGATAAGTCATACTTGAATCGTGATTATATCCAATCATATGTCCCATTTCATGTATCGTTATAAAACAAGGATCTTTAGTCAGATAATCATGCAAAACATGATTTGCCACTCCAAAGGTAGCACCTCCACCTAAACCCGAGACATTGACAACAACGCCGCCATTAATATTAGTTATATCAATGAATTTTTGAAAGGCCACCTTTTTTTCTTCTAATGTCATCAGGGTGACACCATCATTACCATAAATAGGTTCTTCAAGAAATGCATTCTTAGCTTCTTCTGTCTGCATTAGGTAAGCGTTATTAATAATAAAACCAATATACCTTCTAAAATCTGCAGCTGTAACATTATCTTTCCAATTGTTGTTTGGGTCATGGGTGGGATCAAAATCATGAGGTTTCACTTTCCATTTTAATTTGGCAGCTAACTTTAATTTTTGAATCAACTCAGTTTCGCCTGTAAAATCAAAAGTCACTTTAGTAGTGGCGATACCAGTAGTTCTATATTGAGAAAGACTAACTTCAGCATTCTCGGTATCAAAGAAATTTGTAGTTTTCTCCACAAAAGGATATTTTATCTCTTTTACTCCATGAGCTCTGATTTTTTTAATCTTAAAAAGCTTTATAGGTTTTGGCTGCCCTTCTATTGTTACGAGAATAGTAGCATCTTCAATATCAACAGGTGCGAAATTCGCAACTTCGATAGTTGTTTCATTAATAGCTTTTACCCGAAGTACTTTTCCTATATCAAAACGCATGGCTTCGGATGTCATCGTTGCCACAGCGTCTCCGTCTTTAAACATAAGACCTGAATTAGCATCAGTATCAAATGAATATTCAACTGTTGCAACATTTTCACTATCATCTTTAGAACAACTGAAAAATAAGGCACCAACAAAAAGTGCAGATAAAATGGCTTTCTTCATAATTAATTGATTTGGGGGTTATTATCAAAAGCGAAAATACAATTTTTATCTTTAATATCTTACAATCAATTTAATAGAACAAGAATAAATTGTTAAAAAAATAAATTATGAATAATATTTTAAGTATTGTTTAATATTTATAAATACCACAAAAGCCTACAAAACAGCAGATTAACCAAGAAAAGCAAGGAAAAATATTAATCATTGCTGGGAAAATTAACATTTAATCCATAAAAAAAACAAATACATTAAAACCAGTATTGGTAAACAAAACCAAAAAAAACATCGCTGCACAATTAAGATCAGGGTATAAAAACCAAGATTAAAGTAAATACTACGTCAAATTCAATCAAATTATCATATTTGGAATTTATTTTTTATTGAATTTTTGCTAATATAATTTCAAATTACCGTATTCATCGCAAAACATTTCAGAGTTTTTTTTCACCTCGATAAAAAAAGTCAAACAATTTAACAATTATCATAAACTAAAGCAAAAAATCATTTGTCTGCCCACAAAATAAAATTTACTTTTGCCATAGTTTAACTTTTACATATAAAATGAAGCCTAACACACAACAATTAAGCGATTTAACTATCCAAGTAAGAAGAGATATTCTTCGAATGGTACATGCTGTCAACTCAGGCCACCCAGGTGGTTCTTTAGGTTGTACTGAATTTTTGGTAACCTTGTACCAAAATATTATGGACCGTAAAGAAGGTTTTGATATGGATGGAATTGGAGAAGATATTTTCTTCCTTTCTAACGGGCATATTTCTCCTGTATTTTATAGCGTTTTAGCACGTAGCGGTTATTTCCCTATTTCAGAACTTGCTACTTTCAGATTATTAAATTCTCGTTTACAAGGACACCCAACAACTCACGAAGGATTACCTGGAGTTCGTATAGCTTCTGGTTCATTAGGACAAGGCTTATCTGTAGCCCTTGGTGCTGCTCAGGCAAAAAAATTAAATGGTGATAATCATTTGATCTATACTTTACACGGAGACGGAGAATTACAAGAAGGTCAAAACTGGGAAGCGATTATGTATGCTTCTGCTAAAAAAGTAGACAACCTTATTGCAACCATTGATGTTAACGGAAAACAAATTGACGGAACAACGGACGAAGTTTTACCAATGGGAAGCATTCGTGCTAAATTTGAAGCTTTTGACTGGGATGTTATAGAAATTGCTGAAGGAAACAGTATCGATGCAATTCTTGCCGGTTTAACAGATGCTAAATCAAGAACAGGAAAAGGAAAACCAGTTTGTATTTTATTACATACTGAAATGGGTAATGGTGTAGACTTTATGATGCACACACATGCGTGGCATGGTAAAGCACCAAACAACGATCAGTTGGAAAGTGCTTTAGCTCAAAACTTTTCAGCAGATCAAATCGATTACTAAAAAAGCTATAAGCTTTAAGCAGTAAGCTTTATGCCTATTGCCTACAGCCTATTGCGTACAGCAAAAAAACAAAAATGAAAAAATATACAAATACAGGAAGTAAAGATACTCGCTCGGGTTTTGGAGCAGGAATGACTGAACTAGGTCAAAAAAACGAAAAAGTTGTAGCATTATGTGCTGATTTAATTGGATCATTAAAATTTGATGAATTCAAAAAAAATCACCCAGAGCGTTTTTTCCAAATCGGAATTGCAGAAGCTAACATGATTGGAATTGCTGCAGGTTTAACTATTGGAGGAAAAATCCCTTTCACAGGAACTTTCGCTAACTTTTCTACAGGAAGAGTTTACGATCAAATCCGTCAATCTGTTGCTTATTCAGATAAAAACGTAAAAATTTGTGCTTCTCACGCAGGTTTGACACTTGGTGAAGATGGAGCAACACACCAAATCTTAGAAGATATTGGTTTAATGAAAATGTTGCCTGGAATGACTGTAATCAACACTTGCGATTACAACCAAACTAAAGCAGCTACTTTAGCATTAGCAGACCATCATGGTCCTGCTTATTTACGTTTTGGTCGTCCGGTAGTACCTAACTTTACTCCTGCTGACGAGCCTTTCGTAATTGGAAAAGCAATTTTATTAAACGAAGGAACTGATGTAACAATCGTTGCAACGGGACACTTAGTCTGGGAAGCTCTTGTTGCTGCTGAAGCTTTAGAAGCAAAAGGAATTTCTGCCGAAGTAATCAACATTCACACTATCAAACCACTTGATGAAGAAGCGATTCTAAAATCATTGGCTAAAACAAAATGTGTGGTAACTGCTGAAGAACACAACATACTTGGAGGTCTTGGAGAAAGCATTTCAAGAGTATTAGCATTAAATACTCCGGCTCCACAAGAGTTTGTAGCTGTAAACGATAGTTTTGGTGAATCTGGAACTCCAGAACAATTAATGGAAAAATACAAATTAAACAATCAGGCGATTGTTGAAGCCGCAGAAGGAGTTATCAAAAGAAAATAATTTTTAAATTTTCTTACTTATAGAAAAGCCTCGAAAGTGATTTCGAGGCTTTTTTCATGCTTTCAAATAACCCTAATCTCATTCATAATTAAGATAAGAATCAGGAAATATTAAAAAAGAACAATTTTAGATTTCTCACATATAAAAAAACCTCGAAAGTTATTTCGAGGTTTTTTTATATGACTGAATTAAATTTTAATTAATTCTTTTGATAAGGATATGTTTTATCTACGTGTATTCTCAATCTTCCAGCTGCTTTATAATCTTCGTCAATATATGCTCTTGGATTTGTAATAGACTCAGGTTTACTCGGATCTGCAAGAGCACCAGTAGGTCTTCTTGGAATTCCCCATATTTCTGTCTCATCAACATTTAACGTTTTAGGATTATCTAAAACAGGATCAAAAGGGTAAAAAGTACTTATACCTGAGTAAGCCGCATCTTTAGGCTTAGTTACCTCAAAAAATGTCGTATAACCATCCCCGTCATCATCGTAATCTAAAAAGTCCGGAATACCATCTCCATCAGTATCATCAATTAAATTAGCCGGCGGATTTGGATATGCCACTTTATCACTAAAATTATACACATAACCATCATGATTGACATCTTCATTATAATCAGACACGCCATCCAAATCATGATCCGTTCTTGTAAAATCAAATAATCTAAAACTAAATACTAATGGCGAATACGCTGGAATATTTTCTGTAGCCGAAGCATAATACGCGAGCCCTGAAGGTAAAAACATAACACCCGCCCCATAATTATCGTAGGTCTGAACTCCGTTTGCATCTGTTGTCGAAGTACCAATATTAAATTGAGGAAAAATCTCCTTCCATCCATCAACAAAAACCCCTCTATCTCCCTGGCCATCTAAATTCCAAATCCCGGGAACATCATCACTACTGTCAAAAGATGTTCCGTTTAACAAATTACCATCATAAGTAGCAAAAATTCGATCCGTATTCATAGGAGCCTGTCCAACACCTTTTCGTAAAACCAAATAATATACTTTGTACATAATATTATCATTAAAAACATCTCTTGTTTTTAATTCATAGGTTTTCTGATCCCAAATTGAGATTTGTGTACCTCCAGCTGGAATTTTAGAAATTGTAATATCATAATTAGCAGTAACCTCCTGAATATAATTAGTCTTTAAATATTTCTCAATAGAATCATTGTCTGCTTTATATTGTTCCGTATAATCTCTTAAAGGAACGACCACTGGTTCATCATCATCATTTTTATTACAAGAAATCATAGAAATACCTGCAAGCAATAAAATAAAATAATATTTAAATTTATTCATTATTGTTAATTTTTTAGGTGCGCAAGATACAATATTGATTTATTTTTGTAAAGAATTTAACTTCGATTTTAGAAAAATTATGAGAATAGACAAATACCTATGGTGTGTACGTTATTATAAGACCAGAAACATGGTGACTGAAGCGTGCAAAAAAAATCACATCACTGTAAATGGGCAGGTTGCCAAGCCATCTAAAGAAGTTTTTCCAACAGATAGAATTACCTTTAGAAAAGATCAAATCACACAGATCATCACCGTACTTGACATTCCGGAAAGTCGTGTGGGAGCAAAACTTGTTGATATTTACCGAAAAAACGAAACTCCACCGGAAGCATATGTGCATTTAGAATTGCTAAAGCTATCTAAAGAACATTATCGCAAAAGCGGAACAGGAAGACCAACCAAAAAAGACCGAAGAGATATCGACGAATACGGAAATGAGATTTTTGATGAAGAAGAAGAAAATTAAATTCCAATCTTTAAATTCCAAATTCCAAAAGTGTTTTCTAAAAATTGAAATTTCAAAAAATTGGAATTTGGATTTTTTATATTGGAATTTAAAATCACTATTTTAGCAAAAAAAATACATCATGAGCAAAAACATCATCTTAACTAATCAGGAAATCGAACACAAAATCAAACGTATCGCCTATCAAATTTACGAGACTTTTGTTGATGAAGAAGAAGTAGTGATCGCCGGAATCGCTTCTAATGGATCTGTTTTTGCCAAAAAAATAGCGTTAGCCTTAAGCAATATATCAACACTTAAAGTTTCACTTTGTGAAGTTAAAGTAGACAAACAAAATCCGCAATTACCAATACAAACTTCTCTGACTACTACAGAATATGCAAACAAAGGATTAGTACTTGTTGATGATGTATTAAACTCAGGCACCACTTTAATCTATGCTGTCCGTCATTTCTTAGACGTTCCGCTTAAAAAATTCAAGACAGCAGTACTTGTAGACAGAAATCACAAAAAATACCCTGTAAAGGCAGATTTCAAAGGAATTTCACTTTCAACCTCTTTACTAGAGCATGTTCAGGTCGTTTTTGACGACAAAGATGGCGATTATGCCTTTTTAAGCTAAAAGCGTAACGATATCCTGAACCGTTTCTTCGACAGTTTTATTATCAACTACAACCTTATGTTGCGCATGGTTATAATAGAAACTGCGATCGAATAAATGTTTCGCGATAAATTCCTTCATTTCTTCTTCATCCATATTCGCAATCAAAGGACGCTTACTTTTATTGTGCAGTAATCTATTATATAAAGTCTCTATTGAAGCTTTTAAATAAATAGACACAACATCATCACTTTTTAATAATTCGTGATTATTGGCGTAACAGGGAGTTCCTCCACCCAAACCTATTATACTATTTTCTGAAGAATGAAGTAATTCAACAAACATTTGGTGTTCTAATTTTCTAAAATAGATCTCTCCGTGTTGCTCGAAAATTTCATTTATTGACAAATTTGCTCTTTTTTCGATGCATTTGTCTAAATCTAAAAACGGAATATTTGTAATTTTTGAAAGATTTTGGGCAATAGTTGACTTTCCGCAACCCATATATCCTAATAATATGATTTTTTTCATTTTAATAAAACCCTATAAACTAGGGCATTGTAAACTTTGGTTAAAAAAAGACAAATTTATAATAAAAATGCTTGCAAATAATAAAATAAACTCCTTATATTTGCACCCGCATTCAAGAAACATAATGACTCGATAGCTCAGTCGGTAGAGCACATCACTTTTAATGATGGGGTCCTGGGTTCGAGCCCCAGTCGGGTCACAAATTGTGATTTACAATATAAGTTTCTTGAAAGCAATGACTCGATAGCTCAGTCGGTAGAGCACATCACTTTTAATGATGGGGTCCTGGGTTCGAGCCCCAGTCGGGTCACAAAAAGGTCGAGTAATTTATTTTACTTGACCTTTTTCTTTTTTGGCCACGTGGAGAAACGGTAGACTTGCCATCTTGAGGGGGTGGTGCTCGTAAGGGCGTGTGGGTTCAAATCCCACCGTGGTCACTTGAGGAGACAACTACTTGATAGTTGTCTCTTTTTTTTATACCTATAAATATTGGTTCGATTTTTTTCATAGACAATCCTTAGTCTGATATTCAAATAAACCTTTAAAAGCTACAATTCCAGGATCATGCACAAAAGTTGGGGATTAGGCAAAAAGATTCGATAATCTAAATAAGAAGAAGTCTATGTTTCTCACTCCTCTAAATTGGCTTCTAA
>NZ_JAVDXR010000018.1:0-13261 GCF_031458035.1 Flavobacterium aquidurense
GCTTCGGGATAAAAGTTGGAATTTCTTATGAAAACTGTACTTCTGGTTTACCGTAAACTGCGTTAGGGATGGGAGCGGCATCCTTTTGCGATACCTAAAAACCTTCATTTAAACTCAAAACCACAATCGCAAAAGATATAGCGGACAGCCCGGCCCGGAGGGAAACGCCCAAAAATCCTTTCTTCCTTAAATTCACTTTCTTCTTAAAGCCACTTTTGGGTTATGGAATTTTTCTAAATATTTTGAAATGATTTTTTATGTTTGAAATAAAAATATATATAATTTAAGTCCTTTTTTAAAAAGCTTTGGCACTTTTAGATTATTTAGAAGGTAATATAAAATCACAGTTGTCATTTTCAATTATAGGATTCCAATCTTCTCCAAGATTAATCGCTTTTGTAGTATTCGATGCAAATATTTTCTCTTTAGTATATTCTAAAGCTTCAGTTTTGTTTAATTGATGTGACCATGAAATGCGATGCTCGGGTTGGAAACCTGGACCATGACAATTGTACTCTGCATAAAAAGCAGTTTTCCAATTATTGTATGCTTTGTGTTCAGGATCTTTTGACCAAACTGACCAGCCTTCAGGTATAATATGGGATTCTTCCAGACAATTAATTAAAACTACATTTGCTCCAGCTCCCCATGGTCGACCTAATGATACCCTTTTCGCTTCTCCTTTTGAATCACTAATAAGCATACAGTTTTTAAATACAAAACCATATTTGCTTTTACCTACTTCCTGATTGCTGGCTGTAATATAGGAATCTCTTTTGCTTTCAATTAAGCATTTCTCAAATAAAGCAATGCCTGCGCCGAAAATGAAGTCTGTTGTGCCATCAATAATACAATCTTTAATATAGGTTCTTGTATTACTCTTCAGGTAAAATGTGTCCTGAAAACCGCTTATTTTGCAATTATGAAATATCAATTTATCGCCGGTAACCATTAAGGCTACTGCCTGACCTCCTTTTTTATATTGCGGTAAATTACTATCAATAGTATTTTCGAAAGTTATATTTTCGGCATAAAAATTATTCGCTTCAATCAGAACACTGAATGATTTACTGGTGCCACCGGCGATTTCAGCATAATCGTCGTAGGTTATAATGGTGTTTTTATATGATTCGCCAATTAATTTTACATTATTTTTATTTGTTGTCAACTTCAATTTTTCTTTGTAAATACCAGCTTTCACGAAAATAATGATTTGTTTTAGTTTATTGTCAGGAACTGCTTCAAACGCATCCTGGACTTTGGTGAAATTTCCACTTCCGTCCGAAGCCACAACAATGTCGTAAACTGTTTTATTATTTTGAGAATATATTGAACTGCTATAAACTAATAGAGATAAATAAATAATTTGAAATGCTTTTTTCATTTTGGATTTTATTTTAACAAAGTAAATATTCTATATGATAAATGGCACACACGAAAGTAATAATAATTTTGAGAGTTTATAATGTCATTTCGTAATCCATTTTTGAAGAAAGTTGTATTGAATAAAAAACCTCCATTATTACTAATGAAGGTTTGCTTTTAAGGTCGAGCTTATTCATATTTCAAATACTGTAAGATGTCTGTTTTTGTTGCGGTATAAGCTCTTGAAAGCACAATTATTAATGTCAAAAATAATAATATTAAAAATCCTGAAATAAATGAGAATGTGCTGATGTCTATTCTAAATGCAAAATTTTCCAGCCATTTGTTCAATAAATAATAAACAGGAAATAGCGCAATTATAAAACCAATAATGCAGTATAAAATATATTGTTTTGATAATTCTTTTAGTAATACATTGGTTTCGGCACCAAGGGTTTTTCTGATCGCTATTTCTTTCATTCGCCTTTGTATGGAATACGATGCCAATGCAAATAATCCGAAAAGCGCTATTGAAATTACAATGATATTCAATAACGAAAACAAATTCTTTTGCTTGCTATATGTTTCATAAGTTCTGGCATATTGTTTATCTACAAAATCATATTTAAACGGGTATTCGGTATCGACTTTTGCGTTCCAGAATTTTTCAATATCTGCGATAGTGTTTTGGATGTTATCAGATTTTAATTTTACATAGACAATATTCATTTCTCCGGCCATATCCAATGTCTTTATGTGATAAAAAGTCATTGGCGGAACAGCCACTTCCGGACTTAATAAATTAAAATCTTTTACAACACCTACAATTTTCATCTTTTGATTTCCTATTCTGATTTCCTTATCGATAGGGTCCTTTAGATTCATTAATTTCACAGAGGTTTCGTTTATCAGTACCGAATTTATGGTATCTGAAGCAAATTTCGGATCGAGATTTCGTCCTTTAACAACTTTTATTTTCATGAGATCAAGGAGTCCGTAGTCTATCCCAATTGCATTTTGTTTAAAGAGCTCGTCTTTATACCAAATCGGCCACAATGCATCGTCAGTTCCATCAAAAGAAATTAATCCTGTCGAAACTTTATCAACGCCTTTTATCTTATAAAGTTCTTCTTTTACGGTATTGTATCGGCTGAAAATATTTTTTCCAATTTGGTCGCCTTCATAATAAGAGGACGGAAAATTTAATGCTATAGCCACAACCTGATCGCCTTTAAAACCTAAATCTTTATCACTTAAATACTTTATTTGCTGATAAACAATGTTAGATCCAATGATAAAAAACGAAGCTATGGCAAATTGAAAAATCAACATTCCGTTTCGTAACCAAATACCCTTTTTACTTCTTTCAAAATTGCCTTTTAATACTTTTATAGTTTCGAAATTAGAAACATACAGTGCCGGAAAAATCCCTGCAACCAATATGGTGACAATAAAAATCAGAATCAATTGTATGTAAAACTGACCGCCGACAATCATTAGATTTTTTCCAAGGAAATTATTGTAATAAGGTAAAGTCAGTTCTACAATCACTAACGCTAACAAAATAGAAAATAAGCTAATTAAAATAGTTTCAAAAATAAACTGCAAAACAATATCACTTTTTGAGGCACCTAAAATTTTACGGATTCCAACTTCTTTGGCTCGTTTAATGGCATTTGCAGTTGCCATATTGATGTAATTGACAATGGATAAAGTCAGAATCAAAGCTGATAAACCCACCATAATCAATAAAAATTGGTAATTGCCTCTTCCTTCTGGATAACCATCAGTAATTGAATGTAATCTAGCTTGGGAGAGCGGTTCTAGAAAAACGTTAAAGTGCCCTACTTTCTTCTCCATTTCTGGGGGAGACATTCCCGCTTCTTTAGAGTTTTTTACGATGATTTCGTCATAATATACTTTTTCTAGCATTCGTTTTGTAATGTCAACTTTGGCTGGCTCTTTTATTTTTAAAAGTATTTTTAAAGCAAAAAGACTCTGATTCTTACTAAGATCAACCAAATCCTTCATTTTGTTTATGATAACATTGGGTGCAAGGGAAGAATTGCCCGGAATGCGGTAAACGGCACGAACAGTAAACATCGTTTTCAGACAGTTAACTTGTTTTCCAATTGGATTTTCGGCGCCGAATATACTTTTAGAAATATCTTCTGAAATGGCAATACCTGAGCCATCTTTTAATACCGACACAGCATTTCCTTTAATAATCTCAAATGGGAAAAGAGAAAAGAAACCATTTTCAACATTGATGATTTTATCGATTAATTCCTTTTTTCCGTTGTAAACAATTTTATCTTTTTGGTACCAATTATCTGCATAAACAATAGTTTCCACATTGGGGTCATTTTCTAAATAGGCTTTTAGGCGTACAGAATTTTCTGCCACGGCCGGCATGTCGCTCAATTGAACCAAAACCTGATAAACATTTTCTTTTTCAGGATTCCAAGCATTATAGCTGTGTTCGTCATTCCAGTAAAGTAAGGCAAAGACCAAACCGGCAATTCCTATCGACAATCCCAGAATATTTAGGAAAGAAAACAGTTTGTTGTGCTTTAGCTGGTAAATAAATATGTTGAGATAGTTTAGTATCATTTATTCGTATTTTAAATATTTTAATATATCAACTTTTGTTACTTGATATGCCTTTGCCAAAACGATGGTTAGTGTTAGAAATAATAACGACACAAAGGCAAGAATAAAAGGCATAATTGGTATATCGATTCGAAAAGCAAAATTTTCAAGCCATTTTTGTAATAAAAGATAGGCAGGAATTATTCCGATGAAAAAACCAATCAGGCAAAAAATGACATATTGTTTTGATAGTTCTTTCACTATAATATTGGTTTCAGCTCCTAACGTTTTGCGGATAGCAATTTCTCTCAATCGTCTTTCCATCGAAAAGGAAGCTAAAGCAAATAGTCCGAAAATGGCAATAAGAATTACGATTCCGTTTAAAAGTGAAAATAATTGACTTTGGTCCTGATATTTTTTATAGGTTCTGGCATAGTTTCTATCAACAAAATTATATTCAAAAGGATATTCGGCATCGACATTTGTTTTCCAAAACTTCTCAATATCACCAATAGTTTGAGACATTTTATCTGGAGAAATTTTAACTGCGATCGTATGCATTTCATTTTGAGTCCATGGCAGTATTTTAATGTGAAAGAAAATCATTGGACCAATTTTGTTTTCAAGCCCAAAATAATTAAAGTCTTTTACAATTCCGACAACCTTATAATTGCCATCCTGCCAGTTGACAATCTTATCTATAGGGTCTTTTTCCAGTAATGTTTTCGCTGCGGTTTCATTTAATAAAACATTTGAAATTGTGTCTGAGGAAATTTTTTCTGTTAAATCACGTCCTTTTATCAATTGTATGTTCAGAAGATTCAGCATTCCAAAATCAACCCCCATTTCCTGAGTTATAACTTCAAGATGGTCTTTGTAATGTAAACCGGCCCATGAATTTTCAACACTTCCGATAGAAAATGATCCTGCAGAAACACCTTCAACGCCATTAATTTTTTGAAGCTCCTGTTGAATTGCTTTATATCTTTCAAACTGTCCTTTTCCTTTTTTAGATTTAAATGCAATATCGATGACTTGCGCTCCTTTAAAACCTAAATTTTTTTTAGTCATAAAATTTACCTGTTGGTACACAATAAAAGACCCAATAATAAAAAATGTGGCAATGGCAAATTGTAGAATTAGCATTCCATTACGCAGCCATACACCGCTTTTGCTCCTGGAAAAATTTCCTTTTAAAACTTTTAGTACTTCAAAATTTGATATGTATACCGCAGGAATAACACCCGAAACAAAAACAACCAAAATGAAAATTAATAGTAATTGAAGATAGAATTGACTTCCGATAAGAATGAGATTTTTATTTAACAAAGCGTTGTAAAAAGGCAATGAAAGTTCTACGATTACTAAAGCCAGTAACAATGAAAAGAGCGTCATTAATATGGTTTCAAATACAAACTGAATAACAATCTGCAATTTTGAGGCGCCAATAACTTTTCTTATACCCACTTCTTTAGCACGTTTTACAGCATTGGCAGTTGCCAGATTAATGTAATTGGCAATCGATAATAGGAGAATAAGTATAGATAAAGCCATCAATATTCGTAAAAAGATTAGATTGGCATTTCCTTCAGCAAATGGAGTGTTTCCTTGATAAAGTCTTGCGCTCGCAAGGGGCAATAACTCTGTTTTAAGTGGTTCGCCGTATCTTTTTATGAAGACTTCAAGAGATAAACCTTCTTTCTTTGCCTGCTTTTGGTAGTTTTCATCAAGGTAAATTTGATCAAGTTTTTTGATAACTGCAGTAGTGTCACTTTGCTTTTTTAGCTTAAGCATTAATCCATAACTCAAACCCCAGCTTTCTCTGTTTTTTTCTAAATCCTCTTCTATTACTGTTGTAACCGCAGACGGCATAATCGAAGATTTGTCAGATAATCGATATACACCCCGAACAACGAAAAGTCGTTCAGCATATCTGACTTGTTTTCCCATTGGATTTTCGTCTTTAAACAAACGTGAAGCTGTTTCTTCAGAAATTGCAATACTGTTGCGATCGTGAATAGCATTTTTTGCATCACCACGAATAAATCCAAAAGGAAAAAAAGAAAAGAAACTGCTTTGTGCCGTAAAAATCTTATCAACTAACTCTATTTTTCCATGATATTGTATCGTTTCTTTCGAGTAATTAGTTCTAAAATAGCAGTAGGTATTTAAGTATGAGGTGCTTGATTTTAAAGTAGGGGCAGTAATTGCGGAAGATACCGCCCAGACATTTCCTCCTCCAAGATTACTCATTACCGAATAGATTTTATCTTTTTCCGGATTCCACTGATCGTAGGAATGTTCTTCATTCCAATATAAAATCGCGAAAATTAATCCTGCAATTCCAATACTTAAACCCAAAACATTCAAAGCAGTAAAGAGTTTGCTGTTTTTGATGTGGTATATAAATATGTTTATCCAGTTCTTCAGCATGATTCTAGTTGTTTAAATTGGCTGCAAAAACATCGACATTTCTATTATTCATTTTTTCAGAAAGTATGATTCCGTCTTTCATCAAAATTGTTTTTTGCGAAAATGAAGCATCATAATCTGAGTGCGTCACCATCAAAATTGTGGCTCCATTCGCGTGAAGGTCGGTTAGTAATTCCATAACTTCATTTCCGTTTTTACTGTCCAGATTTCCTGTAGGCTCATCGGCAAGAATAATTTTCGGATCATTAATTAATGCTCTCGCCACCGCCACACGCTGTTGCTGACCTCCCGAAAGCTGTTGCGGATAATGTTTCAAACGATGAGAAATTCCTAATTTATTAGCAATCTCGTATACTTTTTTCTTTCTTTCAGAAGAAGGAACGTTGTTGTAGATAAGAGGTAATTCTATATTGTCAAAAACAGATAATTCATCAATTAAATTAAAATTTTGAAAAATGAATCCGATGTTTTCTTTTCTGGCTTGTGATTTTTCTTTTTCCTTTGCGCTAATCATTTCCTGACCTAAAAGCTGGTAACTTCCACCAGAAGCACTGTCTAACAAGCCGATAATATTCAGTAAAGTAGATTTTCCGCTTCCCGATGGTCCCATGATGGAAACAAAATCGCCCTGATTGATGTTTAATGAAATTTCGCTTAATGCATTGGTTTCTATTTCTTCAGTTCTAAAAATTTTTGAAAGTTTTGTAATGCTGATCATAATTGTTGTTTTAGATTGATGTTTTTAATTTGATGCGCATAATTTATATTAACACATAGAAACATAGATTTTGTAAACTTAAAAAAGGCGTTTCACTTTTTTTAAAACACATAGCGCTGTCTATGTGTTGGAAACAAGTTTCTTTCAATTTTCTTTTTAGACAAAGAAAAACTATGTTTCTATGTGTTAAATATTATTTTACAAATTACACGCACCGGTTTCTGTTTTTTAATAATTTTTATTGCCGACGTAATAGAAACAAATTTGAAATTAAGATAATTGACAATATAGTTGTTAGCTATCTATTTTTGTTACTTTTACCAACAATAATGTTTCACATATTTGATGATTTGTTAGTCTTAATGTGATTTTCGTGCCAAAAACTTAAAAACTTTAACTGCCTTATTTTTAAAATTTTATTTTTTAAGAGAAATATTAACTGTCCATTTTTGGACAGCTTTCGTCCAAAACCGAACAAAAATGAAAAAGACAAATGCCTCAATATTAATCATCGACGATCAGGAAGACATCCTTTTTGCGTCGAAAGTGTTTCTAAAAAAGTATTTTGAAGACATTTATACACTCAATAATCCGAAAAATATTGTTGAATTATTGTCTAAAAAAACTATTGATGTCGTTTTACTCGACATGAATTACAGAATAGGTTTTGAAGACGGAAGAGAAGGTTTGTATTTATTAAAAGAAATAAAAACACTTTCGCCAAAAACTGTCGTGATTTTAATGACGGCATTCGGAAAAGTAGAAACGGCTGTTGAAGGATTAAAATCTGGTGCTTTTGATTATATTCTGAAACCCTGGGAAAATAAAAAGTTGCTGGAATCTGTAAAATTAGCTGTTGATAAATCCCGCAAAGAGCAAAAGAAAATTAAGAATATCGAAATTGAAAATGATTTCTTTATAGGAACTTCTGAAATTATAAAGAAAGCATATTCCCTGGCTGATAAAGTGGCCAAAACTGACGCTAATGTTTTGATTCTGGGTGAAAACGGAACTGGGAAATTTGTATTGGCGCATCATATTTTTAGTCAATCTGAAAGGAAATACGGCCCTTTTGTTGCCGTTGATTTGGGAGCGTTAAATTCGAATATTTTTGAAAGTGAATTATTCGGTTATGCCAAAGGTGCTTTTACCGATGCCAAAACGGACACACCCGGACGTTTTGAAATGGCTCAAAACGGAACTATTTTTCTGGATGAAATAGGAAATGTCCCATTGCATTTGCAATCGAAACTTTTGCAGGTTATTCAAACTAAAACAGTAATACGTTTGGGAGAGTCTAAGGCCAGGCCATTGAATGTCCGAATTATTACCGCAACGAATTTAAACCTGAAACGGGAAGTTGCCGATAAAAATTTCAGGGAAGATTTGTATTACCGTATCAATACAATGGAAATCGTGCTTCCGCCTTTAAGAGAACGTTACGAAGATAAAATTCCACTGGCCGAATATCTTTTGGAAAAAATGATTTCAAAATATGGAAGAGAACAAATTACTTTCGACAAAAAGGTTTTGGAACAAATAGAAAAACATGCCTGGAATGGAAATATCCGAGAAATGGAAAACAAAATCGAACGAGCTGTTATTCTTTGCGAAAACAATAAAATCACGGTTTCCGATTTAGATTTGGAAACGATAACGGCCTACGAGGAAAATCCGGATGATATTCAGCTTTCTTCTGTAGAAAAAGCGGCCGTCGAAAAGGCACTTCTCAAAAACAACAATAATATCAGTAAAACTGCCGAAGAACTTGGTTTGTCAAGAGGTTCACTATACCGTCGTTTAGAGAAGTATAACATCAATATTAACTAATATGTTTAAGTCTTTTGAAACATACAAACTGCTGTTTTTAAGATTATTTCTGATTGTTGCAGGAATTGAAATCTCTATATTTTTCTTTAAAACGGATTTGATTTTTACTGGCATTTTTGGTTTGTTTATTGTTTTTCTGCTGGTGCGTGAAATGTATTTTTATGTTCGGAATTTTGTCTTGCTTTACGATAAAACGATTGCTTCTATCTTGCAAAACGATTTTACTTCAGATTTTACCAAGCATAAATTCAATAAAAGTTATGCTGATTTATTTCTTTTATATGAAACACTCAAAAACAAACAAAACGAACAGGTTTCAAAAGATATTATTTATCGATCGATTCTAAATAATATTGAAACAGGAATTGTCATTCTGCAAAAAGAAGAAAATGATTGGAATATCTTTTTAATGAACGATTATTTTTCGACTAATTTTAATGTTCCAAAAGTTTCTAAATGGAAATATCTTAAAAATCAATTGCCTGCGCTATGCGAAATTATCGAAGAAGATGACTTTCAGGAAATAAAAACGTCAGTCGAAATTCGTGTAAATGAACAAAACATGCAAACATTTGTTTTGCAGGCTTCGCGAACAGAGATTTTCGAAAAGGATTATTTTATTGTTTTACTCGACTCGATTCAGAATGTAGTAGAGAAAAAAGAGAAAGATGCGTGGGTAAATTTGATGAAAGTAATCTCGCATGAACTTTTAAATTCAATCACGCCAATTCGTTCGATTTGCCAGAATTTACAAGATTTGGTAGAACAGGATTCGTTGTCATCAGAAGATTTGGAAGATGTGAAAAATAGTGTCGAAACTATGCTCCGCCGAAGTGATCATTTACAAAAGTTTGTCGAAGGTTATAGAAAACTTGCCATGTTGCCTTCTCCCAAAAAAGAAAAAATTGAGCTACAACAGTTGATTGAAAATGGAATTCAGGTCATGAATCCGTTATTCAAAGAAAATCAAATTGAAGTTGTAAACGGTATTGCTTTTAATCGTTGGATTCATATTGACGCACAACAAATCGAGCAGGTTTTGATTAATCTTTTAACAAATTGTATTCATGCTTTAAAAGGTGTGAATCAGAAACATATTTCTATTTCGGCGGAAGCCAAAGAAAACAGAATTTTCATTAGAATTGCAGATAACGGAAGCGGCATTGAACAAGAAATCGAGAATAAAATATTTCTACCATTTTTCACTACCAGAAATGAAGGCGCCGGAATTGGCCTGACTTTATCTAAAAACATTATTGAGGCGCATGGTGGCTACATTGCACATAAAAGCGAAAATGGAAAAACTGTTTTTGAAATTTGTTTAGTGGAGGGGTGATTGTTTGAATTGTAAGTTGTTGATATATTAATTGTTATATTGTATTGCTGTTGTTTTTGAAATTAGTTTTATCTTAGTGAATTCGAAATTAATTTTAGAATTCGGTAACTAAAGATAAATATTATGGAAGACTCAAAAAAACAATCAGACAATTCAAATTCAGACAAAACACCAAAAGTAACAGGCGTTGGCGGTATTTTCTTTTTTTCCGATAATCCGAAGGAAACAAGAGAATGGTACGCTGAAAATTTAGGACTCGAAGTGAATGATTGGGGTTCGACTTTTGAATCCAGAAATATCAATAATCCTGATGCAATCGAAGCGCTACAGTGGAGTACTTTTAAAAAAGGGGATGACTATTTTTCTCCGTCTAAAAAAGAGTTTATGATTAATTATCGAGTTCAAAATATTGAAGGGCTTTTAGACAACCTTAAAAAGAACGGAGTTACAATACTCGACGAAATTGCTACCTATGATTATGGAAAATTTGTGCATATTATGGATGCCGATGGAAATAAAATTGAACTTTGGGAACCGATGTAATATAACTATAATGCTGTTTAAATAAAAGTATTAAAAAAAAATTCCATTAGAAATAATGGAGTTTTTTTTTAATACTTTAAAATCGATAGCCAACGTTTAGACCAAGTTTATTGACAATGTTGTGGTCTGTTTTATTTGCATTAAATAATAGAAAACCGTAACCAACATTTGCCTCAATAATAAATCCGCTTTTAGCCGCCCATTTCCAGCCTAAACCTGCACCAAGTGCAAAATCAGTAACAGCGGGATTTTCTGTAAAAGTTGAATGATCTTCTGAACTGTATATTTTTTTCCCATCGATAGATGTTAGCATTCCAAATCCTTCTACAAAAAAGCCTGAAGCATATTTCTTTCCGAAATATCTTCTGTAATATGGAGAGATAGAATAATTTAAATCGTAATTTATTGTACGATCGTACACATAAAAAAATGAAATTCCCAATGATGATTTTTTGTTTAAATGTCTTTCATAAGTCGTCTCGAAAGATCCGGATAAAGGTGAAGCAAGATTTAATTTAATTTCATTGTTTTTTTCGTACAGATTTGAATTGGTTTCATTTTGAGCTTTTACAGAAAAAAATGAAAACAGGATAACAGCTACCAATAAAGTTTTTTTCATAAGTTGATTGTTTCGTTAAGAAGTAAACATATAACTAATTCTTTTTTAAGATGTTAAATTGTGTTAATAGACTTGTTAAATTAATTGCAAATTAAAATCGGGAATCTTGTTTGCCGGTAAATCCTTTCTATTTCAATTTGAAAAAAGTAGTTTTGCGCTGCTGATTCTTTGTTTTGAAGTTATGGAATCGCCACAATTGTGTCGGACAAGTTTTATAAGAAGATAGGGAAGAATCAAGTTAAATAAAGAGGTCGTGAAAAAAGAGGAATTAGCAAGCTGGACTATTTGTGAGGAATGTCAGGGACGCGGGAAAAAAAGACAAAGGCTCACTAAGAAAGTGCGACTTCGATATCAATTCGAATTGGATAAATTTGAAAAAGACAATGGCGAAGGAACGGTTCCGGTTCGTCCAAAGGGGCATTTATACTCGTGCTTAAACTGTTCCGGATCTGGGTTGATTGCTTCTGCCAGTCATCCTGTTGCAGATAAAGAAAACTACCCGCAAGTTGCTATTATTGGCGGTGGAATAGGAGGAGTGGCTTTGGCCGTGGCATGTTTGCATCGCAGAATTCCTTTTAAACTTTATGAGCGCGATACACACTTTAATGCCCGATCTCAAGGCTATGGCCTCACTTTGCAACAAGCAAGTAAAGCTATAGAAGGATTCGGCATTTTCTCGTTAGACGATGGGGTGATTTCAACAAGGCATTTGGTTCATACTACAGAAGGAAAAGTAATCGGCGAATGGGGAAACAGAAAGTGGATTCCATCAGAAAGCAGAACATCTCAAAAACGTTCAAATGTACATATCTCACGTCAGTCATTACGCTTAGCTTTACTTGAACAGCTCGGCGGAGATGATGCAATACAATGGGGGCACCAATTAGTAGATTTTAAGGAATCGAAAGATGGTAGTCTTGATATAAGCTTTCAAGTGAATGGTGAAATGAAAAACACTAAGGCAGATCTTGTAGTTGGAGCAGATGGTATTCGCAGTTCGGTACGTAGATTACTGATTGGTGATGATATTACTCCTTTACGTTATCTGGGTTGTATTGTGATACTGGGTATTTGCCCTTTAAGTGCTCTTGAAGTTGTTGATACTTCTTTATTGGATTCGGCGACAGTATTTCAAACCGCAAATGGTAAAGAGCGAATTTATATAATGCCTTATACTTCAGACTCGGTAATGTGGCAACTTAGCTTTCCAATGCCAGAAGAAGAGGCTAAAATTTTAAGTGGTCAGGGGCCTAAGGCACTTAAGGAAGAAGCGTGTCGAAGAACACAGTGGCACGATCCTATTCCTCAAATTATGACGGCAACTTTAGAAACGCACATTTCTGGCTATCCTGTATATGACCGGGAATTACTCAACTCAGAATTGTTAGCCAAAGGAAAACAAGTAACGCTGATTGGAGACGCGGCTCACCCAATGAGTCCGTTCAAAGGGCAAGGCGCAAATCAGGCGCTGCTAGATGCGCTCTCGCTTGCAAGGGGAATCTCAAGAGGATGCCGACCTTTGTCTCAGTGGAGAAAAGCAGGAATAAGAGAAAGCGTATTAACTGAGTTTGAATCAGAAATGTTAGCGCGCAGTGCTGTCAAAGTGAAAGATTCTGCAGAGGCGGCTCACTTTTTACATTCCGAAATTGTACTACATGAGGGTGACGAACCAAGAGGGCGCTGTTTGAAGAAAAAGAATATATAAACAAAATCAGGATTGATGATTGTATTGGATCAAGAACAAATCTTGGGGAGGAAATATCAAAATAAAATGAGAAATTTGCAATCTAAGAATTTAAGATGACCCCGATAGAGCTTTTAAAAT
>NZ_JAVDXR010000019.1:0-9655 GCF_031458035.1 Flavobacterium aquidurense
ATAAAAGTTGGAATTTCTTATGAAAACTGTACTTCTGGTTTACCGTAAACTGCGTTAGGGATGGGAGCGGCATCCTTTTGCGATACCCAAAACCTTCATTTAAACTCAAACTACAATCGCAAAAGATACAGCGGACAGCCCGGCCCGGAGGGAAACGCCCATAATTGTATTATTCAATTCATTATAAATTTTTATTTCTGTTAAACTATAATCAATTTTAAAATTCATTGCGATCAACATTGTGAATGAATTTGATTACTCCTTTCATAAATACTTCTTGATCATCCCACATGGCTAAATGGCTTCCATTCGGGCAATATAGGAAACGGCCTTTTTGAACTAATTTACTTTGCTCTTCCATTGCTTTTGGATCCATTGTGTCGTATTTGGCTCCAATCATCAATGTCGGAATTGTAATTTCTTTTAAGCGATTTTTTATATCCCATTTTGCTAAGCGACCACTAATTCCAAATTCGCTTGGGCCTTGCATCAGGGTGTAAATTTCTGCATTTGTATGTTTACTTGCTCTATTTAACGCGTCTGGCCATTCTTTTAATCGGCATAAATGTTCTTTATAGAAATTCGGAATTAGTAATTCCATATAACGCGGATTACTAAAATCTTTTTTAGCTTCAAGTGATCGTATTTCTGCTAGAATTTCTGGTTTCATTTGTGGTGCTAATACTTCATCCGCATACTTTCCATATTCGGGAGCACTGGCTACCATATTCGAAACTAATAAACCTTTTAGATTCTTTTGGTATTTCAATGCATATTCCATTGCCAGAATTCCTCCCCACGAATTTCCTAGGACATAAAAGTTATTTTTATCTCCTCCAATGGCCTTGCGAACTTGTTCTACTTCTTCTACAAATCGTTCTGTTTTCCATAAACTACTATCTTTTGGTTGGTCACTGTAGTAAGAACCTAACTGATCATATTCATAAAATTCAAAACCTTCACGTTGAAAAAAAGTCTCAAAGCATTCCATGTATTCGTGTGTCATTGCGGGACCGCCATGTAATAATAATATTTTTATTTTAGGATTATTTCCAAATCGTTTAGTCCATACTTTAAATTCCCCGACAGGTGTATTGATAGGAATCAATTGTACTCCAGCAGATTCAATGGTATTTTTTTTATTGTAGTTAAAATAATCTGAAAGTGTCTCTGATTTAGTTTCCTTTTTACAAGAAACGGTCAATAGTATTAATGCTAGCAGAAGGATACGACCCATGTTGTTGAATTTTAAAGGTTATAAATATTTGAATTTTAGTAAAACTAAAGTACAAATTAAAATTCTTATTAAGGGTTTTTGGCAACTGCGTATTCGATTTGGAGAGTTTTTAGTATGGTTTAGGATTTTATATGAAATAGTAGTGTGAAGTAAAAAAATCGGGATTATGTAATGTGTAAGGTTTTTTGTATAAATGGTATTTTGTTTTTCTAAATGTAATGTATTGATCATGAGTGTTTTTGTTGTTTGACGACTATAAAAGTGATTGAACGATTTAATTGTTTCATTTTAACAGTATCGTGTAATTTTAACATGATACTATTATTATGGCAATAGAAAAGTTTTAATTCAAAAACATAATTTAAGATTATGATTAATTTTTTGAATAAACTGAAATTTTTTATTGTCAAAGGGAATTACAAATAAAATACCCAATATCTCCAAAGACAAATAAATTTTACATCTATGAAAAAACTCTACTTTAGTTTAAACCAACACACTTTAGTGTCGTCAAGATCATTGCGTTTATTGTTTATGGTTTTGATGGGTTTCTTGTCTGTAAATTTTGTTAATGCGCAGGGGACTAATTGTGCAGGTTCTACATCAATTTCTATTGGCAATTGCATTACTGGAAATATTAATATTTCTGATAATACTCAAAATGCCCCAAATATTTGTTCAGGAACTTTTCGTAGGGAAGGTTGGTACACTTTTACAGTAGCTGGTGGTCCTTTAAATATTACAATTACAGCATCTGCCTCTAATAAGAATTTATACTTGCAATTAATTTCTGCGACATCTTCTTGTAATGGATTCACTCAAATTGCTTGTGCGAATGTTGATAATAATAATGATTCTTCACAAACAGAATCTATAAATGCTAATGCTTTGGCTAATGGTATTTATTATGTTAAAGTTGTAAATGTAGGAAATTCAACTACTAATAATATGAATTTGACAAGTTTGTGTGTTACAGCGGTACCCACTATTACAAGTTTTAGTCCCACCAGTAGTTGTGTTGGATCCACAATTACTATAAATGGAACTAATTTTAGAAGCGTAACCGCAGCTAATGTGAAAATTGGAAGTACAGCGGTAGCGTCAATTACTTCTTTTACAAGTACACAAATAATTGCAGTTGTTGGATCGGGAACGACTGGAGCTGTTAGTGTGACGACACCGGATGGCACAGCAAGCGGCGCAGGGAATTTCACAGTAAATGCATTACCAACAATATTCAACGTAACAGGGACGGGCTCTTATTGTATTGGGGGACCAGGTTTGGAAGTTGGTTTGAGCGGTTCGGAAACACTTGTAAATTATCAATTATATAATGGAGCTAATCCTGTAGGATCCCCAGTTGCGGGAACCGGAGCTGCCCTTTCTTTTGGTTTTCAGCCAGGTACTAATACATACACCGTAAAAGCCACTAATGCTAATAACTGTACCGCTACAATGGCTTCAAGTGCGGTAGTGACAGTAAACAATTTACCAATTGCCAGTGCAGGAGGGTCTCAAAATATTTGCTTAGGCGCTTCTGCAACGGTCAGTGGAGCATCTTCATCAAATGGAACCATAGCCTGGACTCATAATGGAGCTGGCTCGATTACTGGTGCCACTACATTAACACCAGTTTACACACCCGTAGCCGCAGATGCAGGTACTACGGTTACTTTGACCATGACAGTGTCTAATAGTTCTTGTATACCTATTGCTACAGCAAACTATTCGGTAATTGTGTTACGAGATAATACTGTAACCGCTGCTTCGTCATCGCCAACCTTATGTATTAATACTCCTTTAATATCAGCTATAACCCATACTACTACAGAAGCAACAGGAATAGGAACACCAGTGAATTTGCCTGCTGGAGTTACAGCAACATGGGCTTCTAATACCATTACCATTAGTGGTACACCAACAGTTGTTGGGACTTTCAATTATAGTATTCCATTAACAGGCTGTGGCGGTATAAATGCCATCGGCACTATTATAGTAACGCCGAATATTGCAACGGGTCCGGCATCGACGACTCCAACGCTGTGTATCAATACGCCGTTGACCGCGATAACCCATGCTACTACAGGAGTAACGGGCATAGGAGCACCAGTAAATTTACCTGCGGGCATTACGGCTACTTGGGCTTCTAACACCATTACTATAAGTGGTACGCCATCGGAAACAGGAACTTTTAATTACAGCATTCCATTAATAGGAGGTTGTGGAGCGGTGCTCAATGCGACAGGCAGCATCAATGTGTTAGCTAATAATACGGTTTCTGGACCATCTTCTACACCAACTTTATGCAGCCATAGTCCACTGACTGCTATAACGCATACGACTACAATTGCAACCGGGATTGCCAATGCGGGTATGTCTGGCGCTAATGGTTTGCCAATAGGAGTGAGCGCAACCTGGGCTTCCAATACGATTACCATAAGCGGTACGCCAACGGTAGGCGGTACATTTAATTACAGTATTCCATTAACAGGTGGCTGCGGCAGTACAATATTTGCTACAGGCACCATATTAGTTAGTCCATTACCAGCAAATGCGGGACTTATTTCTGGTACTGCCTCGCTATGTCAAGGACAAACCAATGTTTCATACAGCGTTCCTGCAATAGCTGATGCAACTAGTTATATTTGGACAGTACCAACAGGAGCAACAATAGTATCAGGTTTAGGAACTCAATCGATTACCGTAGATTATAGTATAGGAGCACTTTCAGGAAACGTTACAGTAAAAGGTAACAATGCTTGTGGTGATGGAGTAGTTTCAACGCTGCCCATCACGGTTAATATTACGCCTTCTATAACAACAAATTACGCTCCTGTCGCTTGTAGTAGTTTTGCAGTGAACGTAACTCCGCTCGACGGCGGCGGTAATTTCATACCATCAGGAACAACCTATTCCTGGAGTTTGCCTACCACATCAGGAGGAATCACAGGGGCAACAGCATTAAGCGGGCAAGCTTTTTTTTCTCAAACGCTAACAAATACAACCAACATACAACAAACAGCATCTTATAATATAACGGCTACTACTGGTGGTTGTGCTGCGAGTACATTTTCTATAGTAGTAACGGTAAATCCAAAACCTAATGCTGTAGTTTCCGTTGCGTCACAAACCATTTGTGGTAATGATCCTATTACACCAATAACAATAAGTTTTCCAACTACTGTTCCAGGAACAACTTATACTTGGACAAGAGATAATGCCAATGTTACCGGAATAATAGGTGTTGGGGTCCCTGGGACAGGAAATACCATTTCGGGAAATCTTGTTAACACTACCAATATCGATCAGCTTGTAACATTTACTGTCAGCGCTACTGCTGCAGGTTGTACGGGTACTACAACATCGACTGTTACGGTAAAACCAACGCCTACAATAGCAATAACCAATGCTGCTCAGACTATTTGTAGTGGTACTGCTATTGCAGGAATGTCAATTACAAATCCGAACGCTGTTGCAGGAACAACTTATACCTGGACAAGGGATAATACGACTTTTTTAACAGGAATAGCGGCCAGTGGAAACAGCAATGCTCCTTTTTCTATTTCAGGAACGCTAACAAATACCCAAACAACCACCCAGACGACTACTTTTACCATTACAGCAACAGGGCCAAATGCATGTAAAAGCACTAGCACAGCAACTGTTACGGTGTATGGACGATTGGTGGCACCAGTTATTGGTAATACGCAAGATGTTTGTATTGGTCAGGCTCCTACCATATTTAGTATAAAAACACCAGTCGCAGGAGGCTCAGGAACTTATACGTATCAATGGCAAGTAAGAACAAGACAGTGGTTTATAGTTTGGGGAGCATGGGGTGGTTGGAGCAATGTTGGAACGGGTACAACATATCAAGCGGGGGTGCCAAATGCAACAACTCAATATGAATATCGTTTGATCGTAACTGATAGCTACTGTACTGCACAAAACGTAACAAGTAATGTTATCAGTATATCAACGACAGGAATTGGAGCGATTTATGATGAAGCCACTATTACAGGAGGGACAACTACTCCTGTTTGTAATGGTGATGTAATTCCTCCTATTTTAGCTAGTATCGATCACTCAGATGCATCTTACGTAAACTATTATATGACAACAAATAATAGTTATCTTACACCTGCATCTGCAGGTCCGGTTGGTACGACAATAGAAGGTACGTTTCCAAATGGTGCAAATAGAAGAACTAGTCATACTTTTAATTTTACAGCGAATAATACTACCAACAGCACGCAAACCACGGTAATATCAATTGCTCCTGAATTTGATAATTTTGTAGGTACCTGTAGAGCAACACCAGCTACAATGAGTATTCAAATTAAACCAACACCTAAAGTTACAGCTACAGTTGCTAGTGTTGGAATTTGTAATGTAACAAGTGCAGGTATTGTTTTGAGTGGAAACATCACGGATCCTGGTAATATAACAACTTTTAACTGGTCGGTAGACGATAATCCAAATATTACAGGCGACAATACTTCAGGGTCAGGCTCGATAGGTGTTAATGGAACATATACAATAAATAATGAGTTAACCAATACATCCTCAACGACGCAAAGTGTTTTGTATACCATAACGCCTACTTCAAATGGTTGTACGGGTGCAGCTATAACAGTAAATATATCAGTAAATCCTACTGTAACAGCAGGTACAATAGGAGATGCACAAACTATTTGTAATGGTACTATTCCATCACCATTAACTTCTGCTGCAAGTGGTACAGGATTAGGAACAATTACCTACGAATGGCAAACGAATGCAAGTGGTAGTTTTGTTACCATTGGAAGTGAAACAGGAGCAACTTATTCGCCACCCGCCTTAACAACAACCACGAGTTACCAACGAAGAACAGTTTCGGTAAACGGAGGTGGCACCTGTTATTCTGCATATACAACACCAATAACAATTACTGTAATTCCTGTTATAAATCCAGGGGCTATTAGCGGCAACAGAACCATTTGCAAAGGAGGAGATCCGGATCCTTTTACTGAAACCACTCCTGCAACAGGTGTAGGATTGACGTATCAATGGCAGACTAGCTCAACAGGAGGTGTAGGTTCATGGACAAATATTGTAGGAGCGGAAAGCACTACTTACGATGTTTCAGGACCAATTACTCAAAACACGTATTATAGAAGAGAGGTAAAATCCACAGAAAATGGGGTAAGCTGTTATGCCTATTCCGGCTTGGTTGCAGTTTTTGTAAACGATGCAACTGCTCCAGTTATGGCTGGAAACCAAAGCGTTTGTGGTTCAGCAGATCCTGATGCCTTTACAGTAAGTACAGCTGCGACAGGTTTAGGTAGTTTGACGTACCAATGGGAAAGTAATACTACGGGGTGTAGCGGATCATGGACTCCTATTTTCGGAGCCACGAATGATATTTACAATCCAGGTCCGGTTACACAAACTACGTATTATCGAGTAGTTGTTACTTCAACATCGAATACTGTTCAATGTACAGCAATAAGTAATTGTTTGGTGGTGACCTATAATCCGAATTTACCTGTTTCTTTGGATGTCGTGGCTTCTGCCAATCCAATTTGCTCAGGAGCATCCGTAACTTTTACGGCAACTCCAACAAATGGTGGACCAGCGCCAGTTTATCAATGGAAATTAAATGGGGCAAATGTTGGTACAAATTTACCTACATATACAAGTGCAACATTAGTCAATGGTGATAGTGTAACTTGTGTTATGACTTCAAATGCAACTTGTGCGACTGGAAATCCGGTGACTTCTACACCTATTGTTATGACCATCAATACTACTCCGGTGGCGCCAGTGTTAAACAATATTGTTTTAGCATGTAGTCAAACCACGGCCATTGAAACGTGGGGGGCAATTCCAAATACTACCGAGTATAGATTTGATTTGTCCTTAAATCCTTCCTTCAGTTCTTTTGTAACAGGTTATCAAAATCTGCAAGTAAGTGCATTAGCTTCGCCTTCAGTAACATTAAATAGTTTGGCATCAAATACAACTTATTATGTTAGAGTTCGAACAGTTACAAGCTGCGGCGTAAGTCCCAGTTCAAATGTAGTAACTTTATCAGTTCCAGTGACCACGTTTACTGGTTCGGGTTGGGATAACGGAACTCCAAATGCAACTACCAGAGCTGTTTTTGCGACAAATACCAATATCACCACTCCGTTAAATGCTTGCTCCTGCCAGGTAAATTCAGGAGTAAATGTTGTTGTAGGTACTCTTGGTGGAGCAAATGCAGATGCTGTGCTTAAGGTTGAAAATGAATTAGATGTACTTGGTACTTTAACTTTCGAAAATAATGCGAGCTTGATTCAGGTGAATGATGCTTCTTTGAATACCGGAATAATTACTTATAAACGTATCACTACCCCAATGAAGAATTATGATTATACTTTTTGGTGTTCTCCAGTAGAAGATCAGGTTATGAATGTTTTGTCGCCCAACACTCTCATCGATAAGTATTTTAGTTGGGCTAACAGTGCCTGGGTATATGAAAATGGATCAAGCAGTATGAATCCGGTAGGGAAAGGATTTATGATCCGTGTTCCGAAACCTGATGTTACTTATGCTAATGGAGAAAGTTGGAGTGGTCTTACTTATGCACAACCTGTTCAGTTTGTTGGTAAACCCTATAATGGCGTCAAAACAATTCTTACGCAATCAGATGGAAAACACAATTTAATAGGTAATCCTTATCCATCACCTATTGATGCAGATGCATTTATAAAAGCTAATCAAACCATAATTAATGGAGCATTGAAATTTTGGACTCACAATACATCTATTACGGCGAGTGGTAATTTCTACGTGTATAATTCAGATGATTATGCTTATTATACGCTTTTAGGGGGAACAACGGCTATATCTGGAGGAGTAGAGCCAGAAGGAAAAATTGCCGCAGGGCAATCCTTTTTTGTAGTTGCCAGTGCTGGTCAAAATTTTGTATTTAATAATACCATGCGTAATACTGATAAGATATTGGCTTCTGGATCTAATAGTCAATTTTTCAGAATGTCTAACGCAAACAAGGCAGCTGCAATTGAGAAAGATAGAGTTTGGTTGAATTTGGCCAATTCTCAAGGCGCATTCAAACAATTGTTAGTGGGGTATATTGGTGGGGCAACCAATGAAATGGATAAGTTGTATGATGCCCTTAGTTCTGGAGGAAATACATATATTGATTTTTATAGTATTAATGGTGAAAATAAGTTTACGATTCAAGGGCGTGCAGTACCATTTCAAGAGACAGATAAAATTTCATTGGGATATAAAACAACTATTAAAGGTACTTTCACAATTAATATAAACAAAGTAGATGGTCTCTTAATTAGTCAAAACATTTACCTAGAAGACAAAACCACAAGTACTATAGTTGATCTTAAAAAAGAACCTTATACTTTTTCTACTGAGATAGGTACTTTTAATGATCGTTTTATTTTACGATTTACAACTAATAATGTTGTGACAAATACTCTTGGGACAGCTACGGTTGATGAAACTAAAAATCCGGCAATTGTTGCTGTTAAGAATAAACAGATAAAAATCAGTTCATTCGAAGAAATAATAGACAAAGTTAAAATTTATGATTTAAAAACCAGTTTGCTTTACGAAAAAGTGAATGTGAATAACAACGAGCTTATTATTTCTGATTTGCATTCAAGTGACCAGTTCTTAATTATGAAAATCTTACTTAAAAACGGCAAATGGATTACGAAGAAAATTCTTTTTTAAAGGATTTCGTATAGTATAAAAAGTTATTAAAATGAAACAGCACCTCTTTGGGGTGCTGTTTGCGGACAAAGAATATTCTGTAAGTAGGTATGAAACGACTAATAGGGTTATGAAATCGAAAATAAATCAGTCTTTCCAATAAAGAAATTACGTAAAGCATTGAAGTGGTAAGAAAATTCTTTTAAAAACAAGAAATAGTTTTTAATCTAAATTATGCATTATCAGATTGTTAAGAAAAAGTGTGAAAAAATATTTGAAAAAAGTATGTAACAAGGCTTGTAAATCTAAATAAAGGCTGTACTTTTGCACCCGCTTTGCAACACAAGCGAAACACAAAAAGAAATACACGTTCGTAGACATATTGAATTGACAGCCGTTTTGAAAGAGATTTCAAAACAAAAGAATAAAGAGTAAGATAATCGAGAGATTAATTAAATGAACCGATAGAGACTGATTCGAATAATAATTAGCTTTAAGAGATTAAAGCAAACAATATACGATGAAGAGTTTGATCCTGGCTCAGGATGAACGCTAGCGGCAGGCTTAACACATGCAAGTCGAGGGGTATAGTTCTTCGGAACTAGAGACCGGCGCACGGGTGCGTAACGCGTATGCAATCTACCTTTTACAGAGGGATAGCCCAGAGAAATTTGGATTAATACCTCATAGTATGCAGAG
>NZ_JAVDXR010000020.1:0-5266 GCF_031458035.1 Flavobacterium aquidurense
TGTTGTCTGTTACCGTCCATGTTACATTGGTATCCCCTAATGGGAAAGAAACAGGAGCATCATTGGTTACTGTCGCAACGCCACAGTTGTCATCCTTTACAGGTGTTCCCAGAACAACCGACGTAGCACTACAGCCTGAATCAGTCGAAGCCGTTACATTTGCCGGAGCTGTGATGGTTGGCAAAGTAGTGTCTTGAATTGTTACTTTTACAACTGGTGAAACTGATGTTGCAGTAAGTTTTGCTCCCACCGGGCCATCAGTATTGGTTACAATACTATAATAATAAAAGTCCCCTGGACAAGATTGCGCTGCAAGCGTGTAATTAACACCTGTAGCCGAAGCTATAGCCGTTCCACCTGTATTTGTTGCAGTAGTATTACTATACCATTGATATGACAATACTCCAGTGGTAGTCAACGGATTAACCGAAAGTGCTATTGGAGTTGCCGGAGCACCAGTAACAACATTTTGAGTAACTGGGGTTATATTTGTAATAACTGGGACTTCAGGAAGCTGCGTTATGTTTACCGTGTAGTCTTTCGAATAATTGACATTATCAGCTACAACATGAATTGTAGATGTATACACAGTACCAACAGTTGGAGTAGCTATTGTTCCTGAACCAACCCCTGCTGTTGCAGTTCCACCAGTTGTAGTTACAGTTGAGACAGACACAACCGCAGTCCCCGTTACGTTTACGGATGTTGTTCCATATGGCACAGTAACACTATAAGTATTTGTATTGGTATCAAAACCAGTTACACTGCCTCCTGGAACAGTACTAATATCGGACAAGTTAGGATCCTTAGATCTTACAATATATTGCAATACAGATACAGGCCCTAAATTTGCACCATCGTAAGAAACAGCCGTAATCGTTGTATTTGATTGCACTGTTATTGGTCCAGAATAAGTAAGAGTTGATGCATTTGGTCCCGCAACAGGATCCACAGCAGGAATAGTTCCGTCTAATGTATAGTAAATCGTGTAGCCTCCAGTATCAGATAAAGTCACAATATTTCCAGGCAAATTCAGGTATGTTCCTGGTACCGGAGATGCGTTTATTACATAGGCAGGATAATCAATTGCATCGAAAAGTGGAGTTGTATTTAATTGAGCCAGAGTATAAGTAACTGGATACGATAAAGTTTGAGGTGCCGTACCACTTGTAGATACATCCTTAGCAACATAACAATCTTTTACGACACCCGAACCTACCCCATAAAATTTCCCTACAAAACCACTGGAAGGTCCAGTCACACTGGTTATCCTTGCGGCATTACTTTCCATCGAAGCCGTAGATGACCCTACAAAACCTCCAATATAATACCCAGCAGTGAGGCCTGTCACCGATCCTTTAATGTAGCATCGTTTGATATCTGCTTTATCATTTTGTGCAATAAAACCACCTGTCTGCCCCCTACCACTTACTGCACCTAATACATAGCAGTCTTTTATTGTTGATGGATTTGTATCGGCCTGAGCAGCAAATCCTCCTACGTTACCATTTCCGGCTGAAGCGGTAATATTTCCTTCGAAATAGCAATTTTTTATAGTACCTCCTCTTGCTAATTCAACAAATCCACCAGTTATTCCCGAAGTAGTTAAATTTCCTTTATAATAACAATTATCTATTGTACCATTAGTCATATTGTAGGTAAAACCTCCAATATTAGACATAACAGGAATAGCAGCAGTAGAATAGGAATTCTTGATAGTTCCGCCAGACATACTATAAGCAAAACCACCACCTACAAGAGCACCTCCAGGAATAGCTGAATTGGTGTTGCAGCCATCTATGGTACCTCCACCCATATTCATTACGAAACTACCATAATTGTTCCCCCCATCTCTAACAATCGATCCTGTCCTTACACAATTTTGTACCGTACCACTATTCATCTGATAAACAAATCCAGCCGCTGAATTACCATTACCATTTGTTCCTGCCCTAGTATAAGCACTTGATCTTGAATTCTTAATAACACCATTATCTAATGAATAAACGAAACCTGCAGCATTCAAACGTGCAGTTGAATTTCCCGCACTGCTGCAATTATCAATAGTACCCCCAGTCATACTGTATACAAACCCAGCACAATTACCGGCAGACACACTAACCTGAGAGGTACTATTTTCAATTGTACCGCCAGTCATTTGGCCTATCATACCACCAGGATATGAATTACTATTGGCATTTGAAAAACTCCCAGATACAGTAGCGTTGCTTATTGTACCTCCAGTAAATTTTCCTACCAAAACACCTGTAAATCCCGATTGTGGGACAGCAGAAGAATTTACAGTAATATTATATACATGAGCCCCTGCATTAATCTGGCCAAAGAAACCAGACCTGTCGGATCCATAAAAATTTAATTTTGTGATCGAATGATTATTACCATTAAAGTCTCCTTTAAATACATTGCTCGCATTTGCTGCAACATTTCCAATTGGAGTAAAATATCCAGTTAACGCACTCATATCTATATCATTAATCAAAGTATAATAACCGTTTTGTACAAGCAATGTAAAGTTTGACAAGGTTAAGTTCATCTTTGTTAAAATATCAGAAAGATCTGCAGTTGGGTCAGCACCATTTACATATTTTGACATCTTTGTCAAATCGGATAACTTTGATATTATAAAAGGGTTTGAAGCGGTTCCATATGTCGTATAATCAATACTCGAGAGTTCACTAAACAAAGTCGTTGAATTAACAATTGTAACAGTTTGAATCTGACTATATAGAAGAGCAGAATTCTTCGAATTATACCCCTTAGAATAAGCCGCACAGTAATAATACAATGTTCCTACACTTGCGGAACTAGGCTTATAGGATGCTGAAGTTGCTCCCGAAATAGCAATACCACCGGTTATCGAATTCGTTGTGTTAGAATACCATTGATAGGAGATATTCGTACCTGTATATGAATCTGAAATGGCCTGAACAGTCAAAGGAGTTACTACATCCCCCAAAACATAGGTGTCAGTAGTATTGCTCAAATCTGCTGTCCAGGTCGGAACAGTCGGTAAAGAAGTTAAGGTAATCGTATAGGTTCTAGATGGTGAAATACCATCTGATGGAAAAACCTCAATCTTTACTTGTGTATAAACTTGACCATGTGTAGGTACATAATCCGGTAACGGCACTGTTTGTGTTGTATTTGTCAAGGCCCCCGTAACTACAGTAGTTACTCCCGAAGCTGGAGCCTGTGTCTGATAAGTCATCTTATACGTACCCGCCGGATCAAGCAGTATAGGTTTAATATCAACACTAGTCGTGCCAATTGGTAACATCGCATAATATGTACTAACAGTAGTACCAGTAGTAATAACGTTACCCAAGTCTGTTATAACTCCAGATATCGTTTTTACATCAACACCTCCAATAGACACTGTTGCATCTTGTAAATATCCTGTAGATGATGGCAAATCCCATTTTGCATAGAGTGTCGTGTTATTCATAGCGACATCCGGGGTTGAATCTGTTTTAAAATTCCAAAAATCTGTACCATCTAAAGTTTTCGTCCAACCCACAAGAGTATATCCTGCATTTACAGGAGCAGCAGGTTTTGCTACATACCCACACTTAACCGTACTAGCCGTAGATGAATAATATGTGTATCCATTTACAATGGATCCTCCATTGAAATTATACGTCATTGTCACATAAGAATTGATAAAAACGTCATTATTGTTATAAACATAGGTAACACCAGGGTCTTTAGTTACATTTTGTATATTCGAATAAGCACTCGTCAGGCAGCTATTAGTAGGTACTTCAAAATCAATCACCCCAGTACTCGCTGTATTTCCAGTCATTGTAACTGTATTCATAGACAACATACTCGGATCAGACACATAAATTGCCCCTCCGTTTGTTTGACAGGAATTACCTATAAAAGATGAGTTTAAAATACTGATTAAACCACTAGCAGTACTATAGATTACCCCCCCACTCGCAGAGGAAAAGTTATTTAAAAAAGAGGAATTTGAAGAAATAGTAATAGTATTTGCAGCAGCATTACTATAAACCACACCTTTAGACCCGTTATTCGAATCAAATACAGAATTAACCGCACTTGTGCTTACTGTTGAATAAAGCAATCCAGTGGTGCTTTTGTTTGATTTGAAATCAGTGTTCGTAGTAATAATTTTTGCTGCTTTTATTGCACTTGCTGTAAAATTATTCCCCTCAAAGTTACATCCGATAACTTCCACAGTCCCACTTGTAGCGGTGATACCATTAGCAAACCCGGAAAACTTAGCATTTTTGATTGTTAGCTTACCCGCTCCGTTAGATGTCGCAATCGGGACAGTACTCACAATGTTCAAAACAGAACCTGCAAAATCAATTGTAGCCGTACCAGTCCCCGCTATAGCCAGTAAAGGAAGTGCTTGATTAGCAAACGAACCTAGAGTAACACTATTCGTACCTGCCTGAGAAGTTAGATCGAATGTGAAATTAGAATTATCAGGTATAGTCAATGACTCCGTAATAACGATACTACCGGAAATCACAATCGTTTGTGTCCCTCCGCTTGCAATAACAGCTTTTAAATCATTAAGACTATATACAATAGGTGAAGCAAAAGTCTTTTTTACTGATTCTCTATAAAAATCAGAATTGATTACACCGATTACTGCCCCCGAAATGAAGTTTTCTCTTTTACTCTTCGATAGAGACAAACCAACATCCTTGGCGTATAATTCAGGACTAAAACTTAAAATACAAAGAAGCATCCAAGTCGTTAAAAATAATTTTTTTTTCATACTTAAAACTATTTGTTAATTTAATGGGTTTGAATATTTTTATGCAAAATGTATATTCGTTAAAAAGCTTTATTTGTAAATTATTATCAATACAAAAAGTAAAAATTATACTAGACCATATATTATTTTTCTACTACACAATTTGATAAAAAAATAACGTAAACTGATCAATTACAATACGATTTTAACACAATAGACACAATCATAAATCATATCACATTATTGATTTATACATGATTAACACCTGGTTGTTCATTAGGTTTTTGGAACAGCAAATGTCAACTAAACAGAAAATAGTTTCTATCCAAGAAAGGACTTTTAAATATTATAATAAGACTTATTTTAGAAGATTAAACCATCTCACCGATCATTGGATGTCGACAAGTCAAATGGAATTGGGATCAAGAACAAATCTTGGGGAGGAAATATCAAAATAAAATGAGAAATTTGCAATCTAAGAATTTAAGATGACCCCGATAGAGCTTTTAAAAT
>NZ_JAVDXR010000021.1:0-4448 GCF_031458035.1 Flavobacterium aquidurense
TCTGATGTCATATTGTTAAATTTAAAAGTGTACTTAAATTTAAACTTATATTTCCTGATAATAGTTAACTTAAGTTAACTTTTGCGTACTGCCAATCTTTTTCTTATCCTGCACAGTGATTGGAATTCTATGCCTAGAAAAGATGAAATTTCCTTTAAATTCACAACGTTAAAAATTTCAGGAGCTTCAGCCATCAGTTTAAGGTAGCGTTCTTCGGGAGAAAGGTCATAATACCCCATAAATCTGTCTTCTACTAACTTATAAGCAAATTCTGCAAATAACCTGCCTACCTTAGCCCATTCTAACGAAACCTTATATAATTCCTGAAGGTCATCATAACTTATGCTGATCACCGTAGATTCCGTAATAGCTTCAATATCATGATCGCATGGGATTTGCTGAACAAAGCTTACAAAAGAAACGAGAGTTTGTCCGGGAGCATGGATGAAAATATTTCGTTGTTCACCATTGGTATCTAACTTGTAAGTTCTAAAATATCCCGTCTTAATAAACGACGAGGTTTTACAAATTTTTCCACTTACATTGTATTTTTCACCTTTTCTAAAAGTGTTCGTCGTCCACATATTGGCCGACAAAGAAAAAGCCTCTTCTGACAGGTTACAGCATAGGCCTAAAAACTCTCTTGCTTCTTGCAGGTTATCCATAATGTATATTTTTTGAGTAAACTTAATATGGTTTATTTACTATATAGCAAATCTAGCAACTAAATTTCTGATAATTTAGCTTAATATTTTGAATAATTCACAAATTGTATTAATTATGTACAACGTTTACTTTTAAATATGATAATTTTAAAAGCTTTCATATAGTCATTTTTTTATTGAATTTAGCAACGCTGCTTAGCTATATTAAATTAAAACTGCAATAGCTTTCAATAATTAATCGGCTTTTCAGAGTATACATCATCATTAAATATCCTTCCAATATTCTAATTACTAAAGGATTGCCATCTCTTTTGTGCGATAATCTATAAATATTATTCTTTATGAGATCTTTAGTTTATTGATAAAATGAGTAGTATTGACAGCGATCAACTTTGATAAACTTTATTTAAATATTAATAAAAAGTACATTGTTTACACCTCAGGGCTATCCCTTAGCCTTAAATAGTACTAAAAACAGACACCGAAGGCCAGAACTAGATATTCAGATTTAACTATATTAACTTGTAAGTCTGAATTCAAATTTGGAGCTTTTATCCATTAAATTTTTCAATCATTTTTAGATTTGCCTCCCTTTTTAGATTTCTTTTTTTCGATCTTCAGTTTTTTTATTCTCGAATTGAGTGTTGGCACCTTTATTCCTAATATTTCCGCAGCGCCTCCAGGTCCATATACTTTCCAGTTGCATTTAATAAGCACTGTCAGAATGTGTTCACGCTCTACCTCTTCTAAGGTTCTCATATAGTCAATAGGTTGCTCTAATTTGTCGGGATACGAAGTAAGAGGTCCAAAGGTTTTAATAAGAATATTGTCGCACATCAGGACGTGACGATGAAGTAAGTTTTCCAATTCTCTGACATTTCCGGGCCAATCATAGTTTGCTAATTCCTGCATGGCTTGTTCGCTGATTCCCGTTACCGTTCTCTTTTCAGTTTTGCTGAGCCTTGTCAAAAAATGGTCGACAAGCAAGGGAAGGTCATCTTTCCTTTCACGAAGTGGCGGCGAGTGCAGAGGAAAAACATTAAGGCGATAATAAAGGTCGGAGCGAAACTTACCTGCTGCGACATCTTCCTTAAGATTACGATTCGTCGCTGCTACCACTCGAACATCAATCTTTTTAATGGTTCCACCAATTATTTCTATCTCTTTTTCCTGAAGTACCCTTAAAAATTTTGCCTGAACTTCCAGAGGAAGTTCACCTATCTCATCAAGGAATATTGTTCCGCCGTCCGCCTGTTCGAAACGACCGGCCCGTTTTTCCATAGCATTTGTAAATGCTCCCTTTTCATATCCAAACAGCTCAGTTTCTAACAAGCTTGCTGGTAATGCTGCACAGTTCACGGATATCATTGGAAGCCTTGCTCTTGCTGAAAGCTTATGAATGTTGTTGGCTATCAGTTCCTTTCCTGTACCGCTTTCACCAAAAATTATGACCGACACATCAGACGTTGCAACGCGCATAATATGCCGATTCAGTTCCTGCATTGATTTTGATTGCCCAACCATAAAATTCGTAATTGCTAATTATAAAAAACCGTTCATAAAAATGAATGCCTTGTCTTTTTGAGATTCGCTTAAACCAATTTCAATCTTACCGTTACATTCTTTTCGAGGAACAGAAGCTGATACCTAGAGCTAATTTCAACTAGAAAAATTTTTGCTTACTAAATAAAGAAACATAAAAATACCATTTTTCATCTTTAATCTACAATTAATTGGCATTATAGTTTACTTAAAGTAATTAAGTACAAGAACATTTTTTTGCGACTTCATTACAAAGCATTGTTGACTGCTTGTGAAAATTAATTCGCTGGAAGGAATTTTTAAGAATTTTCCTTTCCCTATAAATCTTGCTATCTCCCAGATGATGGAAATTTCTGCTGGAAATTTTAAATTATCTATTTTAAAAATAATGTTTGGATTTCAATTTGTAAGCCATGATATTGTATTTAAAATTGTTGATATATCATCAAAAATTTAATAGTAAAAGCGGTATTAGACAATTAAGACATTATTACTTATGCGCTAATTAACTAATAATCAATAACTTATGTCAATGGCATAAAAAATGCATAAAGTATTGTGTTCCTGACGAGCAGGTTCAATAACTTAAAACTTAATAATTTTTAATCATGAAAAAACAAATTACAATGAGAATTATGACTGCCTTTGCAATGCCAATATTGGTAGTAGCAATGATGCTAAGCACTTCAGAAGCTTTCGCGCAAACAGGTAATGTTAAAAACGTAGTCCTGGTTCACGGCGCATTTGCTGACGGCTCGGGTTGGAAAGCACTGTATGATATTCTATCGAAAAAAGGATACAATGTTACGATAGTGCAAAATCCGCTTACCTCGTTGGCTGCAGATGTTGAAGCAACCAATCAGGCCCTTGACAGACAGGATGGGCCAACAATTCTTGTTGGGCATTCATGGGGAGGATCAGTAATTACCGAAGCAGGTAACCATCCAAAAGTAGTTGCCTTGGTATATGTTGCTGCCGTTCAGCCTGATAAAGGCGAATCGGCTTTGAGTCAGCTTCAGTCTGCGCCGGTAGCTCCGGAAAGCGGAATACTTCCTCCTGATGAAAATGGAATAGTATATTATGAAAAATCTAAATTTCATGGTGGATTCTGTGCCGATCTTCCTAAATCTGAAGCTGACTTTATGTTTGCATCTGAAGGACGTTTCTTCGCAGCAGCATTTGCCACTCCTATTACCAACCCTGCCTGGAAAAACAAACCTAGCTATGCTTGTTTAGCTACTGAAGACAAGACAATAAATCCGATCATTCAGCGCACAATTTATGCGCGTTCCAAATCAAAAATTACTGAGATAAAAGGAAGTCACGTAATCTTTATGTCACAGCCTGCAAAGGTTGCGGCAGTTATAGAAAAAGCCTCTGCAGAGACTAAATAGTCTCTGGGCTGGCAATTTAAACAGGTTAGTTATTTACCGTAGATTTAAATAAAATGAAAAGACGGATCAAAAATGTAGTGCTGGTTCACGGTGAATTTGAAGACGGATCAGGTTGGGAACCATTATTTCATGTTTTGATTGAAAAAGGTTTTAACGTGGTAGTGGTGCAGAATCCACTTAGCTCACTTGAAGATGATGTACGTCAGACCAATTTAGTTCTTGATAGAATGGAAGGCCTCGCGATACTTGTAGGCCACTCTTGGGGGGGGGTGGTAATTACTGAAGCAGGTAACCATCCTAACGTAGCTGCACTCGTTTATGTAGCAGCATTTCAGCCGGATAATGGTGAATCGGCCCTTCACTGGATCCAGACTATTGAACCGGCGCCTGAAAGCGGTTTGCTACCACCAGATGACAATTGTATTGTTTATCAGGAAGAATCGAAGTTTCATGGTGGATTCTGTGGTGATATTGATGCTAAAAAAGCAGCATTTATGTACGCATCGCAGGGCGCATTTTATGCAAAAGCCTTTACTTCTACGGTTTCTAACGCTGCCTGGAAGACAAAACCGTCATGGGGCTGTATAGCCACGCAGGATAAAATCCTAAACCCGGATATCCAACGTAATATGTATGGACGTTCCAATACCAAAACAAGGGAGATAGAAGGCAGTCATGTGATCTTCATGTCTCAGCCTGAATTGGTAGCAGAAGTTATAGTTGAAGCAGCCGAAAGTGTTGCTTAATTATTAATAAAATTCAACAAATCCTTTTTCCGACAGAAGTTAATTTTCTTTAGGAGATGCAATATTAACTTTTAATAAAATTTATAAATTATGAAAACTTC
>NZ_JAVDXR010000022.1:0-3130 GCF_031458035.1 Flavobacterium aquidurense
GGCTCTCAGAGGCGATGAAAGGCGTGATAAGCTGCGAAAAGTTACGGGGATCGGCACACACGAATTGATCCGTAAATACCTGAATGGGGCAACCCACTATGTTGAAGACATAGTACACCGATAGGTGGGCAAACCCGCTGAACTGAAACATCTAAGTAGGCGGAGGAGAAGAAAACAAAAGTGATTCCGTAAGTAGTGGCGAGCGAACGCGGATTAGCCCAAACCAATGATGTTACGGCATTGTTGGGGTTGTAGGACCACGAGATTTTATGTACAAGGAACCGGAATTGACTGGAAAGTCAAGCCATAGAGGGTGATAGCCCCGTATGGGTAACGAGTATAATAGATAGTGGTATCCTGAGTAGGGCGGGGCACGTGAAACCCTGTCTGAATTTGGCGGGACCATCCGCTAAGGCTAAATACTCCTGAGAGACCGATAGTGAACCAGTACCGTGAGGGAAAGGTGAAAAGAACCGTGAATAACGGAGTGAAATAGATCCTGAAACCATACGCTTACAAGCGGTCGGAGCCCTTTCGTGGGGTGACGGCGTGCCTTTTGCATAATGAGCCTACGAGTTAACGTTGCTGGCAAGGTTAAGTGGTTAAGCCACGGATCCGTAGCGAAAGCGAGTCTGAATAGGGCGCTTTAGTCAGTAGTGTTAGACGCGAAACCGTGTGATCTACCCATGGGCAGGATGAAGCTGTGGTAACACACAGTGGAGGTCCGAACCGGTTGACGTTGAAAAGTCTTCGGATGACCTGTGGGTAGGGGTGAAAGGCCAATCAAACTCGGAAATAGCTCGTACTCCCCGAAATGCATTTAGGTGCAGCGCTGAATTTAAGTTATATAGAGGTAGAGCTACTGATTGGATGCGGGGGCTTCACCGCCTACCAATTCCTGACAAACTCCGAATGCTATATAATGTTTCTCAGCAGTGAGGGCTTGGGTGCTAAGGTCCAAGTCCGAGAGGGAAAGAACCCAGACCATCAGCTAAGGTCCCCAAATATACGCTAAGTTGAAAGAACGAGGTTTGTCTGCCCAGACAGCTAGGATGTTGGCTTGGAAGCAGCCATTCATTTAAAGAGTGCGTAACAGCTCACTAGTCGAGCGGACGAGCATGGATAATAATCGGGCATAAGCGTATTACCGAAGCTATGGATTTACAAGCAATTGTAAGTGGTAGGGGAGCATTCTAACAGGGTTGAAGGTGTATCGTAAGGTATGCTGGACTGGTTAGAAAAGAAAATGTAGGCATAAGTAACGATAATGCGGGCGAGAAACCCGCACACCGAAAAACTAAGGTTTCCACAGCTATGCTAATCAGCTGTGGGTTAGTCTGGTCCTAAGGCGAACCCGAAAGGGACAGTCGATGGCTAACGGGTTAATATTCCCGTACTACTAATTACTGTGATGGGGTGACGGAGTGATGAAAGCGCCGCGAACTGACGGAATAGTTCGTTGAAGTACCTACCTATAAGATCTGCAGGCAAATCCACAGATCTTGGGGAAATACGATAGTACTCGGAGTCTTCGGACAAAGAGATAGTGCGCCTAAGGGCTTCCAAGAAAAACCTCTAAACTTCAGGTAATTAGTACCAGTACCGTAAACCGACACAGGTAGTTGAGGAGAGAATCCTAAGGTGCTCGAGAGATTCATGGCTAAGGAATTAGGCAAAATAGACCTGTAACTTCGGGAGAAAGGTCGCCAGCGCAAGCTGGCCGCAGTGAAGAGGTCCAGGCGACTGTTTATCAAAAACACAGGGCTCTGCAAAATCGTAAGATGAAGTATAGGGCCTGACACCTGCCCGGTGCTGGAAGGTTAAGAGGAGATGTTATCTTCGGAGAAGCATTGAATTGAAGCCCCAGTAAACGGCGGCCGTAACTATAACGGTCCTAAGGTAGCGAAATTCCTTGTCGGGTAAGTTCCGACCTGCACGAATGGTGTAACGATCTGGACACTGTCTCAGCCATGAGCTCGGTGAAATTGTAGTAACGGTGAAGATGCCGTTTACCCGCAGTGGGACGAAAAGACCCTGTGCACCTTTACTATAGCTTAGTATTGACCTTGGATAAATGATGTGTAGGATAGGTTGGAGACTGTGAAGTGGCGTCGCCAGGCGTTGTGGAGTCATTGTTGAAATACAACCCTTTGTTTATCTGAGGCCTAACCCCGGAATCCGGGGGACATTGCTTGGTGGGTAGTTTGACTGGGGTGGTCGCCTCCAAAAGAGTAACGGAGGCTTCTAAAGGTTCCCTCAGTACGCTTGGTAACCGTGCGTAGAGTGCAATGGCATAAGGGAGCTTGACTGAGAGACATACAGGTCGATCAGGTACGAAAGTAGAGCATAGTGATCCGGTGGTTCCGCATGGAAGGGCCATCGCTCAAAGGATAAAAGGTACGCCGGGGATAACAGGCTGATCTCCCCCAAGAGCTCATATCGACGGGGGGGTTTGGCACCTCGATGTCGGCTCGTCACATCCTGGGGCTGGAGAAGGTCCCAAGGGTTGGGCTGTTCGCCCATTAAAGTGGCACGCGAGCTGGGTTCAGAACGTCGTGAGACAGTTCGGTCTCTATCTACTGTGGGCGTTAGAAATTTGAGTGGATCTGATTCTAGTACGAGAGGACCGAATTGGACAAACCTCTAGTGTATCTGTTGTCCCGCCAGGGGCACCGCAGAGTAGCTACGTTTGGAAGGGATAAGCGCTGAAAGCATATAAGCGCGAAACCCACCACAAGATGAGATTTCTTTTAAGGATCGTGGAAGATGACCACGTTGATAGGCTATAGATGTAAAGGCAGTAATGTCATAGTCGAGTAGTACTAATAATCCGTAAGCTTATGTACACCCTTTTCCTCCCGGGCAATCGGGAGGAAGAAACTTTCTAAATATAAAATACTTTTCTTTATCTCAGTATGTTAAGATATTTGCAGCGAAGCTGCAGTTGACAGTTGAAGGTTGGTAGTTGATGGAAACACCAACAACCATAAACCAACAACCGCCAACAATGACCTTAAGGTGGTTATTGCGGCGGGGCTCACCTCTTCCCATCCCGAACAGAGTAGTTAAGCCCGCCTGCGCAGATGGTACTGCAGTTATGTGGGAGAGTATGTCGTCGCCTTTCTTTTAA
>NZ_JAVDXR010000023.1:0-2825 GCF_031458035.1 Flavobacterium aquidurense
ACTCCTTTGTCATCAATACTTAATGGCCCGTTTGTTACCGGAGTTACATCTGTATTGTCAGCTGTTACCGGAACTCCGTTCAAAGTGTCGTTTGTCGTAACATTACCAACTGTGGTTGGCAATGTAGTGCCTGGTTTTTGCGTTGGGAATGTATCCACAACTGCATCAATTGGATTCAACACTACAACCGTATCGGTTACTGAATCACAATTTCCAGGTGTAACTGCCAATCCTGTCGCTGGGTTAACCTCGCATATTGTGTATGTGATAGGGTAACTTCCCGATGGGGTATTTGGCGCAAGTGTCAATATTCCTTTGTCATCAATACTCAATGGTCCTTCTGTTATCGGTGTTACATCCGTATTATCAGCTGTTACTGGAACTCCGTTCAACGTATCGTTCGTAGTTACATTTCCAACTGTTGTCGGCACTGTAGTACTTGGTTTTTGCGTTGGGAATGTATCAACTATTGCATCTATTACTGATGGTGTACTTGTACTTGTGTTATTTCCCGATGTAGGGTCTGGCTCTGTTCCTGTGATTGTTGCCGTGTTGGCATACGATCCGGTGGCTTTAACCGTAGCAACCACTGTTAAGGTTGCGTTTGCTCCGTTTGCCAAACTGCCTATGGTCCAGTTTGGTGATGACCAGGTTCCTTTGCTTGGAGTTGCGCTTACCAATGTATATCCTGATGGCAATGCATCTGCAATGCTTACTCCAGTGGCATCACTTGGTCCGTTATTGCTTGCCGTTATGGTAAAAGTGACGTTTGTTCCCACTGACGGGGTAGCGTTATCAACCGTTTTAACAACTCGTAAATCCGTACTTGCTACTGGCACTGGTGTACTTGTAGCGGTATTGTTTGCTGGTGTAGGGTCTGGCTCTGTTCCTGTGATTGTTGCCGTGTTGGCATACGATCCGGTGGCTTTAACGGTGGCAATCACCGTTAAGGTTGCGTTGGCTCCGTTTGCCAAACTGCCTATGGTCCAGTTTGGTGATGACCAGGTTCCTTTGTTTGGATTCGCGCTTACCAATGTATATCCTGATGGCAATGCATCTGCAACACTTACTCCCGTGGCATCGCTTGGTCCGTTATTGCTTGCCGTTATGGTAAAAGTAACGTTGGTTCCCACTGACGGGGTAGCGTTATCAACCGTTTTAACAACTCGTAAATCCGTACTTGCCACTGGCACTGGTGTACTTGTAGCGGTATTGTTTGCTGGTGTAGGGTCTGGCTCGGTTCCGGTGATTGTAGCCGTGTTGGCATACGATCCGGTGGCTTTAACGGTGGCAATCACTGTTAAAGTTGCGTTTGCCCCGTTTGCCAAACTGCCTATGGTCCAGTTTGGTGATGACCAGGTTCCTTTGCTTGGAGTCGCGCTTACTAATGTATATCCTGATGGCAATGCATCGGCAATACTTACTCCCGTGGCATCGCTTGGTCCGTTATTGCTAGCCGTTATGGTAAAAGTAACGTTGGTTCCCACTGACGGTGCCGAGTTACTAACAGTTTTGGTAACTGCCAAATCTGCACTTGCCACTGATCCCGGTGTACTTGTACTTGTGTTATTTCCCGGTGTAGGGTCTGGCTCGGTTCCCGTGATTGTAGCCGTGTTGGCATACACTCCGGTAGCTTTAACCGTAGCAATCACTGTTAAAGTTGCGTTTGCCCCGTTTGCCAAACTGCCTATGGTCCAGTTTGGTGATGACCAGGTTCCTTTGCTTGGAGTTGCGCTTACTAATGTATATCCTGATGGCAATGCATCTGCAATGCTTACGCCCGTGGCATCGCTTGGTCCGTTATTGCTTGCCGTTATGGTAAAAGTAACGTTTGTTCCCACTGACGGGGTAGCGTTATCAACCGTTTTAACAACTCGTAAATCGGTACTTGCCACTGGCACTGGTGTACTTGTCGCGGTATTGTTTGCTGGTGTAGGGTCTGGCTCTGTTCCCGTGATTGTAGCCGTGTTGGCATACGATCCGGTGGCTTTAACGGTGGCAATCACTGTTAAAGTTGCGTTTGCTCCGTTTGCCAAACTGCCTATGGTCCAGTTTGGTGCGCTCCAGCTTCCTTTGTTTGGAATCGCGCTTACCAATGTATATCCTGATGGCAATGCATCGGCAATGCTTACTCCCGTGGCATCGCTTGGTCCGTTATTGCTGGCTGTTATGGTAAAAGTAACGTTTGTTCCCACTGACGGTGTCGAGTTACTAACAGTTTTGGTTACTGCCAAATCTGCACTTGCCACTGATCCCGGTGTACTTGTACTTGTGTTATTTCCCGGTGTAGGATCTGGCTCGGTCCCCGTGATTGTAGCCGTGTTGGCATACGATCCGGTGGCTTTAACGGTGGCAATCACTGTTAAAGTTGCGTTTGCCCCGTTTGCCAAATTGCCTATGGTCCAGTTTGGTGATGACCAGGTTCCTTTGCTTGGAGTTGCGCTTACCAATGTATAACCTGATGGCAATGCATCTGCAACACTTACTCCTGTAGCATCGCTTGGTCCGTTATTGCTTGCTGTTATGGTAAAAGTAACGTTGCTTCCCACTGACGGGGTAGCGTTATCAACCGTTTTAACAACTCGTAAATCTGCACTTGCTACTGGCACTGGTGTACTTGTAGCGGTATTATTTGCTGGTGTAGGGTCTGTTTCGATTCCCGTGATTGTAGCCGTGTTGGCATACACTCCGGTAGCTTTAACGGTAGCAATCACTGTTAAGGTTGCGTTTGCTCCGTTTGCCAAACTGCCTATGGTCCAGTTTGGTGATGACCAGGTTCCTTTGCTTGGAGTTGCGCTTACCAATGTATATCCTGATGGCAATGC
>NZ_JAVDXR010000024.1:0-1721 GCF_031458035.1 Flavobacterium aquidurense
ATGAAATCATGAAATAAATACTATAAATCCAATTGAATTTATCTTTTTTAAAGCTATTTAAATTCAGCCTTGATCAATTATTATCTATTAAATAATCGAAATAACCACTGTAATTCAACCATGCAGCATTTGCTTAAAACCTCTCTTTTAATTTTTCTTTTTCACTTCAATTTTACTGTTTTTTCACAGCCTTTATTAAAACAAAAAAATGAACAAATTAAGGCGGAATTAAAAAATAACTTAAATGATACAACACGGATTTTAAAACTGCAAACCCTAAGTTTATATTATGTAAAAAAACCTGGGGAAGAAAAAGCTGACTTGGACAGCAGTTATGTTTTTGCGAGGGAAGCCGATTTTCTGAGTCGGAAAGTCAATTATAATAAGGGAAAATGGATGAGCCTGATTCTCTATTCGCAGCTATTTCGCGAGGGAAACAATCTACCAAAAGGAATCAGGGAGCTTAAAAAGGCTTTTGTAATAGCATATAAAAACAATATTGTATGGCTGAAGGGTGAGGCGTATCTCGAACTTACCAATTATTATGATTTTAATAAAACAGAATGTCTTATTCGTTTAAAAATCATCGAAAAAGCCTATAAGGCCTTTAAAAAAGGAGGTTCTAAAAAGCAAATTGCTGACATTTTGCTATATTATGGTGATCATTATTTTTATTTGGGAAATTTTAAGGCAGCTCTCCAAAAATATAATGAAGCCAAAGACCTATATGAAACTATAGGCAACAAAGATCAAATGCAGAATTTATTCAGCCATATGTCTAAAGCATATTCTAAAATAGGTTTGTATACAGAGGCGGTAAAATACAGCCTGCAATCGATAAAAATTGGAGAGCAAAATAAAGATATATTTTTCTTAACATCTGACTATACAAATCTGGCACTTTCCTACTATAAAATGCAAAACTATGAACTAGCGCTGAATTATCATAAAAAAGCGTTTGATTACAGTTTAGAAAGGTATTCTCAGGAAGTTTCTCCTTTTTCAAATGCCTCTTATATTATTAAGGATTTAATAAATCTTGGAAGGGAAAAAGAAGCCAAAGAATTTTTTAGCACTACAGTAAAGAATTTGAAAGTTAATAATTATAAAGATCAAATTGCATTACAAATCTGTTATATAGCCTTTTTCGATAATATAAAAAGATATTCCATCTCTAATAAGGCGTGCAACAAGTTGATAGAACTTAAAAAGACACATAGAAATAATTTACCTGATGTTATAAATCTTGGAATAAACAATAATATTGTTGCCCATTTATTTAAGATTAAAAATTACGAGTTAGCTGCAGAATATCTAAATAACAATATAAAATTAGGAAAATCAATTAAGGATATTGATATGATCATTACTGGACATATGATGAAATTTAAATTGGATTCTGCTACTGGCAACTATATCTCGGCCATTTCCCATCTTAGAAAATATGAGAAAGCAAAAGACAGTATTTTTAATGATGTGAAATTTTATCAAATTTCAAATCTTCAAATAAAATATGAAACCGAGAAAAAGGATAAAAACATTCATGTTTTAACCAACCAAAGCGAACTTCAGAAGGTTAAGATAAACAATGATAAAATTATAAAAATTGTTGCGGGTGTAATTTTGATTTTATTGTTGATTATTACGATATTGATTTTTAGGAGTTATAAAAATAAAAAAGAAAGTAACGAAAAACTTCAGGCAGGTAAAGTGGATATAGA
>NZ_JAVDXR010000025.1:0-1344 GCF_031458035.1 Flavobacterium aquidurense
ACTCCTCTAAATTGGCTTCTAAATGCTTTTATTTTTGCATTAAAGGATTCTGCCGAAGCATTTGTACTTCTGTTATCAAAATAGTTTAGGATTGACTGGTAATTAAAAGTTATGGTATTGAGTAAAATATTAAAGTTTTTAAAGCCCGACTCCTCAACATTTCTATACCAATGAGCCAATTTGGTCATTGCAATGTGTTTGTCATTATTGTTATTGTAAATCCCCCGAAGTTGTTGATTTAGATTATATGCAGTTTTTATATGGGGATATAATTCAAACAGCATTTGCGCTCTTTCTTGTTGATTCGGTGTCCATTTTTCACGAGATTTGTATAACAGATACCTACTTCTTGCCAATAGTTGTTTGACAGAATCACCGTTAGATAAAAGCTTAGGGATATATGCTCTGTTCTCTCTTTTTGCCAGCAATATCAATTGATTCTCAGCATCCATAGCTTCCCATCGATATTTTATTCTCATCTCTTGTAAGGCTTCCAGTGCTAGCTTTTGAACATGGAACCTATCGGTAACCTGTATGGCTTTGGAGAAACATCTCTTAGATATCAGTTTCATAGAATTAGCCATATCAAGCGTTATTTCTTGTACAGAAGCTCTCTTTTTATAATCTATTTTGCTAATGTGTTCTATGACCTGTTCTGCCTTCGTTCCAGCAATAATGGCCACCAAGGAGCCTTTTTTACCTTTGAATTTCTTGTTGGTCACAATGGTGTAAAGCTCTCCCTGAGACAAAGCTACTTCATCAATTGATAAATGTGTACCCATATTCTCAGGGTAAACAATCCACTGATGAGCATGTTCACGTGAAGCCCAGCCAGTGAACGAACTCAGATGCTTTTTATATTGTCTTTGAAGTTTTTTACCGTTAACGCCGAAGAAGCGTCCAATGGTGTGACAATCAGTAGCGCTGTTATCTATTAATTTCTTTTAAAAAAGCCGCAAACTCTTGAGTCATGCGGGTTCCCTTGGCGACTAAATTCCAATCTCTTTTAATAATTTCTCCTGTGTTTTTATTTGTCCAACGACGTCTTTTAATATGCAGGTACACATACTTACCTCTCAGGGGAAAGTCCTGAATAGTAATCTCATCTTGAAAACCCTTTGATACCAGTTCAAATGCATTAAATTCTTGTGGAGGATTACTTTTCTCTTCAAAATACAAGTGTAATATCTCTTCTGTATTACTAGAAGAAACTACTTCAAAATGATCTACTAAAAAATCAGGAAGCATAAATTTTAAAAGCTCTATCGGGGTCATCTTAAATTCTTAGATTGCAAATTTCTCATTTTATTTTGATATTTCCTCCCCAAGATTTGTTCTTGATCC
>NZ_JAVDXR010000026.1:0-1229 GCF_031458035.1 Flavobacterium aquidurense
CAAGGTGCTGCATGGTTGTCGTCAGCTCGTGCCGTGAGGTGTCAGGTTAAGTCCTATAACGAGCGCAACCCCTGTTGTTAGTTGCCAGCGAGTCATGTCGGGAACTCTAACAAGACTGCCAGTGCAAACTGTGAGGAAGGTGGGGATGACGTCAAATCATCACGGCCCTTACGCCTTGGGCTACACACGTGCTACAATGGCCGGTACAGAGAGCAGCCACTGGGCGACCAGGAGCGAATCTACAAAACCGGTCACAGTTCGGATCGGAGTCTGCAACTCGACTCCGTGAAGCTGGAATCGCTAGTAATCGGATATCAGCCATGATCCGGTGAATACGTTCCCGGGCCTTGTACACACCGCCCGTCAAGCCATGGAAGCTGGGGGTGCCTGAAGTCGGTGACCGCAAGGAGCTGCCTAGGGTAAAACTGGTAACTAGGGCTAAGTCGTAACAAGGTAGCCGTACCGGAAGGTGCGGCTGGAACACCTCCTTTCTAGAGCCCCAATTGTTAGTAGTAATACACGATGGGGAAAAAAGAAGAAGCTTTATAGGTCATAATTTTAAGACTATTTTACTCTTGCTGTTAGTTCAAATAATAAATTTTAAGTAAAACAGAGTCTCGTAGCTCAGCTGGTTAGAGTACTACACTGATAATGTAGGGGTCGGCAGTTCGAGTCTGCCCGGGACTACTAAAATTTAGATTTAAGATTATAGATTTTAGATTTAAAGTTAAGCTTGAAAAAAAGGAAATTCTGGAAGTTGGGATTCGCCAAAAGAAATTAGAGAAGAATTAAGAAATCTAAAATCTGAATTCTACAATCTAAGATTGAAAAATGGGGGATTAGCTCAGCTGGCTAGAGCGCCTGCCTTGCACGCAGGAGGTCAACGGTTCGACTCCGTTATTCTCCACGATTTTAGTCATAAAGTCTAAAGTCATAAAGTCCAAAGTGATTCACTTGACGACTTTCGACTTTTGACATTCGACTAAATAAAAGTTCATTGACATATTGAGATAAGAAAATAATAAAAAGTAGAAAGCGTTTTTTACTATTTATAGTAAAAGACAAAAAAAAACGGTCATAATTGATTTTATGATTGGTACAATAAGCAAAATAAGGGCGTATGGGGGATGCCTAGGCTCTCAGAGGCGATGAAAGGCGTGATAAGCTGCGAAAAGTTACGGGGATCGGCACACACGAATTGATCCGTAAATACCTGAATGGGGCAACCC